>JBEKTT010000060.1:0-31815 GCA_049515795.1 Syntrophobacteraceae bacterium
TTCGAAGCTCTCAACGAAGAACGAGGCAAACGCAGCGAGCCTCTTTTCGCCAACCCAAGGAACGCAGCCGCAGGGTCTCTTCGCCAGCTTGACCCATCCATTACGGCCAGCCGGCCCCTTCGCGCCTTCTTCTACGGCATAGGAACGTTTGAGGCTGAAAAAGAGTTCGTGACGCAGATCGAAATGCTTAACCAGCTTAAACGTTGGGGACTTCCGGTAAATCCCGGATCGCGGCTCTGCCATGGCATCGGGGAAGCCGTCGGCTACTATGAAAAAATGGTTGAAGAGCGTGAATACCTTCCCTACGAGATTGACGGGGTGGTAATAAAAGTAAACAGCCTGGTCTGGCAAAGACAGCTCGGCGATAAATCCCGCAGCCCTCGCTGGGCGATCGCCCTAAAATTCAGTCCGGACGAGGCACAGACTCACGTGCAGGATATCCGCGTGAACGTCGGCAGGACTGGAATTATTACTCCGGTGGCTTTTCTTAACCCCGTCCTGGTAGGTGGGGTTACAGTCAAGCGCGCAACACTCCACAATATCGATGAAATCGAAAGAAAAGACATCCGAAAGGGCGACGCCGTTATCCTTCACAGGGCTGGTGACGTAATCCCTGAGGTGATCGAGGTAATTAAATCGAGAAGAACGGGAGAGGAAAAACCTTTCCGGATGCCGGAGCGGTGTCCCGCCTGCGGCGCCCAGGTAGTGCGGCTGCCCGATGAGGCCTTCCACAGGTGCGTGAACCGTAACTGTCCGGCTCAAATCAAAGGTTCGATCGTGCATTTCGCAAGCCGCGACGCCATGGACATAAACGGTCTTGGCGAACGGATAGTATCGCAGTTCATCGACAGCGGGATTATCCGAAACGTTTCGGACCTTTACAGGCTCCGGATGGAAGACCTCGAAAATCTTCCCGGCTTCGGGAACAAATCTGCTCGAAATTTGCTCGACGCAATCAATGGGAGCAAACATACAACGCTTTCCAGGTTCCTGTACTCGCTGGGCATTAGCCACGTGGGAACCTTCATTGCCGACCTTCTTGCCAACTCTTTCGACTCTATTGAGGATATCCGTTCGGCGCAGCCTGAGCAATTGCAGCAGATTCAGGGAATCGGAGAAAAAGTTGCCACTGCTGTAGTGACTTACTTTTCAAACCCGGAGAACGGCAGGCTGATAGATAATCTGGCGGATTTCGGAGTGACAGTTGAAAATCCACAGCCTGCCCGCCCCGTTCAGAGCGGTTTTTGGTTAGGGAAAACAGTTGTGTTCACCGGGGCACTTTCCTCAATGACCCGACAGGAGGCTGGGGAGAAAGTGGCAGCAAAAGGTGCACGGGTTACGGACAGCGTCAGCAAGAAAACCGGAGTCGTCGTCGCCGGCACGGACCCCGGCTCCAAACTGGCCAAGGCTCAGAAGCTGGGAGTAAGGATAATGAACGAGGATGAATTTATCGGGATGTTCGATGAGAACACTCTTCCAGCGGAGGTCTAAATGAAAAAACATCGGGTGCACGTCTGGATCACGGGAAGGGTCCAGGGCGTTTTCTTCCGGGCATATGCCCGTGACGCCGCGCACCTGATCGGAGTCACGGGATGGGTTCGAAACCTGCCTGATGGCAGAGTGGAGGCGGTTTTCGAAGGAGAGTCGGACAAGGTCGAAAGGATGATAGAGTGGTGTCGCGAGGGAACTCCGATGAGCCGGATCGAAAGGGTGGATCTGCTCGAGGAAGTCTATACCGGTGATTTTGACAGACTTGCGATCACACACTGACAGGTTTTTTATTCACTTCACCCTGACCGGGGCATCGATAACATCGGCTCCGTTGACTCTTTCCTTGAGTTCTTTGCCGACTTTGAAGAAGGGCAATTTCTTGGACGAGACTTCAATCAAGGCGCCGGTTTTGGGGTTTCTGCCCTTATATCCCTCATAGTCTTTCACCTTAAAGCTACCGAACCCACGGATTTCCAGACGGTCCGAGCTAACGAGCGCCTGTTCCATACTCTGAAACGTTACGTTGACCGCGGTTTCTGCAGCTTTCAACGTGATCCCCTCTGCCTTGGCCAATGCCTCGATCAACTCACTCTTAGTCATGATAGGGACTCCTTAAAAAGTAAATCAGCGCAGCTTTTCGATCACCTTCATGTTTCCCATATATGGACGCAAAACCTCAGGGATAACGACAGTTCCGTCCTCCTGCTGGAAGTTTTCAAGAATAGCCACAAGAGTTCGCCCAACTGCCAGCCCCGACCCGTTGAGCGTATGAACCAGGTCCGTACGGTTTCGCCCGTTTCGGCGGAAACGGATATTGGCGCGTCTTGCCTGAAAATCCTCAAAGTTGCTGCAAGATGATATTTCCCGGTATGTATCCTGGCCGGGAAGCCACACCTCTATATCGTAAGTCTTGGATGAGGAAAAGCCCGTGTCGCCGGTGCAAAGCAGAACGACCCGATAGTGGATTCCCAGTTCCTGAAGAATTGTTTCCGCGTCCTTGAGAAGTCTTTCAAGCTCAGGGTATGAATCCTCAGGGCTGGTGAATTTGACGAGTTCGACCTTGTTAAACTGATGCTGCCTTATCAGACCGCGGGTGTCTTTTCCGTGAGAACCGGCTTCGGAGCGAAAGCAGGGAGTATAGGCCGTATAGTACCGGGGCAGAACGGACTCCTCGAGAATCTCCTCGCTGTGAATATTGGTAACGGGCACTTCTGCGGTTGGAACAAGCCAATAATCCCATCCGTCGATCTTGAACAGGTCCTCCCTGAACTTAGGAAGCTGCCCGGTGCCCCTCATGCTCGTGCTGTTCACCATGAATGGCGGAAGGACTTCGGTATAGCCGTGGCGCTTTGTATGAATGTCGATCATGAAGCAGATCAAAGCGCGTTCCAATGCAGAGGCGGCGCCCCAATAGAGAGTGAACCGCGCGCCGGTAATTTTTGCGCCACGCTCGAAATCAAGAATTCCAAGCCTCTCCCCGATTTCCCAGTGAGGCTTGGGCTTGAAATCGAAAGCCGGTTTTTCCCCCCAGGTACGAATTTGCTTGTTGTCCTTCTCATCGATGCCAACAGGCACCGAGCTGTCGGGTATATTCGGGATGATCAGGAGAAGGTCCCTGAACTTATGCTCCACTTCGGCCAACTGCTCATCGAGTACTTTGATTTGCCCGCCTAGTTCCTTCATTTCCTCTACGAGACTCGAGGCGTCTTTTTTCTCTTTTTTCAGTTTGGATATTTCCTCGGACGCAACATTTCGCCGGTGCTTTTTCTGCTCCACATCGACCAAAATGCGCCGCCTTATTTCGTCCAGTTCCAAAAAGGGCTCAAGGTCCAGGTCAGACTGGCGGTTTTTCAGCATCTGTCGCACCAGCCCGATGTTTTCTCGCACGAATTTCACATCCAGCATGATTGAGGCCTCTTGGGAATATTTTTTTTGCCTATTTTTTCAGGAGCTTGGACAGGGGCCTTTTTACACTTAAACCGCGCCCTTGTCAATTCTTTTCGTTACTTCAATAAGTTGGCTCATAAACAAGAAAGGAGTTTGAAAGGCATTTGGATTAGTCAAATTTCGAACTGATGACATTGACACTGTAGTTGCTGAGGGTACTCACCTCGGGAAGATTATGGAAAACGAGCATGAACGGCGCCTTTCCGGCCGGAGGAATCCGGACGTTTTTGAGGTTTTTGCCCTCCGGGTTCATCATTTTTTCCTGCATCTCAGAGAGATTGAGGTTAGTTATTTCTTTGCGCGTGAAAGAATTGCCCACATAGCAACGCTGGATTTGTGCGACCGTATCCTTGCTGTTGAACAGTTTTCCTTCGATCATCACGAAACTGACGGGCTTGTCGGATTCGTTGAGCACTTCGCCCTCAATTACGAGCACCTGCCCGGAGTGCACGTTTTCCAGGTAGTAAGCCTGAACGCTGTCAGTGATCGTTATGACAGGCTTTGCAGGCTCTGCGGGAGGGCTTTTGCTCGTTAAAACCGGACGCAAACCTCCCGGCCCGAAAACAAAAGCAACAATAACAATTATGATGACGGCGGCAACTCCGGCAAGCAAGATCTTTTTCTTTAAAGACCACCCTTCCCTACTTGCCGGTGCGGTGGCCTTGCGAATTTCCTCATGGATGGTCCCGGGAATGAAAGCGCTTTCCTCCTCGGAAATTTCGATATGAATGAGGTCGCTTTCATCGGGCTGTTCGACTAGGAATATGTTCTTGCACTTGGAACACCTCACCTTGTTGCGAGGTTTGTTGAGTTTGTCGGAATCGATTCGAAACCTTGCTCCACAGGACTCACAGGTTATCACCATTGTGGCCATCTATCATTTTCCTTCCGCAGACGAATATTGTCCCGAGACGGTCTTGTCGAACACAACTTCATAGATCGCCGGCAGGTTCCTGTGATTCTCGGAGAAATCCAGTCCATAGCCGACCAGAAAACCCTTGGCCACCGTCATTCCAATATAATCGATGGGAACTTCGACCTCACGGCGCTCAAGTTTATCCAAAAGAGCGCATACCTTTACGGATTCAGGGCCCAGGTTTGAGACATAATCAAGGAACCACTTGAGAGTGACACCGGAGTCGACTATATCCTCGACGACCAGCACATGGCTTCCCTGTAAAGGAAGCTCTACGTCCTTTGTGATCCTGACATTTCCACAAGTCTGGCTCTTATCCCCGTAGCTGGCCAGGCGCACGAAGTCCAATTTAACGGGAAGATCAAGACGCCTTGCCAAATCGGCCATAAAAATAAAGGCCCCCTTAAGAATACCGATCAGGACAAGATTTTTGCCTTTATAGTCAAGGTTTATCCGCTTCGCCAGGTGATCAACACACCTGCTGAGCTGATCGGGTGAAATGATCTCCGAAAGTTGATAATCAGCCATACGGTCTACCTCTCAATGAGTTTGCAAAACACCTATCTCTTTCAACAATCTCGCATTCTACTGAAAACAATACTAAAGTTCAATTCCATTCCCAGTGGCTGCATTACGAAAATAGTCTGCGTCGTATGATAGACTTATATAATACCCTGCTCGAAAAAAAATGCGCCTGACATGATAAGAGCGGCGACCGTGCGCGCAGCCATGCAGAGAAGCAGGACTGAGGACTGAGGACTGAGCAAAAGCGGCGACCGCGCGCACAGACATGCAGAGAAGCAGGACTGAGGACTGAGGACTGAGGACTGAGCAAAAGCGGCGACCGTGCGGGCAGCCATGCAGACAGTACAGACAGAAAGTGTGGTGCGTTTGAAGGCAAGCCAAATTTTAAGCGCATCAGAAAGTGAAGCGAAAATGATGTCAGGGTTTCACTCTCAGTCCTCAGCACTCAGTCCTGATAGCGTAGCGCGGAGGCCGACCGCTCATTCTCGACAGCCCGCCCACCCACCCGCGAGACGGGGCGTTCGCGGGAGGCCTTCGGACAGGCCTGAGAATGAATAAGTCAGGTGAAACCAGCCGCATTATAGACAGGATTTTGTTTTCCCTTCTTCTTTTATATGTTATCTTGTGCCGAAATGATCCAATTCTGACAATCATCCTGACCGGAGGAAACAGATGCGTGAGAAGGTCGAGCAAGCGCTTGCCAAGATAAGACCCATGCTGGAGAGAGACGGCGGAAGCGTTGAGTTGATAGGGGTAGATGGTTCTGTTGTCCAAGTGCGGCTGACCGGGGCCTGCCGGGGCTGCCCCATGAGCCAGATGACTTTGAAATCGGGTATCGAACGAATCATTAAGCAGGAAATCCCCGAGGTCACCGAAGTTGTCGCCGTCTAGCGCGTAACCGGAGCTGAGGCTTTCGAGCATAGCCTCAGCTTTTGCTTTTCGCCGTCTACGCACCTTGGCTTACTTATTGTAAGGCTCGCCTTTTATAATCGTTAAAGCGCGGTAGAGCTGCTCAACGAGCACCAGGCGGGCGAGGTCGTGGGGAAGGGTCATCTTCGACAAACAGAGCACGTCGTGGGCGCTTTTCAGCAATTGGCCGGATAGGCCGACCGGTCCGCCCACTGCCATCCAGAGGTCCGATATTGCCGAGGCTATCAGTTTTTCCATCAGCTTTGACAGCCCGGTGGAATCGAGATCGCGCCCTCTTTGGTCCCACACGATCAGATGTCCCTGGCGTCCCGCCAGTTTCAGTATGCGCTCGCTCTCACGCTCACGGACGAGCCGATCCCCAGCAGCCGCTGTGATCTTCTCCGCCTTTACGTAGTGAATCTCCACCGGACAGTAATGCTGAAGTCTTTCCAGGTAACGGCCTATTGCAGACTCTATGTCCCGGAAGGCCGTCTTGCCGACGAATACCAGATGAATGCGCATGCCGTTCTTACCGATGTTTGGGCGCAACCGCCGCCATGAGGAATTCCCGGTTTCCCTTCGGCCCCAGTATGGGGAATGGAATTATTCCAATCACCTCAAATCCAAGCCCAGCTGTAAATTTAGCCAGCGCATCGCACACCTCCTCGTGTATGCGGGGGTCCCGAATGACTCCTGCGCCCTTCGATGCATGCTCACGGCCTGCTTCGAACTGCGGTTTTATGAGTGCGACGAGCACCGCTTCGGCTTCCAGAAAATTGAGCACAGATGGAATCACCAGCTTGAGAGAGATGAACGACGTGTCGATGACGGCTATCTGAACAGGCTCGGGTATGAGTTCGGCAGGCAGGTACCGGATGTTTTTCCTTTCAAGCGGAATCACACGGGGGTCGTTCCTCAGTTTGAGCGCAAGCTGGCCATATCCAACATCAACTGCATAGACCCTGCGTGCTCCGAATGAGAGCAGGCAATCAGTAAAACCTCCCGTTGAAGAGCCGACATCCATGGCAATCCGGCCGGAAACCTCGATTGAAAACGCACGGATCGCATGTTCTAGCTTCAGCCCGCCCCGGCTTACGTACGGGATTGCGTCCGCGATAATGCGGATCTCTGAGTCTTTGGGGACTTTTTGTCCGGCTTTGGTCAGAACCTGGCCGTTCACCAGGACTTTTGCAGCCAGGACAAGCGATTGGGCGCGTTCGCGAGTAGGGGCAAAACCTTTATCGACGAGCAGTTTGTCCAATCGCTCTGAGGACTTGGCCATGACTGAAATCTAACAATTTAAGGGCAGCACTCTCAATGGCATCGGCGTCGATTCCACAGAGATTTCTCAATATGGTCTGGCTTCCATGAGGAACAAAAAAATCCGATACGCCCAAACGCTTTAATGCCTTCGGGAAAAACGATTCTTCCTCGAACATTTCCAGGACCGCGCTTCCAAAGCCGCCCTGGAGTGTGTTCTCCTCAACAGTAATAACCCTGCCCGTCTTTTTAGCCCAGGTCATGATCAATTCACGGTCAAGAGGCTTTACAAACCGGGCATTTATGACTGCCGCCTCGATTCCTTGCGAATCGAGCCGCTCAGCGGCTTCAATTGCACTCTGCACCGTGGAACCGATGGCCACGATGGCCAAATCTTTCCCCGGCCGCAGCAGTTCGCCCTTCCCGATCTCCAGTGACCTGAGTTCGTCATCGAGCTTTACGCCTATCACGTTTCCTCTGGGATAGCGCACGGCAGCCGGACCGTCATGATCGACCGCCGTCTTCAACATATGCTGAAGCTCGTTTTCATCCTTTGGGGCCATCACCACCATATTAGGCATAGAGCGCAGATACGACATGTCGAACAGACCATGGTGCGTCGGCCCATCTTCGCCCACTATCCCGGAGCGGTCCATCGAAAATACCACCGGAAGGTTCTGAAGGCAGACATCGTGCAATATCTGGTCATAAGCTCGCTGGAGAAAAGTGGAGTAGACGGCCACCACCGGTTTGAAACCCTCCGTGGCAAGACCGGCCGCAAAGGTTACAGCATGTTGTTCTGCGATACCGACGTCGAAAAACCGGTCGGGAAAGGTCTTGGCGAAGCAGTCGAGCCCAGTACCCTCGATCATTGCGGCCGTAATGCCGATCAATTTGGGGTTGGTGTCAGCCAACTTCTTCATGGCCCTCCCGAAAATTTTGGTATAGGAAAGGCTGGTGGAGTTAACGCTCCTGCCGGTTGCTATATCAAAGGGCCCCACCCCGTGAAAGCTCGTGGGGTCCTTTTCAGCAGGCGCGTAGCCCTTTCCTTTTTTGGTCAGCACATGAATCAGAACAGGACCGTCCACATTGCGCGCTATTTCAAATGTGTTTATCAATCTGTCGAGACGATGCCCGTTTATAGGGCCGATATACTGAAACTCGAGGGCCTGAAACAGCATTCCAGGGGTAAAAAAGCTGATCAGCGAATCGACGCTGCGCCTCAACACCTGAAGGATATTCGGGCCGATTCCGGGGATCGATTTGAGGACATCCTCCATCTCCCGCTTCAAATACATCAAGGTTTTTCCCGAAAGCTTGCGGCTCAGAAATGAAGAAAGAGCGCCAACATTGGGAGAAATGGACATCTCGTTGTCGTTGAGGACCACAATGAGGTTTCTGGCGAGGTCCCCGGCGTTATTGAGTCCCTCGAAAGCCATTCCTCCGGTCATGCTGCCGTCACCAATCACGGCAATCGCCCGAGCCTGGCTTCCCTTAAGATGATTGGCTACCGAAATACCCAAGCTGGCGGATATCGAAGTGCTGGAGTGGCCTGTCCCGAAAGCGTCATACCTACTCTCGGAGCGCTTGGGGAAACCACTTATTCCGCCGTACTGACGCAGGGAACCAAATTCCTTTTGGCGCCCGGTCAGAAGCTTGTGTGCATAAGCCTGATGGCCCACGTCCCATATGAAACGGTCGTATGCGGCATCGAATACGTAATGAAGAGCTATTGTCAGTTCCACTACACCGAGACAGGGAGCAAGGTGCCCGCCGTTTTCGGCAACAGTGCCTATGATTCGAGCACGTATTTCTTCAGCTAAATCGAGAAGTTGCTGGTAAGATAGACTTTTTAGCTGATGGGGAAGTTCGATACAGGAAAGGCTCGCTTTGCCCATCGTTTTGTTTTTCAATTTAACCCCTCTAATTAGATGTCTTGCCTCGTCAGTCTCCATCAATTAATGAAAAATCCGGATATAAGTCAAGATATTTTATCCGAATTATCCTCTGCGCACCAACAAGTACCGGGCGATGGCCCTCAACGGTTCAGCCCTTACGTCGAAACCCGCCAGCGCCTCAAGTGCATTCTCCACATGCTCCTTTGCTGCATCCCTGGATTGGGCAATGCCCAGCAGGGCGGGATAAGTCATTTTGTTTTTGGCGGCGTCTGATCCCGGTGTCTTGCCCATGAGTGCGGGGTCTCCCTCAACGTCAAGAAGATCGTCAGTAATCTGAAACGCAAGCCCGATGTGATGGCCGTAATTCTTTAGCGCACTCGTCTGCACTTGTTCCCCACCGCCAAGAACGGCCCCGATCTCAAGTGAGGCCGAAAGCAAAGCTCCCGTTTTATGAATGTGCATGTACTCAACTGTCGCGAGGTCTACCTTTCGGTTTTCACATTCCAGATCGATTACCTGTCCTCCTATCATTCCCCTGTAGCCAGCAGCCTTGACGGCAATCCGGATCACTTCCATTACTTTGTGCGGACTCACACCGCTGAGCGCGAAATATTCAAAAGCTTCCGTCAAGAGAGCGTCTCCTGCCAGAATGGCGATCGCCTCCCCGAACACTTTGTGATTGGTAGGAACCCCTCGCCTGAAATTGTCATTGTCCATGGCGGGCAGGTCATCATGGATCAGAGAATAAGTGTGAATCATCTCAAGGGCGCAAGCAGCCGGAAGGACCGGCTCAACATCGCCGCCTACCACTTCCGCCGATGCCAGACACAGGATCGGACGCAGCCGCTTTCCCCCAGCAAACAGGCTGTAGCGGGCAGCTTCGATTACTCTTTTTTGAAGCCCGGAGGCGACGGGAAAAATTTTCTCCAGCGACCCATCAACAAGCTGCTTCCGCCGGCTTAAATAAGTTTTCAGGTCGAATTCACCCATAGGAGCCTAAAGTACGGGTTGCCTTTGCAAAAAACCTAACAGGGTGATGAAAAAGGGTTCTCCGGTGGGAGAAAGGCCTGAAAATTGCTAATGATTTCGTCATTCCGGCGGAAGCCGGAATCCAGGCTGTTTCCCAACTAATTGATTTTAAAGCAAAAGCCACTGGACCCCGGCTTTCGCCGGGGTGACGTCCATAGGGTCTTTCGTCCTGCTGTGGGAATTCTAATCCTTTTTCATCACCCTGCTAAAGATTAAGAGATATAAAAGTATAATAACATGGCCAGGCTGCAACTTCCAGTCACAAGTAGTTAAGCGTATTTCCGGCGCAACTCGCCCAAGTCCCAGAGTTACCCCTTTTGTCCCGAGTTCGTCTGAACAGCCTCGAAAGGCGCGGATTCCCACCCGCCCTGCTGGTCTTTAAGGAGCATCTGTACCTTGGTTTCGGCCTCTTCGAGTTTCTTGTGGCAAAACTGGGCAGTTCGAATCCCCTCGGAGAAACATTCCATTGCCTCTTCAAGTGGCAAGTCCCCCTTCTCCAGCTTTTCCACGAGATCCTGAAGCTTTTTCAGAGCCTCTTCAAACAGATCGCTTTTTTTCTTAGCCACGGAGTCACCCTTCCTATTCGGTCTGAACGTTTTCGGCCTCGTATGATATACTTACATATATCACTCAGATAGCTTCACATCGCGGAGCGCGGAAGGCGACCGCTTATTCTCGACGCTCCGCGAAACGGGGCGGGCGCGGGATGCCTTCTCGACCATACACTCCAGCCGGCCGCCGGCAAGCCGCACAACAACGCGATCTCCAGGCCCGGTTTCCGTGTAGCTCCTGATCACTTTGCCATCCGTGATTCTATACGTAATCGAATACCCTCGCGAAAGAACGGAAAGTGGACTAAGCACCCCAAGACGCGAGACGTTATGCTCATACCTGAGCCTGTATCCGTCTAAAATCCGGTGATGATGGAGCGTAAGCTCTTTGCACAGGCGGTTTAGCTCCGCCCGGCCTCTCTGGATGCGGGCCTCCGGATTCAGATACAGCAGCCTGCCGCCCAGATGGCTGTACGAAATGCGCATCTTCTCAAGGCGCCTCCGGATGGCAAGAGTCAGGCGTTGAAGACGATCATCGAGAGTGAGCCTCAGATTCTCGAGGCGCCTTTTGGGATGCGTTATCCGGCTCGCCAGGTATTTGAGCCTCAAGGCCAGATTCTCGAGCCTTGCCTTTATGATCTGGACCAACCGATCCCTGCCGCCATGCAGGTCGCGATGGAACTGCTCGAGCCTCTTAACCACCCACTCGGCCGCACCGGTCGGTGTGGGCATTCGGAGGTCCGCAGCCATATCTGCTATTGTAAAATCAATTTCGTGGCCTACCGCTGAAATTACCGGAATCGAAGACCCGGAAATCGCCCGCGCGACAACCTCCTCGTTAAATGCCCACAGGTCTTCCATGCTTCCCCCTCCGCGCCCGACAATCACAACATCCCACTCATGGCGCCAGGTTAGCATGTTGGCCGATCCAATAGCTTCGGCAATTTCAAGCCGAGCCTCGGGTCCCTGCACAGCCACCGGAAAAAGTGTGACCGAAACAGGATAAGGGCTTCTCTGGAGCACCTTGAGGATGTCCCTGATTGCAGCGCCGCTTTTTGAAGTAATTAGGCAGACATTCTGCGGGCAAAGCGGAAGGGCTTTCTTTCGGGCCGGGTCGAACAGACCTTCGGCCTCAAGCTTCCTCTTCAGGGCCTCGAAAGCGAGCTGCAGGTCGCCAACCCCCAGGGGTTCCATGACCTCCACGATTAACTGGTATTCGCCCCTGGGTTCATAGACGCTCAGACGGGCCTGGCAAATGACCTGCATTCCCGATTCGGGAACAAACCGCAGGAAGCGGTTCTGCGCTCGAAAAAAGACCGCGTTGATCTGGCTCTGTGCATCCTTGAGCGTAAAATAAAAGTGTCCCGAAGCCGGGACCCGAAAATTAGAGATCTCACCTTTAACCCAGACAAACGGGAACCTTTCCTCCAGCAGCGCCTTCACCTGCTGGTTAAGCTTGCTAACGGTAAGTATCCCCCTCTCGTCTTCAATGTGCAACTGGAGCATATTCGCTCTTCTCTTAGATCAAACACTCATCCGATCGGGGCTGTTATACGAATTCGCGTTCAAAATGCATCCCAAACGATGGGTTTCGTCCCGCCTGGCGGGACTCCACCCATCCTACAAATCTGGATTCCGGCCTCCGCCGGAATGACGGGCTTGAGGCCCTTATCTATAGGAATTTATACGAATTCGCGTTCAAAATGCACATCCCAAACGATGGGTTTCGTCCCGCCTGGCGGGACCCCACCCATCCTACAAATCTATCCGGCTTCGGCCGGCAGTTACCGGAACAGTTTCGGGTCCATCGCGTCCCGCAGTCCTTCACCTACAAGGTTGTAGGCGGTGATGCTCATGAATATCGCAAACCCAGGGAAAACGGTCAGCCACCATGCAAATTCAATATAGTCACGGCTCTGGGAAAGAATCTCGCCCCAGCTCGGGGTTGGCGGCGGCACGCCGAACCCCAGAAAACTCAAGCTCGACTCTGTAAGAATGGCCCCCGCAATTCCAAAGACCGCTGAGACAAGGACCGGGGCCATCGCATTCGGAAGCATGTGTAGAAAGATTATACGCTTGTGTGAAGCGCCAAGAGCGCGCAACGCCGTAATGAAGTCGAGCTGTTTGAGCTTGAGGAATTCGGCGCGCACGAACCGAGCGAATCCGGTCCATCCAGTCAGACCGATTACAACCATGATGTTGTATATGCTTGGCGGCAGGAATGCAATTATAGCGATAATCAGGAAAAATGTGGGAATAGTGAGCATGATCTCGATTGCACGGCTTATAACTATATCGGGCCACCCGCCAAAGTAGCCTGCGAGCGCCCCCAACAGGACCCCTATGATCATCGCTATTCCTACGGCAACGAAACCCACCGAAAGAGAAATGCGCGCGCCGTAGATCATTCTGCTCAGCACGTCCCGGCCGCTGTCATCGGTGCCGAACCAGTGCCTGGAGTCGGGGGGAGCGAGGTACTCCAGCAGGTTGTATTCAGTCGGTGAATATTTCACCACGGGCCATATGGCTATGGCCTCTTCTTTTCCGGCAACGTGCTGGTAAAGGAAGGGAGCTTTTTTCTTCAGGTCTCTCCAGACAAACGAACCAACCTTTTCCGCGCCGGAAAAGGCGGGAAAATAGACTTTGCCCTGGTGGTAAAACAAGATGGGTTTGTCGCTCGCGAGCAAATTCGCAAAAATGGCGACAAAAAACAGAAACATTGTTATCCACAACCCAAGGACGGCCAGCTTTCTCTTTTTGAAATGGTAGCTGACCATTTTCCAGTAGGTATTGGGGACCTCCCCTTTTGCCTCTGATTGTGTTTCCAGAATTTGAAAATCCAGAGTTTTTGCCGGATCAGTCATTGTTTCAAACCAGTTTCACTTCATTTATTCCAGCTTGATACGCGGATCTAGCGCGGCATACAGAATATCGGAAATAAGCAGTCCGATCAGGGTGAGAAATGCCGAGATCGCGGTAATCGCCATTATAACGGGGTAGTCGCGGCTGAGGACCGACTCGAACCCAAGCTGCCCCATCCCTGGGACCGAGAAGATGCTTTCTATGATCACGCTTCCGCCGAACATGGAAGGTAAAAGAAAGGCAAGCAGCGTTATAAGCGGGAGCAGAGCATTGCGGAAGGCGTGCTTGAAGATCACCACACGTTCGCTCAGACCTTTTGCCCTGGCCGTCCTTACGTAGTCTTCCCGGATGACCTCGAGCATAGACGCCCGCGTCAGTCTTGAAAGGTAAGCCAGCCCGCCGTATGTAAGACAGGCAATCGGAAGCACCAGGTGCCACATCCGGTCGAGCAGCCAGGGCAGCAGGCTCATCGTCTCGCTGCCTATCGACGATATGCCGTAGACCGGGAAAATGTCCCAGAAATCCCCTCCTCCTAAGAGCATTATGAGCAGCATGGCAACCCAGAAACTCGGAAGTGAGTACAGGAAAAAGAATCCGAGAGTCAATATCTTGTCCGCAAACGACCCCTCATGAGTCGAGGAATAGATGCCGCAGGGTATGGCGATCAGATAGACCAGAAAGATCGAGATTATGTTGAGTTGAATCGTTATCGGCAGCCGTTCGGAAATCTTGTCCCACACATTCCGGTGGTCTTTATACGAAAACCCGAAATCGAGGGTAAAGATGCGTTTTACCCACAGGATGTACTGCACCGGCAGGGGCTTGTCCAACCCGTAGAGTTCTTTTGTCTGCTTGATTATCTGTTCGGAAAAAGCCTTATTGCCCAGCTCCGCCTGCCCTTTGCCCATCTGCAGTTTGAGCATCGCGGGATTTCCGGGCGCCAGTTGGATAATGACAAACGTTATAAAAGTTATTCCCAGAAGGGTCGGAATGATCTGGAGCAGCCTCTTGAGCAGATAGGCTTTCATCTCGTGTCCTGAGTTAGTACGTTGTCAACAAAGTTATCACATGTTGCAGGAAATCGTCAGCCCTGCCCCCGGACTGGAAACTTCCGGGGCAGGGTTGGCCGGAATCAAGATATTTTCAATAATTTCGGCAAGTTCTGGACCCCGGCCTACGCCGGGGTGACATGCATCAGCATGTCCTTCTAAGGGCGCTAATTATGTTGCGTATCTTTGTTCATGACACCAGGGCAACGCCGTCCTTATCTAGTTTCCATCCAGAAAGGGTCCTTTTCCGTCCTGGCGGCGTCAATCTTCGGGCTTGCTTGTGCGGCGTACCCCTTCCGCCTAAAGGCGGTAAGAGGAATGACCAGATTATGTACGCCTCCGCGCAACCCCTCGATTTCCTTGCGAGTACGAAAAATGCCTCCTTTTCGAATCGGAAACTGCTAGTGTTCCATCCGGAGTTTCCAGATGGACGCTATCTATTGTTCTTTTCGAATCGCAAACCCCTGGCCCGCAAAGTCACGCAAACAGAGCGGGCTTTCGGCGTCAAACCAGTCCTCGATCAGCCGATAGGAAATCGAAACCGGAGTGGGGAGCTTTACTACTCCGTTTTCAACGGCTTCACGCAGTTCGCGGCGTCCAAACCAGCGCGCGTCTTCCAGTTCTTCATCTCCAAGCCTTATCCGCTGATCTTGGGCTTCAGCCGTAAATCCCAGCATCAGCGAGCAGGGAAACGGCCACGGCTGCGAGGAATGATACCGGATGTTTTTGACAAGAAGCCCGACCTCCTCAAAAACCTCGCGCGCCACGGCGCCCTCGGCGCTCTCGCCCGGCTCCACGAATCCAGCCAAAACGGAGTACATGCGCTCAGGCCAAATGGTCTGCCTTCCGAGCAGGCACTTTTCACCAGACTTTATCAGAACGATTACGGCCGGATCAGTGCGCGGGAAATGCACAATCCCGCACTGCGGATTCACGCAGGCGCGGCAGTGCCCGCCTTCTCTGATTTCGTTTCGGCCTCCGCAGGCGCCGCAAAAATGGTTGCGTTCATTCCAGTACGCCAGAGTTTTGGCGTAAGCGAGAAGCGCTCCGTCATCTCGCGAAAGCAAAGGCGCAACGGCTCGAAGATCCCGAAACCGCCCCACATGGCCAAAAGCGCCGGGGGCTTCCTGATCTAAGTCAACAGCAAAATAAGAATGGCCGTGCTTCTCGCCAAGGAAAAAAGTGGAATCTCCTTCGGCGTGCCCTTCCAACTGTTTCCACTCGAGCAGAACGGGCCCGGGGACCTCGCATTCGGCAACTAGTACTTTCGATTGCCACACGGCCACGAAAAACGACCCGGGGTCGCGCATCCCCCGGGCAATCCAGTCCGGGTCTTTGCGCCGATTGTGAGCGCGGTCCAGACCCTGCGCCACGAACATGTTTTTCGAGGACTTTTGGAAATTATCCATCACGAGTGCGCTTGCCGTTTCATCAGTCACTGTATTTCTGAGCCTCTTTCGGCACCCACCAGTACAGCGGCGAAAGCCCCAAAGGGTAAACCTCGACGTTCCGGAACCTCCTGGAGACAACCACCAGCGCCCTGATCGTAAAAAGAAAGGTGTAGGGCTGCTCGTCGTGAACTATTTCCTGGAAGCGGTAATACATCTCACGTCTTTTGTCCGGATCGAATTCCTTGCGCGCCTCCTCGATCAATTTGTCCGCTTCCACATCCTTGAACCCCACGAAATTTGAGCCTTTGTCCACTGCCTGCGAAGAATGCCATATCTGATAGGGATCGGACTCCCATCCGAGCGACCAGCCCATCGTACAGGCGTCGAAACTGTGCTCCTCGATTCTCTGAACGAAAACTGCCCACTCGAGCTTGCGGATCGACATTGTGATGCCGATCTCTTTCAGGTTCTCCTGGAGCATGGTCGCAAGCTGCTCTCCGAACTTGGAACTTGACGAGAGCAGGAATTCGAACTCGAATGGTTTTCCATCTTTTTGCAAAACCTCCTCACCCGGGCGGTAATTCCATCCGGCAGATTTGAGCAGCTCCAACGCAGCTTTCGGATCATACGGATAAGGCTTTATGTTCTTGTCGTACTCGGGGCTGTTTACATAAAAAGGACCGCTAATGATTGTCCCAAGCCCGAAGAGGATTTTTTTCAGGATCAGTTCCCGGTCGACCAGCATTGTCATCGCCCGCCGGACTCTTTTATCCGAGAAAATCGGCCGTCGAGCATTCCACCCGATATAGCTGAAGCTCGGGCTGTAATAGGCAAGCTTTCGGAAGTTCTCCTCGAATCGCTTGGTCTGAGTCTGCTTCTCCCATTGAATCGGCCTTAGGTCTATCTCATCCAGGCCTCCCTGCTTCAAGACCTGAAGGGCGACGGACTGATCCGTGATGACTTTGTAAATAATCCGGTTGATGGCCGGTTTTTCACCCCAGTAGTCCTCGTTTCGAACCAAGGCGATTTCTTTTCCGGTCTCCCAGTGGAGCAGCTTGTATGGACCGGTGCCCACCGGTTTGCGTCCGATCCGGTGCTGATTGAAATCTTCTCCTTCTTTGAACAGGTGCGCAGGCACTATAGGCATGCCTCCGCAGAACTCAAGGGCCAGGAAATAAGGTATCCTGTAATGAAAGCGGACTGTATAGTCGTCCAGAGCCTCAACTTTTTCAATGTCCTGGTAGTAGTTCCGCAGGTGGGCGGCATCCACCTTGGGGTCTCGTATGCGGTCGAATGAAAAAAGAATATCTCTTGCCGTGAACGGATGCCCGTCGCTCCACTTTATATTCTTTTTCAGGTGGAAAGTGTACATGAGATGGTTTTCCGAAATTTCCCATTTTTCGGCAAGAACCGGCACAAGTTCCAGAGACCTTTCGTCTCTTTTCAGGAGCGATTCATAGATATAGCTGTCGATGGTCCCTGCGTAGGCGTCGGTCGATGTGATCGGGTTCAGGGTGGAAGGTTCTGCGTTGAGCTGCGTGATCCGCCAGTCGCCAAAGACCCTGTCCGCCGGCTGTTTCAACACATCGGCAGCCTGTACGGGGGGCGCCAGGGAGGTAAAGACAAAGACCAGGCTGACCAGATAAACTGCAAAAGACTTGAGGGCCTTCATTTTCATCAAGCAAACTTTCCTCAAAACCGGCCGATCTCCAGGTTTCAGTGGTCTGAAGTCTTCTTTTATACCCAAAGTACGCACTGTTATCAATTGCGACTGCGGAAATCAACCCGATATCAACCCGTAGCTCAGCGCCGATATTCAGTTGATACACAATAGGCATGATCAGGGCACAAAAAAACCCCTTTCGCAAAGATGAATGCAAAAGGGGATTTCAGAAGGCCTGCGGAACCAAGACATTTGGCTCTTTTGGTGAAAACCGGATTCGTTACAGCGATTTAACGTCGATATTTCGAATGAATTCCTTTATGTTTTTCATCAAGAGATCGAGCTCTTCATCGCGTTGCTTTTGAGATGCTTCCTGCGGTTCCCCGGCCGTGGCCGCAGTTTGAGTCCGCTCGACCGAAAAGGACTCACCCGGCTTATCTGCGGCCTCAACATTCACCTCAAAAGGCCTTGCCCCTGAGTTATCAAAACTGCTTCCGACATCGTTCATCGTCTCTCCCTCCCAAAGCCGCACTCCCCGGCGCGGCAATTTTCCTAAAACAAAATAATCATCGTTGTTTAATATGTAAACTGCAACTTATCACTATCTATTTGAAAACTGAGTCGATTTTCCGACGGGCCACATTGCCATTTCACTTTGCCAGACAGCCAAATAGTTGTATCCTATTCTGTAGAGCTCAACAGTCAATTCGGCCGATAATCATTTTCTCTAAACAGGAGTTTTCATGAGCCTCGTCGACGGCCAGATGTATTGCCTCCCAAACGGCGAGAAGGTTACCGCCAGGTTAATCGAGCAAAGATTCATCCTGGAATTCAAGAGACAGTATAGAGCGCCCCTTTCAGTCGGCGCTGACGGGACTCTTTTTTTGCGGGGCGAGTCGACTGGTTTGACCGTCAACGCTCTTTCGGTGGCCGAGCCTGAACGGGAGTCCGATAACGTGGACTGATTCGACGGGCCGCCCGCTTAGCCGTCCGCGATTCGTTTTCGATCTCGGAGTTGCGCCCGATTTTGGGGGACATAATTGACACTGTTTTAAGATACTGTTAACCTTTGCAAAACCTGTTTTTGGCAGTGACGGTTTTAACGCTCGAAGGGCGTTTCACCCAAATCCACAACGGAGTAGAAACCTCATGCTTCTCATAAACAAAAACTATAATCAGGCAAAGCGCATCTGCTCACGAAAAGGATTCACCCTTATAGAACTGCTGGTCGTAATGGTTATTCTCAGCCTGCTTGCCGCCTTCGTTGGAACTGACTTTTTCAAGCATATCGGCACTTCCAAACAGAAGGCCGCAAAAACCCAGATTGAAATGTTCGGCACGGCATTGGATTCATTCAGGCTTAGCGTGGGAAGGTATCCGACAACCTCTGAAGGTATGCAAGCCCTTCGCACAAATCCGGGTATTGATCTCTGGGACGGCCCCTACCTTCGAAAAGATGTTCCCATGGACCCGTGGGGAAGGCCCTATATTTACAACTGCCCCGGACAGCACGGTGATTATGATCTCATTTCCTATGGGGCCGACGGTCAGGAAGGCGGGGAAGGAGAAAACGCCGACGTTGTAAGTTGGAAATAGTCATGTGATAGCTTGTGATCACTACTATCCAATCTGGCGGGCATCTTGTCCGGCTTCAAATATCACCTGAGGTTTTGGCGTTCATCACCGCTCAAAGCGAGTTCACATATTTAGATCATTGAGCGTTTTGATCCCAGGTCGATTTTTAACAAGTTGGCAAGTAATATGGACTGCCTCAGAGTCAGTGCAGGTGGCAACTTCATAGCCTTGTTACGTACAGTGGCAAGTAGTGCTACGATTTTCTCTGTGATTTTGAAAGCATATTGAGAAGCGATATTGGATATCGTTTTGAGAGCGTCGGACCAATTCATAGACTCGATCATCAGGCAACTTGTAAAGGTTGGGGCCGGAGTGGTCTGCCATTCCGGAATTGGTGCGCACACGTTGCGTCGGGTTTTTCTATCGCCAGGTACTATAGCATTCTATGCGACTGAACCCGTCAAATCGGGTGGGCGGGAAGCTGGCCATAAACTCCGGAGATGGAGGTGTGTCCGAAGATTTGTCCACATTCGTCTGATCGGCATTTCCGCTTGCGCATTTTGATAGAGGTATCGTATCATATATCAGGTGTCTGCGTACCATAACGTCTTTCGCGCCCAGGCCAATCTTGGAACGGTTCGATTTGCGTGGGATTGACATGGGATCAACGCTTTGCAGACCAGCTCTGTCACAAGAGGGTTGCGTCGATGAAGTGCCTCAAATGTGGAGCAGAGCAGCCCGATAGCGCGAAGTTCTGTAACGAATGCGGCAATAAGCTGCATCCTTCAGGGTATCCCGATACTCGGTTAGAACAGTCGGGAACTTCTCCCACCATTGCACCCGAGCGAAAACACGTAACCGTTATGTTTTCGGATATCACCGGGTACACCTCCATTACTGAAAGACTCGATCCCGAGCAAGTGAAACAGATTACTGGAAGCATCTTTGCCGGAGTCAAAGAGATCGTGGCCAGGTATGAGGGATTCATTGAGAGGGTTATGGGTGATGGCGTTGTGGCTTTCTTCGGCGTACCTCAAGTCCATGAGGACGACCCGGTCCGTGCCGTCCACGCCGCAATAGAGATCCACGATCTGGTCAAGGGGCTTAGCCCCCGCTATGAAGGTTGGGTCGGATCTCCCCTTTCCATGCACACTGGAATCAATACGGGGCTTGTGGTTACGGCCGACGTGGACCCTGAACGAGGGGCACAGGGAATAGCGGGCGATGCCGTCACTGTGGCCTCCCGCCTTAGCGGCCTGGCGCGTCCGGAAGAAATATTGGTTGGTGAAGAAACCCTGCGGCGAACCAGGGAACGCTTCAACTTTTACGATTTGGGCCTCAAGCAGCTGAAGGGCAAAGCCGCTCCAATTTTAGTGTCCAGGGTGATCTCCCCCAAAACCTCGGGCTCCAAGGCTGGCGCGGATCGGCAGGTCTTCTCGGAAATGGTGGGAAGGGACAGGGAACTGGACCGGCTCGAACTGCAGGTTATGAAGGTGGTCAACGGCGAAGGCTCGGTCGTAAACGTTTTCGGCGAAGCGGGAATGGGAAAATCCCGACTCATTGAGGAGCTTCGCAAACGCCAGGTGATGCAGAGGGTAAGGTACCTTCAAGGCCGAGCCATATCCATCGGCAAAAATCTCAGCTTTCATCCCATTATCGGCCTGATGAAACAGTGGGTGGGTATAGCCGAAGGTGATTCGGAGCCGGCAGGATTTGATAAGCTGGACAGAGCAATCCGCGCAATCCATCAGGATGAAGCGAATGAAATCCTGCCCTTCCTTGCTGTGTTGATGGGAATGAAATTGAAGGGAAGACACGCCGAGCGGGTCAAAAGAATCGAGGGGGAGGCGCTGGAGAAGCTCATATTCAAGAACGTGCGTGACCTGCTCGTCCGATGGAGTGACCTTAGGCCCACGGTTATTGTGATCGAAGACCTTCACTGGGCGGATCAGAGTTCCCTGGCGCTACTTGAGTCACTCTACCCTCTCGTGGAAAAGAACCGCCTTCTTTTTATCAACGTGTTCCGCCCAGGGTATTGGCAGGGGAACAAACTGGCAGTGGAGCGGATCGGCGCGATCCTGCCCCGCCAATATGTCGAGATAGCCCTTCAGCCTCTCGACAAACAGATGAGCGAGGCCCTCATCTGTAACATGCTGAATATAAAAGGCATTCCCTACTCCATGTGCTCGCAGATCAGTGAGCGGGCCGGAGGGAATCCTTTTTTCATTGAAGAAGTTGTCCGTTCCCTGATCGACCAGGGGGTCCTCGTCAAACACAACGGTTCGTTTGCGGTCACTGAAAAAATGGATTCCATAGTCGTTCCAGAATCCATAAACGATGTGCTCATGGCGAGGATCGACCGGCTGGAAGAGCGAACCCGCGAATTGGTGAAGTGTGCCTCGGTTATAGGACGCAGTTTTTTTGATCGAATTCTAAAGGACGTCGCCACCTCCGTTGAGGACATCGATTCCAGACTCGTGTACCTGAAGGACCTCCAGCTCATTCGAGAACGGATTACAATGCAGGAGCTCGAGTACCTTTTCAGCCATGCCCTTGCGCAGGAAGTAGCGTATGAATCGACGCTGCTTCAGCAGCGAAAGGAGATCCACCGCAAAGTCGCCGTGTCCATAGAGAAGCTTTTTAAGGACCGTCTGCATGAGTTCTACGGCATGCTCGCCTATCACTACAGCAAAGCCGACGATGCGGATAAGGCCGAAGAATGGATGGTGAAAGCAGGTGAGGAGGCGCTGCGCACCTCGGCCTCCAGCGAAGCTCTTCACTACTACAAGGAAGCCCTGAGGCTGTACCTCGGTAAGTACGGCGATAGGGCAAATCCGGAAAGGGTTGCCGAATTCGAGAAGAACATCGCCATAGCTTATTATAATAAGGGAGAGTGGGGTAATGCGGCAAATTACTTTGACAGGGTCTTTGCCAGATGGGGAAGGCGAACGCCAAAGAGCCGGGTGGGCGTCTTGGCCAGGCTGGTATATGACCTGTTGGCCATTTCGTTGATGCTTTATTTGCCGCTGATCAAAAGAAAAAAGATTGCAGATCAGCGTGTAAGCGAGTTTTTCGATCTGTCACTGAAGAAGGATTTTTGTCTTCATTTCACTGTCCCGAAAAGATGTCTGACCGAATCGATTCACGATCTCAAAGAGAGTTACAAATACGATCTGACAAAGCTGCACATTGCAGCGGCACTGCATACGGGAACCAGCACAGTGCTTGCCCTGGCAGGGTTTCGGAGGATGACCGACAGGATCCTGTTGGAGGCGGGAAAGCTTATAGACCCCCAAAATATCCAGGATGTTATCGTATACAACGGGATTACCTCCCTGATCTATTTCAATTGTGGGAAGTGGTCTGAAATGCCCGTATACGACAGGTCGCTGTTTAAAACCGCACTAAGAGATGGTGCGTTTACTTGGGCTTCAGCCTATGCATACTATCAGGGACTGGTAAAAGCGTACAAGGGACAATTGAGTGAGGCAAGCGAATTGCTCGAAGATTATAAAGTCGTGAAGGAAGAATACCAATACGGTTCCGTGGCCCTCAATGTTTTGCCTACTATAATGCTGCTGGTCCGTCGCAGTTTACACAAAGTAGTCATTGCAGCTAATGATGTTGTCTCGAGCGCAATTGAGAAGGGGGCGAGTATTTATGAGTTGGAGGGTCTGGGATTGAGGGCGATAGCCCAGGTACTTATGAGAGATATTGCCGGAGCAAAGGACTCCCTGGCAGGTGCGGAAGAAGTTAAACGCAGACAGACTTACTGGCCTCCACACATTCTGTACGCGACCCAGACGGCCCTGTTTATGCTCGATCTGCAAATGCTGGAAGAAGCACTTGATGCCGATTGGAAACCGCTCGTTTCCGAATATGCCAAAGCAGCCTTCAAGAGCGGAAAGAAGGCCGTGCAAAACTCCGCGAGATTCGTAGCCCAGCGCACCGAAAGCTGCCGTTTGATGGGCGTGTGCTACTGGCTGATTGGAAAACAAGGCGAGGCCCTCAGTTGGTTCGATAAATCAATCAGGGAAGGCGAGCGGCTCGGAGTACGCCCCGACATTGCACGAACCTACCTCGAAATAGGAAAACGCCTGATTGGATCCGGCAGCAAATACAAAGAGTTAAAAGGCGTCAGCGGCAAGGAGTACTTAAAGAAAGCAGGCGCCATGTTCGAGGAAATGGACCTGCAGTGGGACCTGGAGGAACTGGAGAAGGTCCAAAACGGGCCGTAACCGAGGAGTGAGAGTACGGTGAGACTCAATGACAAGCCTAGAGTAGCCCTGGTTGTCCCCAAAAAAAGGTTCCTTTGCCTGGGGGACATTCTTTGGATTCAAAGGTACGGTCCTTTGCAGGTGGCCTCAGTGATAAAGGACTCAGGCCACGAAGTATGTGTGATAAACGAGGAGCTGGGCTTTGTTGCACATCCTTCTGAGTTGGCGGCTCAATTTGATATAGTTGGTTTTTCGGCGCAAACCGGCGCTATAGCTCGAGCCGAAGAGCTTGCAGCCCAGACTAAATTCGAGGCGGAAAGAATTGGACGCAAAGTCGTCACTGTCCTGGGAGGAGAACATGTGTCGATGTCCGAAGGAGGTCGTGTGGCCCCGATTTTTGATATGGTCTACCCGGGTGAATCCGAAGTCCGGTTTCTTGAATTCATAAATGGATTGACCCTCGATGAACAGGTAGAAAAGACTGCTGTCACCTTGCCCCCTTCAAGTAATCAAACAGGCAGCCCGCTTTTTGACAACATACCCGATCTCTCCGTCGTTAGGGGCTACTCTGAAACAACAGGCAGTTTCTGGTTCAAATATGCCCGGCCGCTTTGGATCTTAACAAAGAGGCGATTTCCAATGTTGACCTTCCTGGCTTCAAGAGGGTGCCCTTACAATTGCTCTTTCTGCCCTACGGTCCAATACTTACATGGCAATAAATATAGAAGAATGAGACCGGAAGTAGCCGTCGACTATCTGGCGTCTCACGTCAACGCCACTAACATATCGAATGTTATGTTCGAAGACCCGACTGCGGCACTTCCATTCGACGCCGCCAGCCATCGCTTTTTCAAAATGCTCGCCGAGAAAGCTTTGAATATAAAGGCGACAGCTTTGGTTCGAACCGATCTTAGTAACGACATAGAACTTCTGCAAATAATGCGAGAGGCTGGAGTTTATAGTTTAAGTATTGGGATTGAATCGTTAAGCGACGTAACACTACGGAAATATAAGAAGAATATAGCTTCTGATAATATGTCCAGATCAATTAGCCTTTTTCACACATTAGGTTTTAGTGTCACTGGACTTTTTATCGTAGGAGCTGATGAAGATGGACCGGATGTCTTCGACAATATTGAACGCTTTATTAAAGAACATGGTATCGAGAAATGGCGCGTTTCACCGTTGGGACAGTTGCCTGAGGTTGATAATCTGTATTTTCCTGCTTACAGATTTTTCTTATGGAACGAGCTTGCCTCCTTCAATGAAGATTTGGCTGACTATATAAATGGTGAATTTGTGACTTTTTTCCCATTGAATATGAAACCAAGCATACTTCAAACTAAGCTGGCGGATTTTACCTATAAATGCTCCTCATTAAGAAACCTAATTACGCTTGGAAATACGAGAAGGAGTTTGCGCAGTATAATGCAACGATTCGGCTATAATATAGCTCATCGGCTTGTCCAAAAAGAAATAGCTAGGTCAAAGTATATTGATTATTTAAAAGAAATTGAAGAGCCTTTCTACGAAGCAGTCCCGTCAGGCTATACTCTTCGGAAAGACGTTTTGATTGATCGTTATCGTAATTTTAAACACAGCCAAACTGTGGAAATACCAAGGAGTGTGCCATGAAACCGGGGTGCAGCGACATGGAGAACATCTTCTTCGATATACACATGTGATTGCCGCGACTGTGCTTCAACATAAAAAAAGCCGGGGCTTTTTGTTCAAGCTTCGGCTCGGCACCTCAAATGCAGGCGCGGTTAGGTATTATCGAAAATCAAAACCGGTTCCTTGAATATTCCCAGGGTTGCCATCTGATTGGGATTCAATGCGCCCCGACCTATTGCCATGTCTATCCCCAAATAGCACACTTGGCAATATTCAGAGCAAAAAAGCTTGTTTATATCAATCTTCACTCTTTCGGCTAACTGGGTAAATAGATCCTCAAAAGCATAGGGAATGCCGATTAATTCAAATGCATTTATGCCGACCTGTTTTCTAAAATCATCAGACCCTATGTTATCCTTTAAAGGATACCACCATAGTTTTCCATTGTAGCTATCCAGGTTCTTTGAGAGGAGATGCAAAGCTGTCCCAATCTCAACTGCTTCGGTCGTCCATACTCTATGCTCCATGCCTTCGTATATTGGCATGGTAACAAGCAATGAACTGTGTGATGCATTGATATCGTGATCCTTCTCATATCGAGGTCTATCACCTTCTGTTTTTAACTTTATAGCTTTGCTCAGAATGCTTGTTCCACTCCATTGCAATAAATCACCGAATTTGAAGTTGGGCCGATTTGCATAGTATAAAGACATGTCAGCCATCTCATACCTCCCCTGATTTTCCTCTGATTCAGTTCATAGACTGATCCCTATGCTCGTATCGAGGGCCCATGCCAGACGCCGGATCACATCCACACGCCGGACTCGACCCGAAAACCCTTCAAATACCTAACCGGAATAATGCACCAACTTCAGTGCCGAGCACCCCAACCGCATTTTCGGGCCGGGTTTTTGCCCGAAAAAACTTCAGTTGCGTGCCTGAGACTGGAAAGAGTATACAGTCCTCGATTGGAATAGGCAACTTATACGTCGATGGGACCGGTTTTTGCGTTTTCAGGGCATACCTCCACCCCCGGAGTTTTGTATAACCTGGTTCCCGCCTGTCCGACTTCAAGGGTTCAGGCTAACAGAATCCGATAGTACCGGGCGAGAGGAAAAGCCGTAGCAACATGGATATGCCACCTCCTTGCATGGTAGACCACTCTGGCCCCAACCTTTACGAGACGCCTGATGACCGAGTCTATCGATGGCCTGACGCTTTGCCCCCAGAAGGCCGTATCACGGATCATGTGGAGCAGGTTATAGGCAAGACGCCACATGATGTTTGGAACAGATTACATGATGAATCTCTTATGGGAGCGGTCTTATAATGACTACCTGCGAAGATTCATCCAGACCGACAAAATTGATGAAGAAATCAAAATCAAAATGTGCAATGTGAATCCAGCTAAATTCATCTTTTCTTAAGATTCGGGATATAGAAAGGTTCACACATCTCGTTCAAAATCTTTTATCCTGGATTCCAACCCTTGCGCGATTCACCGTTACATTCTAATGCCCATTGGTTGAAGAATATTGGCCCTCGGAACTCGAGTCTGGATTGCGAAGATAAGCCATCAACTGCGGGGATGGTGGTATGTCAAATTGCGCAAACTGGTCTGATCGGGGTTTTTTCTTGCGGGTTTTGATTGGGATACAGTATGATTTATGGACATTCTGCATTCCAAGAGTTTTTCGGATCGAATCCGACACCCCAATGCGATTTAAAGTCCGCGAAAAGTCGAGTTGATGCATTCTTACGGAATAAAAACCCTCGCCGAGGGTGAGAGCTAGTGATGCTAAAAATATTCAGGGATCTTGAACCAAGGATTAAAGAGGCCGCTGGAAGCTCCAGGCCAGATTTCCGGCTGGTTGACGGTTCCCGCGTTGCAGTCATTGGTGGAGGACCTGCCGGGTCGCTTTTCAGCTACTTTCTTCTCAATCTTTCGGAAATGTCCGGAATTGAGATCAACCTGGATCTATTCGAACCCAAGGAGTTTTCACGTCCTGGCCCGGTGGGTTGCAACTATTGCGGTGGAATTATATCGGAATCCCTTGTGCAAATGCTTGCCACCGAGGGGATCAATCTTCCCTCCTCCGTAGTCCAGAGGGGGATAGAGTCATATACCCTTCACATGGACATAGGGACGGTCAGAATTGAAACCCCCGCCGATCAGAAGAGAATAGCCGCGGTACACAGGGGAGCAGGGCCGGCAGGTATAAAGGAGATTAAGTGGCGCAGCTTTGATGGCTATCTTCAGGAACTTGCAGTAAACCGGGGCGCCAGGCTCATAAGAAAACGTGTCAAAGAGATCAAGTGGGTTGACGGCCGCCCACAGGTTGGCGCCAAGGGATATGAACCGGCGAGCTATGATCTGCTTGTTGTCGCAACCGGCATCAACACCAGCACATTAAAAATGTTTGGGGGACTTGGGCTTGGTTACAGGCTCCCACGAACCACAAAAACTTACATATGTGAATTTCACCTGGGTGAAAAAACCATAGAGCAAGTTCTTGGAAGCTCGATGCATGTTTTCCTGCTTGATATTCCCCGTCTCGATTTTGCCGCACTTATCCCGAAGGGAGACTTTGTAACAATGTGTCTTCTCGGGAAGGATATTGATTCCACACTGGTCCGCTCGTTTCTTGAATCACCTGAAGTGAGGAGTTGCTTCCCGCCGGATTGGAACATCCTGGACAAAAGCTGCCGCTGCAGTCCCGCCATTGCAATAAGCGGCGCTGAGAGACCATTTGCCGACAGGCTTGTATTCATCGGGGATTGCGGAATTACACGGCTCTATAAAGATGGTATAGGGGCCGCTTACCGCACTTCCAAGGCGGCAGCAAGAACGGCTATATTCAGTGGAATATCCGCAGCAGATTTCAAACGCCACTTCTGGCCGACTTACCGCTCAATTTCCTTTGACAATAATGTCGGAAAGATCGTCTTTTGGGTGACTCACTTGATCCAGAAGATGCGCCCATCCCGGCATGGAGTATTGCGCATGGTGTCCAGAGAGCAGGGTTCGGCTGATAATACCAGGCGAATGAGCACAGTTCTTTGGGACACTTTCACCGGCAGCGCCCCTTACACGGATGTGTTCATGCGTACCCTTAGCCCAGCTTTTTTGTACCGTTTTTTACTGGATACGTTTTTTGGAATTTGGTCGTAGTTCTTTCCGATCCCATGGAGGAGGACATGTCTGCTGGAGATCTTGGGAAGATATACGCGGATGGGGAAATGATTATCCGGCAAGGAGAGGTTGGGGACTGCATGTATGTGGTCCAATCAGGCAAGGTGGAGGTTTTCAAAGTGCAAGGCGATTCGGAAATGCACTTGGGTATGATAGGTGAAGGAGACTTCTTCGGCGAGATGGCTCTGCTCGACCGCGACGTTCGATCAGCAAGTATACGGGCCGTGGGTGAAGCCAGAGTTCTCAAGGTAGATAAGAGAACCTTTCTGAGCCAAGTCCATGCAGACCCTACCATTGCCCTTCGAATTGTTCAGAAAATGTCTCAACGCATTCGAGAACTGCACGCGGAGCTTGCCAGGAAGAAGGAAAGGGAGGGGTCACACCTACACTCCTGACAATGGCGGGGCATTCAGACTGGTTGCAGCAGATGAGATGAAACAGAGCAAATCTGTCGGAATGCTTGAGAGGGAGCTTGGGGCGTGAAAAGTGTAGGTTTGACCCCTCTCTCAAACTACATGGTAGGAGGAGAAATGTTATGAGATCGTTGGGTAGAACCTTGACCATGTTTATGGTGCTGTGGTTTGGAGTTGCTGCAACGGCGATTGCAGCCGACATCACCGGAGCGGGGGCGACCTTCCCGTATCCCCTGTACGCCAAATGGGCTGAAGCTTATAAAAATGAAACGGGTATCAGAGTGAATTACCAATCCATCGGTTCCGGAGGCGGCATAAAACAGATCAAGGCCAAGACCATCGATTTCGGTGCTTCGGACATGCCCCTGGAACCTGAGGAGCTTGAAAAGGCCGGTCTGGTGCAGTTCCCTACGGTCATTGGCGGTGTAATACCCGTTGTCAATCTGGAAGGAGTCAAACCGGGTGAAATCAAGTTGAGTGGTAGGGTGCTAGCCGATATCTACCTGGGAAAAATTACGAAGTGGAACAACCCTGAAATAGTCAAGCTCAATGAAGGCGTCAAACTTCCCGATAAAGATATTAGCGTGGTGCACCGCTCCGACGGTTCCGGCACTACGTTCACCTTCTCCAATTACCTGTCCAAGGTCAGCCCGGAATGGAAGCAGGCAGTGGGAACCGGCGTTTCCGTGTCCTGGCCGGCAGGCGCGGGCGGGAAGGGCAACGAAGGAGTTGCGTCCTACGTTCAGAACATTTCCGGCTCTATAGGGTACGTTGAATACGCATATGTGTTCCAAAACAATATGATCTATACCATGATGCAAAATAGAGAAGGGCAGTTCGTCAAGCCGGATGTGAAGAACTTCCAGGCTGCGGCAGCGGATGCGTATTGGGCAAACTCGAAGGATTTCTATACAGTTCTTACAGATCAACCGGGCAAGGACACCTGGCCAATAAGTAGCGCGACATTCATCCTGATGCATAAGGTGCAGAAAGACCCGGAAACGGCCAAACGTGTTCTGGATTTCTTCACATGGGCCTATCAAAGTGGTGGTAAGCTGGCAAACGAATTGAGCTATATCCCCATGCCTGCCAGTATTGTGGAACTCATCCACAAAGAGTGGAAAGCGGAGATTCATGGACCCGATGGCAAACCTATTTAATTTATCAACGCCTGGGGCCATGATACGGTCCAACCAGAACAGTAGAAAGGGAGGGGTCACACCTACACTCCTGACAATGGCGGGGCAGTCAGACTGGTTGCAGCAGAGGAGATGAAACAGAGCGAATCTGTTGGAATGCTTGAGAGGGAGCTTGGGGCGTGAAAAGTGTAGGTTTGACCCCTCTCTCTTCATGGGTTAATGTTTTGGCAAGATATTGAGCTTCTCAATGTGTGCAGCATGGCTTTCACGATAGGTGTGGAGTATAATCAAGGTAGTCGTGTTTTGGGCGCATGTTTTATCGTCCTCACCAGTTACATCGAAGCTGCAAAGGACGATGGTTTGCTCCGTTGAACGCCGGCGGGTTGCACTTCCTCAAAACAGACCGTAATCTGAAATAAGCGGAGAGGATCTCAGATATGAAGTACAAGGTAGTGCTGAGGTATTCCGACGAAGGGTACAGTGTTTCCGTACCGGGTCTTCCGGGTTGTTGGTCCCAGGGAGCCACAGAGGAAGAAGCCATTGAGAATATTCGAGATGCGATTAACGAGTACTTGATGGCCATAAGCGACCTATACCCGGATGCTGAAGTCCGTGAGATAGAGGTCGCTATTTAGGATCATGGGTAAAATCCCAGGAGTTAACCATCCGGATGCCGTTCGTGCTCTTCAAAGGGCAGGCTTTAACGTAGTTCGGCAGGGCATGCACATCGTCATGTCGGATGGCACTCGAATTCTTACCATCCCACGGCACAATCCAATCAACGCATATACCATGGGCGGTATCGCTCATGATGCGGGCCTTAGCGTCGATGGCGAAAATGGCCTTCTAAGCACAAAAAATGCCTGTTTTTTGGAAACTAATCTTTAAAAAACAGTATATTAGCTTGGCCCGACCCCATTCGACAGAAGCATATGGATGCCTACCTTGACGAATTTGAATGGAGATTCAACGGACGCGAAAACGCATATCTCTTTCGAGATACTCTCATAAGACTACTCAATGCCCAAAAGATGGAATTTAAGGAACTGATACAAAAAACTGAAGATCTCGCATCCTAATATTTCTTCACTCGTTTCTTACCCAAGAATGGATTTGGTCCCGAACCAGGGTAATAAAAGAGTTCTCCCTTATTAGGGGGTTGATTTAGAATAAAACTATAACAATATTCATGATCTAAAATGTCCTGTACAAAAAGTGTTACTGTTGCACCTTTTAGTTGTTTTTGATGTATCCTTGGAAATATAAACCATAACCACCCACTTGCCATATCATTCTTTGCGATAGGCTTCATGGCTCTTTCTTCCATCCTGTTACCTGCTGTAAATCTAGCAAGTAATTTGTTATTTTCATCAAATAGTTTCAAACCATCTGAAATAAGGGTTGGCACTATTGAATCTATGTTAATAGAGGGGCTCTTAATATTAAGTTTCCACCCGTGCGCGATGCTTGGCGCCCCTAGATTTTTCAATATTATATTCAGAAAGACAATACCTGCATCAAGCGCCGAAATGTCACCTGAAATGCATTGATTCAAACCTAAGATAAACACGGGCTTATTGTTTTCTTTTTCTTTTTTAAGCTGGTCTGTGACTATCTCTGCTTGTTTATGTTCAGCCACTACTTTTTGATGTTCATCTCCTACCCTCTGGTGTTCATCCTCCCACGCCAAGAAATTTGCTACCGCAAACGATATGACGAGGGTGGCGATACCAAACCGCTTTATTGCTGATGGATTAAGATATTTATCAATCTTCGTTTGAATGCGCTCCGAGAACATCCCCCTTATCCACCAGGGGATAGTTCCGAAAACACCAATCAAAAGCGGCAGCCAATGTTTCATAACCACCGCCTGTAAATAATCGAAAAACATAAAATGAATGCTCCTAGCAGAGGATGTATTTTTATATTATCGGGTATCACTCCTTGCGTCAACTAGATAATCGCGCAAAGCCTTGATTGACACCGATATTGTGATGCATTAACTTTCGTGCCATTAGACTCGCCATTCCGTCATACTCCATCTGCACAAAGAAAGAGAGGGGTCACACCTACACTCCTGACAATGGCGGGGCAGTCAGACTGGTTGCAGCAGAGGAGATGAAACAGAGCAAATCTGTTGGAATGCTTGAGAGGGAGCTTGGGGCGTGAAAAG
>JBEKTT010000061.1:0-31767 GCA_049515795.1 Syntrophobacteraceae bacterium
GAAATTCACTCGAGAGAAGCTGAACAAATTAATCGACAAGCTAAATTCCCAAATTGAACTGCGGGCGGCTGCGTAGTTCAGTTTGGATACGTCACCGAATTTATGAAATGGACTACTAAGTTACCTAGAAAATAGGGTGGATTCGGACTGGGCCCTCAGTGGGATTCAGTTGTTACCCATCTGAATTAAACCCGGACCAGAAGATCCGGGAGTTTTCGGATCGATAACCGGCAACTTTTTCAAGGCCTCCCGCTTCCGCTCCGTCTCTGGTCATAGACAGGTCATGGAAAGCGCCGAGAATGAGCGGTCGGCCTTCGCGCTATGCGCTCACACGCCGCTAAGGGAGGCCGGGCAAGCCTACTTCACAAGGCGCATTTTTTTCGAGCAGGGTATTATATGAGTCTATCTTACGAGGACAAATGCGATGCCAAAAATTTCCTTCAAAATTTGGGAGGAGGTTGCCGAATTCCACAACCCGATCAAGAATGGAGAGCTGGACAGGCAGAAAATAGAGGTCCGGCTGGACCCGCTTACCGAGCATCAGAGCATACTAAATGACGCACTGAAAGGTAAGGTTTCGGCTCTTTTCCCGGAAACAGATTATGCATACCTTCACCAGAGGATCGACGACACGAAGGAACAGTGCTTCATGTGTGACGGGAAGTGGCGCAAGTTTTCACCCCGCTACCCCGAAAGCCTCATCCCGGAGGGACGGCTCACAAGAGGGGAAATCGTTTTATTTCCCAACCTCTTTCCTCTGGCGCCCTATCACGCTGTTGTCATGGTGGGACAAAAACATGGGCGAATCCTGGACGACTTTTCCTCCTCGCTTCTCTTTGACGCTTTTTCGGTATCCCTGGAGTTCATCAGAAGGTGTTTCGAATCTGATTCCGATGCCCCATTCTTTACCATCAACGCCAACTTCATGCCTCCTGCCGGAAGCAGTATCATGCATCCTCACTTTCAGATAATCGGATCTCCGTTTCCCATGACTCACCATCGGCTGCTGCTCGAAAGGAGCCTTGCTTACCACAGGGATACCGGCTCATGCTACTGGCTCGATCTCGTTGAGACGGAAAGGGAATCCGCACAAAGATGGCTTGGAGAAATTGCCTCAAGCCAGTGGTTTACCGCGTTCTCTCCAATAGGTTCAAACGAGGTGAATGCGGTATGGCCGCATACTTCCCATTTCCTGGAATGGGGCGACGAGGACATTCAGACGATGGCCGAAGGGGTCCGGCGAGTTTTGCTAACCTACCATAACCTGAAGTTCTCTACTTTTAATTTCTCCTGCTTCAGCGGGCCTCTCGGGAAGGCCGCTCCCGAATTTCGCTGCTTTTTGCGTATGATCAATCGTCAAAACATGCATCTCCATTACCGCGCAGACGATTTTTATCTTCAGAAGCTGCTTAAGAACGAGATCGTTGTCTACCCGCCCGAACACCTGGCGTCGCTAATTAGAAAAACCGCTGCCGGGCCTGGGGGATGGGCGGCGGCAGGGCGTTAGCGTCAATTTAGATGTCGATCGACTCGACTTTCTCAAAAATGAGGTTCATCCGGCAAACGAGTATCAGCAGGTCGAGAAAGGACATTATCTGTCTTGGGATTAGCTGGACAGTCGTGACTATGGAGGAATTTATCTAACCCCTTCAGGGTAAAAAAACATGGTTGGTTTCGCCGGCCTTATCCCAGGGTGGCACCTCGCGAAGCGTAGGGATCGTGGGCTATTATATGCAGCCCTTCGGGGCAGGAAGATCCAGACCATAGGTACTTGTTTACCGGATGACCCTCCTTCTGTTGGCTCTTTCTTTTTCTCATTTCGCCTAACCCCGGCTCATCGAAAGGCTCAGGATCAAAAGTCCGGCACTTTCTGCGACAGTGCTATTGCACGCCGAGTGAATTTGTAATAAATAGCTTGTCCCCGTCACCGAAACCCTAGTGTTTGAAAGGAATCGAAATGGATATTGAACCCAAGGGAGCTATCTTGCAGCGAGACAAAGAAACCTACGCAATCGTTCCGCGTATACCTGTTGGACTTCTCACGCCGGAAAATTTGGACAAACTCACTCTGGTTATCAAAAAGTATAGGATACCTGTCGTTAAAATAGTCTCCGGCCAGAGGATAGCCTTGGTTGGGATAAAGGGCGAAGATGTAGAGGAGATCTGGAGAGAGCTTGCGATGGAGCCGGGGAAAGCCACCGGACTTTGCGTCCATTATGTGCAGGCTTGTCCCGGTACGGCTGTTTGCAAACTTGGAGTTCAGGACTCGCTCGGACTTGGTCTTGAGTTGGAAAAGCTTTTTATCGGGATAGACCTGCCCGCCAAAGTGAAGATCGGTGTCTCTGGATGCTCTATGACCTGCGGAGAAAGCTTCGTCCGGGATATCGGGGCACAGGGGAAAAAGAATGGATGGACCTTGATTTTTGGCGGCAACTCGGGAAGCCACCCAAGAATCGGCGACGTTTTGGCCGAGGATTTGACAACTGACCAAGTTCTGGAACTCGCAAAGAAATCTCTGGAATATTACCAGGCAAATGGGAAAAAACGAGAAAGGACCGCCCGCTTTATCGAAAGGACCGGGATCGAAGCAATGAAAATTGCGCTCGGTCTGCCTGGCTGAAAGTTGGCCGGTGAAATAAAAGATGACGCGAGCAGGCTTGCATTGCTGAATGCGTGCAGGCTGAGACAGTATTGAAAGGCCGGCTCAGCTCACTTGCTATGGCTGCACGAGGGGATTCCCCTTAATTTCCTCGATGCACTGGTCCAGTGTAAGATCCTGAAAGATTTCCCACCACTGGCCGGTATGCCGCATGTATGCCATGTTGAACTTCTCGCCCCCAGCATATTCAAGCCTTGCAAACCTGATTTCGAAATACTCTGAAATCGCATTGGGTCTTGGGGAACGCCATGTTGAGCAAAAATAGAAGTACCGCTGATACCATTTCGTGAAGATATCGACTACGTAGTTCCACTCGTAGTCTTTCGGTGGATCTTTGATGAAGGTGGGTTTTAGGAAGGATTCCACAAACTCATCGGCCTTGCTTTTGACTGCCGGTTTCAGGTATTCAGGGACTTTTGGTTTTGCCGGCTTCGGCGGTACATACATCCAACGTTTTTTTGTCGCCATTTTTGGTCCTTCCGCTATTTTTCTTGCCACGCCTTTTTGATGGCATCATCGACTTTTTTGTCCCGAAGCTCTTTTTCCTTCTTTTTCTCAGTCGATTCATCATCCTTTTTTTTCTTGGAATGGTGGTGTGCTCCAAAGTTCGATGAAGGGCTGCCAGAGCCGGAGGTGTCTTCGGCTAAAACAGATACCGCCGGATAGGTCAGAAGAATGGAAACAGAACGGATATGATCCATCGCTCATGTAAACTCCCTCTGATTTAGACATAAATTGCAACCCAAGCAGAGCTTCCTGGACACTAACAGGCCACCGCTGAGGAAATGCTACCCCTCCACAAGGTATTGGATGTCTTCATTCATCCTGCCCATTCATTGTCGCCCGCAAAACGCCGGAGCATTTAAATGTCACCACCTTTCCGGGTGGCAGCTTCATCGGCTTCCCAGTCTGGGGATTTCTGCCCCTACGCGCCTGCTTTTCTTTAACGGAAAATTTTCCGAATCCGCTGATGAGAACGTCTTCGCCGATTTGCAATGACTGTTTAATCACATCGAGGAGGGTGTCGATAATCCGGGCTGACTCTGCCCTGGTGAAATTGTTCCCGACAAAGAGTGCTTCGATGAGATGGGCTTTGGTGAGAGTCATTGGTTGCTCCTCAAAAATGAGCATCGAAACCTATTGTATCTGATAAATTTAGTGCGCAAATGGGGACGAGGGAAGATATACTACTTCAATGGGTATCCAGAGACAAGAGGAGCAGACATAGCGGTTTTTGGTTTTCGAATTCCAGGAGGAAGAGTGGTGACTTCATCGGCAACGATCCATATGCCCGAAAAAGGGAATGGACGCTCCCGGCCGGAAATTGCCGCTCTCAGAACGAACTGACACTGCCAAGTATGCTCAGCTTGGTTAGATTGGTTGACTCTGACTGAATAGCGGAGGTATCGTGGTTTGGCTTCTTCCAGTCAGGCAAGACTACAAAAGAAGGTGAATATGATCATAGACTTTCATGTCCATACGGCCCGCTATAAGGTTATGACGTCAGCTTGGCAGGGTCTTCTCCAAGAAACCTGGGGAGACCGGCTGGACTGGATGGTCAAAACCTATTCATCTCCGGAAGCGTTCCTGGGCTTGATGGATGAAGCCGGAATCGATTACGCGGTGATTCTTGCCGAACTGGCTCCGATTACTACCGGGATAGCGGATAATGAATGTGTGACGGAATTTTGTTCCAAAAGCGGGCGGCTGATCCCCTTTGCCAGCATAAATCCTTACACCTGCACACGGCCCGCAGAGGAACTTGAAAATCTGGTACGAAACTACGGTTTTCGGGGGCTGAAGCTCTATCCCACTTACCAGCACTATTACCCCAATGATGCCATGATGTATCCGCTATATTCGAAGGCGCAGGAACTGGGCATCCCTATATCTCTCCATATCGGCTCATCGGTATTTACCGGGGCAAGGTTAAAGTACGGCGATCCTATATATTTGGATGATGTGGCGGTTGATTTTCCAGATCTGGTCTTGCTCCAATGTCACAGCGGCCGTCCATTCTGGTATCAGAAGGCATTTTCCTTGGCACGGCTCCACAAAAACATATATATGGAGATCTCCGGTCTCCCTCCCAAGAAGCTTTTAGATTATTTCCCGGAACTCGAACGAATTTCCCATAAGGTGATCTATGGATCGGATTGGCCGGGAGTGCCTATCATCAAAGAAAACATTCAGGCCATAAGGAATCTTCAGATTAGTGAGGATTCAGTGCGAAAGATCCTCGGAGAAAATGCGGCAGGCCTTTTGGGCATTTCCCATTCAGAGGAGACAATGTAGTTTCGCTTAGGATTTCAACCTCTCGGCTTGGTGATAGACTCTTCGGAATGTATATGAATGTATCCGGAATCCTTCGATGAGTATGGAAAGCCGGAAAAGATTTGGGGTGTCACTCTGGAACCGTCTTTTCACACAACCAGTTTGTTGGCTATGGCCGGCAGACCGGCATCTATGTCTTACGGCGTTCTTCCTTGAGCTTCCTTTCCCAGTAGCACGAAATCCCCAGACCCTTCAGACCTGTTTCGAAACATCGGTTGCATGAGATGCACCTGGCATTGGCAGTATCTCCACGCTTCCACCGTTTGATAAGATGTGGTTCGCGAATAAACGGGCGGGCCATGGAAATGTAATCCGCTTGTCTCTCCTTCAGAATCCCGTCTATTACGGGCACTGACCGTATGCCCCCAACAATTATGACGGGAACCTTAATCCTTTCTTTAATGTACTTGGCAAAGTCCGCCAGGTAGGCTTCATCTTGTTCTTTAACAATCATGCGCTTCGTGCAGTGTTTATCCGCATTCGAAATCGAGCAGCAGGCGCTTACCTGGATCGCATCTATTCCGTCATTGGCGAGACGTCGAGCAATTTCTGCCGATTCGGGAAGCTCGAGACCATCTCCGACAAAGTCCTGTGCACTGAGCTTGAACATGACTGGAAAATCTTTTCCTACCTCTCCTCTGATTGCTTCGAGGATCTCTCCAATCAGACGATACCGATTCTGAAGACTGCCGCCATACATGTCGCCGCGCCTGTTCCATGCTGGAGAGAGGAACTGGTTGATACCGAACCCGTGAGCGCCATGAATCTGAATACCGTCGAAGCCGGATCTGCGAGAGCGGGAAGCTGCAGCAGCATGGGCTTCCACAAATCCGGCAATATCTTCTCGGGTCATCTCCTTGGGGACTTTGTCTTCTGCAGAATACGGAATGGCAGAAGCACCCCATAATTCATCGCCTTCCCTGAAAAAAAGCTTGGGGTTGGCCCGTGCTAAACAGTGGACGAGTTGAGCAGCGATCTTGCCACCCTTGCGGTGCACCGTGCCGACGAGTTTTTTTAGCCCTTCAGCCTGTGTGTCGTCGTAATTACCCAACATGTAAGGTAGTCCCTGACCATTGGCCATGACATACTGGTAACCGGTCAAAATGAGCCCAATGTCTCCCTTGGCAAGATCACCATAAAACTCCAGGGCACGGTCGGTCACATAGCCTTTCGGGTCTCCTACGCCGCTCCATGTGGAGGACCTGATGGTACGGTTAGAGAGTTCCAAGGATCCGATCCAAGTTTTTTCGAACAGAAAGGGGTTATCGGCCCTCGCGAGTCCGGATCCAACAGCTACTGCCGCCGTTGCCGCGAGCCCTGTTTTCAGAAATTCTCGACGCGAGAGTGTATCGACCATAAATCTCAGTCTCCTCCGGCAGTCCCATTTTGCGAGATTTACACAAAATCAATAGTATAATGGATGCCAATCAGATCAGCAGGAAAGCAGCATAACGGCAAGTTGAGCGAATTTCAAGGATAGACCGGGAGGATAACCTACACCAACGAAGAAAATGGCTTCACCATTGTAAAGGTGACGGTTTCAGGCCGGCAGGACCTTGCCTTTTCAACTGCGTAACTGATAGTTTGTGTGCAGAGGGAACCGCATGTGGGGACTGGAAGAACTAAAAATCCGCAGGGAAATAGTTGATCGTCTGGACTGGGAAATGACACCGGAAAAGGCTGTTGAAACCTATCTCGAATGGGGGACCGGATGGACTCGCAAGGATGATTTTGTTCGGTACCCCGGTCAGGAAGCTCTCTATTTTGTAATCTATGACTGGGAAAAGCCTGCTCAGGTTACCCTGATCCGCAGAACCATGAAAGAGGCCGATGAAATCGCAAAGATTCACGTGCCGGCCGAGATGGTCACCAGAGCGATTGACGAGGCTGGACGTAAGCCTGGAGTTGGAGTTTACGCCATTACCGAGGAATTAAAGGAATGGCTGAAGGAAGCGCTTGGTTGCTGAATTTGGCTGATTTTCATCGGCTGTCTGAGCTGAAAGTCGAAAGGCATGGGGAGCTGCGCGCCGAGCCGGCTAACGCCTCCGTTTGGGCCTCCCAGAGGCGTTCGTCCCAAAGCAGACCCGGAAGTAAAAGTACGTCAGGAAGCACGCCACCATGTTTCACTCGTTCGCCCTCCGCCCAACAAGTATTTCTATGGTTTCGTTATATCTCCGCCACCTTAGAAGGTTTCCTCTCTGTGGTCCTATACGATATCCGCTACGCGGTAACACTTTGGCACTGCAAAGACCCACATCGTTTTGAACTCTTAGTGTAATCATGGTCTAAGCCCGGCAAGTTTTCTCTCTTCTTGTATTTTGCCATTCCGGTTACGTAATATCAGTGATTCTCCCGCGTGATCTGGCGCCTGGCCCGAACCGCCTGCCAGCTTTACAACTAAGTTTTGTGTTTTATCTTGCAAGCAAAATTGGAAGAAGGAAGGGGCAAAATGAAATCGTCAGTGGTAAAGATTTTAGCTACAGGTTTTGTTGTGATTGTGCTTGTGTCCACCGGTATTGCGGTTGATGCCGGTAATGTGAGCCGCGCACGCCACGGGAATCTTGCAGCGGCCCAGACATTCATAGAAAAACCGATCAATAAGATAACTGCGGCGCAGGTGGCCAATGAATATGACATGGACGGCCATGCTGCGAGGGCAAAAGCGCTCCTTGACCAGGCTTATGATGAAATCAAACTGGCGGCGCTGGCAGCTAACAGGAACTGAATTATGATTTGCCTGATTAGTTTGACCGTCACGCACGAGGAGGTCCACCCCAAAGACTATACGAACCGGCCTCATGGATTGAAGGGCTGAGTGGCTGTTTTCGGGGGAAAGATCATCAGATCAACCAGGCAAAAGCAGAATCCTTGGGAGCTGTACCCTGGCATCCCCCGTGGTTTAGCGCAACAGGAAACCCACTATCCCACCTCGGCGCTCAGGCCGCTTCTCGGCGTCGGCCTATCCTCCGGGTGGGGAAAATGAACACAGTAGTATTTTCAGCCCGAAGGATGCCCCTGTGAACGAACTCTCATTTCAGCACTATCTCCTCGGTCTCATCGCCGTCGCCAACAACATCCCGGCGATTCCTTTTTTTCTGAAACTATGCGAGGGGCTGAGCCCCAAGGAACAACATAAGCTCACCATCATCGCCACGATAACCTCTTTCATCACCATGATCACCGCCATGATTGCCGGCATGTCCATCCTGGGCTTTTTCGACATCAGCATCAGCGCGTTCCGGATCGCCGGTGGACTCCTCCTCCTCAACACCGGCTTGAGCATGATGAATTCGACCGAGCAAGTGGTCGTGCAAACCGGCAAACAGTCCTTCTCCAAGATGATTTCTCTTGCGGTGATCCCGATCTCGATCCCGCTCACCACCGGGGCCGGAACCATGTCGACGGTCATTCTCTTCACCCAGCAGATTCACCACTCCGATACGCTGACGATCAAGCTCCTCGGTGCCATCGTCTGCATGACGCTCATCATCTATTTTTCATTCCGCTACTCGACAGATATAATAAAGATCTTGGGGCACACCGGCATGGACGTCCTCGCCAAGATCTTCGGCCTCATAACTCTGGCGCTCGGCATCCAGTTCATCATGTTTGGCATCCAAGAGGCCTTTCCGAAACTCATGTGACCTTCACCGGCATAGCATGTGCGTTTGAGAGGGACTGAGGAAGAACCAATCCGGGCCTGAAAGATCCCACTGGTTTGCAAACGGTCTCAAGCCATAAGTGAAGGCGCCGTAGTGAATCCGATGATTGAGAGTTCGCGCGATTGGGTTGTGAGGTCCATGGAAGAGCTTTGGGAAGCCATAAAGACCCATTCGGGCATACAAACAGTGGGCAGTGTGCATGAATGATCCCGTCAAGAGATGTCCATGGGTGGATCTGAGCAAGCCCGAGTATGTGGAGTACCATGATCAGGAATGGGGCGTTCCAGTTCATGATGACCGGCGCTTATTTGAGTTCCTCATACTGGAGACCTTTCAGGCAGGGCTTAGCTGGTATACGATCCTGAAGAGAAGGAATAGCTTCCACATTGCCTTCGACTGGTTCGATCCCGAAAAGGTAGCTCGCTATGATGAGGCCAAAATCCACGAACTCCTTTCAAATCCCGGGATTATCCGCAACCGTGCAAAAGTTCTTGCTGCAGTAAATAACGCCGGAAGGTTCCTGGAAGTTCAAGAAGAATTCGGAAGTTTTAGGGCTTATATCTGGCACTTTATCGATAATAAGCCTATTGTGAATGTGCTCCGGAAATTGGAGGATTACACCTCAAAGAGTTTAGAATCCGAAACGATCAGCAAGGCTTTGCGAAAGAGGGGCTTCTCTTTCGTTGGACCCACGATCGTTTACGCTCACATGCAGGCCACCGGAATGGTGAATGACCATTCAATTGACTGTTACCGAAGGCGTGAGATCATAGCCATGACCACGGAATCAATCCTGGGCGAGGGACAGAATAAAGCTGAGCAGGGGAAAGTGAAGGCGCCGCAGTAAATCCGATGATCGAGTGTTCGCATGATTGGGTTGTGAGGTCACGAGAGGAGCTTTTGGAAACGATTTTTCGTTTCCTGTGATGCGACGTCCCTAAAGCGCCATTTGATTAGAATATGTAACCGGCCGTCAAAGGGGAAAGGTTGAACAAAACATGCGAGCACAACCTGCTGCGCTTATGTTCTTCTAAGGAAAGGAGATCAGTATGTCGTTTTTCAAGCTGCTTCTCGCGTTCGCACCGTGGATTTCGTTTCTTATTATTGCCCGTGACAGTCTGTTTCGTCTCAAACTCGGGCTGGTGGTTGCGTTGGTGTTGGTTGTTGTCATGGGTATTACCCGGTTGCACAGGGGTGTCATCCTATGGGCGGGTCTGGTCTTTTTCGCATGCGCCACGGTGGCAGTGGTGCTGCTCAACAACATGTGGATCGCACAGCACATGGGTGTAATGGCCAACGGCGCACTAGCTGTCTCCACCTGGCTAACCATTGCCATCAAGAAGCCATTTACCCTGGACTACGCGCGAGATCACACCGACCCGTCGCTCTGGGATCACCCGCTGTTCATCAGGACGAATGTCGTCATAGCTTCGGTCTGGGGCCTGACCTTTTCAGTGAACACCATTTTGGCCTGGGGGAAGATGAAGCATTTTATTCTGTCCGAATTGGGTTATGAAGCTATCTCATATACCTTGCTCATCGGAACGGTGGCCTTCACGACCTGGTATCCGAATTATGTGCGACGCAGACGAGAACTGGAAGAACGTGGACTTGCAAGCCAGCAACCCGAATAGGACGACTAATTTGCAGCTATGTCTTATACCGAGTTGCGTTAAAGAAAGTATCAAGCGACACCTGGCAGAGCCTGGAGTTATTAGGCGCTCTATGAACGCAACTTAGTATGAGTCCTGAAAACCGCCCGTCCATGTGATGATTTTACTGTCACTCTCCCCTGCCGTGCTCAGTGATCAGGGTCAGCGCCCGCAGTAACTGGCTGTCTCCGTCCGCCTGTATTTGAGCCATGGTCATATCCTTTATTTTCGCCGGGTAGAGAGGTTCCGCATCGGCAGGCAATGGGACTTCAACGTCCGGCATAATGCCTTTGTGCCAGATCACCCGCCCATCAGGGGTAAGCCATTCAGCTATAGCCAAAAGCAGTGCTGAACCATCAGCGAGCTTGAATTGTTCCAGTACAGTACCGGTGCCAAAGGTTTTTTCTCCCACCAGGCTGGCACGGTGAGCATCCTGCAGCGCTCCTGCCATGATTTCCGCAGCGCTCGCCGTTCCCCCGTTGATTAAGACGACAAGTTTGATGTCGGGCGTCAGTCCTCCAGGTTGCACCGGTACACGCTTAATAACGCCTTTGTTGTTTTTTACCTGGACGACGGTCCCGCCGTGCAGAAACTGACTCGTTGAGCTGACAGCGGTGTCGAATACTCCACCCGGGTTATCGCGCAAGTCCAGAATGGCCCCGTTGAGTCCCTGTTTCTTTATTTCTTTCAATGCCTTTCTGAGTTCGTCAGTTACCCCCGCGCTGAATCCTGCAATGCGTAAAGCCGCCAAGTGGGAGTCGGGCAACCGGGACCATGTGACGTTGTGAATGGTTATCCCAGCGCGCACCAGCGAGACCGTCCGGGTCTGTCCTCTCTTTGGGCTCAAAATGGTCAGGGAAACTGCAGTGCCGGGACTGCCCGTTATTTTTTTTATCACCTCATCCAACGGGAGCCCGAGAACATCCTTCTCATCGACCTTAACGATCACATCACCGGACTGGAGGCCGGCCTTTTGAGCTGGAGAGCCTTCAATCGGGGCCACTATTACGACCCGGCCTTCCTTCATCCGCACTTCTATCCCGACCCCGGTGAAACTTCCTTCTATGAATTGCTTCGCCAGAGGCACCATGTCAGGGGTCAAAAAGGTACTGTGTCCAGTATCGCCCAAAGCATTCACCATGCCGGTTATGGCCCCGTAAGTAAGCTTTGCAGGCTGCACCGTTTCATGCTCGACATACTCTTTCGAAATGATGTTCCATGCTTCATCGATAAGCTTGAAATCGGGCTCTTCTGCTGCCGGCTTATCAATTCTTGCGTAAGCAACGCGATCCGGAACGATCCCCCCTGCGAGTGCCGTCAATAGGACAGCAAGGGCCGCCACACTCATAGTCTTGAAAAGTCGTACGTAGGTCATATTCTGCTCCCGATGCCGGAATTAGCTAAGATATACTTCCTGTAAGGACGGAAGGATCGCCTCCGAACCTAATGGATCAGTTCGCCGATCCTTGACCACCTGATCTTATCCAGCAGATTTTCAGCCTTGCCATTCCATGAAAAGTAAATTACGAAAGCCTTTCCCAATACGTTTTTGAGCGGGAGATACCCCCAAAAGCGACTGTCCTCGCTATCGTTTCGGTTGTCGCCCATAACGAACAAAGAATCTTCGGGAACTACGACAGGGCCGAAATTCTCCACTATCGCTATAAAATCCGGCGGCTCTTTTTTATCGAAGTAACCCCACGGATCAGGGATCGGCGTATTATCGACATATATTTTACCCTCAATGATTTGAACAGTTTCTCCCGGCATTCCAATGACTCTTTTAATGAAATCCTTCGATGGGTCTTTGGGGTAAATAAATACGAGGACATCACCTCGTTGCGGTTTTTTATATGAAAATAGCCTGATGTTAGTGTAAGGAATTCGTATTCCATAAATAAATTTACTAACCAGAATGTAATCTCCAGGCAGAAGTGTAGGTTCCATCGACCCGGACGGAATGTCGAATGCCTGCACAATAAAAGCCCGGATAAAGAGGGCAATCAGGATTACAGCGGCGATGCCCCCAACGGTTTTTTTTGCCTCTTTTTTATTAAACATTCAATGCCGATGTTCTTCCCTCCAGAGTGCTGTTTTTGCCGGTAGTACCCTTATATCTTTGGCCTTATGATTCGATCCTCTGAAGTGCCGATTTTCCTTTGCACTATCCCCTCCTTTTTGAAGCGATTGGTGGCCGCTAAATTGACAGAAACCTCCGGAGCACTTTAATTACTGCCAATGCGAAATGCCACTTCCACTTATCGCTGATGTGAAGCCATGCAGTGCGAATCCTGCCACAATCTTTTTGGACCACATACACCGGTTGACCGGCTGCCTCGAATGGGTAGGGGGATGCGGGCTGTGGCTCGCAGCATCGGCATAGCTGCGGTATATGGCGTCAAGAGCACGGTAAGGTTGCCGGTTTTCCTTTATGCTGCCGATATCGAGGAAGCATGAGCATGCGGTTGGGATCGATCATTGGGCCGTCGCCTGGCTTTTTCTTATTCTGCCTGGCGCTTTTGGTGCTGCATCAGTTCCCCACGCTTTTAAAAGACGTCACTTGATACTTTTTTGAACGCAACAAGATCATGCACGTCTCCGTAGTATTCAGAATATGGAGTTCCACGGACGGGCCAGACGGAGAAAAATTAAAGGAGATTAAGCTTTACAACTCCGGCCCCAAATGAATCGCCCTGTTTTTTAAAGTGAAAAAGCCCGGCCAAATCAAAATGGCTGGGTTCGATTGAGTGCGATCACCATGCTCGCCGAGTGTTCTACTCTTGAGAAGATTTCCGAATGTCAGGCAAAAAAGCCGTAAAGATCCCGAGTAATGGCAAGAACGCACAAAGCTGATAAACATACTCGATGCCATGCGTATCGGCCAGCCTACCCAGCACCGCAGCGCCAATGCCTCCCAAGCCGAAAGCAAGTCCGAAAAACAGGCCTGATACCATCCCCACCCTACCCGGCATGAGTTCCTGTGCGAAGACTAGAATCGATGGGAAAGCCGAGGCAAGTATGATGCCGATAACGAAAGTCAGAGGCTCGTTCCAGGCCAGGTTTGCGTGGGGCAGAATCAGCGTAAACGGGGCAACTCCCAGAATGGATACCCAGATCACGCGTTTGCGGCCGATGCGATCCCCAATCGGTCCGCCAATTACGGTCCCCACGGCAACCGCGAACAAAAAGATGAAAAGGTGAATCTGGGCGGATTGCATCGAAAGCTGGAATTTACTCATCAGGTAGAACGTGTAGTAACTGCTGAGGCTCCCCAGATAGATGAATTTCGAGAACATCAGTATCAGCAAGACCATCATCGCTCCTCTCACGGTACGCCCAGGGAGCGCCCCCTTCACAAATTCTTGAGATTTGGCCCGTTTCTTTCTCTGCGACAGCCGTTGCTTATACCAGCCTCCTACCTGCCATAAAACGAAAGCGCCAAGCAAGGCGACTACCGAGAACCAAGCCAGACTGGCGCGGCCTCGAGGAATGATTATCCAAGCAGCAAGCAAAGGTCCCGTTGCGGTGCCGGTATTGCCGCCAACCTGGAAGATTGATTGCGCGAGGCCATACCGCCCACCCGAGGCCATTCGCGCAACTCGCGAAGATTCCGGATGAAAGATCGATGAGCCAGTGCCGACCAGGGCGGCAGCAATGAGCACCATGCTGTAATTTGGCGCCAGCGCCAGGACCATCATCCCGGTCAGAGTACAACACATGCCGATGGACAATGAATAGGGTTTCGGGTAGTGGTCCGTATAAAGCCCAACTACTGGTTGCAATAGGGACGCCGTGATCTGATAGGTCAGCGTGATCAAACCAATTTGAGTGAAACTCAGAAGAAACGTGGATTTCAACAAAGGATAAATGGCCAGAATCAGGGTTTGGAGCATATCGTTTAGAAAGTGCGAAAAGCTGATTGCCCCCAGCACATTGAAGACGGTGCCTTCTGCACGATCGGTTGGTGGAGCAGAGGTGTCAATGCGGGTTCCCATAATGATTTCCTTAGGAGATATAGATGCAAGATGGCTTTCACCTGGACGCGGATGTCTTTCACTTTTTGGATTGTTTGCCGTTTTCCAAATAGCCGTTTTTGCGAGTCCCCTTACCTCGTCACATTGCTATCATAATTCCAGGAAAGAGAGCCTTCCGAGCATTCCGGACAAGCAAAAGATCGCCCCATCCCAATGGACAGTTACCATGAACGATTTTTTGGTTAATTCAACCAGAAAGGTCCGTGGGCAAGCTCAGGACTGCCGAAGGCTTAGTTCAATAATACGTGCAGTTTAACAGCACCCTGAGCCTTGCGGAAATTGGCCAAATGGAACGCCGGCAGTGTCATGTCGGGCGGGGTGACTTATCATAGCCAATTGACGAAAACTTGTTGACGGAACGCTAGTCCTGAGTCACAAGTTCATTGCATAAATTTCGTAGGGTGGGCACGTTTTATGTGCCCGCCAATCAGTGGTGGGCAACGCTCTGCTTTTGCCCACCCTACCATTAATTCGGGAACTAATTAATGACTCAGGACGCTAGTACGTTGTCAACAAAGTTGTTACATGTTGCAAGGAATCGTCACCCCGGCGAAGGCCGGGGTCCAGTGCTGTTAACCAACTGAAAAGACGCTGGATTCCGGCCTTCGCCGGACTGACGGGCTGACGGTCCTGACCTATAGGAACTTAGTTGACGCTGCACTAGCTCCGCTTGCGGACAGTGCCTCTTCGGAACATCTCTCCCTTTATGACACCAGCCAGGGTCTCCACAACCCGGACTTGCTGCTCATACGATATACCCATCCAGAGCGGCAACCGAATCAGGCGCTGAGAAACCGAGTCCGTCACGGGCAGCTCACCGCATGTCTTGCAGTAGCGTAAGCCGGCAGGGGATCGATGCAACGGAACATAGTGAGAGATTGCCGAGACTCCACGGCTCTTCACTTCCGAAATGACCATTTGCCGGTCGATCCAGGGCGGCAGCAGGATGTAATACATGTGCCCGTTATGTTGGCATTCAACAGGAACAATCGGCCGACGTAAATATCCAACCGATTCAAAGGGTTCAAGAAGCTCGTGATAACGCTTCCAGGCCTCGAGGCGCGCAAAAGTGATATGGTCGGCTTCCTCGAGTTGTGCCATAAGAAATGCCGCGACCAACTCACCCGGAAGATACGATGAACCAACAGCCTGCCACGTGTATTTATCCACTTCTCCGCGAAAAAAGCGGCTGCGGTCCGTACCCTTTTCCCTGTAAATCTCCGCTATCCCGATCAGATCGGGGATATTGACGAGCAGCGCACCTCCCTCACCGGAAATCACATTCTTGGTTTCGTGAAAGCTATAAGCGCCGAGGTGACCGATACTTCCAAGGGCCTGCCCCCTGTAAGTCGCCATCAGTCCCTGCGCGGCATCCTCGACCACTTTCAGGCCATGAGCCGCCGCAATTTGCGTGATCGTATCCATCTCGCAGCCAACCCCCGCATAGTGGACCGCGACAATTGCCCGCGTGCGCGGCGAAACGGCCGCCTCGATCAAGCCTTCGTCGATGTTTAACGTATCTTCTCTCACATCCACAAAAACCGGCCTTGCCCCCCGCAGCACAAACGCGTTGGCCGTGGATACGAAAGTATAAGAGGGCATGATGACCTCATCGCCCGCTTTTATTTCAAGGAGCAGGGCAGTCATTTCCAGCGCCGCCGTACAAGAGTGTGTCAATAATGCCTTGGGACAGCCCGTCCTGGCCTCGAGCCATTTATGGCAGCGCTCGGTAAAGGGACCGTCACCGGCCAGACGCCCATTGAAATGGGCTTCTGCAATGCAATAGAGCTCTTTGCCGGTCATGTAAGGCCAGTTGAACGGAACTAGATTGTTATTTTTTGGCATATCAGAACCTGTTTTTGGGTGTGGCAGCCTCGATAGGCAACACCGGCGTCCAAGACAACCATGATGATCTAGTAACTCCAATACTTTATCAAGATCTGCCGGTCTGTCAATTCATTTGACGCAAGCATTACGTATGTCGATTCCAGCTTTCCCGGTACGCAAATAAATAGAGAAGACGACATGTATCCTCAAGGGGAAAATCCATTTTCGTCCTCAGCCCGGTAAGAATGACTGCGTAGCCGCAACCGAAGCAAGAAAGTCAGTTTCTGTTGCCGCGACGTTGTCAGCCGATTACAAGCTCTTGAACCGACCGGACTGAACTTCCTTATCATAGTCGACAAGGATGTCCCCATAGCTGTAGACCGGTTCCCAGCCGAAATCACGTTTAGCATTCCCAATATCGAAATAATAGCTTTTTTTCTTCTCGGGCAACTCCGGTCTGTAAACGACCGGGATGGCATGGTCTTTGGTACTGAAGACTTCCGCGAAGGTCTTGACTTCTTCTTCGTTGGTTCGTCCAACGCCGGACCCGATAAGATAGAGGCCTCGGGCCCGATCATTGGAGACTGCCATATGGATGGCGCGGACCGCATCTTTGACGTATAGTGAGTCGCGCCTTGTCTCATGTTTGCCCCAGATTTCAAGTGCTTGACCGGCCTTAGCCTGCTTGTAAAAGACTTCAAAAGCACTTGGATTGAATACTCCATCGGTCCAGAATCCTTCCAGGCGTCCGTAGCCCAGTAGACCCGTTAACCGCAGGATAATCCCCTGGATGCCAAATTCCTGTGCGTAATGTTCGACATACTCGGCCGCGGCTACCTTGGAGATAACATAAGCTGCGTGGTCACCTGTCAGGGCATACTTTCTGCCCATTGCCTCCGTGACGGGCAGTTCCATATGCTCCATACCCTCATACAGGGTGGTAGTGAAGAGGAACTTTCCTATATTATTGTGCCGGCAGTGTTCCAATGCGTAGAGAGTGCCGAGGGTATTGATCTTGAGGAAAATGTCGGAGGTGCTATCCTGGCAGGCTGCTGGAATGATTGCGGCAAGATGAATGAAGGCCTTTACATGCTTGGTGGGCAGGCTTCTGAAGTCCTCCGGCCTGGTAACGTCCAGATGCACGAAATCAACTCCCAACTCGTTGAAAAACGAGTCGTATTTCCGAGTACGACCCGCAGCGATAACCTTTTCCCCGGCCCTCACTAAATGATCAACCAGATAGCGGCCCACGAAGCCTGTCGCTCCAGTTATGATGATCATAGCTATTCTCCCAGTTTTGAAGTTTGGAACTCGACGGTTTCGCGTATTATGTAAAGCGGCCTTCCTTTGGTCTGATCAAAAACGTAGCCTATGTAAAGTCCAAGCACCCCCACTTCGGCAATAATAATCCCGCCGACGAAGCAGATGGACATAATGAGGCTGGTCCAACCAGGGAAGCTGATGCCGTTTAAAAAATACCGGTAGGCAACCACTAAACCATATAAGAAAGAGGCAAGGGTCAAAGCACAGCCGACCTTAATCGACATGACCAGGGGTTTGTTGGATTGGGTCGTGATGATTTCGCACGCCAGCTTCAGTTGCTTTTTAAGTGTGTACGAGGACCTGCCCGAGCTCCGTTCAGAGTGCTCTACGTCAATAACTGCCGACTTGAAGCCCATCCATTTTATGAACAGGATGAAGGCGCGATTTCGGTCGCCCATGCGTTTGTAGTTGTCTGCGACCATGCGCCGGCAGATGCTGAAATTGCTGATCGTGCTGTCAAATTCGCCGCCCGTGAAGTACCCGTATAAGGCGTGAAAGATCTTTGAAGAGAGTCTTTTGAGAAATTTATCCTTGCGGGCAGTTCTTCGGGAAAAGACCACGTCATAGCCTTCCTGGGCTTTCGAATATAGGCGGTGGATTTCTTCGGGTCTGTCTTGAAGGTCGCAGTCCATGACCACGATCCACTCGCCCATGGCATGGTGCATACCAGCGGTTATCGCGCGGATTTGACCGAAGTTACGGGAAAGGTCCAGACCCTTGACTCTCATATCTTTCAAAGCGATCTCGCGGATTATTTCCCATGAATTCTGAGGGCAGGCATCATTCACCAGGATGATCTCGAAACTAGGGGTAATGGCTTCGAGTGACGATACCAGACGGCGATAGAGTTCTTCCAGGGAAGCCTTGCAGCCGTACACTGGAATGACAACAGAAATAACCATTATCTTTCTCCAGCTGATGACTTACATTCATCAAGGCCGCGAAAGTTCTTCATATACATCCTGGCTTCAGGACCGGTGTTAAAGATTAGATCGAGAATACTGACACCGTGCTCGAAAGGGGGGTAAAGCTGGGGGTATTCAGGGTACCCGGAGTAATCGATGTAGGTAAGCTCTATATTTTCCTGAGCAAACAAGTCAGGCTCTATATAGTTCCTGGCGGCAGGGCCGGAAAGATATTCGCTGGCGCCAAGCTGTTTGCACAGATCGACGAGACGCTTTGTTTGGCCGTCTACCAGACGGTAATCTCGCGACCAGGTTATAGTCGTTTCGATGCCGAGAATCGCGCAGACTTGCTTGATAAACTGAAAGTTGACATTGCTTAGTTTACTCTCAGCACTACATTTCTTGTATAACTCTTCAAAGGCCGACTTGTACATTTTGAAGTAAGCGGCCTTTGCGTAGGCCTGGGACAGGGAGCGCCAGTGCGTCCGCCCCCAGGTCGAATCGCGGATAGTAGTATCCTGAATGAGTTGACCGAACCTGTGGCGGACGGGAATACTCAACCATAACAAGCCGCCGGAGGTCTTGATCTTGTTGCGGTTGCGCCAATCGTTCTTAGTGAACTGCGCGGTGTCATAGAGAATGAATTCATCGACGGAACTGATTAAGTCGAAGTAGCCTTTCCACGGGATATAGTTTGATTGGAGGATGGCTATCCGTTTGCCCATTGGCGTAATCTCTTCTGAAAGTGACGCTCAATCAGCTGCGGCGGTGTCCGCTTCTGTTGGAATGGTTGCACATGTAGCGGCCGTTGAACGACGGTTTCTACGCTTTCTCACTATTTTCCACAAAGTAAGATGGGCAACACCGAGAACAATGGCGATTATCGAATAGGAACGCAGCAGCAGTGAGCCCGTCTGGGCGGCTGTGGAAGCGAAGCCGAGCCAAATGAGCACTTGTGATGTTCCGGCTTCGGAGATACCCAGACCGCCTGGGACCAGGCTGAGAATGCTGATTAACGTTACGGTTGACATTAGGGCTACTGTCTTAAGAAAATCCAGCGGCAGCGACCCACAATACAGCAAGATGTACCAACTGAATGCAACCGAAGCCCATGAGACGCACGTGATAAAGGTGACCAACACCAGCTTTGGTACATTGCTGATACACTGATTCATGTGGTCCAGCAACTGCTGTGCTCGCCCGGTAAATCGCAGCTTATAAAGAGCGTAGATTCCTATAACACCAAAGGATATTGATGCAGCGATGAGGTAAAAAGCATAGGACCTGTCGGGCAGGATGTTAAGGGCCGTAAGGAGGCTGATGCCAGCTATGGTCAAGACTATTGCCAGGTCCAACGCCCGTTCTACCAGGAAAGATCCGTATCCAGGCAAGCGTTGGATCATGCCGTACTTTCTCAGCAGTTCCACCTTGAGCATCTCTCCCGACTGCAGGGGGGTGAAGATCGAAAAGCTCAGTGAAACTGCAGTACACATGTAGACATCGAAGAAGGGAACGATCGTGTCGGTCCGTTTCAGGAGCAAATGCCAGCGCAGGGCGCGAATCATCCAGTAGAGTATAATAGACGATCCGCCATAGCCGATCAGATAGATCAGATTAACTTCTTTTAGGGCCAGGACGATTGGCCCCCATTGGAATGTAAAGACGACGTAAATCGTGCTGCCAACGAAAACCGCAGCGCTGAAGATGATTGCGGCAACTCGATACCAGTGGGAGCTAATTTCGGGCAGGGCAAGCCTGGAACATTCGGGAGGGATTGTTGCACCCGTATGAACAAAGGCTACCTCTCTGATATCGATGGCTGGAGAGCTTTTCACGTTCTGCGCACGAAGGTCAAGCTTTTGCACAAGTTATATCCAAAAGAACCAAATGCTTGCAGTTTCCAAACGGAATCTTGATGGCTGCAAATGTGTCCACCTGCTCGATTTTTCAAACCCAAGAATGTAATACATCACAATTTCGCTCAACCTCATCAAGATGCCTTCAGCGAACAGGCCGTATCAAACTAAGCACATTCCATCGGAGCTTGATTAATCTAATTCGAAGCTCATTCAGCAGGAGGTGCGGAATGAATAACTCAATACCATGCCCGCTGTCAATCGAAGTTGAAACCTGACCCACCCCTGTAAGCAAATTCTTTCAATTACAGAGCCAGAGGTTAAAAGAGGCCATTCCCTCGCCGTCGGCCTGATTCCCAAAAAGCATGGGTGAAGACGGAGGGCAAGGCTGCGCAGCACCCGTCAGCGCCGGGCCTTGATGCCGCTTCCGGCCATGCCGTCTTTTATGGGCAAGAATTAGGTTCCTCAATAATGTTTCGTTTTTCGTTCTCCAGGAATCGTCGCCCGTTTCAACGATATTGCAGTGATGTGTCATTCTATGCGGAAGGGCGGGCGCCATCCTGGCATCGCCAAAGACTTGCGGCCATTTTCCAAAAGCGAGGTCGGTAGTTATGAGTGTCGAGGTCTTCTCATATATATTTGAGAGAAGATAAAAGAGCAGTTGTCCCCCGTTTTTCGAAGACGGCAGATATCCCAACTCGTCAAGCACTATGGTATCCATCTGGGAAAGCCTCCCGCCTTTTCACGCAATCTTTTACTGCTCAAGCTGATTGACCGGGTCTACATGATTGTAGAATCCGGCCCTTGCGCCGGATCGAACCTCGCGGAAGGCGATTGCAGCGGCCAGGTGTGTTCCTGTACCAGCGCCGTCAATAAAGAGGCGGCCCGATAGGCCGTGACATTCATGGTCCTGCCTCACATTGACGCACGCTCACCACAATCGCCCCATACTGTCGGGCAGACAGCTCTTTTATTTCTCCATGAAGGCGCTCCCTGCAATAAGTTCCGAGATATCGAAGACACTTCTGTCGAGCAACGATCGGAATGCCTGTCTCTTTAACAAGAAGATCGATCATGCCGCGCCCCTGTTGTTGTTCTGTGAACGCGACTGAGAAGGGTGCGAGCGTAAAAGCTCCTAAGCCATAAAACCTCAAAGACATTGCAGAAGGCGATGCCCCCATGACTGGATAAACTGCCTCGAGGGGGAACCCTATCCCCCAGATGACTACCGGATTACGGGGGAAGGCATCTAACCCTTCACGGGCCTGCTCGGAAGTAATTTGAATGGTTTTCGACTCAGTAAAAACAAGGGAAGCATTGAGTACCGCCGCCACAAGCAGTACACCGGTACCAAGACGATTACGCCAATCTGAAAATTGCCCCGTCAAGAAGGTCGCAATTACGAGCAGGCAAACCAACGGCACATATACCCTTATTATTCCAGGGCGCCCTGATAGACCCATGACAAAGACGCCTGCAATGAATAATCCCCAACTGGCTGTTACCTGCCAACTTGGACGGAGCAAGGCCAACAACAAAGCAGCCAGCACAAGTGGCAGCAACTTGAGGTCCCACAAGGTTTGGATCCCCTCCCAACCTTTGGCGACTGAGTTTCCTTGAGTTGGCAGTGGGCCCAGTTCATCCAACATTGCTCGCAGGGCTTGAGGGTTGGCGATTTCGGGATCAGCGAAGAACCATTCTCGTATCAAGTCAACATCGTTAGCACTGAAGCCATAGCGGCCCAATATATCCGGACGTTTTTTCAGATGCTCATCTGCGCCAAAATCAGTGTAAGGCGTGCGAACCGGATTAAGCTCATTGAAGGCCTTCCACTGGTGCCCTTGGTAAGCCTTGTGATCAATAACCGTTGAGACTGCTATTACTAGAATGAGAGCCAATAATGAAACCTGTGAGAATCGGCGTCGCAATAGGGTTCGCCACGGAAGCAACGGCAGAGCTACAAAGAGAACCAATAAAAACTCATTGCTCCTCACCAGGTAGCTGGAAAAGGCAAGCAGGCATCCAATCAATAGTGCCTGCCAGTTGTTCTGACGTGCAAACAGGTGACAGCATATAATCGCGCCTACCAGGAGCAAACCTGAATTAATGGTGAACTGCGGGAAAAGCACCGGACGCACCAGCAACAGGGCGAGCACAGCCAGGGGAGCTATATAGCCGGCACCGAGCCGGTACAAGCCAAATAGCACTATTGCCCCAACAGTAATGAGCACACCGAGCGTAGCGGTTGAGTAGCCAAGGATTCCGTCGATTGGCGGAATCGCGCGAACCAGATACCCCCAAAGAACATTGGAAAAAATAAGGTTAGGCGACCCAAAGGCTGCCACGCCATAGCCGTGAGCGACCATAGACATGGCAACGTCGTCATTCGTCTCCCATCTTGCCTCAAAGACCAAACAGAGGGAGAGTACAAAGGCCGCTGCAATAGCCAGCGAACCTACAATCAGCCAGAACTTTGATCCCGGAAGTCCACCGGTTGCATGGTTAGCCACGGGCGGCAATTTCCGTTCCGAGCACAATCAAACCCATACCAAGTATTCCTTGTAACATCACGGGTTCGCTCAAAAGTAACCCCCTGAGCGGTAGAAGCACCACGAAGTTAAGACTCATCAACAGGCAGGCATGACTCAACTCGAACCTGGTCTCCACAGGGAAGACATTGAAATCGCGAGTACGCCGCCTCCGTATCTCAACAGATATACTTCTCCAGATCTGAACACTGCCTTGGGCCAGGGACAATCATATCGGGCTCACTGTCAAATTTTGCATTTCTGCTTAGCTTATTTGGCATAATCTATTGCCAAATAACTTAAGGAGAGCTGCTGCTCTCCTCGAAGGGTTTGATCTCAGGTCCCGGCCACGATAACCGATGGTAATGTTCAGATGATCCTCTGTTCATTAAATCCCTGCCCAAACGGCTCACAACAACATATGCCGGCAACCCTGACCGAAAACCGGCGACGATCCTAACAGAAACCGTCAGCAGTGTCAAACTGCACGTGGCTCTCGTTTTACACGTCAACTTCAGGATAAGGATGGGGCCGAGCGCAACAGGAACAAGTCGGAGCGATGGCCTGCACATGGGGAAAGCTTCCTCGCCAAAGGAGCCTTTGAAGACGCTCCGGCGTGGGCCAAAAGGTCGCTGTTGCCGAACATCGGTCTTGTGCGCATCGCTTGATGGCCCTTGCCTGGAATCCTGGAGGTATTTTTTGATTGTCATCCAAGGTTTTTCCGGGCGCCAAAGTGAGTTCCGGCTGCGGGTGGTCTTATCGATACCCGTTGCTCATGCAAGCGGCACAAAAAGCATTCCGACTATTTCAGGGACCCGTGCAGAATTGCCTATGCCCGGCTCAATGCCAAACACCCGTCTTGTAATATAGATTCCATCTCCGCTCAGTGCCTTGATAGCCTGATCGAGCTTATCCACAAAAAGCCCCAACACGGAATACTCAAACATATAACAGGCGGGCAAGGGGCGACAATCTGAGTATTTTAGGTGCCTATGCGCTTCGGGTTGCTTTCATTTGGATCACCGGTATTTTCATCGCCTCCACTGCGAGCGAGAGACAGGGTTTTCGAAAATCAATAAGGCTCTGGAATCACTGCTTCATTTACATTGCGTTATTCAAACACCCACCTATAATAACCCGGACGGCTTATAATCCACGTTCACCCGCATGGTCGATGCCTTTTTGTCAATAAAACGATAACGAAGGAGCCACTAAATGCCAAAAAAACTCATCGAAATCGCTGGAGAAGCACCAACAGAAGAGAAACCCGTGCTCAGGCCGGCAGATTCCATCCAAAACGACAAAGTAATCTGTCTCGAATGTGGAAAAGAGATGCGGCAACTGTCAACAAAGCATCTAGTCGCCCATGGGATGAGCCAGAAAGAGTACAGAAAGAAATACGGATTTTCGATGAGGACGCCATTGTCTGCAAAGTCATTGACCAAAGCGAGAATCAAAGCCGCTCAAAAGAGGGGCCTGCCGGAGAAGCTGCAGAAATATATTGAAGCAAGAAGGCAGAGTAAGACCACGGTGGCAGCCAAATCGAGTGTCTCGGCGGCTGAAACGGGGAAGAAAGTCAAAAGACGAGCCAGCCGGAGGAAGACGGCATGATTATGCATACTGTGTAATGCCTGCGCCATTTTTTCATATTACAAACTATTTGCCTCAAAGCTGGAACTAAGCTGAGGCAGTCAGCCAAGCGAATTATAGAAAGAGAAACATGAGCTTTTTCCTACGTAAGCTTATTCCGCCAAAACAAATGGTATGTTCATAGGCTGTGGGGTGGATTAAGCCCTGAAATTGTCCCTAAAGTGTTTGGCCTCAATGGCCGATTAGATGGTGAAAGAGCCCCATGTAACAGTATAAGTCCTCCTCTTTCCAGAAGGCCCGGCCTCCTCAAGGCCCGGGCCTTCGCCTTTGGGTCCTTCACGTATTTCCAAAAGGCCGAGGAGGTCCGATCGTCATTGGTCCGCTTGTGCGGGCATTGAAATCCCATCACGCCTGGTCCTGAGCTTTTCTTCCTTGCATTTATCCTGTTTGGCAGTTATTTTTGGTCGACTTTTACGCAAGGTCCTAAACACCAACTCCTGCAGAAGGAATTAAAAAAACATGCCTCAAGGTACTGTAAAATGGTTCAATGATAAAAAGGGGTTCGGCTTTATCACATGCGAAGATGGTGGAAAAGATTGCTTTGTTCACCATAGCGCCATCGAAGGTGAGGGTTTTAAGAGCCTCGCGGAAGGCGATCGTGTCAGCTTCGAAATCGAGCAGGGCGCCAAAGGACCATCGGCAGTCAAAGTAAAGAAGCTCTAACTGCTCATTCACAGTGGAATCCGAAGGGCTGGAGAGGCAATTGCCGGCCATTTAGTTTTTTGGCCCAAGTCGTTAATTTTGCTTCAGGCATTCAGTTCTCTTTCCGACAATATCACTGAGGTCTTATACCTCTTCCGAGAGCCGTGAGCAGGGCCAAGCGTGGCACCTTCCTTCTCGGCTCTCACCATTTTAGCAGGTTCATCACCAAGGCTGTGATTGCAGCTCTTTTTTATTGCAGAATTCTTAATCCTCAATAAATGAGCGCACCCAAAAGGTTAGAATAATCATCAGCCCATACGCTCCCGCCAGATGAAGACAGTAGAAATTCCCATCTAATGTCGTCTTCGATTGCTTTGAAGTCTTCTACATTCCTTGCGGCAATAACCCAGTCCCAAGCATCCTTTGTATATGAGGTATTGTCTTCTTCGCCGTCTTGGCCACCTTCTTCGTCATGCCAGCGCAGCGAGGTTAAATTCAAGGAAGCTCTTCAAATTTTGTCAAGTATGGTATTACTATCTAAACAGTGTTCAGACAGGAGCCGCAATGTCAAAAGTTCTTATGCCCCTGCCCAGTCTCGACTTCGATCCCACCGAAAGCGCCGGGAGTTGGCTGATGCTGACCGAAGCCGGTCATCGCGTCGAATTTGCAACGCCCGATGGACGGCACGCCGCCGCCGATGACATCATGCTCACCGGACGCGGGCTCGATTTTTGGGGCTTTATTCCGGGCCTGCGCAATTTCGCGCTCCTGGGCAAAATTCTCGGAGCCAATCGCCAAGCCCGAGATGCATACCACGCCATGGAGCAGTCCCACGAGTTTCAAAATCCCCATCGCTGGCAGGATATTCAGATGGACGATTACGACGCGTTGCTGCTGCCGGGAGGCCACCGTGCCCGAGGCATGCGCCAGTATTTGGAGAGCGCTGAACTGCAACGTATTGTTCTCGCTTTCTTCTTGAAGGAAAAGCCGGTCGCCGCAATCTGCCACGGTGTTCTGCTTGCTGCGCGCACAATCGATCCAGCCACTGGCCGCTCCGTTCTCTACGGTCGCCGGACCACTGCACTTACCTGGGCACTTGAGCGTTCCGGAATGATGGCCGGTCGCATCGGCCGGTTCTGGGATCCAAACTACTATCGCACCTACCTCGAAAAACCGGGGCAACCGACTGGCTACATGTCCGTTCAACAGGAGGTGACCCGGTCCCTCGCAAAGGAATCTGACTTCCTCGATGTCCCAGCGAGCAGTTCGCACTTCCGCGTTAAGACCAGCGGTACCCGTCGTGACTCTCCCAATGACTCCGCCCCGGCTTTCGTGGTTCGCGATGGCAATTATCTATCCGCCCGCTGGCCGGGGGACGTTTTCACTTTCGCCGGAACTTTCGCTGCGATGCTCGATGAGAAATGATTCTCATACGGCGTAGCATTACACGATTTGTACGGTAAGTGCGTTGATAAGGCGGTTCAAATAATTCAGACGACTTGAATGAGCGACGATACGGCTGGTAAGGGAGTTTCGAATGAACATATTCAAGGATTTTACGCTCAAGTGGTGGCAGGCGGGTATCTTCAAACTTGCCCTGCTTTCCCTCGGTATAACCATTGGATCGACGTGGCCTGAGTTGTTTAGGGGATGGACTACCTTGCTGCTCCTGGTCTTCCTGGTGTCAGTAGCCTACGTTACCTGCATATGGTGGAGGCAGTAGCAGAATGATCGGATAATGCGCCCGGAATACGAGAGTTTTTGCGGGATGAGAAAAAAATCGCGGGCGCCGCATATAGTCTGCTCCTTTTGCTTAGCGGGCACCAGTTTTTTCCATTGGAACGGCTTGTATGCTTTTGGTATGCAGGCCATTTTCAACCCCCATTATGGCCCATAGTTTATGCATGCCTCCAAAACAGTCACCGTCCATAGTTATAGCCCCCTGGCTGTCCGACGATACCGGCGTAAATTCCCCCTCCCATGGACCGACCTATGGCTATCCTTCCGTATCGGCCCCGGCAAACCCACTCAAAACCTCGCACCATGTCTGGTCAGCCGACAGGAATTGGTAAAAGACCTGGAATTTGAACGTTTCTCGCGCAATGATCCCAAGAATCTCCCCGAATCGCATGCCGAAAAGGATCGTCAGATAGCCGAATACGAGGAAATATTACAAAAAATAGACGCCAACGGTGTGGCTATTCTCAACGGTGATCTTTACACACGTAGAAACGATATTGACTTTGCCGAAGCCGAAGCCATGCTGCGGTACTTGATGGCCTCACTCGGGTATAATAAAGTCAAATTTCGTTGGAAAGACCCCGGACCCCGCAGAATTGCAATCCCCATCGGTACACCTGGGATAAATAGCTAGTACATTGTCAATAAAGTTATGACATGTTGCAAAGAATCGTCACCCCGGCGAAGGCCGGGGTCCAGTGCTTTTAACCATCTGAAAAAACGCTGGATTCCGGCTTTCGCCGGAATGACGGCCTGTAGGTTCTTACATATATGAACTTAGTTGACACTGCACTAGTGTCCATCCTGAAACACCGGATGAGACACGCGCAGTTTCCGATTCGGAAAGAAGGCATAATTTGGTCTCGACGCTCCGCGAGGCGTTTAGCCGGAAGTGGTACCGCCTCGCGGAGCGTCGAGATTGATCAATTGACGCCGCCAGGGAGGAAAAGGACCCTTTCCAGATGGAAACCAGCTAATCCAACCAATTGTCACAGCGGCAATCCGCACGGGAGACAGGGTTTTAGAAAATGAATAAGGCTCTGGAATCACAGCTTCATTTACATTGCGTTATTCAAACACCCTCCTATAATAATCCGGTTTAGCTTATAATATGAGTTTCGCCCGTATGGCCGATGCTTTTTTACCAATAAAACGATAATGAAGGAGCCACGACATGCCCAAAAAACTCATCGAGATCGCATCAGAAATCGTCCGGACTCAGGTATCCTCAACATCAATGTCTGCAACCGACATTGCGTCCTCTATTCGGCAGGTTTTCAGGACTCTCCAGGAAATGCAAAAAGCTGAGGCTGGAGGAATTGAGTTAGCTCCGACTGCCGAAGCAGCCGGAGAAGCACCAACAGAAGACAAACCCGTGCTCAGCCCAGTAAATTCCATCCAAAACGACAAAGTAATCTGTCTCGAATGCGGGGCAGAGATGAGACAACTCACCTCGAAGCATCTCGTTTCCCACGGCATGAACCAGAAAGAGTACAGAAAGAAATACGGTTTCACAATGCGGACTCCTTTGGCGGCAAAATCTCTGAGCAAAGCCAGAAGCAAAGCGGCTAAAAAGAGAGGACTGCCCGAAAAGCTGAAAGCATCCATAGAGGCACGGCGGCAGAAGAAAGCGGCAACGATGTCCGCCCAAAGAGCTACAGAGACTGCGCCAGCCCGCAAACCGAAACAAACCAGAATACGCAAAAAAAAGGTATAATTCCGGCCGGGTATTACAGTGAAATAAAGCAGCCAAGATTGGCAGATGCCGGTTATAGAGTTATTGACCCCCAGCTATGGAGAAATTGCCATGCCCTTTGTGAACATCAAGATCACCAAAGAGGGCGCCACCCCTCATCAGAAAGCCCTGCTTATCAAAGGGGTGACACAGCTTTTAGTCGATGTACTTGGGAAAAACCCACAGACAACGGTTGTCGTGATCGAGGAGGTTGAAACCGACAACTGGGGTATTGGTGGAGAAACGGTTACCTTCAGAAGGCGCCCAGCGAAACCCCAACGCGATTGACTTCCGTTAAAGGCGGTAAATTGATCTTCCGCCTAAAGGCGGTAAAAGGAATGACCAGATTAAGACCAGATTATCGTTGAGGGGTGCCCGCAATCGATATGGCATTTTCTTGCCCGTGTTGTTCATAAGTCTGTCTTACGAGGAGTAACCTTAATAGGCTATTTCACTGAGCAAGGTATGGAACAACATCATATCCCTCAGTGAGCCATTGATAGGAGAACAGAAATGCCGCACAGCATGTCGAGGATGCCGGTGATATTTTTCGGCCACGGCAATCCCATGAACGCTCTGTCACATAATCCCTATTCGGAGGGGTGGCGGCAAGTTGGAAAGACTATTCCAAGGCCCAGGGCCGTTCTCGCCATCTCCGCCCATTGGTATGTACAGGGGACGGCCGTAACCGCAATGGAGAGACCGCGCACCATCCACGACTTCGGCGGGTTTCCGAGAGAACTCTTCGAGGTTCAGTACCCAGCGCCGGGAGATCCCAAGCTTGCAATTCAAATCCGCGAGCTTCTCAAGCCCATCAACGTCAAACTTGACCATAGCTGGGGTGTGGATCACGGCACCTGGTCCGTGTTGACCCATGCCTTCCCGGAAGCCGATGTACCCATTGTACAGATTAGTATCGACAAAATGAAACCGCCGGCTTTTCACTACGAGGTCGGAAAACGGCTTGCACCGCTCAGGGATGAGCAGATTCTTATAATCGGAAGCGGCAACCTTGTGCACAATCTGCATGCCTATGCATGGGGCCGGCACACTATTGAACCTTTTGACTGGGCCCTGCGATTTGAAAAGCAGGTACGTAACCTGTTGCTCTCTGCTGACGACGGTCCGCTCATAAACTACGAGACGTTGGGACCTGAGGCGGCGCTTTCAGTTCCCACACCCGACCATTATCTGCCTCTGCTTTACGTGATCGCTCTCCGTAGAGAGGGCGAACATTTGAGTTTTCCAGTAGAAGGAATCGACGGGGGCTCAGTGTCTATGCTAACCATCCAAGTCGGCTGAGATACCATTCAAAAATCATCAAGCCCCGATCAGGAGAGATGAATTCGTAGAATGGGTTAATTTTATGAGCCTTCCCAAAGGTGTCTTCATCATCGGCAACATTATGGACGCGCCGGGGCAAACCATATTAGGACATGTTCCCTCTGCCAGCATGGGTGACAGGAAAAAAGCATGACGAAACCCTTAGGAATTATCATAGCTTTGATGGCTCTGGCTTGCCTGATGGTCTACACGAACCCCTCCAAAGATGATCTCGGCAACTATATCAGCCAGTACGTCATGAAGGAATCTCAGAAAAAAATAAAAGACCCTCAGAGCCAGTTATTGGGCACGATTCTGGGTGGTATAGTGGGAAGTGTTATGAGCAGCCAAACCGTCAGAACAGACTACATCCTGTTCAGCACATATGAGGTTCAGTTTGGGCAAGAGCGATTCGAGGCTCTTGGGATCTTCAGGACCTTTATCCTCTTGGAAAAGCCGGATCTGGAGCGACTCAAATTGAGGAATAAACCTGCAGGCTGAAATCTGCAAGGCGTTGATGCTTAAGTTGACGCATTATTCTGATTGAAAGGAAGCACTGAGGACCATGCTCCGATTTTTGCCTGCCCCGCTCCAAGGTTCTATCTTGTTTATGGTGCTCGCAGTCAATACCATCCTCTGCTCGCTGCTGCTCTACGTGGTGGCGCTGGTCAAGCTGCTTATTCCAATCCACAGCTGGCGTATTGTCTGTAGTAAACTGGCCAACGCAATCGCTCAGGGCTGGGTCGGGTTCAACAGTCTAGGCTTGAAACTGGCCAAGAATATCCGCTGGGATGTCCAAGGCATCGATGCGCTGCAGCCCGATGCATGGTATCTGCTGGTGGCCAATCATCAGTCAATGGTTGATATTGTCGTCTTGCAGAGCATCTTCCACCGCAAAATCCCATTTTTGAAATTCTTCCTCAAGAAAGAATTGATTTGGGTGCCGTTCCTTGGAATCGACTGGTGGACTCTGGATTTTCCTTTTCTGAAGCGAACAGCCTCGGCCCGCAAGGATATGCAAACTGTCCGCGACGCCTGTGACAAATTCAGACTGCTCCCTGTAACCATAATGAACTTCGTAGAAGGAACGCGTTTTACCACGGCAAAACGGGAGAACGAGAATTCGCCTTTTGCCTACCTGCTGAAACCTAAGCCCGGCGGCATGGCTGTTGTGCTTTGCACTTTAGGTCAGCGACTTCACTCCATACTGGATGTGACAATCGTATATCCGGAAGGAATTCCGCGGTTGTGGACATTTTTATGCAGCAACTCCATGGAAATCAAGGTGCGGGTAAAACAGATACCCGTCACCCCGGATTTGCTCGGAGATTATTCTGCAGACCAGGGATCCCGCAGACGGTTCAAGGATTGGCTGGATAGGCTCTGGGATGAAAAAGACAAACTCATTGGAACACTGCTCCGCCTGCCTGCCCACAAGTCCAATGGTGACGAGGGCGATTGATTCTATCTGCCGATGTCCATACGGTGGATTCATTCATAGACCGTCCCCCCCCACACACACATACCGCACGTTGTAAAGACCATGATCAGGCACGATGGGTTCGGCGGCATCGGGCAAGCGTGCTCCCGCCTTTCTTTTATTGCCGAAAGAGCAGCTTATTGAATTTGTCATCTCCGACTCCATTCCCTTTGGCTTCACGCGAACTTATATTGACTAGGAATTGAGCATTGAATTCCGGATAACCATGGAGAGACAACGATGATTCGAAAACGAATACATATTTTAGCACTGTTCATCGGACTATTAACATGCTCTCTTGAAGGCAAGTTCAAATGCGTCACTCCAGGCGCGTTTCCCTTCGGGGGCGGCGTCATACAGCCTTTGGTATCGAGCCCTGAGTTCGATCCCAACGAGTCGCAGACAAGGCAGCAGCTA
>JBEKTT010000062.1:0-30981 GCA_049515795.1 Syntrophobacteraceae bacterium
TGACAATGGCGGGGCAGTCAGACTGGTTGCAGCAGAGGAGATGAAACAGAGCAAATCTGTTGGAATGCTTGAGAGGGAGCTTGGGGCGTGAAAAGTGTAGGTTTGACCCCTCTCTCTTCTCTGCATGGTAGACCACCCTGGCCCCAACCTTGACAAGCCGTCTGATGATCGAGTCTATGGATGGCTTGACGCTCTCGCCCCAGAACGCCGCATCCCGGATCATATGAAGCAGGTTATATGCGAGACATCCGACAAGGAGCCGTGCCTGGTTCGCTGCAAAGCGATGGCAGCTCGTTTTGTCCCACCGGAGGGTGTTTTTCCCCTCCTTTATCCGGTTTTCGATCTCAGCCCGCCCATTGTAGACCGTGATTACGTGTTCCGCTTCAAGGTTCGAGTTAGTCACAATGAAACCGACACAAGGGAAGACTTCCCCCACATGCCATTTTATCTTGCAGGCAACCCTGTCGGGCCTTATTCCATTTCTCTGCTTGGTAATGAAGTGAATTGCATCATTTCTTCGCTATTCGTGATACCAGAATTCGACTGCTCTTTCCCTGAAAGCGTGCTTAGCCTTCAAATGGGAGGCATCCATGACCCAAGTCCCTGCCTGTGCGATCGCCGGGCCATTCTCCTGGGGATTTCCCGGCCGCACCATCGTTACGTGACCGGAGTGTTCCTCATTGGGGTTCTTCCAGATTGCAATGGTCGGATGGCCCTCGGTCGCCATTTGATAGGCCATACGGGCATCGATCCGGCGCCATCCATTTTTCTTGCCTTCGTCTGTCAACCAGGGGACGAGTTTATTAACTTGCATTTCTTGACCATTTACGATGTGCGGGATCGCTTCCTTGGGCCCAACCATTGCTCTTGTCACATCCCAAACAAAAATATTACAGTAAGTTTTTCCAAATCGACCCTTCTCGGGCAACTTGCGATATTCCTCATAGTCAACCGGAACCTTTTCTATCGTCATGGATCGATGCCTCTTATCCAACTTGAGATATTGCTTTTTGTCAATCAAGACCTTTTCTTTGTCAGGCATGATCCTATAGTAGTCAATCCTGGTGATCTTATAGAATTCCGGTTTGTAGCGTTCAGGGATTTGTGGTTTATCCGGTCTTGGCAATTGAAACTGCTCGATCACCTTGTGGTATTCAGCGGCACTGCGGTTATCAATATAGTTTTTCTGCGGGGCATCAATCGGCTGGGCGCGTGTACCGGGATTGTTCAACACACCTTTAAATTCAGTCTCCCGACCAGTTTGATCTTCTTTGGAAGCCGGCTCCTCATGATTTTTATACCATGGCGCCCTTGCAACGAGGTGCTCGGCGTATTTACGGGTTTCCTTCGCGTTGGTTTCGATCCGGGCTTGAGTTCTTGACAGGTCCTTTTCAATTTTCGCAGCCTGCACCTCAAGTTGACGCTTCCTGGCCGGATCGGCCGTCTCCATCTGCCGGCGGACCTGCGCCAGCTTATTTTCGTTTTGCCGCTGAGCGGCCATATATTTATCCTGGTGCCGCTGCAGGGCTTTCACGTGCTTGTTCTCGGAAACCCATTCCGGCAACTGCCGGCGTGCGGCTCCGCCCGTGCCGCTTTTGGCTTCGCCGCCTGGCGCTGGAGTGGGCGCAGGTTTAGGTGCGGGTGTGGGCGCAGGTTTAGGTGTGGGCTGAGGTGCAGGTTTAGGTGCGGGTGTGGGCACGGGTTTAGGCGCAGGCTGAGGTGTGGGTTTAGGTGCGGGTGTGGGCGCAGGTTGAGGTGCCGGTTTAGGCGCTGGTTGGGGCGCCGGCCTGGGCACAGGTTTAGGCGCAGGCTGAGGTGTGGGTTTAGGTGCGGGTTTAGGTGCTGGCTGAGGTGCCGGTTTAGGTGCAGGTTTAGGTGTGGGCTGAGGTGCCGGTTTAGGCGCGGGCTGAGGTGCCGGTTTAGGTGCGGGTGTGGGCACGGGTTTAGGCGCAGGTTTAGGTGCAGGCTGAGGTGCGGGCCGCGGCGCAGGTTGGGGCGCCGGCCTGGGCGCAGGTTGAGGTGCAGGCCGCGGTGCAGGTTGGGGCGCCGGCCTGGGCGCAGGTGCAGGTGCCGGCCTGGGCGCAGGTTGAGGTGAGGGCCTGGGCGCAGGTGCGGGTGCCGGCCGCGGCGCAGGTTGGGACGCCGGCCTGGGCGCGGGTGCAGGTGCCGGCTTGCTCTGAGTCTGCTGTTGTGCCCGTACAGAGGTGGTCATCACGAATGCGACAAACATAAGCAGAGAGAGTACCTTTTTCATGTCAGGTTCCTTTTTGTCCGGAATAATGCATCAACTTCTGCGCTCTGCACCAAACTGCACGCTGGAATCAAATTCTTGCCCGAAAAACCTCTGGTGAACTCCTGTGAATCCCTAACAGCATACAGCTTTGCCGGTAGGATACACAAATGAAACGTGAATGCAGCTGATTTTTTCGATTTCAGACACACCTCCTCCCCGCATTTGGTCAACCCGTTCCGCCACACCGTCTGGTGACAGGCTCAAGCGAATAGGATTCGATAGTAGCGTGCGAAGGGAAAAGCCGATGCAATGTGTACATACGACCTCCTGGCGGTGGTAGACCCCTCTGGTGCCTACTTTTACAAGCCGCCTGATGATTGAATTTGTAAGTGATCTTGATTTGTGCGGAAGTTAAAGCATCTCTCCTATTTCTCGATCGGAGGATTATCATTTGAGGGATTCGCATTCCCGGATCATATAGCCCTGCCAGATAAGCTCAAGAGGACGGAGGACAGAGGACGGAGGACGGAGGACAGAGGACGGAGGGCGGGGAGCAGGACTGAGGGCTGAGTGCTGAGGACTGAGTAAAAGCGGGGTCCCGCGAGGCGCGGGACTAACCCCGGGCTGAATTATCAAGCCCCTTTGGTTCACGCGAAGCCGCGAAGCCGCGAAGAAAGAACAGCCTGGGCGGAGGGCGGGGAGCAGGACTGAGGGCTGAGTGCTGAGGACTGAGTAAAAGCGGCGTCCCGCGAGGCGCGGGACTAACTCCGGGCTGAATTATCAAGCCCCTTTGGTTCACGCGAAGCCGCGAAGAAAGAACAGCTTGGGCTGAGGGCGGAGGACAGAGGACGGAGGACGGAAGGCGGAGGACAGAGGAATGATGAGTGATGAGTGATGAGTGATGAGTGATGAAGAAGGACCCTCTGGAGGAGCGGGAAGCGGGGGTGAAGACACAGGACTGACGGCCTCCGGCCCGGCGCTGGGCAATCTTGGAGTGGTGTTTCGCCGGGTTGTACGCGCGGCCTCCGGCCTGGCGCTGGGCAATCTTGGAGTGGTGTTTCGCCGGGTTGTACGCGCCACGGAGGCGGAAGAAGAATGTGCGCCAGCTCCGGCTACAATAAGTAATTTTCTCTTTTTCATAAAGCGCCTCAAACCAATGATCCAAACGTTTTTCTCAACAACACAAAGAGCATGCGATCACCAGACGCGAGCAAGCTTCATTGCCGTTCGTCATGCGCTTCCCTCTTTGTAAACCGACGCTACCAGCCTCCGTGTGGCCGCGAAGGCTTCGGCAAAGCTGATCGTTTCGCCGGGTCCGGCAAACGACACCTGCAGCACGAATGTTTCATACTCGGAAGCCCACAGCTCGTCATTATGCAGAAACTCGAGCATGGCGGCGAAGCGTTCCTTCGGGTTTGAAGGCACGCCCTGCCCTCCCCGTCCGGTGTCGTCTTCCGCTGTCTTTTGCGCCAGGGCCGCAAACCCGGATGCCCCCGCGACGGTGCCTTCAAGCGCTGCCAGGTCATGAAGATGCCGGATGATCGTCGGGTCGTCGTCCGCGCCGCCTCTTTTGCGTGCGCAAACGCGCCAGGCGAGAGTGCTCAACTTGTCGGCGGCGGTTTCTATGGGGTCGATGCAGGGAAAGCCTGAAACTTCGGGAGGCTGTTTTTGCGCCTGCGCGATCAGCGACTGAAGCGGCCGGTTAATCGGCTTCAGCGCCGGCGCGTGAAAGGACATCTCGACACGAAGGTGCGGCCGGAGGCCTTCACCTGTCGCGAAATGGCTTTCATACGCAAGGTCGGCCGCGAAAAACTGGCTCTCGTTGCCGATCAGGGGCGCGCCCAAAAGCTCGAATTCGTTCGCCGTGAGGGCCGAGAGAACCGCTCGCGGAAGGCCCGCCGTTTGTTGCGGCTTGCCGCGCCGCTCGCGGCTTTCGGCATGGCAACCTTGAAGTCCATATCTTCGGAAAAGCGCTTGATAAGGCCCCAGCCTTTCGAGAGCGACGTGCCGCCTGAAAAGACCGGCGTCGCGCCGGCATGATCGAGAGATGCGATCATCCCGATCGCGCGGACGATATACCAATCCTTCTCAACCAGGACTTCGTCGGTTGGGAATGCGCCGGCGATCCGCTGAATGAGCTGCCGGTCAAGCACGTTCGAAACTCACGAAGGTCCCGTTATAACCAATCTTGCGGCGCACCCTCTTTCTGACGGCGACCACCCGGCCCGCCGGCACCTGAGTTGTCTGTCCGGAATTATAGGCTTGTTCAAAGCGCGTGGGAGCGCTCTCCACCCCAAGCCGGCCGAGCGCTTCCTTCGCCAGGGCGCGCAGCCCTTTCACCGGCGCCGGGGTCCCGTCGAAAGGCGATGCCGCCGCGCGCGTGTAAAGGCCCTGGCCGATTTTCAGAAGTTTGCCCTTCCCAACCAGCAGACGAAGGGCGCGGCCGACCTGGTCATAGCCGGCCATATCGCTGAAATCCGCGCGCAGAAATACATCACCGCGCTTGCGGTCGATCCGCTTCATAAGACGTGTTTCCAAGTTTACCGGTCTCATATTGCACCCCTCGCACATTGTCAATTTACGACAATTGAGCGGTTTTTTCAACAGATAATCAATCAGCTAATGCTAAATCTGAAATACGCCCGCCGCAGCAACCAGGCTCGATCATCTCGACGTAGTTAATGTGCACTGGTTCTCAGGAGCCGTAAAGCACCTGGTCCTGCGAGGCCTCCCGCTCCCGCCTATCCCGTGTGATAGACCTGCCGTGCGGTCGGCCTCCGCGCTACGCGCTCACACGCCGCAAAGGGTATTATATAAGTCTATCATACGAGGCCTCCCGCTACCGCCCCGTCTCGCGGGTGGGTGGGCGGGCTGTCGAGAATGAGCGGCCGGCCTCCGCGCTACGCGCTCACACGCCGCAAAGGGTATTATATAAGTCTATCATGCGACGGAGATGCCGTTTTCGAGCGTCTGGAGGTGATGGTAAAGGCCGGCCTTCTCCATCAGGTCTTCGTGAGTCCCCTGCTCAACTATGCGTCCCTGGTCGATGATAATAATCTGATTTGCCCGCCTGATAGTGGATAGCCGATGTGCGATTATGATGCTCGTCCGGTTTGCCATTACAGCCCTGATTGCCTGCTCGATCAACATCTCCGTTTGTGTATCCACATTTGAAGTTGCCTCGTCCAGAATAAGGATTTTAGGGTCCCGAGCCAGAACTCGCGCAAACGCCAGCAGTTGTTTCTGACCTGCTGAGAGATCCATGCCGCCCTCCCCTATTGTTGTGTCGAGTCCCCGTGGAAGACTGTGCACCAGGCTCTCCAATTGCGAGAGACCCACGATGCGGCCAATCTCGGCTTCAGACAGATCACGGTCAAGCAGTATATTTTCTCTGATCGATCCCGGCACTATGAAAATATCCTGCATCACAAGCCCAATGTGTTCCCGCAACCAGTGCGGCTCGAACCTGCGGAGATCCACGCCGTCCAACAGTACGCTCCCCTGCTGCGGGTCGTAAAACCTTTCCAGTAAATTTATGATAGTGGTCTTTCCCGATCCGGTTGCCCCGATAATGGCAAAAGTGCTGCCCGGCTTCACTTCGAAGGAGATGTTTCTCAGGACCGGCCGGCCTGTCTCATAGGAGAACACCACACCGCGAAATTCGATGTGCCCCCGGATTTCGTCTATCCTTACCGGATCGATTACCTGCGGGATGTAATCCTTTTCTTCGAGCAGTTGAAAAATCCTCTCTGCCGAGGTCATCGCGGACTGCACTATCGTGTATTTTTGAGAAAACTCGCGAATGGGCTGGAAAAAGAGCCGCATATAGGAAATGAAGGCGGTGAGGATTCCTATCGTCATGAAGTTTCTCAGGACCTGGCCCCCGCCGTACCATATTATCAGTGCGAGCGTAACCGAACTCATGACCTCGATCAGCGGCACAAAAATACCGAATACCCGAATCTGGTACATCGCTGCTTCAAAATATTTTCCGTTCAAGCGGGAGAAACGCTCCCGCACGTCTTTTTCGCGCAGAAAGATCTGAACAACCGACATCCCCGAGACCGCTTCCTGTAAAAACGCGTTAATTCCAGCAAGGTGAGAGCGTATTCTGCGGAAAGCCCGCCGGCTCAGTTTACCGAAAGTCAGCGTTATAAGGATCATCGGCGGAAAACTGAGAGCAAGAAGGAGCGAAAGTCTCCAATCCATCCAAAACAGGACCAAAAGGATGCCAACAAGCCTGATTCCTTCGTTGAAAAGCGTAATGATGACCGATGTGAACATCTCATACATGTTCTGGATATCGTTTGTGTGCCGGGTAACCAGCCTGCCTACCCTGTGGGCGCTGAAAAACGAGAGGTTCAGGCTGATGACATGGTTGAACAGACGCAGGCGCAAAGAGTGCATGATTCTTTGGCCGGCCCATTCGAGGGCGATAACCTGGAAAAAATTCGCCACAAACCCGACCACGATAACAGCCAGGAAAAGCATAGCGATCCAAGTCACCCCGTTCATCCGATCGTTGACGGGCAGGGAATTGTTGAGGATATACTTGTCGATGGCCAATTGGACGAGTCTGGGCCACATAAGACTTGCGCCGGTAATGATAAAGGCGAGACTAACGGCCGTAAGGACCCACTTCCACTGGGGAACTATGAATTTGAGCAGCCGCCCCCACAGTTTGAAGTCGCTGAGGTAGCGTGTTTGTTCGTCGTCTAGAATTTCCTGATCGTGATTCATTGTTCACCGCCAGTGAGACTGTCCTCAGCATAGCCGCTCAAAGTTTGATGCCTGTAAATGCTCGAATAGAAGGCGTTTCGCTCGATCAATTCATTGTGCGGCCCCTGGTCGACAACCTGTCCTTTTTCCATTACCACGATTTGGTTGGCGTCTGCCAGAGGCGCTATCCGGTGGGACACGACTATGCAGGTGCGTCCTTCAAGGTAGGAAGCAATAGAACGGATTATCGCGTGCTCTGTTTCCATGTCCACGGCTGAAAGACCATCGTCAATCATAATTACGGGCCGGTTTAAAAGGAGCGCCCGCGCTATCGCAATTCTCTGCCGCTGGCCGCCGGAAAGTTTTATTCCCTTCTCCCCTATTCTGGTTTCATATCCTTGCGGCATGGCGGCTATCTCGTCATGAATGGCGGCAGCCCTCGCAACTTTTTCGATCTCCTCGATGGAAGCCTCCGGCGTACCGAAAGCAATATTGAAAGCTATGGTATCGGAAAAAAGGCCCGCATCCTGAGGCACGTATGCAATTGCGCTTCTTACCGAATTAATAGAGATGGAATTTACATCGAAACCGTCGAAAAAGAGACGCCCGTCCGGAACCGCAAAAAGCCGCGCCAGCAGATTGCATAATGTGGTTTTCCCTGCCCCGGTTCGGCCCACAATCCCCAGGAACATTCCTTCGGGAATATGGAGGTCTATTCCCTTTAGACTCAGCTCGGCTTGCCCGGGGTACCTGAAGGACAGCTCTCTCACCCGGATTTCCCCTCGGCCGATCGACGCAGAAGGCGCAGCGCCGCGTTCGGAAAGAGAAGGTCTGACGCTCATAACCGCCTCGATCCGGGCAAGAGACGTAACTCCGCGTTGGAACAGGTCCGCCACCCAGCCCATAGCCATCATCGGCCAGGTCATTATAAAAAGATAGCTTATGAAGGCGACTAAATCCCCAGCCGTAATAGTCCCGGATATTGTTAGACGTCCCCCGAAAACCAGCACCAGCAGCATGCTGGAGTTCGCAATGAAGCCGGATATCGGGAAAAGCGTTCCGTAGACAAACGCCAGCTTGAGATTGTTTCTCACATAAGTTTCACTCATTTGGGCAAAGCGCAGGGCCTGATGCTCCTCCTGGTTGTAAGCTTTTACCAGACGAATGGAAGACAGCGTTGAGCGGACAAATTCGGTCAGAACTGAAAACTGTTCCTGGACTTTTTTGAACCTTCCGTGCAGGCGGGATGACAGTGTCCTTGTCAAAAAAACGAGTATAGGCATCGGCGCAAGGGCTATAACGGTCAGAAGCGGGTGAATGTATAGCATGAAACCAAACGCTGCCAGCCCCATGAAAACCGCATCCACAAAAGCGACGACCCCCATCCCGGTTGCAAGCTGCACCGCAGAAAGATCATTGGTTGCAAGGGCCATCACCTCACCCGTTGTGGTTTTCTGGAAGAAATCCTTATCGAGGGCAAGCAGATGGGAGAACATCCGGTTTCGCAGGTCTATTTCAACAATGCGTGAAAATCCAAGGATAAGCTGACGCCAAATAAATCGAAAGCCTGCAATCGCAATCGCGATCAAAAAGATATAGAGTCCATACTGCAAAAGGCCACGCGGGGTCGCAACGCCCTTTTGAAGCGCATCCACCGCATACTTGACAATTCGGGGAATAAAAAGCTGAAGCAGGTCAACGAGAACAAGGGCCAAAAAGCCCCCTGCAAGCCTCAAAAGATGACCTCTGAAGTAGGGCTTGAGCAGTCCGATCGAGCGCCACGAACCCCCTTCATCAGATTCCTTCGAGACCGTGCTTAGAATTCTATTTGCCAACCCGCGTCTCACCGGATACTCCGTAAATCGTGAGTGGTGAATGGAAATTAATTATAAGCCTGCCGACTTGGCCACTCAAACCTTCGGCGGCGGCAAAACCGAGTCAGAGATTTCGACAGCCCACCCACCCGCGAGGCGGCACGGATGTACGCCTCCGCGCAACACCTCGATTTCCTTGCCATGACGGAAACGTTCCGGCTAAACGCCTCGCGGAGCGTGGAGAACAGATTATGCCTCCTTTTCGAATCGGAAACAGCCAGCGTTCCATCCGCAGTTTCCAGATGGACGCTAATTATAAGCCTGCCGATAAAATAGACCAAATGAAAGGCTTTTTGCACGGTGAATCTGTCCCGGCGAAGCGCAAAAGTGAGGGATTGAGGGATTGGGGGATTGAGGGATTGAGGGATTAAGGGATTGATGGTCTTTGACTACCGCGCCATCGTCATTCCGGGGGCGCTTTTGAGCCGGAATCCGGCAGATTTTCGCAGGTTGGTATACAAGCTTTAGCCAGCGCTTCAAATTGGCAACCGATACCTTTAAAGGCCCTGACGAGACACAAGAACCTGGATTCCGGCCTAAGCACTGCCGGAATGACACCTGACTCCCCGAAATGTCAAACTCTGCGAGTCCGCCGGCAGAGCCGGAGGATTACCCTGTTATTCACGATTCCTCGCGTAGCGATAGAACCAGGAGGAGTTGTTTTTTGCCGCTTACGGTTGCCGTTTCTATTGCCCTCGCGAAGCGATAGAACCAAGAGGAGTTATTTTTTTCCGCTTATGGTTGCCGTTTCTATTGCCGGTTTTCGTTGCCGCTTCTCGTTGCCGTTTGGCAGGTCTAAACCACTGCGAGGTAGAATACCGTCTGAATCAGATACCTCGGGCAAAGCCGGAGGCCTGGAAAACCATGGGCTGCTTAAAGCGGGGCGGTGGGACCGCCAGCCAGATTGCCCGAGGCCTTCGGCTTCGGGCGACTTCTCCTGTGATTTTCCACTGGGGCGGGTGGCGGGGCGGTGGGACCGCCAGCCAGATTGCCCGAGGCCTTCGGCTTCGGGCGACTTCTCCTGTGATTTTCCATTGGGGCGGGTGGCGGGGCGGTGGGACCGGATTTCACTGCGAAAGGGGTTTCAGGGATGGGAACATTGAAATTCACTGACATTGAATTGAAACAACTTGTTAGAAAAGGTTTATCCTTAAGAGCCATGGCCAGACACCTGGGGGTGAGCAAGTCTACGGTGTGCGTGAGGCTCAAGGCGCTGAACATCGCTGTGTCGAGAGACGTGGCGATCCGCTCTGCGCGCAAGATTGTGGACCGCGAAATCAACGCTATCGATCAACTCCAGAAGATCAACCGGGATGCCAATGAGCTGCTTGACTTTTGCATGCACAGGCATCGGAACAATGGGGCAGGCAACGGGTTTCGAGTTACGGGTTACGGGTCAAAAACCAATCTTCGATTCGGCGCTGGGCAATCTGATTGTCCCGTTTGGCCAAGTTGCACGCGCCATCCGCAACCCGCGAACTCCGAGCAAAGTGAGGCGGGGTATAAATTCAGGGACCCCCGCGAACTCGCTTTGAAAGTCATGGCCGAGATCCGCGGGCAACTTAAGTTACAGGTCGAAATCTTCCAGGCACTTTTCGACATGCGGGCGGTCGAGCAATTTCAGGCTGAAGTATTGGAGATAATCGAAAATGTTTCTCCGGAAGCAAGGGACGAAATCGTTCGCCGGCTCGCGGAGAAAAATGCTCTTCGGTCATCTCTTGACCTCGATCAAGCACCCAAGGCAGTGAATGGTGAATAGAAAAAATTAATTAGTTGCAGAAAATGCCTGGATTCCGGCCTCCGCCGGAATGACGAACAAGAGCCCCGCGAGTTGCAGAAAATGCCTGGATTCCGGCCTCCGCCGGAATGACGAACAAGAGCCCCGCGAGTTGCAGAAAATGCCTGGATTCCGGCCTCCGCCCATAGCCGTCAACTTTAGCGGATGTGTCGGGGCAAACACTTCACCCCGCTGCGCTCCCTCTTCGTTTCTCCTTTGTGTTTTGGTTGACCGAGGCTGTCTTTATCACGAAGAGGGAGCGCAGCGGGGTGAAACTGCTTGCTTTAATGTCAAGCGGCTGTAAGGCGCTATGTGGTGCTTTTATCTCCACGCTCCGCGAGATACCCAGGGCAGGCTCGGCAGAACCTTCGTGCTCTTCACCCCGCTGCGCTCCTCCTTCGTGGTGAGAAAATCATTCTAAGCTAGCAACCACGAAGAGCACGAAGAACACGAAGGAGGCACGAGAAAAGGGTGCGGCAGACGAATGTTCTGCCTGTCAACTCTTAAGTTGACGGCTATGGGCCTCCGCCGGAATGACGAACAAGAGCCCCGGCCTCTCTGCGGCCACCCGCCTCCGGTCATGGACAGCGATCATCGACAGGCCGGGAAGGGAGAGCGTCGAGAATCCGGCCGGCGGTCACGGTTCCCAAGCCCTAAAGATCTCCGAACAGGTCCTCCAGCCTGTATAAAAACCGATCCAACTCATTGAGCCGGAGGGCCAGAAACGATTCACGCGCCTGGTCGCGCACTTTTATCAACTCGTTAAGTTTCCGGATTATTGGTTTTTTGCAGTCCTCGCGAACGTGCGGATCGTTTTTGATTCTAATCATCACCTCGACCATTTCGTACAGCGAAGGCTCCTTCTCGATGACCAGATCGTAGCCGCTATCACTCAACAATTTGAAAAGGCCGGGGAACGCTTTCTTCAAGCCGCCCTCCCCGTAAGCCGGGAGAAGCCTGACGTCTATCTGCATGTATTTGCTCATATCCTCTCTCTTTCAGCTCAAGATGTTATCTGCACTCGTCTAAGATGGAATATGCTCAGAAATCCGTATTGTTCAACGCACTGTTAAGCTGCACAGGTCATCGCGCTCTGTATTTAAAGGAAATGCCCAATTTTCTCATTCGGCTTCTGAGGGTGTTGGGATTGGTTCCAAGGAGCTGGGCGGCCCCCCCGGCGCCGCTTATTTTGCCATTGGAAATTTGAAGCGCCTGGCGGATGTGCCGCGACATGGCTTCGTTAAGAAAAAGCATGCTGCGGTCCCCGTCGTGCGGCATACCAAGATCGTCAGTCTTCTTCGGTACATCGAAATGTCCGAACGTCAGCCGCCCGTTTTTTTCCTTGCCCCGTTTATGGATAAGCTCGCGCTCGATCAGGTTCTCCAGTTCCCGTATATTGCCGGGCCAGTGATAAGCCTTCAGGCGCTCGACCTCTTCGGCGGAAACCGAAGGTGGGGGGTAGATTTTGAGGTCCTTTGACTTTCTTTCAACAAAATGATGGACCAGGGCTGGAATGTCCTCTTTACGGCGCCTCAATGGGGGGATCGTAATAGGAAATACATCGAGCCGAAACCAAAGGTCCTCCCGAAACGCTCCTGACCGGACCATTTCTTCCATACTCTTGTGGGTTGCGGCAATGATGCGGACATCCACCGGAATGCTCTTCGTCCCGCCCACCCGTTCGATCTCTTTGTGCTGCAGAACACGAAGAAGCCTGACTTGCGCCTGAAGCGGCAATTCTCCTATTTCGTCGAGAAAAATGCTCCCTTTATCGGCCCGCTCGAAGCGTCCCCTTTTTTGGGTAATCGCCCCGGTAAACGCACCTTTTTCATGTCCGAAAAGTTCGCTGTCCAGAAGATTCTCCGGGATGGCGCCGCAGTTAACCTTGATGAACGGCCCGCCTCTGCTGGATGAAGTGTAATGAATCGCATTGGCGACAACTTCCTTGCCGACTCCCGTCTCCCCAAGAAGCAAGACCGGACTGTTTAGCGGGGCTACCTGCCGCACCATCTCCATTGTTGCTTTCAGGCCGTACTCAGCCCCAACGATTTCGTCGCCTGAAAAATGCCGCAGTTCCCGGCTTAGTTCCCGATTTTCTGCGTCGACTATATCTTTGAGCTTCACAACCTCTTCGTAGCGGAGCGCATTGGACATAGCTATCGCAAAGGGTTCCCGCAAAAGTGACATCATGTGGACATGCGCTTTGGTGAACCTCGCCTTTCCTTCAGCCAGTATGGCGAACGTGCCCAGGCGCTTGTCTTCGATCTCAAGTCCCAGGGCAAGAGCAGAATGGTTCGAAAGGTCGATGTAGGGGCGGAGGATCTTTACTACTGAAGGCTTTAACCCTCGGTCGAGAACCCTGACATCGCGTGACCCCTCATCGGCTTCAATCTCTTGGATGGCTTCCCTGGACAACTGAGTAGGAGGCACAGATTTTTTACTTCCGGCATGATCCACGATTGCAAGGCTCCGAAGGACCCCGGTGCTTGGTTCGAACAGGCCGAGAGATATCAAGGAGGCGGGCATAAATAATCGAATGTATTGCAGGCAGTTGAACAGGGCTTTTTCGATATCCAGGCTGCTGCAGATTCTCAGAGTTGCCTGCCGGAAAAACTCATTCTCATCTAACTTCATTCCCGGGTCTCCCCCTCGCGGACTTTCCTATGCCGGTAAAAGAAATTCACGATATATAACGCTTAAACGCTATTTAACGAATTATATGCCATATATAGTGAATTATAGCGAATGAATTCACTATGTATCTGAATTTAATAAATAAAATACTTTGGCACAAGTATGGCTCTATTCCAGGATGGAGGTCGTGCGGATCTGCCACTTCTTTGGCAGACTCACCGTGCTTCCCCAGCTCCCCATCCTGCCCGCTTAAGAGCCAAGGCCGGTTCGTGCGACCTCCACAGCTTCGGGAGTTCAGGCGCTGGGGTCCGGTTGAGGACTAGTTGCAGAAAATGCCTGGATTCCGGCCTCCGCCGGAATGACGAACAGGAGCCCCGCTAGGAAGAACGGCATGATCCGGCTTGAGATGATAAGCATTCGCACGGCTGGGATTATCGAAGCCCGAAAGGTCTTCGAGATCTGCAGGCAAACATTCCAATCGATTGCAGACGAAAAGCTGTTGAATTGGACCGTGTTTTGCAGTGCGAGATATGCGACCGATATCAGCATCCATCTTCAGTGGAAGTCCGACTCTGAGTCCGGGAGCATTTTAGGCAAAGAGATGAGTTCGGCGCTCGGAGATCTCGGACTGATAAGCCACACGTTATGGATTGAGCAGGAAGAGCTGAACACGGCGGCACAGTGGAAATGAGTTCGAATAAGACGGCCACAAATATGAAAAAGCCATGATGATGAATGTCTTACCAGGAGGAGTAACAAGATGAACGAGCGACACGAAGTCATAGTAACTGATTTTGATATGTCGTTCTGGAGAAAGGCAGGGTTCACAATCAAGATGGAGGTTGCAGCAATTCCGGCAGCACTCATTCTGATAATCGCCGGATTCTTATTAATGGGCATTCTCGGATGGATAATTCTCCCTCGTTAGGTCTCCAAAGAGGGAAAATCCCAAGAAAATTGCAGTACCTGCTCCGAGGGGTCAATCTGCCGAAATATCGACAATATGCTGAAGGAGGGAAGCAGTGTTGTGGCGATTGAAAGAAGGTAAGTTTTTCTTCGTACTGGGGGTCCTGTTGCTGTTTGTCTCTGCCCAATTTATTCCCTCCGCTCTCCCGGGCCAAGAGAACCCCATGGTCCTCATACAGAGCGGCACGGAAAGGGTCATCCAGATTTTGCATGAGTCTCAAAGCAGGCAGGCGCCCTCTTTGCGGCACAGGAAGGATGAGATCCTGGTTATAGTGAACGAATATTTCAACTTCGAGGAAATGGCCAAAAGAGCGCTGGGCCGCCCCTGGAAAGAGCAATCCCCTGAGAAGCGCCAGGAATTCGCCCAACTTTTCAAACAGCTTCTGTTCAATACCTACATTAACCGGATCGAGAATTGTACAGGCTCCAACGAACGGGTCTTCTACGATTCTGAAAAACTGGATGGGGACCACGCCCTGGTCAAAACTCACATTCTTTATCAGGGCGATAATTACATCTCGATCGAATACAGACTCCACCGGGATGGGGGACAGTGGCAAGTTTATGACGTGGTAGTCGAGGGAATCAGCTTCGTCGATAACTACCGGGGTCAGTTCGGTTCGATCTTGGCCAATCAATCATTTGACTCCCTTCTAATAAGACTTCGCCAGAAAGTCCATCAATCGAGCTGAGATTTTTTTACCGAAACCAGCCGCTGAATTTTGGGCGTTGCCACGGTAAGCTGACAGCTATACGCGCAACGTGGGGGCATGCCATCTGCGCAATAGGCCATTAGGAGATGATATCGGGCACACTTTTTCAAAGGGCAGTATGGAAACCGGATTAGCATTTGGCGGAGCAGTGGGTCCCGGAATATTCGGCAGCACGGTATGTCATAATTTTGTCCTCCGTCCCGTCCACCGTGAAAGAATTATGAGCGATACCAAAATCACCCGGCTACCGTGGAATTGAAGAGGAGCCGCAGAATCCAATCGTTTACCGTGACATCTGCAGGTTCTACTTTAAGCATAAAAGAAAATTCGTCGGATGGTCTCTTTTTTACCTTGTCCTGCATTCAATTCCCTGTATTATTGCCGCCTGTGGCAAACTCGGATCAGCCCCGGACAAGATCAGCGCAACAGAGCCAGGCAATCCCTGCTCAGCGCTTTTGACCGTTGACGCCAATCGCTTCGGATTTAAAGTCTAAGGTTATGACATTACAGAGGCAAATCGTTCTCCTGTCCTTTATGCCGGTTACAATTTCCTTACTAATGGCGGGCTGCCTCAAGGTTGGGCCGGATTTCAAGCCTCCGGCGGCTTCAGTTTCATCAAACTGGCTGGAAGCCGCTGATGAACGTGTGAAAAGCGAGCCGGCAAACTACCGCGCATGGTGGGAAACGTTCGGCGATCCGGCTCTGAACTGCGTAATTGACAGGGCCTATCGTGAAAATCTTTCGTTAAGAGTTGCCGCTCTCAGAGTTCTGGAGGCCAGGGCTCAGCTCGGCATTGCGGTGGGAAAACTCTACCCTCAAACTCAGCAGTTTAACCCGTCGCTGACGTTCAACAGGTACAGCCAATATTCTGCCACATCGGCGGCGTCTATTGCAGAACAGGTCCCTGTCCAATACAGTTTCTGGCAGGACCAGATGAACTTGAACGTAGCCTGGGAGCTTGATTTCTGGGGAAGGTTCAGAAGAGCAGTCGAATCGGCCGACGCAAACCTTCGAGCAACCGTTGCCGATTATGACAGCGCGCTCGTGAGTCTTACTGCCGATGCGGCTAATTCTTACACTCAGATAAGGACCCTTGAGAAGCGGATCGAGATCGCGCAGCAAAACCTGGAAGTCCAGACAGAAAGCCTCAAGTTAGCAGAGGCCCGTTTCAACGGCGGCGCAACCTCAGAGCGTGACGTAGAACAGGCAAGAACGATTCTTTTCAACACCAAAGCAGCTATCCCGGTCCTGGAGGCACAGCTAAGGCAGAACAAAGACGCTCTCAGCGTGCTGATTGGCATCCCACCCGATAACCTTTCGGATATCCTCAGCGGCTCCTCGGGGATTCCAGTTCCTCCACCCCATGTTGCTGTCGGGATTCCCGCCGACCTGCTCAGGCGCCGTCCTGACGTTCGCAGCGCAGAACTTCAGGCTGCCGCGCAGTGTGCGCAAATCGGGGTTGCCAAAGCTGACCTGTATCCCGCTTTCTCACTTGGGGGCACTTTGGGCCTTCAGTCCACGACCTATGCAGGAACCAAGCTCACAGAAATGTTCAACATCGCAGCGGCGGCGGCAAGCGCCGGCCCCTCTGTTCAATGGAACCTTCTAAACTACGGCAGGATAACCAATAACGTTCGAGCGCAGGATGCGCGTTTCCAGGAGCTTTTGCTTTCCTACCAAAACACGGTGCTGAAGGCGCAACAGGAGGTCGAAGACTTTCTGGCAGGGTTTCTGCGGTACCAGGAAAACGCGGAAAGCCTTGCGCTCAGCGCAACGGCGGCAAAGCATTCGATGGATTTGGCTTTCATTCAGTACAGCCAGGGCAGCACGGATTTTACGACCGTCCTCACCGCCCAGCAGTCACTGCTCACTTCCCAGGACAATCTTGCGACCTCGATAGGTAATATCGCCTTAAACCTGGTGGGGGTCTACAGGGCGCTTGGCGGCGGATGGGAAATCAGGCAGGGAGAGGACATCCTCCCACCTCAAATAAAAGAAATTATGGCAAGGCGTACTAACTGGGGCGATCTGCTTTCCCCGACTGTTTACATGCCTTCTTCCGGGAGTCGATCCGATATTCGCAGTCCGGACTGGTAAAGACCGGCTGCCAGGTCCGGAGAAACACCAGCAGCGTCTGGAGAAATTATGATATCAGTCGCCAAGTCTACGCAATCTTTCTCGTCTGAGCTTTTTGAATACGAGTATCCGAGTGTTGCTCTCCCCTTTTCTAAAGCCGCTCCGACCACGGGGATCGATATTTTCTCCCTATCGTACTGTGGGCCGCCTACGACTTTGGCGCGAATGAAAAAAACGGCCGCCGCCGCGTTACTCAGTTTAATCCTGCTTTTTTCCCCGGGCTGCACGCAAAAGCAGCAATCCGCCCCACCTCCTCCGCCGAAGGTTACCGTAAGCCAGCCCGTAAGGGAAGATATTGTAGACTACCTGGAATTTAGCGGCAATACACAGGCCGTCAACACTGTGCAGCTCCGCGCCCGTGTAGAAGGCTATCTGGACGGTGTTTACTTCGGCGACGGGGATGTGGTGAAGAAAGATCAGTTACTTTTCCTCATCCAGCAAAACACATATTTTGCAATGCTGCAGCAGGCCGAAGGCAACGTTCAAACTCAAAAAGCCCTGCTCGATCACGCCAAAACAGAATTCGCACGTTTCACCAAACTCTACGAGCAAAAAGCCGGCGCTGATACGGATGTCGAAAATTGGCGTAATCAGCGCGACACGGCACAGGCCGGTCTGCTTTCGGCTGAAGCGCAGCGCGATCTTGCAAAGCTCAATCTCGGATATACCTGGGTAGTCGCCCCCTTCACGGGGCGTATCGACAGGAGGCTTGTGGACCCCGGAAACCTCGTAGGCTCCGGAGGAACCAGTACTGTTTTGGCCGAATTGACCCAAATCGACCCTCTGTATCTCTACTTCAACATCTCCGAAACCGATATTCCGCCTCATATGCGGGATGCAAGAACTGCTTCGTTCAAGTCCTCCAACTCAGCCGCAAGGGCAGCAAAGACTCCTGTCTTCATGAGCCAGGTCAATGAAGAAGGATATCCACACGAAGGATATCTTGATTTCGCATCGAGTACGGTAAACACGTCAACAGGGACACTGCTTGTAAGAGGAGTTTTTCCAAACCCGGACGGCAAAATGCTGCCCGGCCAGTTTGCCAGGGTCAGGCTGCCGGTCGGGAAAAAGAACGCCGCCATTCTCATTCCGCAGTCTGCAGTGAACTACGACCAGTTGGGGAATTATGCGCTGATAGTGAATGAGAGTAATACGGTCGAACGCCGTAACGTTAAGACCGGCGCTCTGAAAAATCATTGGTATGTGATCGAGGAAGGCCTTACCGGGGATGAGTGGGTCGTTACAAATGGTGTGCTCAAAGCGGTTCCCGGCAGGCAGGTTACTCCCGAACGCAATCAGCCACAGAGCGCGGCGGAAAAACCCGGTCAAGGGGCAGGCAAATGATCTCAGAGTTTTTCGTTGACAGGCCTATTTTCGCAAACGTGATCGCCTTCGTCACGATCATAATCGGCCTGGTCGCTTTATACGGCCTCCCGGTTGCCCAATATCCGCAGATCGTTCCGCCAACAATACAGGTTACGACGCGATACCCCGGAGCAAGCGCCCAGGTGGTCGCCGAAACCATCGGCGTTCCTATCGAGCAGGCCGTCAACGGGGTCGAGGGCGCGATATACATGTCGTCGGCCAGCAGCAGCGACGGCTCTTATACGCTTACGATCACCTTCGACGTCGGGACCAATCTCAACGCTTCTCTTGCGCTTGTCCAAAACCTCGTAAACAGCTCCCTTGCCCAGCTTCCGGGCGGCGCTCAGCAACAGGGAGTGACCATAAGGAAAGTTTCTCCCAATATCCTGCTGGTGGTGAGCCTATATGCAGACGATGACCGGTTCAGTGAGATTTTCCTTTCAAATTACGCGGTCATAAATCTTCAGAACCCGCTGGCCCGGCTTCCTGGCGTCGCCCTTGTGAGAATTTTCGGCGCCGGGCCTTACAGCATGAGAGTGTGGCTCGACCCACTCAAGCTCGACTCGCTGGGGATTACGACTGTTGACGTGCAGGCCGCCATTCAGGGACAAAACGATCAAGTCGCATTAGGTCAGCTTGGCGCGCCCCCCATACCCAAGGATCAACCCTTCCAGCTTACGATCAACACGCTCGGCCGCCTTTCCGACGTGGCCCAGTTTGAAAATATAATCGTCAAGACGGCAACCGACCAAGCCCCGCAGACCGTTCGTCTGCGCGATATAGCCCGAGTGGAGCTGAGCCAGCAGAGCTTCAGTAATTTCGCGTATTATATCGGCCACCCAACGTCGCTGATCCCGATTTTCGCCCTTCCGGACGCAAACGCCATTACGGTCGCCGACAGCATCTATAAAGCAATGGCCGATATGAGCAAAACTTTTCCCCCCGGGCTGAAATGGGCAACCCGCTATGACACGACCCAGTTTGTCCGCCAAGCCATCTCAAAGGTATATGAAACTCTTTTCATAGCCGCTATCCTGGTGCTGATCGTAGTGCTCCTTTTCCTCCAAAGCTTCCGGGCGATGCTCGTTCCCGCTACAACCGTACCGGTAACTATCATTGGCGCTTTCATCGCAATCGCCGCACTCGGATTTACCGTTAACCTGATGACGCTTTTCGCTCTCATTCTGGCCATCGGCATCGTAGTCGACGACGCAATCGTTGTCGTTGAGGGCGCCTCATACCACATAGAACGAGGAATGGCGCCCAGGGAAGCCACCATCAGGGCAATGCGGGAATTGACGGGACCGATCATGGGAATCACGCTTGCCCTGGTTGCGGTTTTTCTGCCGGCCGCGTTTTTCCCGGGAATAAGCGGGCAAATATTTCGCCAGTTTGCGCTCGTTATCGCTTCAACTGCGGTAATAAGCGCTATCAACGCCCTTACCCTGAAACCGGTCCAGTGCGCTTTGTGGTTGAAACCGCACGGCAAAAAGCCCCCTAATTTCATCTACCGCGCCTTCAACAGGCTTTTTCAATGGATGACCGACGTCTATATGGTGCTGGTTGTCAACATGGTGAAACGGCCGATCATGATGTTAATGGTATTCATCATCATAATCATCATCTCCTTCTGGCAGTTTCTCAGCCGGCCGAGCGGATTTCTCCCAACCGAGGACCAGGGATATGGGATTTTGTTTACCCGCCTGCCGGAAGGCTCATCACTGCCACGCAATCGTGAGTTGGCCGTCAAAGTGAACGCCATCCTCAAACGAATTCCCGGCATTTCGGCGTGGGTGACAATTGGAGGCTACTCCGTTTTGGATGGGGCAAACAGCCCCAACATTTCATCATCATTCGTCAATTTTCAGGATTGGAAGGTGCGGGGGAGCGCCCTGAACCAGGACGTGATCATAGCCAATTTAAACCGGGAACTGGCCGGACTTGAGGAAGCCCAGGCACTTTTTATCATCCCGCCTCCCATTCGAGGATTAGGCCAAACCGGAGGCTTTCAGATGATGGTCGAGGACCGCGGCGGATACCTCGGGCTGAAAGGAGTCGAGCAAGCTACCAAGGCACTCGTAGAGGCGGGAAATTCACAAGCTGCGCTGCGAAATCTGATAACGCCATTTAGCATGACCAGCCCGCAGCTCTACCTGAACATCGACCGAACCAAGGCCGAATCACTGCACGTACCCATGGCAAACGTTTTCGGTGCGCTCCAGGACTACCTCGGGTCATCATTTGTAAATCTTTTCAACAAATTCAACCAGGTATTCCAAGTCTATATCCAGGCTGAAAGCAATTACCGGATGGATCCCAGGGACATAAAGGGCCTCTATGTCCGCAACCAGGCGGGAGGTATGGTCCCATTGGGCACACTGTTGAATGTAGAGCGTGCGGAAGGCTCGGAGTTGATCACCCGCTACAATCTCTACCCGGCCGCAGCCATCTTCGGGTCGGCAGCCCCTGGGTTCAGCTCCGGCCAGGCACTGGGGCAAATGGAACAGCTTGCCGCAGATACCTTGCCTCAAAGCATAGCCTACGACTGGACTTCCACGAGCTATCAGGAAAAGCAGGTGGGCTACCAGGCCTATTTCATTTATGCCCTTTCCATATTTTTGGTCTATATGGTCCTTGCGGCCCTATACGAGAGCTGGAGCTCGCCCGGCGCCGTTATTCTAGTCGTGCCGGTTGCAATCGTCGGGGTTCTGCTCGCTCTCGTAGCCCGCGGATACGACAGCAATCTCTATACTCAGGTTGGACTCATCCTCATGATCGCACTGGCAAGCAAGAACGCCATCCTCATCGTGGAATTCGCCCGTGACATCCACCACGGCGGCATGTCCATCGAGGAGGCGGCGATCGAAGCCACCCGCAGGCGGTTTCGCCCCATCGTGATGACTTCATTCGCTTTCATCCTCGGAGTTGTGCCCCTCCTGGTGGCTTTCGGAGCAGGGTCCGCCAGCCAGCGCGCCCTTGGAACAGTCGTTTTCGGCGGCATGCTTTCCTCTACGCTTCTGGCTATACCGTTTGTGCCTGTTTTTTATGTCCTGCTGGAGCGACTAAGCGAACGTTTCCGGCGGTCGAAGCCAATAACCGACAGCTTCGATTAATTTATTCCCAAATTCTGCCTTTTGAACGCTCAAGCAAAATGTGGAAAGAAGATGGATTTCTTAAATGCACACCCTGACAATGCCCTCTGCGGCCCGCGGGATCGCGCGGAGGAGTGAGCTGCAGCAGGCACAGGAAAAACTCTTAATTATCCCCGACAACAGAAGAACCCGCCATTATTGATCGAGTGCTTTTCCTGGCGGCCTGCCTCGCGACCAGAAGCCTGCCAACCAAGGGCAATGCAACTACAAACACGTTCACGCTAATCCAGCAGATTGGCACCCAGTAGTACCACTTCATTTTGTAACCTCCACTGTCGAAAAGTAGTCCCTTCCCCTGGAGTTGCCTGCAACGGCTAAGGCTACACCACCCTGCTCCGGCAATTTAGCCAACCGGCAAAAATTCGGGCTGGGTTGCCCAATTAGATTCTTTTTAGGCTTGGTAATAGAGCTGCTGAAAACGGATTTTTGCAATTCAAATCGTCAGAAGTTGTCACCCCTTCAAAGCGGCATTTTATACCTCGCTACGGGGCGAAATAAAATACATAAATGCGCCCATCGAAACTTTTGTCCATTCGGAAATTTTTTGCTGCACCAGAATCGGGTATACCTTAACGCTGATTATGCCGCCTCAGCAAGCGCAGCCCCTTATCCGACGATGACCAACCCGGCTTGTTATTCCAACAGGGTGCTAAAAAAAGGTACGCTGGCGGAGAAGAGCCTTAAAATGACCGATGGCTTCGTCATTCCGTATAGGCAGGGTCCTCGAACCTCTTGCCGGTCCGGCAGCCGCAATACTGCATCGCGGGAAAGCTTCATCGCGGATCGAAGGCTCCCTGCCCTCAATGCTTCTAACTCAGATCTGAGAGTGGCGCCCGCACTTATCAGTAGTCAAGCATGCACCTGTGATAGGCCCGGTTGTAGAGATAAGACCAATCATTAGCTGACGCAGCGCCACCACCGAGCGCACCGAGTCCACCGCCAATTGCAGCGCCTGTTCCAGCACCTCTGCCGCCACCGATGATTCCGCCTAAAAGTGCCCCCGTGGCGGCTCCACCCAGCGCGCTGCCCAGGACGTCGCCACCGGGGTTCGCGTAATTGTTGGCGTAGTTCCTGGCATAGTCATCGCAATAGGCGGCGGAATTGGCGAAACTCGTTCCGGTTCCTGTGAAAAACACGCCGGCCGACAAAACAACCATAATCAAACCCCACGTAATAAGGGAATTTATTTTAAATATCATCGATATCCTCCACATCTGCACAATGAGTCATAGTTCGATGCCTTCGCGAGGTTAGCCTGCCACAGTCCAGGATAGCCCCAGTAGCCAATCACCAATGATTCAGGTGAGATAGCAATAATATAAACACTAATGACTTGCTTTCAAACACACTCGGGAAAGCCAAAATGATCGTGAGGTATCAAAAAACGCATGAGCCCCGGACAGAGCATCCGGGTAGGATTGAAGTTAGCCAGGAGAAGGGGGGGGCCTTTCTCCTGGCCCTTCGTGAAGGGTAGATTAAATGGGGATTTAATCTCCGTTAATATCATCGGAAGAACAGGTCTTTGCCTTGAACTAAAGTTTCACGGTTGCCGTTATACCGGTACACGCCGGCAAGCAGCACGATGCAGCAACAAAGGGGAATCGGGACCGCAGACAACACCGGGAAAGCCACCGCAGGCTTTCTTGCACCGGTTGTATGAAGCACTGCGGGCAACCTTTATTTACCTGGTCTTTCTTCGTTTGCCGTTGTGTCGTCCCATTCGTTTTCAAAAGAGAAAGCAATGCCGGGAAACCGCCTGACCAAAATTTTCTGATCCTTCAGTTTTAGAGAATTATTGCCCATCGATATTCTTAGTCCTCTCAAATTGTCCAAAGATTGGGGCAACTTTACACCGCCGTTTGACCGCACTGACAGCTCTCTCAGGTTCTTTAGATTGCCGATAAATGAAGGAAGTTCGTGGATTTCGTTATAATCCAGGCCTAAGTTTTTAAGTTTTGAAAGCTGAGCTGCCTGCGGTGGAACGGCTTTAAGACCATTCCGGCCCAGGTTTAATTCCTCCAAACTCCGCAACTGCCCGATTGCGTTCGGCAGGGTTTTCACCGGCAGAGGTCTCTTTGAACCTGGTCCTCGAGCATCTAATGCGCCATATAAGTCCAGAACTTTCAATCTTTTCAAACGACCGATCTCTTCGGGAATTGAAACATTCATTCGGCAACCGTTTCCGTTATTGAGGATCAATTTCTCTAATTTAACCAACTTCCCGATTTCCTTGGGAAGGTCTTCAAGCTCCTCCAGACAGGCAATTTCCAGGACCTTTAAATTGGTCAATGTCCCTAATCGATCGGGAAGATGTTTCATTTTACGCTCAGAGTGAGTTATGGACAGGGTCGTCACTGCCGCCGGATTTAAGAACGCCTGCTCAAAGCTATTGAATGTACTGGCATTAGCGTGAGGGACCGCAATGAAACATAAGCTGAAAACGACCAGTATTTTCTTCATCACACACTCTCCTGGTTTGCGGAAGGTTTTCCGGCAAAAGAGCAAGGCACCCCTTGCCCGGCAACAGTGGGTTCCCCGGTCAGGCAACACCGGGACCTGAAAGTCAACCGGCAATTTCGGCGAAAACTTCCCGAGCCGGCCTGAAGCCGCCTACAGCCGCCGGAACTTCACGGCAGATGGCTGTCTGAAGCAAAGCTTCCATGATTTTTTCCTCTGCCTGAAGGCTTGATAAGTGCCGGATAGTTGAGTCCAAGGCGAATCGATCTTTACATGCTCAAGTGAAGCAAGGTGATCTCCGGCGGGACGTTAATCCGCACGGGGGTAAATGTTGTGCCGATTCCACGGCTCACGTACAGGTGGGAAGCATTTAACCGGTACAACCCCTCCGGATAGGGGGTCAGAAGGTTAGCCGGGCTGATATCCCCTGACGGCAGACTCAACTTTACCTGCCCCCCATGATAGTGGCCTGCGAGGGTTAGCTGAATCCCATATGCGGCAGCCAGAGGAAAGACCTCGGGCCGATGAGACAGCAGGAGAACCGGCATATGGGAGTCTAACCCATGCAAAGCGGCCTCAAGGTCGGGGTGTCCGGCGCGAAGGTCATCGATTCCAGCCACTGTGAAGGCGCCCTGTCCGGAGCGAACGACCTGATGATCATTGATCAGGAGCCGGATGCGGCACTGCGAGAAAACCGCCTGGATTCGACTTAATTCCCCGTACCAGTGCTCATGATTACCCAGTGTGGCAAAAGTGCCGTATGGAGCGCGGACCCTTGCCATCTCCTCTATGCAGCCCGGGAGAAACTCCATCGAGTTCGATATATAGTCGCCGGTGAGTACAAAGAGATCGGGTTGGAGCGCAATGACCCGATCGGTTAGTCGCCGCATCTCTTCCCTTGTCATGTAAATACCGGCATGGATATCAGTGAGTTGGACAACACGCAGCGAGTGTCCGAAGGACAAGGCAAGCTCCCTGACTTCAAATGCCTTTCCGGCATAGACGGCGCCGTATCCGCAAAGTACCAGGGGTGCTGCGGCTAACCCGCCTAATCCAACTTGAAGAAAGTGACGGCGGGCAGGATTCATGGGGCTGAGTTCCTTGCGGCCGGTGCTGCGAAATATTCGGAAAATCGCCCGGCAAAGTCCTCCTGTAAAATCAACAATAAAGAGCACCAGTGCGGACAGAATCGACCCTAAGCCCCATACAGCCGGGAGATAAAAAAGGAAAAGTCGCTCCGCTGCCGGCGGGGGCGCCCAGGTGATCGGGTAGAACATGATGTATCGGTTTGCGGTAAAGAGCAGGAGAATCGTTATGCCCGCCAGAACGATGGCGCAGGATTTAAATAGATCGGGTCCGGGCAGGGACTTGATGGCCCGTCGGATTCGGATAAACAGATATCCCTGTGAAAGTACCGCAAGGGTAAGACCAATCAGGCGAATGGCCGCGAAATCCATTCCGCGCACCATGTTGGGACTCCGATTACGGCAGGGGTGCAAAGGCTGCTGCGCAGACCAGGACATGTTTCAAACACACTATACTGCAAAAGGCTGAACTCAGGCTATTTATTCAAGCCAGAAATCTCACCAGCCTCCGGTTGAAAAAATCGGCGGCTTCAATATTGCTGAGGTGCATGGCGCCTGGCATGACGGCCAGCTCCGATCCCTCGATCTGCCGCTGGATCGCCTCGGCGGCGCCTACAGGTGCAGTCTCATCCTTTTCCCCGGTGATGATCAGGGTTGGCATGGATACCTTGGAGAGTTCGTGTGAGACGTCAAAGGTGCTGATGGCCAGGGAGCAGCCAACATAACCGGAAACGGGCGTGAGAAGGATCATTTTACGTATCCGCTCGGTGATTTCCGGCTGGTTTCGGCGAAATTCTTCACTCAGCCAACGTTCCAGGGTCTGCTCGGCCAGGGCCTTCATACCCTCGGTTTCCGCCGTACGAATGCGTTCTTCCCAGATCGGAGTCATCTCAGGTGGGACGCGGCCGCTCGTATCGCACAGGACGAGTTTTTTGAGCCGGTCCTGATACCTGCACGCCAGGACCTGTCCGATCATTCCCCCCATGGAGATGCCAATAAAATGAGTCCGCCGGATGGCTAGGTGATCGAGCAACCCGATCACATCGGCAGCCAGCATCTTCATCGAATAGGGTCCCGGAGGGACGGATGAACTGCCGTGGCCGCGTGTGTCGAAGCGCAAGATTCGGTACTCGCCGCGCAGCACTGGAAGTTGCAGGTCCCACAGCTCAAGAGTCGTGGCAAGAGAGTGGCTCAAGGTGACGAACGGCGCATCCGCAGGGCCTTCTAGCTCATAATGGATGACCGCATCATTGACACGAGCCTGCATCTTTCCTTCCTCCTCTTTAGGGTCTATTGCGAACTGGTGGTTAAAAAGGCCGGGCTGAGGGGAATTCGTGTGCGTAATATAGGCGCACCACGGCACGCCCGCTTCTGATGGAGCCGGTCGGGCCTACGTGAAAGAGCAATTTGCTCACACCGGCGTCCGGATGAGGGTTGACATCTGCGGACACCTGGTTGCAAGCAGCAAGCGGGAAGCGTCAGGCAACTGAGCATAAAGACCCTCTGCCCGGCATGATCAGGCCGCCGTGGCAGGCCGATGTCAGAATTTATAGTTGAACCCCACCCGAATAACGTGCTGGGCCGTATCGATGTTGGTCGTATACGTAATTCCGGCAGGAATACCCGGACCGCTATAAGTGTAAGACGACGAGCCGAGGTTGATATAGAGGTATTCCAGCTTGACGCTCCAACAGTTGGTGATCGCGTATTCGTTGCCGGCGCCGGCCGCCCATCCGGCCTGCATCCCCGACGAGGAACCGAGGAAGCCGACGCCAGGTACTACAGGGATGCTGGTGCTCGACGAAACATATCCATAGGCGAGACCACCGGTTACGTAAATCAGGAACCGATCGGCAGGCGTGAAGCCCAGGCGCGCCCGCAGGGTGCCGAAGTAATCGACCTGCTGATTCACGGTGTAGGGAAGACCGCTAAGAATGCTAATACCGGTGCCCGAAGTGTTGGTGCTGTTATAGTTGAAGTCCGTTTCAAGGCCGTAGACGAAACGGCAGACCTGGTAATTGTAGCCGACCTGGCCGCCAATGGTGGCAGCGGTACTTTTCAAGTTGCCCGACTCCGTTAAAATTGGCGCAAAGAATGCAATCGAACCCGTTGGAGTGGCGGTATAATCGGAGTTGTTTACGGCGAGACCTGCGTTCAGCCCCCCGTAAAACCCCGTCCAGTTATAGGTGACGGCGGCAGGATCGGCGGCCCATGCGGAGCCGCAGCCAAGAACCAGCACAAGCAATGCAGTCGCAAAAACGGAATTCCTCATTCTGTCAGGCCGCCGGGGCAGGCCAATGTCAGAATTTATAGTTGAGCCCCACTCGGATAACGTTCTGGGCCGTATCGATTGTGGTCGTTAATGCTGAGCGGGGAACACCAATGGCGCCGACATCGATGTAAGACATCGAGCCGAGGTCGATATAGAGGTATTCGAGTTTGACGCTCCAATTGTTGGTGAGTGCGTATTCGCCGCCGGCGCCGACCGCCCATCCGACCTGCATCTCCGACGAGGAATTGGAGACGGTGAGGTTTCGCAATAAGACGTTAGTGCAGGACGAAACTTGTCCATAGGCGAGACCACCGGTTACGTAAAGCAGCAATCCATCTGCAGCCGTGAAGCCCAAGCGCCCCCGCAGGGTGCCGAAGTAATCGATCTGCTGGTTAACGGTGTACCCCAAAGCAGCGCTGCCAGGCGGAGCCAGCACGAAACCAAAAATGCCGGCGCCCGAATTGTCTGTGCTGTTGTAGTTGAGGTCCGTTTCGAGGCCGTAGACGACATTGCCGACCTGGTAATTGTAGCCGGCCTCGCCTCCAACGGTGAAAGCGGGATTGTTAAAGCTGCTCGCGGTTGAAAACTCTCTCGGATAATCGATGGTATACCCGGAGAGGTTTTTGGCGACACCCGTGTTCAGCCCCGCGTAAAACCCCGTCCAGTTATAGGTGGTGGTGGCAGGATCGGCAGCCCATGCGGCGCCGCAGCCAAGAACCAGTACAAGCAATGCAGTAGCAAAAACGGAATTCCTCATAGCCCCCCTCCATGTTGGCAAATCCGTTAAGGTTATTGGGCCATACGCCCCTTAAGACATAATGTAGTTTGCAAAACGCTGTATAACACAAGAGTTTGTGTATGGCAGTAGAAAAGCGACCGTAGTTTGGAGTTTCTTTAATTAAGAGTCCTTACTAACTCATATTGAATCTTACCTTTTACGCCTCCTCGATCTGGTTGGCATCAATGAGAGGAGGAAAGGCAGGCGAACATGACGCTATAATAGAGTCGAAAACGCCTGAAAGAGATGGCAATAAATGGTAATGGGGCATTTTGAACTAGAGATATGTGCTGTATAATACAATAGGGCTCGTCCGGTCGACTGTTGTGTACAAGAACCGTCTTCATGTAATCCTTTTAGGGTATTTGTCTGTCTTTGTCACTTCTGTTCCCAGGGTGGCACTTTGCGGAGCGTAGGGATCGTGGGCTATCATATGCAGCCCCCTCGTGGCGCCGGAGTTTGCACATGAGCGCCGACAATCCGGACGGTAGGTACCCGTTTGCCGGATGAGCCTCATTATTAGGGAACAATCAATGACTCTGACCAAAGCCCAAATCGTTGAAGCACTCTTCGCAAAAAACATTTTCATAAAGACTCAATCAGCCCAGATAACCGGCACCCTTTTCGAGCCGGAAAATGACAGGAGATGACATGGTTTTACAATTTTTAACCCCCACACATCGTAAAATCAGTAAAATATCCATCTGGAGTCTGATAGGGGTAGGAACGGCTCTCGCCGCCCCTCCCTCCGAACCGGACTGGCGGATTTCCCGCATCCGGCTCTCCGGTTAGTGGTTCACCTCGATGAGGGCTGGAGTAAAGCTCTATGGGCTTCTACAAGGCTGTAAAGTCCATGAACCCGAAAGAACCCGTTGGGCCAGCGAAAATGATCATGTCCTCGGCTAATGCCATGGAGCCTTTTGCGTTTGCGCAGGATGCTCCGAAGGCGTCTTCGCACCCATTTGTCCACAATATGAAAGGTGGGTTTGTAACTGTTCTTGAAGTATTCAAACCAGCCTCTCAGAGTGCCGTTGACGTCTTCGATGATCGCGGCCAGACTCCGGCCATTGTTGCGCTTGGTTTTGGATCGTATGGTATCCTTGAGCTTCCTCATACTTTTCGTGCGAGGCCAGCGTGTGCCCCTCTCGAAATGGTAGCCGAGAAAGTCAAAGCCTTCTTCGGGAAAGCCCACGTTCACCAGTCTGGTCTTGTCCGGATGCAGAGTGAGTTCTCGTTCTGTGGTCAGCCTGCCGAGGAGATCGAGAGCGCTACGGGCTTCGGCCTCACTACGGCACAGGATCACGAGATCATCCGCATAGCGGATCATCTCAAAGCCTGCGTCCGCCATAGCTACATCGACAGGGTGAAGATAGAGATTGGCGAGCAAGGGACTTACCACCGCCCCCTGGGGACTGCCTTTCTCGGGGGTCCACAACGCCATATCCTCCAAAATATCTTGTTTGAGGAAGGACCCGATCAGCTCCAACACACGCCCGTCGGCTATATAACAACCGATATCGGCCAACAGCGGACCATGTGGTATGTTGTCGAAGTAGGCTTTTATGTCGGCATCCACCACGTGCGTGTAGCCAGCGCGGAGGAGTCTTTCCACTTCACGCAGTGCGTCCTTGCATCCCCGCTTGGGGCGGAATCCATAACTGTGACTGACAAAGACATTCTCGAAGATGGGTTCTATCACCATCCGCAATGCTCCTTGAACGACTCGGTCTCGCACACAGGGTATTCCCAGTGGTCGCTTCTCCTTGCTACCGGGCTTATCAATGTAGACTCGGCGAATCGGTCGCGGCCGATAGCTTCCTGTGCGCAGAGCTTCGGAAAGCTGTGCGATCTCTTGCGCAAGGACTTTTTCGAAGTCTTCGATACTCTGATGATCCGAGCCGCCAGTACCTCCGTTTCGCTTTACCGCCGCCCATGCGGCGGCGAGGGTCGAAGGCCTCTGGACTTTATCGATCAGGCTGAACCATACGCCTCCCTTCACCCCCTTACCGAGGGCCTCCAGCATGCGTTCCGTCCACACATGACGTTCCACCCACTCCCAATCTTTGGGGCCGGCTTCTCCCGCTTGTATAGCCCCTTCGGGCACTACCGCAGGTTGCGTTTCGTCCTGTGCAGTCTTCACTCATCCACCTTCCTGCACCCCTTTGCTCCACAGGCATTACCCCGTTTCCGCGCTACTATGGGTGCTCTGACTCCTGTCCAGGGGGCTCTTCGTACCATAAATAAGCGCAATGAACACCCACCTTGGCCTGAACAGGTCTCCCTGGTTAACACTACGCGAAGTTCCCTGCATTCCGTCACCAACCACCCTACGTGCCCGATCATCGCTTTTCTGCTGTCCACCCAGCGTGACCGACTTCCGGGACCTGGTCTCCGACCGGCTACTCCAATGCCCTGTCGGGGTCTAGCAAACCTCTGGCAGACCGCGTGCTTTCGCCCGTGTCCCGGTCTAGACTTCACCATAGGTATGAAGGCTCATCGATACGTAAGGCCGAAACGTGTTCGCTTTACTACGGACTGCAAGTTCGCCTCAGGTTGCTCTCCGCCCTGCCTCGCGGCAACGCAGTTACCTTTGGCTATCGGGAGTGGACATCTCCCGAGAGAGGACTTGCACCTCTCAGATCGCGCCTGCTCCCAGGCGCACATACCTCCGGCCAAGCCGGAGGCCTGGAAAACCATGGACCGCTCAAAGCGGTTGGCGGTACTTGATAGCTCCGAGAATATCCGCATGGTCTTGGACTACCGCGCCATCGTCATTCCGGCGGCGCTTTTGAGCCGGAATCCAGCAGATTTTCAAAGGTT
>JBEKTT010000063.1:0-30461 GCA_049515795.1 Syntrophobacteraceae bacterium
CAGTCAAGCAAGGAAGGCGGGAGCAGCAGCATTTGTTTTCGGTCACAGGATTTGAACGTCTTTTCCATAGTGGGGCGATATTAGCATAAAATAGCTCCCAGTGCTATTTTTCCGACAGGCTCCTAGGGCAGCTGCAGCATGCTTCAGATACTCGGTTGGAGTGGTCTGCGGAATTGGAGTTAGTTGTTTCATTGAGAATTTTTGTACGCCGAAGACAACCTCTCATACAGTTCTTTCAGCCGCTCCTGGTTCGGATGTTCGATAAGCAGGTGATTCTCCTGATTCTCCGCATCGGTGTAATGGACGACAATGAAATGCCGCACCATATCCTTCTTGTGCAAAAGATGGGGCAACGGCCCACAAAGCATTAAGCTTTGCTTCACTGCCTCCTGTTTGGGTTTAGTGGCGAACATTTCGATCTCATGCCGAAACGTGTCGTCTTTGAAAAAAGCATGAGGTAATCTTTCGAGACAGCAATATTCAGCTTCTGTGGCTTTGGAATCTCAGGCAGACCGCCATGGTAGGAGACGTAGCCCTGGTATTCAAGTTCAGTCTTGTCGATTTCACTGATATGCTGGAAAAATGATTTTCGACGCTGGAGGACTCGCTTGCCCCGGTAGCAAAAAAAACCGAGACATGTCACCGTTACGGCGCAGACCAGCAGAGCAGTCTCCATGGTCTCTAAACCCTCCGGGACGAAATGTGCGCGGTCTTTTCAGAATAGAACGTTGCTGCCTCACAAGTGTTACATTACGGCATTGTTTCAATATTTCAAGCGACACAAAAACGCGCTTAACCGCTGTATACGTCCCTGGGTATCCGGTCTGAACCAAGGCATGAAGAGGACACCTATGGAGACGGCGGCAGAGGGAGGCAGTTTAACTGGGCAAATCTCACGCCTCCTTGGGCTTCACTCTTTCGTAGCTATTGAAAACATAGAGCAGAGCGCCAAGAACGGCAACGGCAACGCAGACCGCAAAGGCGCCATTGAAGCCATACTTGGACGCAGCAAGATAGCCGGTGACCATCGGCGCGAGGAGAGCACCGAAGTTGCCGACAAAATTCATGAGACTACCGACGCCACCGGCCTGGCCGTAAGGTGCGAGGTCGCTGGGAATGGCCCAGACGTTGGAAGCTCCAAAAGCGAAAATGCCCGCAAAGGCGCTAAGCCAGAAAACAGCCCAGAAGGCAGTATCTGCCTGCATGCACAACCAGATGAAGAAGGCCGCGCCGAACATGCTGATTCCCATTCCCGTACGGCGCAGCAGGGTAATCGAAGCGCCCTTTCGATACCATGCGTCAAAGAACTTTCCGCCTGTGAGTTCCAGACAGACCGCAAAGATGTACGGAATGGATGCGGCAATGCCCATTTCTTTCAGCGACAGGCCCCTGGCCTTCATGAGATACGTGGGAATCCAATAGACAAAGACGGTCCAGATATAGAGGTAAAAGGGATAGGCAAGCATAGCCGTCAAGATAGAGGGGTATCTGGCCAGCCTTGTCATGGAAATGGGCTCGACGTGGACGATGCCTTCATCTGTGATAACTTCGTCCTGGCGGATGTAGTCCAGCTCGGATTTGGAGATTCTCGGGTGATCGGCAGGCTCATGATAAGCCAGAAGCCACCAGATGGCCCAAACCACGGCCATGGCGCCTGTAACCACGAACGACATTCTCCAGCCCCATGCCGCGATGATGAAGGTCACTATGGGTGGAGCGAAAGCATTCCCGGCCCGCGCTGAAGCGTCGTACATGGATGAAGCAAATGTCCGTTCACGTTTAGGGACCCACACTGATACCACTCGGGCATTTCCAGGAAATGCGGGTGCTTCTGTGACACCGAGGCCTATTCGCAGAGCGAGAAAGGAATAAAAACCAACACAAGCTGCCACTAACATCGTAACGGTGCCCCAGGCAATTCCGGCGATGCCCAAGACCCTCTTCGGCCCAAGTTTATTCAGCAGGAATCCCGATGGAAGCATTGCTATCGTGTAAGACCAGAAGAAGGCCGACATGAGTATGCCCATCTCTGCCGTTCCGAGGCCGAATTCTTTCATCAATGTCGGTGTGGCCACGGCAAAGTTGACCCGGTCGATATAGTTAATCATGGTTCCCACTGCCGCCAAAGTGACAAGGTACCACCGAGCACCGGTTTCCAGTCTAGCAAATGTGGGCGTGTCAGCTGATAAAACGGATTGATTTGCCATATTCTTCCCTCCTGACATTCCTTCCTGAATAATGCATCAACTTGACCCCCAACGGGCGCTGGACTGCATTTCTGGGTCAGATTCCATCCAAAAAAGCTCTTGGATTGCCAAATGAAGCCAAAATTGCTTGAACCAAGACCGGTAGCGGTCAACCAGAGGGGAGATAAGGCTCAAGACGCCATCGGCTGAATGCACGTTTCCGGGTCTGAGTTTTGCGCCAAGAAGTTCCCCGTTGCCGGTGAAGCAAAACAGAGGAGGGTAGCAAACCTGCTCGAAGTAACCGTTAAAGGCTGCACCCTCCTGCTTTCCGTGAACAGGGTCTTCGGTGGAATCGATATCAATAATGAGCCGCCGTTTGTTTCTGCGCCGAAGGAGGGTGTCGGCGGATCTATCTATTGAGAGCATTTTCGACGGCTTTCAGCCCCTCGCGTGTTGCGAAAATCTTGTTCTCGAACCGGCAGAGTGCGGATTGGCCGGCACCGCTTTCATGTTCTTTCCCCAAGGCCAATCGGAGTGCAGGGCCCACCCTCAGGTGATTGGCGTCATTACAGTCTTCATAGCCTGCCGCGAGCTGATAAACTCTCTGGCGCAACAGTTGGAGCATGGAATGATCCGTATGTCGGGGTGATCTCGAATCGTCAATCTGGGACTCTGCGCCGCCCAGGATGTTGAAACGCTGATCCACCTCCCTCATTACAAGAAAGCCTGTATCGGAGGTGATCTTTGTGTCCTGAAAATCAATGCTAATGGAGCAGTCAAATTCGGGCCTGATAGTCCCTCTGTGTTTGTCACCAACCGCGCACATGAAGCTTTCCCCTCACTGACTAATTTATGACGTAATATCAGATAGTTGGGTTAAACGCAGTATAATTCTCAGGCATACTCACGCATAATCTAGGTTTCCGAATCTTCCTTCTCACGGGAGACGGTGATCTTGCATCGAAGTCTAGTTCTAGTTAGTGTGGGGCCGCCCCTTGACGATCCCTCTACGGGCGATGCCTTTTAGTTGAGCCATGTAGCTGTTTTTGGAAAAAAGCAGATGCTCTATCACAAGCTTCTCGAAGGCCTCAGCATCCCGACGTTCAAGTGCAGCGATCATGGCCCTGTGCTCAGAAATGGAGTGCTCTATTCGATTCGGCAAAGACCAGGCGTTAAATTTCACCATGTGGACCTTCGTGCTCAGGTGATCGATCATCTCATTGAGATGGCTGTTCTCGGAAGCCTGGAACAGCGCCCGGTGAAACTCATTGTCCTTTTCGATCATCTGGTCAGTTTTCTTGGACAGGTGCTTTTCCAATTCCTTACAGAGCTTTTTTAACCGTTGGATCTCTACGCGTGTGATATTCTCCACCACAAGGCGGGCGGCGATCGCCTCAAGTTTTTGGCGCAGGAAATAAATTTCTTCCACCTCCTCTGCCGAAAGGTCCACGACTACGGCCCCGCGGTAAGGAGTGATCTTCACCAAGCCTTTTCCCTCCAACATTTTCAGGACTTCCCTGATTATCGTGCGACTGACATCATAGTGCGCCAGCAAGTCTCGTTCGACCAGGCGTTCTCGAGGCTTAAAATAGCCTGAGAGGATTGCATTTTCCAATTTGCGAAGCACAAGCGCCGAACTTACGCTTGCCGTGAAGACCTCGGCCTTGCCAGTATCTGTGCCCATTCGTTATCAATTCCCTCCGTCTGGCAAAAATTTGATATATAAAATGGTATACCATTTGGGAAACCCTGTCAAACATTTTTTTGTGGCTTCCGAGCCTAAACTCTGATCCACCCGGAAAGCGCAAGATAGCGGCGCAGACTACTTAATGGCGGCGAGATCCGCTTAATGTTGATTTATAAAACAGGAGATGAAGTGGATTTGGCAGAAATCGACCACCGGAGAGAATTAACTTCCGCTTCCTCCACAAATGGCAGCAAGAAAAAATAAAGGCTTGGAGCTGGAGACTGCCCATTCCAAGCCTCACTCTCTTAGGCCGCCAAACAAATCTTCCCCCTCGGCAAATCCTCCAAGGCACCATCAACCGCAATTCTCAGAGGGTTCATCTCATCGGCAATGTATTTCCGCAAATTGGCATCCTCTGCAATTCCACCGCTGCAAGTCCATTTACGACCTCTCTGGCCTGATCTACGAATTTGGTGAGCTTTGGTCATCATTGAAGAGATTGAGGTCCGAAACGGACTCCAGAAACTTCCCCATTTTCTCCCTCCTTGAATTCTTGAACTTTTTGGGCTTGCTTTCTTCTTCTCCTGACAGCCTCGCGACCATCTACCTGACGATACCAGCGAATTCCTCCCGAAGAGCTACAGTAGCCAGTTCTAGGGTTCCCTCCATCAGGCCTGAAACTTTCCCTTGTATAGCTAATTAGTAGCAGAAGATCATCGTATTAGACTTAAGATATCTCTCCTATCATTAAAAGAATGAAGTGTTGAAATTCGCAAGTTATTCAAATCATATCCGGACCTGGACGTCTCGTTTCGGGAGGGGGATTCTGAACAGGGGGAAAGTCCACTGGGAAGCAGGACTGAGGGCTGAGGACTGAGAGTTAGGAACATGCTGGAGCAGGGCTTTACCGGGATAGACGCAAGGAGTGAGCCCACCGTACAGGTCTTTTCATGGTTTAGGGTGTCCCGCGGGACATGAGGAACTGTGGTGAAAGGCTATTTTCTTTCTCTTTTTCTCACGAGAGGTTTTCTCACGAGAGATTTATAGGGCAGGGCCTTGAGTTTGACGATTGTTTTCACCTGCTCAAACTCCGGGTCTTTATGGACGAGAACGGCCTCTTCCGCAACAGCCGTGGCGACAATCCAACTGTCGCAGACGGAGAGATTGTGCGAGGCTTTTATCTCTATGGACTTTTCGAAGATCGTGTCGGTGACGTTTACTCTTTTCAACGGCAGAAGATCGAGGTATTTCGCAAATTCGTCCGATTCCGCTTTGCCCGCATTTTTCCATATGCGGTATCTGCCCTCCATGCAACTCATGAAGGAAATGCAAACATGCGCTCCTGAACGCAGGACATCGTCCACAAAATCGGCCCCCTCTTCATCATTCCAGAGGGTCAACAGCGCAGAGGTGTCGAGCACGTACGACTCAGATGTCATTGTTTTTTTCATCTTCGTCTTTTTTCTCGGCACGTCTTTCCTCGATCAACCGCTCCGTGGAATATCTTCCTGAGCCGCGGCCTCTGAACGCAGCCACCGGATCTTTAGGAAGGGGGACAACCTTTATGTTGCTCCCCTCCACGACCCACTCGACGCTCGATTCGGGCTCTATGTTGAATGTCCTTCTTATTTCAGCCGGTATCGACACCTGGCCGCGCGCCGTTACCTTCGCTTTCATACCAGAGTTCTCCTTTCATGCCATTTTTAATTTACATGATGTTTGAGTATAAATCGTGTCTGTAACATTTGTCAAGTAGTCCTTACCCATTCACCGCAGAGACGCAGAGGCCACAGAGAGAACTAAAATTCAGCAAGACCAGCCGAATTCTCAGGACTTAGAAATAGCCATTGCTATTAATGCTTTCAATCCTGCCTTACAATGCTTTTCTCCGCGCTCTCTGCGTCTCTGCGGTGAACGGGGACCTTTTCGGGAAGTCCCATCGTACTTACTATCCCATGCTTGAAATTCATGGCGATTTCTATCATAGTGGACCTGGTGGCGGGGGTGATAGCGGATGGATAAGAGAGCAAACATCCATTCCTTCGGTAGCGCCGTCTTCCACGGCGGCGCTACCATCTACCATACGGGAGACCTTATTCTGAAAGTGAAAAAGTCTTATATTTTTGCGCTTTCCATCATCGGAATCCTGTTGGCGCTGTTTGCCTTGAAAACAGTCCGGGACCTCCAACCGATGCCCGCTACTCTTTTGTTCGGCGACTCGGGGGTAAGGAAGCCCCAGCTTGTCGACCGAATCGGCAATCCGTTATCGATCAGCTATCAGAACAGGTGGAGCGTTCAAACGGTTCCCTTGCGCGAAATCCCGGCGCTTTTGCAAAATGCGTTCATCGAGTCGGAAGACAGGCGCTTCTTGAGCCATAACGGTGTGGACTGGCCGGCCCGCGTTCACGCCCTGGCCCAAAACCTGCGGGCTATGAAAGGGATGCGGGGAGCAAGCACTATCACGGAACAGGTCGTCCGCATGCTTCACCCGCGGCCTCGAACCGTATGGTCCAGATGGCTCGAAGGGACCGAGGCGGCGCGTCTCGAGAAGCGTTTTTCAAAAAGCGAGATTCTGGAGTTCTACCTGAACCAGGTTCCGTACGGACATCAGAGGCGGGGGGTCGTCGAAGCGGCCCGGTTCTATTTCGACCGCGATCCCTCAACTCTGAATGTGAAGGAAAGCCTTGCGCTGGCGGTCCTCGTGCGGGCGCCTTCGGGTCTCGATCTGAAACGAGGGCGCAGGTCGCTTGAAAGGCGGCTCTCGAAGCTCGCAGCACATATGCGCGATAAGGATCTGCTAAGTGAAGCGGAATATCGGGCCGCTCTTTCGGAGGGCTTTGAATTCGCTCATTCCAAAAGAGTAATCGAAGCGCCTCAATTCGTTCACTATGTATTGGATACCACCGGGGCCGAGGTGTTGAACTCCAGTGGCAGGGTAACGACCAGCCTGGATGGGCGCGTGCAGCAAAAAGTGGGGCAAATCCTGTGGAACCGTCTCCAGGCGCTGGGATCCAGCGACGTGGGCGATGGAGCGGCTCTCGTCGTTGACAATCGAACCGGCGGGGTGCTTGCATGGGTGAGCGAAAGCGTTTCAGCCGGAGAATCACAAGGGTGGGTGGATGCCGTCACGGTGCGGAGGCAGCCGGGTTCGACCTTGAAACCGTTTCTCTACGCCCTTGCAATGGAAATGGGATGGACCGCCGCAACCTTGATTGAAGATTCTCCTCTGTCTGAAGCTGCCGGTTCGGGTCTGCACAGTTTTCACAATTACAGCAGGACTTATTACGGTCCGCTTCGGCTGCGGGTTGCGCTGGGAAATTCCCTTAATACGCCGGCCGTCAGAACGATCCAATTCACGGGGACCGACCGGTTTCTCCAGTGGCTGCGCTTGCTCGGTATATCGGGTCTCAATAGATCGGCTGACTTCTACGGACATGGCCTCGCTTTGGGAGATGGGGAAGTGAGCCTCTTCGAGCTTGTGCAGGCTTACTCGGCCCTGGCGCGCCACGGCGACTTCCGGCTTCTGCGCACTCTGTCCGAGCGACGCCTGCCCTCCGACGAAATACGTCCGGTGATCGGTCCGAATACGGCGGCAATAATTGCCGACATACTATCGGACCCCCAGGCGAGGCGCCTTGAATTCAGAGAAGGCCACCTCCTGCGCTTTCCGGTCCAGACAGCCGTAAAAACAGGGACTTCCTCGGACCATCGGGATTGCTGGGCAGTCGGTTTTACCGAAGGATACACTGCCGGGGTATGGATGGGAAATCTCGACCACCGGCCAACCAGGGGAATAACCGGAGCCATTGGCCCGGCGCTCGTTCTTCGGGCCATCTTCGCGGAACTGAACCGTGATGCGGAAACAGGCCCTTTTCCATCCTGCTCCGGTCTGCAGTCGGTGAGCATATGCGCCGTGAGCGGAATGCTTGCAGGCCCCGACTGTCCGCGTATGGACGAAAAATTCGAGCTTGGCAAAGTCCCTGTTGAAGTATGTTCACTTCATTCGATCCGGGCTGCAATGAACGATGTGGGGCGAGAATCTGTCCCCGCTCGCCCTGCGTCGAGCATAATCCGGCCATTCCTTTCACCGGCGCCCGGCCTGGAAATTGCCGGTCCAGGCTTAGCCCGAAACCGGCATCCGGTATCCGGCATTCAGTTGCTTCAGCCCACCCCCGGCCTTCAGATCGCAATGGACCCCCGGATTCCCGCTGAACTTCAGGCGTTTGCATTTAGAATCTCTAAAAATATCAAGCCTGCGAGAGTCCAGTGGGTCCTGAACGGAAAACCGGCAGGTGAGACCGGAAAAGATGAGCATCAGTTCTTATGGCCGCTTTCCCGCGGCGAATACATCGTACATGCCAGGGTGTGGCGTGGCGGCGAAAGTGAGCCGGTCGAAACCCCCCAGGTGGCATTCGTGGTAAAATGATAGCCTCCAAAACTAAAATTTTCGTTCTATTCTTTTCCCTTTTCCTCGCAGTAGCTTCAAAAAGCGCTTTTGCCTTCGATTTGGCACTTATCGATCCCGCCGAGCTCGTTCAAGACGTGGGCAAATGGATCATTCTCGACGCCCGGCCTGAATCTGACTGGCTGGTCGGGCATATCCCGGGGGCGCTTTCCTTTTCATGGGAAAACTATACGCGAACAGACGAAAAGGGCAGGGCTTATCGCCTTGCGCCGCCTGAACGTCTTGCCGCTGCACTGGGACAAATGGGAATGGTTGAAAACACTCCCGTGGTCGTATATGGTGACGCCGGCAGAAGCATGGGCGGAGAAGGCTGGATAACCTGGGTGCTTCTTTGGCTCGGCCATGAAGGTCCCATACGCGTGGTGGCTGGGGGTATCCAATCCTGGAAAGGCCTCGGCTATCCGGTTGCGAGGGGTCCCGAGAGTTCAACCCGGCCTGCTTCTGTCTACCGGGTCCGTCTCAGACCGGGAATCAATGTGGAGACCTCGGAGCTGGAATCAAAAGACAGGCCCTTTATCCTCATAGATTGCCGCTCTGAACTGGAGTGGATAACGGGCCATATCCCCGGCGCAGTCCACATCCCGTGGACGAAATTTCGTACCGGCAGGGAACGCAGGCCCCTCGACCGGGCCGGACTGAAAAAACTCCTGAAATCTCATGATGTAGATTCTGAAAAGCCTGTTGTCTTTTATTGCGCAAGCGGTGTCAGGTCAGGTTATACCTGGATGGTGCATCAACTGGACGGGCTGCCCCCGGCACGAAACTACCCGGGAGGCATGGAAGATTGGAGGATGCGGGATCGGTGAGAACGAAACCGGCGCCTCATTCGCGAACCGTGATTCCGTAATGGTTCGGCGTAAGACTCAGGGGTATGAAATTTCCACGCCCTGCGAGGCATGGCGACCTGTGGTGATGCGTATGCGGTAAATGGAGGTCTCCCGCTCCCGCCCCGTTTCGCGAAGCGTAATCTATACGCCGGAGACGCTTCACTTTTTGAAGCGCAGCACATTTGGCTTGCCTCCAACCGCACCACACTTTCTGTCTGCACTGTCTGCATGGCTGCGCGGAAAGAGCCGATTCTTTTTTGAGCAGGGTGTTATATAAGTTTATCATACGAGGTCTCCCGCTCCCGCCCCGTCTCTGGTCATAGACAGGTCATGGAAAGCGTAGAGAATGAGCGGTCGGCCTCCGCGCTACGCGCTCGCACATCGCACAGGGAGGCCGGCAAGCATGCTTCACAAAGTGAAGCAATGCGAAGCTCGCGAAGCGTAATCTATACGCCGGAGACGCTTCACTTTTTGAAGCGCAGCACATTTGGCTTGCCTCCAACCGCACCACACTTTCTGTCTGCACTATCTGCATGGCTGCGCGGAAAGAGCCGATTCTTTTTTGAGCAGGGTGTTATATAAGTTTATCATACGAGGAAGTTGAGAGCAAATGAACGAAAAGCTATTTGACCCGCGAATGCATTCGGCTGAGCACATTATAAATCAAACCATGATTCGTATGTTTGGCTGTAAGCGGTGCTTCAGTGCGCATATAGAAAAGAAAAAATCAAAAGTCGATTATCACTTTGAGCGGAACTTGCAGGCAATAGAAGTTGAAGAACTTCAAAATAGAGTAAACAAGATCATTGAGGCCGATTTGCCTGTTTGGGAAGAATTCATCTCGAGGCATGAGGCTGAAAGGGTCTTCAATCTGGATCGGTTGCCGGAGGCGGCCGGCGATACAATTCGAATAGTCAGGATAGGCGACTATGACGCCTGCCCGTGTATAGGGCCGCATGTAAAATAACAAAAGAACTTGGCCGGTTCCGGGTGATATCGGCCGGCTTCGATCAGGGAGTATTGCGAATAAGATTCAAACTGGAAGCCTGAACTGAGGGGGCCAGATACTTCCCTATCTCGACTCGCCCAAAATTTGCGATGAACAGCGCCGTTCGAACGGGTAAACCCTTAACGCACCGTTGGGAACTTGAGACTCAGGCCCCTCCAGTTACACTAAGAGCTTTCAAACCGCATGATTTGTCGCGGTGGGCAGTCTGTGTGAAAATACGTACAAATAGAGGGCATCGCGGACGGCCAAGGTCCACACGCATTGGCTGGAGTTCGGTAAAGCCCTTAAGTTGACGGCCGCCGCGCGTTAATTATGAGACCTTTTCCACTCTATAGTCAGTTCTTGTGCATGCAAAACCTCTTCAGCGGCCATTTTTCCGGTAAGCAAGTCACGCGATGCGATTGCATTTTCTTCGCCTTGTTCTGCGGCGAGGCTCAACCACATATAGGCAAGGACGTAATTACGGTCCACCCCGCTTCCTTCGGCATACATGAGGCCGATCCTGAACTGAGACTCGGCCAGTCCTTTTTCCGCCGCTTTGCGAAACCACTTGGCCGCCTCGCCGGCGCTCTGCTCACCACCCCATCCGCGCTCATAGATGACACCTAGATTGTGTTGCGCGGCGGCGATACCACCCTGGGCTGCTTTGCGGAAATAGGCAACCGCCTCCGCGTAATCGGGAGGACCGCCTTTGCCCTCATAGTACATTTGTCCCAATAAAAATTGTGCAATCGCTTCACCCCGTTCTGCGGCGCTGGAAAAGAGGCGCGCAGCCTCGGTGTAGTCACAGGGCACCCCGAGTCCGGTGTAGTACATGAACCCCAGATGAAACAGGGCCTTCGAGTTTCCTTTCGCGGCTGCCTTGCTGAGCCACTTGAAAGCTTTGTTATAATCAGCGCGGATACCCTCGCCGTTCAGGTACATATACCCTATATAATACTGGGCCTTAACATTCCCTCGCTCCGCCAGCGGCGCGAATTTCCGGAAAGCGCCCCCATAGTCCCCACGCCTGTAAGCCTTGAGCCCATCGGTTATGTTCGCGCGGCACTCGGGCGGCACAACCCGCGATATTGATAGAAGACATAGGACAGCAAGAACCACTGCGAAAACTCGGCACTTCCGAGACCTCATGGCACCGGGAGCACCGATAGGCGGCAGGGCCGCAGCCAAGGTCGCCGTTGCCTTCGGCGGCGGCAGGACCTTCGCCAGCGAATATTCACTTGGTAACAAGTGATCCAGGCCGCCGGGTGCGGGCATTTGCGCGGGTGTTTTCACAATCGGGCTGCGAATCATCTATCTTGATCAAGGAAGGGGTTGAGAAACAGTTGGATCGTCATCCGGTTCTTTCTTTGGGGCTTTTGTCGAACCGGCCGGTCCTGAAGCGGCCTGGGAATGAAGGGCCGCCTGCGCCTTTTTCAGATTTTCACTCGCCTGTGCGTAGAAGGTGGACCTTAGTTGAATCGCTCTCTCAAAGGCGTGCACGGCCTCTTCGTAGTCGCCTTGCTGCAGATGAAAGGAGCCGAGATTGTTATAAGCCTGGGCTTCGTCACCCGAACGCTTGAAGGCCTCGATAGCTTCAATATCTCTCCCAAGCTGGCATAGGGCCAATCCCAGGTTGTTCCCCACCTGCGGGTCTGAATAGCCTTTTTTGATGGCGTCCTCGAATGCCGCAACAGCCTTTTCCCACTTTCCCTGCAGTGACCAGGACACTCCCAGATTGTTATAGACAGCCCCCCACTCAGGTCTTAGGGAAATAGCAGCCTGGTACTGCTCGACGGCAAGGTCGGGACGTTGTTTGTAATCATAGATAATCCCGAGGAAATTGTGCGACAGCCAAAGCTTGCCATCGGACTTTAAGGCAAGCTGAAACTCTTTTTCCGCTTCATCGGCACGCTTCAACTTGTAGAGTGCCTCGCCGGCGCCCTGATGAAGAAGAGCATTGCCGGGTTCTTTCTTCAGCGCCTCCTGAAAATCCCCCAGCGCTTCGATAGAGCGGTCCTTCACGAGGAAAACCATGCCCCTCTTGTAGAGCAGGCGGCTATTGCCCGGCTTCTTCTGGAGCAGCTTGTCGTATTGTATGAAACCTTTTTCGAGGTTCCCCTGCTGGACGAAGCTGTCTCCCAGTCTTTCATAGTCCTCGTCGGTCATTTCCGGGAGCTTTTTCGGCGACACAAGCTCTTGGGGAATCCTCTTCTGCTGCTCTAGCTGCTTGGAATGGTCGCTTTGACCCGTAGCGGGTGAATTATTGGACGCGCACCCGAAGACCCCCAATGCGATCGATGCGAGAACTGCGAACCCGACAAAAATCTTCCGCACCCCGGCGCCCGAGGCTCGCGTCGGCAAAGACCACACGAAAATCCCCCCTGCCACCCTTTTTGAAATGGGGGGATTTTGACGCCCCTTTTTGGAAAGGGGGGAAATAGCGCACACCCTTGGCGACCACGATATGATATACATCCATAAGCTCCGATAATCTCCGGCCTGACTATTTGGCAACCGAGCCTAAAAATAGGCGAAAAATTCTAATGGCCCCGGGCCCAAGGATCGCTATAAACATGGAGGGAAAGATGAACAAGGCCAGAGGCAGGAGGATTTTAACCGGAAGCTTCGCCGCTATCTCTTCTGCTCTCTGCGCCCTTTTAGTTCTGAAGGAGTCCGAATAGACCCTCAGGGAGTGGGCAATGCTGGTGCCGAATTTTTCCGTCTGGATCAATAACGTTACCAGGCTGTTGACGTCCTCGTGGTCGGTTCGAAGCGACAGGTTCTTCAACGCGTCCCGCTTTGCCTTGCCCGCCCTCACTTCCAGGTTGAACAGCCTGAATTCGTCGCTGATTGCCGGGCTGGCGATCCTGACTTCTTCTCCCACCCTGTGCATGGCCGCATCAAGCCCCATCCCGGCCTCGACGCAGACCACAAGAAGGTCGAGCGCATCGGGGAGGGCATCCCGGATTTCCTTTTTTCTGCGCGAGGTCTTCAGCTTCAGCCACAGATCGGGGATGTAGAAACCAGCCATCACGAGGCAAAGGCTCAATACAAGGGTTACGGAAGGCTTCATCGGATTCAGGAACAGCGGTCTCGAGAAAATAAAAACGGCGGGGAACAGGACCCCCATTACGTACTTCGCCCCCCAGAACACAAGAGGCATGTTTTCACTCCGAATGCCCGCCCTGAGGAAGGCGAGGCGCTTTTCTTTTGCATCCGCCTTCTCATCGGCCCGGACAATCTTTCCCACTCTCCGGAAGACCCCGAGAATGGCCCTCAGGTAGTTTGCCGGCTCGTTCCCGGCGGTCTTGCCCCCTGCTTCTTTCAGTGTGAATCCTATTGGCTCGGTTTCGATCCTTTCTATCAGTCTCCTGCGCTCGGCAACCCAACGCGAATAGAAATATATGGCCGTAAAGAAAAGCGCAAAAGAGGCGAAAACCATGACGGCGGCAATAAGCGGGAAAAAGTCGGCTTCAGCCATTGTCAATCCCACACAAGTTGAGTGAACGGTTATAAGTGAACAGTGATGAGTGAACGGTGAGCGGAAAAAGGGCGAAGGGGCAAAGGCGCTCTTTCTGTTCACTGCTTACCGCTCACTGCTCACTGCCCCATAAATTCACACCTTGATCTGTATCATCTTCCTCATAACGATAATTCCAAGCAACATCATTACCGAACCTGCACCGATCAAATACGTTCCAATCGGGTCCTCCACAAGGATCATTATGTAATCCCTGTTCAAAAGATAGATCACAAAGCCGATGAGGAACGGAAGCAGGCAGAGGATAATCGCCGAGAACTTGCCTTCCGCGCTGAGAACCCTGATCTTGCCCAGCAGTTTGAACCTCTCCCGGACTACATGGGCAATGTTCTCGATAATCTCGGAGAGGTTTCCACCCGATTCGCGCTGGATGACAACTGCGACCACGAAGAAGCTGACATCGGGGCAATCGACCCTTGTGGCAAGGTTTTGCAAGGCCTCCGGGACCGCCACGCCAAAATTTATCTCATCCAGCGTTCTTTCGAATTCCGTTCCGACAGGGTCGTCAAATTCCTCGGAAACTATGTTCAGCCCTCCGGAAAAAGCCTGTCCGGCGCGAAGCGTCCGGGCAACCAGTTCAAGGGCCTCCGGGAGCTGGCTTTCAAATTTTCTCATCCTCTGTTTTTTCTTGAGGAGTACATAGGCAAATGGAACATATCCCAGAACAACCGCGGACAAAAGCGGCAAAATCTCCCCGCCATTCAACGCCGCCCGGCTGGCGAAGTATCCTGCCAGGGCAAGAAGGGGGGAAAGCTGCAGGAAAAAGCCGATACTGTATTCGATATTGGCCTGGAGGATGAGATTGTCCAGCTTCCTTATGCCGGGCATATGTGCAAGGATGCGGCTAAACCATGCTATATCGCTGTACCCCCTCCTGCGAAGGATATCGATGGACCCTGGTTCGTAGGCGGTGGAAGGAAGTTTCTTGAGGCGTTTCCGGACAGTCTTGAGTTCGGGTCTCCTCATGTTGATGTAAGCATGGCGGAATGTCTCCATCAGGAAAAGACAGACAATAAATATTGCGATTACTACGATGACATCCATTTCGGCCTCTCAAAATTTTTTCACGCGAAGCCGCAAAGCCGCGAAGAAAGAAAAAACAGACGGAGTTAGGGAAATCGTCTTGCAAGACCTGCCCCGGAGCTGATCCGGGGTGTGGACTCCAGATACAAGGCGCCGGATTGGCAACAAGCATCCGGCCTTCGAGTCTTCGCGTGCACCAGGCTCCCAATTCATGAGACCCACGTTTTCCCGTGAACCATTTATTTATTTCCCCCTTTCCTAAAGGGGGGCAGGGGCGAAAGGCCTCACTAACCTAACGGTAACGATAATGACAAAACAGTTATGCTACACTTCAAAATGCATGCCGGGATCGAACATCCCTGCCTGGAATGGAATATTCATGATGTGGAATTTTTCGACAAATCTTGGCCTGATCCCTGTGGCCCGGAACCTCCCTTTCACCCTCCCGTCAGTGTCGACCCCGGTCTGCTCGAAAACAAATATTTCCTGCAGCGAGGTTACGCTGCCCTCCATGCCGGTGATTTCCTGGAGGCTGACGATTTTCCTCGTTCCGTCAGCCATCCGGGCGGTCTGGATGACGACATTGATTGCTGAACTGATATATTTTCGCAGGAACTCGGTCGGTATTTCGAAACCTGCCATGGCGACCATCGTTTCCACACGCATGAGAGCGTCCCTGGGCGAGTTGGCGTGAATGGATGTCAGCGAACCGTCGTGCCCCGTATTCATCGCCTGGAGCATGTCGAAGGCTTCCTGCCCCCTGACTTCCCCAACGATTATCCGGTCCGGACGCATTCGCAGGGAGTTTCTGACAAGGTCTCTCTGGTTGATTTCACCTTTGCCCTCTATATTGGCAGGCCGGGTCTCCAGGCGCACCACGTGCTCCTGTTTCAACTGGAGTTCTGCGGCATCCTCGATGGTTATAATCCGCTCATCCTCCGGGATGAACCGCGAGAGGGTATTGAGCAGGGTCGTCTTGCCGCTCCCGGTGCCGCCCGAGATCAAAACGTTCAGCCTGGCCCGGACTATTCCCTGCAAGAGGTTCGCGATCTCCGGGGTCAAAGTCTTCAGGGTTACCAGGTCGTTCATCTCGAGCACGTCTCTGCTGAACCGGCGGATCGAGACCACAGGCCCGTCCAGCGAAAGCGGCGGGATAATCGCATTGACCCTGGAACCGTCCGCCAGCCTGGCATCGACCATGGGTGAAGACTCATCGATCCTTCGGCCAACGGCTGAGACAATCTTATCTATGATCTTTCTGAGGTGGTTGTCGTCTTTAAATCTGGCTTCCGTGGCTTCGAGCTTGCCGAAACGCTCGATATATATCTGTCGATAATTATTGACCAGAATATCGGAGATGGTAGGGTCCTGCAAAAACGGTTCGAGAGGCCCCAGGCCGAACACCTCGTCCTGGATTTCGGTGAAAAGCAGCTCCCTTTCATTCTGATTTAGAGGCACGTGCCCTTTGACATCGAGGAGCATCTGCTCTACGAGCCGTCTTATCTGAGGCTTGAGCACATCCGGATCGAGTGTGTCCAGCAGGGACAGGTCCATAAGGTCCAACAAGCGGTCGTGTATCCTGGTCTTGAGTTCGTAATACTCATTAGGGACCCTGGACCGCATGCCCCTTCCCCTGGGCAGGGACCGTTGAGCAGGAGCGAGCGGTTCCGCCTGGGCTGTACGGTTCTCTGAACTCTTAGACGATCGGCTAAAAAAATTCACCATTTTCTTGCTCCGTACAACGACAGTGAACAGTGAGCGGAAAAAATCCGTTGCCAGTGAGCAGGCGCAGCGTCATTCCGGCGAAAGCCGGAATCCAGTCAAACAATCGCGTGATACAAATCTTCCCAATTGGGATTTGTACTCTCAATTAATTCCAATTTCCACTTTCGCTTCCACTCTTTCAACCGCTTTTCCCGCCCGATAGCCGACTCCATGTTCACGTGCAGTTCATACCAAACCAGGTGATGAAAGCCATAACGTTCAGTAAATCCTTCTACCAGATTGTTTCTATGCTCCCAAATCCTCTTGACAAGGTTTGAAGTCACACCAGTATAAAAGGTTCCGTTTCTCTTGCTCGCCAAAATGTATACCGCAGGTTGCTTGCTCATTGTGCCCTTCTGGATTCCGGCTTTCGCCGGAATGACGAATGACAGCGCCCGCTCACCGTTCCCTGTTCACTCTTCACTATTCACTGTTGAATCAACTTCTTTTAAACAGGTTGCCGAAAAATGAGCCCTTCTTTTCTTCGCGGATCTCTTTGTCCGACAAATCCACCGCAATCTGCCGAATGCTGTGGGCGACGGGCGACCTCATGCTTACTTCAGAAAGACTCTTCCCCTGGTTGATCGCAGACATCGTTGTTCTAAAATCGTTGGGGACCGTCCAGGACACTTTCATCCGGACGCTTTCCTCCGCATCTTTCAACGAAATCGAGGTATCTTTCAGATATCGGTTGACGATAAGCCTGAGGTTTGCGCCCGGAGCGAACCCGAGATCGTAGAGCACCCGCGTGAGCCTGTTAACGTTGGTCAGGCATGGAACGCTCAATATGCAAGTAACGAGCACTGTATCGGACAACTCGAGGGCCCTGAAGGCGATATCGTCGGTGGCGCGCCCCGAGTCTATTACCGTGTAGTCAAAGATCGACTTCATTAGCGCCAGCAGCTTTTCGATTATGTCCGGGGTGAGCTGATGGGTCCCGTTCAATTCGGCCGGGGCAGGCAGCACATAGACTCCGGAGCCGTGCCGGTGAAGAACGCTCATCAGGAACATGGCGTCCAGGCGTGTTATATTCTTTGCAACCTCTCCCCAGTGAAAAGAGGGCTTTATGTCCAGGAAAAGAGGGACTTCCCCGAACAGCAGGTTCATATCGACCAGCGCTACTGACTGTCTCCTGTTCGGGTCAGCCAGGCTGACGGCGAGGTTTACCGCAATGGTAGTATTGCCGACACCTCCCTTGCTCGCCACCACGTTAATGATTTTTCCGGTCCTCTCCGCTTTTATATTGTCCTTTCCCGAGTCCCGGCGCTGTTTGAAGTTCTCGAGGGCCTGCCGCACTTCCTGTTGGTTGACAGGCTGAGGGAAAAACTCCCTTATGCCCGCCCTCAAGGCTAGGACGAGCACCTTGGGGTCCTGCTGCGGCGCTGTAAGGAAGATTTCTCTTACCGTCCCCAGGTTGGAAAAGGACTGCACTATCTGGAATTCGCGCTCAACGTCCTTCCCCAGTTCCAGTATGAGAAGCTCGAAGGGGCCGGGATCGCCGGGGTCACGAAGGCGGAATCCTTCCGTGGAATTTACGATGCGTGCGAGTGCCTCCCTCAGCTCCGCCGATTTTACCTCCAGTCTTACAGGGATGACGTCATCGGCCATAATCGCTCCTCATTCCTCGCAACAACTCACCTCATTCAAGTAAAATCCCCCTTCCCCCATTTAGGAGAGAGAATCAAGGGCAGGCCTTCCGCTAAATCCCACACTTTCCTGTCGTGGCTCCAAAGTCCCCCCTTCCGTAAAGGGGGGCATGGGGGATTTTAAGTTGCTCCTTTGACCAAAATCTCGCCCTCTTGAAGTAAGAAGCCGCAAGACGATCTCCACAGCTCGCCACGGACATGATCCGGGGCTCCTCGAGGCCCACTGATATCGTTCATGAGTTCCACCAATGCGTAACCCCCTGAACGGTTACGTCAGTTCACGAGAACAGCGTGCTTGGCCAAAATACCGAAATTTTGCCCGCCCGTCTCACCAATCGGCGCGTGAGACGTGCAGTCAGGCAAAAAATATACTGAAATTAGTCCCCTGAGTTAATACGGATAAATTTACTGCACTAACTTGGGGGGGCGTAGACATTATAAACTGTGTCGCCGAAGGGGCCGGGAGGACCCGCACTGATAATAGGAGTACCCACCGAGAAATAACCTTGTATTTTCCACATATTGCACCGATACTGATCGTGTCAGGGTTTCCATTCGCTGTCAGATTCCTGACGGTGGGCACATCGTTCGCGTCCAACCTAAAAGACGTCCACTGGCCTGCCTCCGTAGGGGGGTAGTGATAGTCACAACCGATATTGATGGTACTCGTGGGGCTATTATACGTACCCTACGCTCAAAGGACAGCAACTTGCTTAGCAGGCTAGAATTGTTTGCCACTTTCTTCACCCCCTTGATCATGAGTGAGTTTGCCCGCCTCTCACCGCCTCGCCGTTTTTGCTGGTCCATGTGACAGTGGACTCATGCTATGATAACGGATTCTCGTCCCGCATTACAGTAGTGTGTGTAAGCGTAAGTGGGTTTGTAATGGACCCGTTTATGAGAGTTACTAAACTACCGAAAACCAGGAATATATAAGGATACGAAACCGTCACCGATTGCATTAATCCGACCCCCGCATCATTTTGCTCCAGGGAACATGATATCGTCGGGGAAGCAGGCGGACTTGTGAAGCCGATGAAGTTAGTCGTCACATAAGTTGTCACATAATTTTGAACGTCGGAACACGCATGTTGCTGCGGCTGTCCTGGGGGGTTGATAGAATACATGGCGGCGTAACGGGCGCCTTCACGGCTCGCGTTTGTGATAACGCCTTGATTGTAAAGGAGGAGGCCAAACGCCATGATTGCGAAAAGCAGCACAAAAAGAAGTGGCGCCACTAAGGCAAACTCGGCCATCGAAGCGCCTCGCTCACTTCTTAATCTTGACCGTGCCTGCCCGGTTTCCTTCTGCCTGGTATACATCTCAATCTCCTCCTGCATCCGGAACCGGGCCAAACTGATGCTAATGGGTAGACCCGCCCGGATTCTGGGTGACCGCAAACGACGTGAGGCCTCCGGACGACGACGGCGGTTGGGGCTTGGTAAAACTTTCCACGTACTTTTGCATTATATATGCGGCTGCACGTCCGTCGATCCCCTCGACCGGCTCCAGGTTCGTCTCGGCGTCCGGATTTAAAATCTGGCCGGCCATGGCCAGCGTGTATGCCTTGCCGAAATCGTTCCTCGGCTCGCACGTATAAGGAGAGCAATCAGGATTGCAGCAACCGGCAAGCGCCGAAGAGTTACAGGCGACGAACAGGAATATAACCATTATTGCCGTTTTGCATTTCATCTTAGTCCCCCATTTTCAAGACTCAATCTCCATGCCGGCGTTGTACCACTTGATTGCTCGATATCTAATTACATACACTAGGTATCGAAGCATGAACGGTCAAGGGTCTTTGCCACCTCCCTGTTACAAACTGACAGTGTCTCATCCGGTGCTCCCTGCATAATTTTATACTCGACGCAGGACACGAAGAGCACGAAGGATACACGAAGCGCGAAGAAATCACATGACGAAGCGTTTGATCCCTTCTCTTAAGCGTTTGACGTTAAAATTAATGAGCAGCCCCGTCTGTACGCCTGCAAATTTCATGTATGTGAGCAGTTGAGCCTCGTGGACGCTTTGGATCTGTTCCACGCTCTTCAATTCCAGGATTAGAGCCTCATCTACGAAGAAATCCGCCCTGTAACCGCAGTCCAGGCGGACTTCTTTATACTCGACAGGCAAGGGGCATTGAAGTTTGAAGGGGATCCCGTTCAGCGTCAGTTCATGGGCCAGGGGAGCACAGCGAGGTTGCTCGTAAGTTGATTCCAACAGCCCAGGACCCAAAGCACGGTGAACCTCTATTGCACATCCAATCACGCGATTCGAAAGGTCATCAAATTCCATCTATTTTTTCCCGTTGCATGTCCTTTGCACCACTATCCGGCATTTTGCTGTTCTTTGAACGAGATTTTATACTTAACTTATTGATAATGAATCCCATTCTTCGCGCCCTTCGTGTATCCTTCGTGTTCTTCGTGATAGGGCAAATCCTGGCTGCGGCTATACTCAAACTCCAGGTTCTTCGTGGTGAACGCTTAGACCTCTTGACGGAAACCGGCTACTTAGGCAAAGCATGCCCGAAATCTCCTTCAAGTCCTGCCTTACTGTCCTGGCAGACCGGAGGAGGAGAAGCCTTTTGACAACCCTGCAACAGGCCCCTTAAAAAGAAATCCGTATCGCTGGGCTCGACATATCTGTCCGTCGGAAGAGGCTGGTTCTTTAAATCTATCGGCTTCACCAGGTGCGGTGTAACAATGACCACCAGCTCCGTTTCGTTCCTCTGGAACTGGCTGCTCCGGAAAAGAGCTCCTAATACCGGGGCATCTCCCAGGTAAGGGTACTTGCCGATCGTCTCCGTGATATTATCCTGCAAAAGCCCCGCGATGGCAAAGCTCTGCCCGTCGCCAAGCTCTATGACGGTCGAAACACCACGCGTCGTCAGCGCAGGGACTGTAGTACCCGAGATGGTCACCGCATTGGTATAGTCAAGCTCGGACACCTCGGGTGCGACTTTCATGCTGATCCTGTTGTCGTCGAGCACTGTTGGAGTAAACTGAAGGGTCACCCCGTAATCCTTATACTCGATGCCCACCGTGCCGAGGCCCTGGGGAACGGGTACGGGAAATGAGCCTCCGGCCAGGAACTTTGCGGTCTGCCCGCTAAGCGCCATGAGCGTTGGTTCGGCAAGCACCTTCACCAGGCCGTCCTGCTTCAGCGCATCCAGAAAGGCGGTCACTGACGGATTGCTTCCGATGTGAAAAAGGGCATTGGTGGCCGGAGCGAGGTTGAGACTGAGTGGTGAGGTGGCGGTCCCCAATGGGCTAACAACGTTCAAAGGGTTCACCACTGACCCCAGGTTTCCTAGCAGGCCGGCCCCGAAACTACTCCCCGCCAGCGTCGTAAAGTTGATAGACAAGTGCTTCGTCAAGGTCTTCTGCATCTCGGCTACGCGCACCTCGAGCATAACCTGGTGGACCCCGGAGACCCGGACCGTATTTATGACCTTTTTTTCCCCCCCGTAGGCTTGGGCCAGCGCCAGGACCTGAGAAAGGACCGCCGTGCTCGAAACGGTCCCCGCCATGGTCAGTGAATCGTTGCTGGTGCTGATTCGCAGGCCTTTTTCCTCCGGAAAGAGACGCTGAATCTTTTCTTTTATGCTCGAAACGTCCGGCGCGACCTCTACGTCATAGACGGCGGCAACTTTGTCTTCAGCCTGCCACAGGGTTATGTTGGTTACGCCGGGAGCTACTCCGCTGACATAAACCTGCTTGAACGGTTGGCCCTCTGGTGAAAGCTTCGTCACCCTGGCCACCTCGACTTTGGCCGAGGAAACCCCTGAAAGGGGTACCTCGCTCGTGATAATGACGGATTTTCCCACCTCCAGGTTGACCTTCCTGCCTTTCCCGGAGATTACCTCGACACCGGCGCCCCGGCATCCGGCGTAAAAGACCAGCACCAGGGCAAAAGCCGCCAATAACAACTTTGTCTTACCGATCCTCGGGCAAAAACGGCTGCACATTTGCTCCCTCCTCCTTCGTCCTGGCGGTTTTACTCCCCATCGAAACCGGTATCGCCCCAAGCCCCTTTATGGTTCCCATTTAATGTCTGCCCCATTGATTACGAAAATTTTGGAGACTCTTCTCTGCGTGGCGTCGATCTGTGGCTCCATTTTGGCCGCAGGCTCCGAAACCTTTTGCATGCGCGGCCGATACGCTTCCAACGCGTCGCCTACCGTTGAGCCGAGCGTGTAAACCTTATTTCTGTCCGTAACATTGCGCAGCGCGAAATGAAGCTTTCCCTGGACTGCGGCCAGAGACAGCCGCTCTGCCTCCTCCGGCGTCACCTCTACCGTGAACACATCCACGGGCGCCGGCTTGTCCCCCTTGTTGTCGACCTGGATGCCGGTCGCGAGGACCCGAATATTTTCGAGGACTGTCTTGGTGTAATGCAGTTTGTCGTTTTGCGGGTCCTGAACCGTAACCAGGATGTCCACATAGTTGCCCGGCTGAATGAAGCCTCCAAGCCCTATCACCTTATCGCCGGCAACGGCGATGGCGCGCATGCCCTGGGTCACAACGGCGCTCACCCCGCCGGTGGTCACGTCCCTGGGCGCAAGTTTGGACTCCATTATGGTCTCATTTTGCTTGACCGGCGCGACGAGCACGCGCCCCACCGGTTCGGCCGGGTTCGAAAAGCTCCCGGCAGGAGTGTCATCCTTTGCAATCGGCGCCGTTTTGACCATCTCTGGTGCAATCTTGACGCCCCAGGCAAGATCGGCGCGTGCCAGAACGATCTGGGCCAGCTCTTCGGGGATCACCCTGGATACCACCGGCACGTTAGACTTCTGCTTTATCCAGTTGTAAATCAGGACCGTAACGGTCAAAGCAATGACCAGCGCCAGTACGAAAGGGATGAGTGCTTTTAGTTTTCCCATGTCTCACCTGTCTTTTACATGAAAACATGAAATCCTGTTCCGACATAATCCCCCCCACCTCCCTTTAGAAAAAGGGGAAGGAAATATTGCTTTAGAAAAGGGGGATGGAAATATTGCCCCAATATACCTCAAAAAAGATGTAGGCAAGGGTCCCGATGCAGATAGCCACTCCATAATACAATTTGAAGCCCTGCCCCTGGGCATAGGTACGTGTAAAGCGCGGTTCTTTTATCAAAACCAATGCCCGAAGGGCGGAGTAAAGCTCAGAAGCGAGCTCTTTTCGGCGTCCGGGATGCGAAAGGAGGAGAATCAAAGCATAAATCCCGCCTGCAACCGCAGTGCACAAAAAGGCGTAAAACAAATGCCCCGGGCCAAGCGCCGCCCCGACAGCCCCCATAAGCTTTACGTCGCCTGCGGCCATCCAGCCAAGCATATAGAGCGGCATCAGCAAAACCAGGCCTAATCCAAGCCCCTCGGCGCTGAAAAGCAGCCCCCGTAAACCATCTACGTCGGAATACAGGAGAATTGCAAGAAATATTGTTGGGTAAGTGAGCCAGTTGGGAATTTTATGTGAGCGGATATCTGTTATTAAAGCGAGGATCAGCACCACTATCAAACCGGCGATGGCAAGGGGGTGTATCTTCATCATGGCTAAAACAGTCCCTAAAGAAAAGACGGGTCAGCGGCAATTGCAAGATAGCCATAATGGATCGTCATGGCAAATAAGATTTGTTTTCTGCCGGTATTGTACTCAAAAAAAGAGGTTCATCCGGCTAATGAGTACCTCTGGGTATGGAGGTGGTAGAGACGGAGTTTGAAATACTCCGGATCTCGAAACCCGTAAGCCTGCTTTTTGAGCGTCTTGATTTTGTTTATGAGACCATCGACGGCCCCGCTGGTGATGCGATGCTTGAAGTAGTTGAAAAGTCCAGTCCGGTAGGCCCCGAGGGTCTTGCCCACCCTTTTGAGCGCCTAGAGTCCGGATTGCATGGCGTCTCTGCACCACACGGCAAGGAATTTTTCGGCGTCTTTGTGGTCCTCCTTCTGCCAGAAGAGCCTCAACTGCTCTTTCATTGAATGGATTACAAAAAGCGGACCGTTAACCTGGAGCAGGGCATCTAGCCTGGCTTTGCGCTCAGAGGCCAGAGAGTCGTAATTTTGAAGAAGCAGAAAACGGCTTCCTTTAAGAGTTTGCTGCCCCAGCACATCGAGCTCTCTTTGATAGTCTCGTCTCAACTCATCTATGGCTTGGTTCATGAGGGCCATGATGTGGAAGCGGTCGAAGACTATATCCACCCTGGGGCAGAGTCTCACGGACTGCCGAGAAATCGGCGCTGCTCATGTCCATAGCAACAGCTTCGAGTTTTCCCGTTCTCCTGGCCAGGGTTTTCAGAAAGGGCCGGATGTCCTCTTTGCCCTTTGTTTCGACCGCGTGCAGGACTCTGCCGCTCGGCAGATCGGTCACCACTGTCATATACTGATGGCCATCTTTGAAGCTGAACTCATCGATCCCGGTGGTCATCACGTTAAGAAGGGGGATTTTGCGATACAGAAATTGCAGCCTTTCCTTATGGATGTTTTTGACAAGATCCCACCCAACTCCCAGATATTGGGCGACCGACCGGATCGTGCTGAACCGAAGCATTTCGAGCACTGTCAGAGCAAAGGATCGAACATAGCGGTGAGTCCCTATCATAAAGGGAAGCGTCGGCTACTAGAGCGTCGAGCAGCCCCGGCACTTCAAACGGTGGAGAACCAGCTCCAGCATGCACGTCTTGCGCCCTATGGGACTCATGAAGAACCACCTGCGTTTTTGACCTTTGAAGCGCGTATACCGGCAGCCGCACTGCGGGCACCGGACCCATTGATCGTTCATCGCGGCACTGAAAATGATCCTATCGGCCACAAAATGGGTCGTTGTGTACTGACCTTTGGTTGAAGCGTCATCCGGATGTTCATTTTCACTTTACCCCAACAGGGGCTTCATGGCTAAATCAGGTTGAGGTTTGGTTCAGTATCTTGAGCCGCAATGCCCTTAAGCGAGCAAGTTTCACTTCTCCCCAGCAAGTGCGGGATGCAATTACCCGCTTTGTTGAAGTTCACAACGAAAACGCCGCGCCTTTCGAGTGGCGAAAGACTTCAGTGGGACCTAAAAATCTGAAGAAACGTTACTCTGATTTATGCAAGTAAGTACTAGTGTCCTGAGTCAAAGATCCACTACATAAGTCCCGAGTACTTAGGCCGTCATTCCGGCGAAGGCCGGAATCCAGTATTTTTAATAAATTTCAGTCACTTCTGGACCCCGGCTTTCGCCGGGGTGATGTAGGTGTTTGCTCAATTCCCAAGCTTGAATTAGGTTATGAATTTTAGACTCAGGACACTAGTACATTGTCAACTTAATTAATACTTGTTGGATAATGCCTTTGCAGCTTTTGTCGCGCCTTAGTTTTGGTAAAAATCCACTTAACTGTAGCTTTGGTTCTGTTGCGCTCCTCGACCAATGCGTAGACTTCCTTTTTGAGCTGTTCCTGAGTGGCGATGCGGCGGTCGAGGCATTGTTTCGAGATTACTGATAGTTCGATTTCTGCCATGTTCAGCCAACTGGCCTTCTTGGGAGTGTAGTGAAACTCAAATCGGGAGGCCAATTTGAAAGCTTCCTCGGGGCTGAAAACCTTGTAAAAGGAGCCCGGATTGTGGGTGCTCAAGTTGTCTTGGATGATCACGATCTTTTCGGCATCCGGATAATGTAGTTCGGCAAGCATCTTCAAGAACATGGCGTATTCTTTACCGGTGCGGTATTGGAAGACCGTGCAAACACGGTTCCCGGCAAGAGGTTCAAGGGCAATAAACAAATTACAGACGCCGTTGCGCACATATTCGGAGTCTTCACGTTTGGCCTTGCCTGGTTCCATCGGAATTGGCTGAACAACATCCCCGATCAACTGGCAAGGGCGCTCGTCCAAATCTATTCTTGGACGTCTTGGGTCATAGGGCAACTCATGCTGATGGAGCACATCTTCCATGTGCCAAATGAACTCCGGGGTTATTTGACCAATGCACCACATCTTTTTCAGATGCGGCTTCAATTCGTTTTTTTTAAGAGCTTGCGTAAGCCTTCGTGGGAAATGGTGTCGACCAACTCAAGCTCTACCGCTCTATCGGCCAGCAGGCGCAGCGTCCAGCGTTTTCGGCCTTCAGGCGGGTCTGAACAGGCAAGAGCCGTAATGTGCGCAGCTGTCAGACCAGCCAGCTTGGGAGGTTTTCCGGATCGCGGTTTTTCCTCCAAGCTTTTGATAGATTTCTCCTTGAAAAAACGCTTACGTACCTTGTGCACCGTTTGGATACAGACCTGTAGAGCTTCTGCGATCTCGCGGTCTTTTTTCCCGGTGTCAGCAAGCAATAGGATGCGGGCACGTGTAATTTTCCGGGCTAATCTGCGCCCGCTCTCAACTAGTCGTTTAAGCTCTCTTCGCTCCTCATCTGTAAGCTGGATTTGGAATTGTTTATTCATGGTAGTCGCCCCCCTCAGGAGGGCAACATAACATACTTTAACTAAGTTGACAATGCACTAGAGCCTCTGGTCGGCACCGTTCTTTAGCAAAAAGAAACTTGTGCTATGGTCCGTCTCTTTAAAAATCTAAAGCATAATATAACAACTAAAGCCACTATGAATCCAGCAGGAACATCTATTAAGTAATGGAATCCAAGCATGAAGGTGCTCAATGCTAATATCAAATTCGCCGGCAGAAAAGCCCAGAAGTGAGGTCGCGAAGAAAGAAGAAAAAACTGAAACAAAACGGCCTGAGCCACGTGCAAACTGGGAACAGCCACAAAGTAGCCAAAGCCAGTCAAGTGTGACGCGCCATGGATTAGATTTTGATATTCGGTGCAGACATTGTGCATCATTTTAAACGTAGCAGTATGCTCATATGCCGTAGCGAAACTTTCTGGGAAATAGGTGAATGGCCCTACAGCAGGGTAGATAAAAAAGATCGCCAACCCCAGTAGGTAACAGGAAAAAAACGCACGAAAGAAATGGGAGAGGTTCTCGCCATTATCAAGGATTACGAATATCACGACGAATAACTCTAAAAATAAAACTCTATACGCGTTTTCCAGCACCTGAAAGGCCCAGCCGTTGTGAATCAACGGGTAAATCCCAGTGGAGCCATCGATATTTAACAGCCAACCATAAATGGCCAAATCCAAATTCATTAGTTGCAGGTCGTGCACACGACCACTCGTCATGCTTCCAAGTAGGTAATTCATGCCGCAGACAACAGAGAATCCAATGAAAATAACAACTGCACCGTACAACAGGGTTTGTAGATCGCTGCATTTCCCCTCCCTTCGGTAGTTGATATAAGCAGCTACGTAACCAAAGCTTATTATAAACAAACCCTTTTGAAGTAGGTGAAATAGAAACAGAAGTATGATGCTCGAGCTGGCTGATATAAGAAGAACGCCAAAAGATTTGTTGCGCACCCGGTTTCCAAGAAATGAGATACCTTGATTAAAGATATATGCGAGTGGGATTACAAAGAATAGCATCAAAAGGACGAATGACCATGGAAGGTCGGGCCGTATGCCTGATATTGCAAGGCAAACCTTAACCACCCCAAATACTCCGAGCAGCAATATGATTTCTTTGCACATTGGCACCACTTTTCAGGTGTTAAGCAAAATTACCTTTTAATATACCACCTCATGCCGCAAACGCACAAACGGATTCGAGGGCCAGACAGTGGTTGGTGCCGACAGCAACTGCCATAACCCGGAATAATGCATCAACTTCTGCGCTATGCATCCAAACTGCATGTTGAGGTCGGATTTTTGCTCGAAAAACTTCCACTGCGACCCTGAAACCCGTAAAAACCATACGATTTTCAGATCGGACATGCAAGAGATATCTCAGCGAGATCCGTTTTTGCGATTTCAGGACGCACCTCCATCCCCGGAGTTTTATAGCCCACTTTCCGCCTGTCAGAGTTAAGGGGTTGAGGCGAATAAGGTGCCATAGTAACGGGCGAAGGAAAAAGCCGACACAACGTGAACGTACCACTTTCTGGCATGGTAGACCACTCTGGCGCCAACCTTGACGAGCCGCCTCATGATCGACTCTATGGACGGTTTGACATTCTCGCCCCTGAACGCGGTATCCCGAATCATGTGTAGCAGGTTATACGCAAGACAACCGACGAAAAGCCTTGCCTGATTGGCTGCAAGGCGATGGCAACTCGTCTTATCCCACCGGAGGGTGTTTTTCCCTTCTTTTAAAGGCTGCACCCTCTTGCTTTCCGTGGACAGGGTCTTCACTGGAATCGACATAGATGATGAGTCGCCTTTTGTTTCTGCGCCGAAGGAGGGTGTGGGCAGATCTGCTGAGCATATCTTCGAGGGCTTTCAGACCCTCACCCGTTGCGAGGATGTTGTTCTCAAAGCGACAGAGTGCGGATTGGCCGGCCCCGCTATCATGCTCTTTGCCCAAGGCTAATCGGAGCCCTGGATCTCGACGCTCCGCGAGGCGGATCGGGTAGCCGGGGACTGTTGCCAGCCCCAAGCCCCCTTGGAACCGTACGTGAGACTTTCACCTCACACGGCTCGAGCATCTCAGAAGGCAATCCCTCTGGGATAACCCGGCTGTGTTACTTCCTTATTGGAAGTCACTCGCTTCACAGCCGTTGACTTGGCGTAGAACGAGTGGGTTAATAGATGTTGTAGAACTTTAACCTTATTCCATCTATTGTCCTTCACAGCCTTTGCGATACGCACATGCAGTCTTCTGACTTGTTGCTGGGCTTCCGTCCAGTTGATGGAGTTCCACTTGACAGCATCGTCTTTGAGCGCACCAGCCTGAATGGCCATCATTTGCTTTCTCATCTTCGAAGATTCTGCCGGTTCTCTCGCAATGAGACACCTGTTGGATGTCTGCACGCTCATTTGCCGGGGCTGTAGCTCACCGGTTTTGGCGTTGAGCCATGTTTCATGCTCTATCCTTCGGCTTTCCCGAAGGCATTCGCTTCTTCCAACCTCTCTCACCCATCGCTCCATCAGCATGCCTTGCGGTTTGCCTGCCTGGAATTGCTCCTGGCGGAGGGTGGGGTTATCACGTTTCACATAGTTGATCCAGTGAATGAGTTAGGTGTGCCCTCTACACGGATGGCTGTACGGTTCCGTGCAGGTGCAACGAAGACCTACATCCTGGCCACTTGCTGCAAGCTCTGGGGAGCAGCATCCGACCTGTCACACGGGTTTAATCCTCGTAGGTCGGCCGAAGTTTGACGGCGCTTGGGGGCATTCACATCCGTTCACCATATCACTCGTCCCTAGCCCTTAACGAAGGAGGATTCTCCGAGGGGTTCTCCTGTCACCATTTGAACCCAATTCGGTACATTGTCCGCGGGGCTTCGCACCAACCACACAGCGCGTGGGCAGCACGCCCGCGTAGGGAACCGGCAGGAACATGCCGGGTACTCAAGGTAAGTGCCTGAGTACACTCAACCATGCGACATCGTGTCGCACTCATTGCAATCCTCATAGCCTGCCGCAACCTGATAGACTCTCTGCCGCAGCAGTTCGAGCAAGGAATGATCCGTATGTCGAGGCGATCTCGGGTCATCAATTTGGGGCGCAGCACCACTGAGTATACTTAATAAATCGCTGATCGATCTCCCTCGTGACGAGAAGGCCGGTATCGGTGGTGATCTTTGCGCCATGAAAATCAATGCTGATGGAGCGGTCAAATTCCGGCCTGATGGTCCCTGTCTGTTTGTCACCAACTGCGAGCATGCGGCTTTCCCTCCCTCTTACTAATTTACGCCATAATATCATATAGTTGGGACAAATGCATTATAATTGTCGGTCATACTCACGCATAATCCAGGCTTAAGGCACCATGCTTTTTATTTCCATGGTTTCAGCGTTTCAGCCTGCATACGATCCGGACCGTACGATTAGAGGGCAGAGTTTATGGTAGTGAAATAGCCCTGAATCGTGGTGCCTAACGTTGTAACGACAAGAACACAAACAGCGGCGATCAGGCCTACCAATAGCCCATACTCAACCAACGCCGCGCCTTCCTCATCCCTGAAAAACTTTTTGATTCTTTCCATTGTTTTTCTCCTTTGAAATTTGTCTTTTAGTGCGGACCAACACAGACGCGCGATAAATTGATGGAAAAGCAGGGCGCGCGCGCGCCCTGCTTTTTATATTCATGGTTTCAGCCTTCATACGATCCGGACCCTACGGTTAGAGGGCAGAGTTTATGGTGGTGAAATAGCCCTTAATCGTTGTGCCCAAGGTTGTAACGACAAGAACACAAACTGCGGCGATCAGGCCCACCAATAGCCCATACTCAACCAAAGCCGCGCCTTCCTCATCCCTGAAAAACCTTTTGATTCTTTGCACTGTTTTTCTTCTTTTAAATTTGTTTTCTGATGCAGGTTA
>JBEKTT010000064.1:0-30401 GCA_049515795.1 Syntrophobacteraceae bacterium
GGAAAACGACCGTAACAACCGGCAAGCAAAGATTCAATGGCAGTTCTCGAATGCCAAGGCGCGCATAAAGCTGAAGCGCCTTTATCCGCAACTTTGAGTGTTACATGGTACTAGTACGTTGTCAACACAGTTATCACATGTTGCAAGGAATCGTCACCCCGGCGAAGGCCGGGGTCCAGTGCTTTTAACCGCCTGAAAAACGCTGGATTCCGGCTTTAGCCGGAATGACGGCCTGTAGGTCCTTACATATAGGAACGTAGTTGACACTGCACTAGTACGTTGTCAACAAAGTTATCATATGTTGCAAGGAATCGTCACCCCGGCGAAGGCCGGGGTCCAGTGCTTTTAACCACCTGAAAAAACGCTGGATTCCGGCTTTCGCCGGAATGACGGCCTGTAGGTCCTTACATATAGGAACTTAGTTGACAATACACTAGATGCAATTGGAATAGGACTGCTGCACCTCTGATGCCCCTATCCCCAACCGTGAGGCCAAAAGGGGGACGTCCATCCAGTTTGCCTTTTCGCAGGAGATGGCAAGATCAAGCTTTCAGCACTACGTTCACCTGCTTTGCCCCCTTCCCATCGATGGCCCCTCCACTCGAGGAGGCGAAAATGACAAGATTCAGATTCCTGCTTTTTGTGGCTTTACCGGCCGGATTCGCTGTCCTTGCTCATGCCGGTTTCGATGACGGTAAAGCGGCTTATGATAGAGGCGATTATGCCAAGGCTTATAAAGAGTTTAAGCCCCTGGCGGAGCAAGGAGATATAGTCGCGCAATTCTATCTGGGAGTAATGTACGACTTTGGCAGGGGCGTATCACAGGACTATATTCAAGCTATGAAATGGTACCGCAAGGCGGCTGAGCAGGGAGATGACGAAGCACAATTTGAATTGGGCTGGGCGTACGCCGACGGTAATAGTGTGCCGCAGGATTTCATACAGGCGTATCTGTGGTTTTATTTGGCGGGAGCACACGGAGATGATACGTATGCAGAAGATTATGCAGAAGATTTCAGAAACAGTCTCGCCGGGAAAATGACACCAGCCCAAATTGCAGAGGCACAACGTCTGGCAAGAAAGTGGAAGCCGAAAGGCAAAGACTAGAAGCCTGATGAAATAAGGAAATGCCTTGACAGGCAAAACCACTGGTTTTGGGACAATTATAGCAAAAACCCCCAAATTAAGGAACGTGAGAAAAAAGACACCAAGATGCCTCACGGCCTTGGCAAGGATGACTGCTCACACTGCAACGGTTCCCTGAAAGGGGGAAGATGTCCCGTGCTCCGTCAAAAAAACTAATGAACTATTGAATATTATGCGCTTATGAAATAATCCCGCCAGGATTCCTCATAAAAAGTCTCCTCAAAAAATGCCTGATCGGCCAGTTTAAGGTTTTTCAGACTGCGACATTACCGGGTACTTTCTCTCGCGTCTCATTGAAGCACCCATTCAAGCTCCAATCCATCCATGCATTACAAAGCCTTTTTCTTCCTAATTCTCGTCCGCTTCGGTTTGCGGCCGTCACTTTCTCTGTCACCGCCGGTTTTGACGCTTTGGCCTTTGCCTGCCTTCTTGCCTCAATCGCCTTCTTCAGATTCTCTGGCAATCCTTGAGCACCCGGATTCGGGTACCGGCTTCAAGCTCTACAAATACAAACCGGAAGCCTTTTTTGGAGCGATAAAGTCGGCGCTTGAATTATTCCAAGACGGTCGCAAATGGGTCGAGGTTCGAAAAAGAGCGATGTCTCAATTATATTGACACAGAGGGCAGGTGATAGTAACTTTAAGCCGGTGCACTCAGCGTATTGAATTCAAGAATTTACATTTTACCATTAATTGTAGTGTTTCTAACCTCATAAGTAGACAGATCATGAAAAGCACAGCTTGTAAGTTCACTTATCCAACTGTACTCGCTGTTGCGATGGTGTTTCTCGCCTTTATGGTTCTCGCAAGTCCAGGTTTTTCGCGCGCGGCATCGTCCGAGCCAGGCATGGCGACTGCTGGTAAGGTCTCAAAAACCGACCGTGTTGAGGCGCGCATCAAAGAGCTTCAAACCAAGCTCAAGATCACCCCGGCACAGGAAGAGCTATGGAATAACGTCACCCAGGTGATGCGGGACAATGCGAAAACGATGGAGGCGCTCATCAAGGCAAGGTCAGAAGAAGCAAGCACCATGACCGCTATCGACGATCTCAAATCCTATGGCGAAATTGTCGAGTCGCATGCAGATGGCATCAGGAAATTCATCCCGGCCTTCGAGCCTCTCTATGCCAGCATGTCGGACGCTCAGAAGAAGGCTGCCGATACGTTATTCCGCCATCACGGGCGCACGAAGGCAAAGCCAAAGGCAAAGGGCAAATGATCGCGACCGCCACAACGTAAGGACAGCAAACTTTATTTTCCGACAGGGAATCATTTTAAGAATGGAAGGTCACTATAAAAACCTCGAAAACGCGAGCCGGGAAGTTTAGTTCGACAGTCGTCAAAGTGCTGATGGCGCTCGTCTTCGCCTCAATGATCGGCGGTATATCCATCGCGCCGGCGTTCGCCAGACATAGGCACGAAGGGTATCGCGTCTATGCGCCTCCAGTGGTCGTCTATACCCCGGACGAGTAGGTTTCGCCGGGCATCGACCTCGCCTTCCCCATCGAGATAGGAGGTGGCGGCGGCGGTTATTATGGCGGCGGCGGTCATGGCGGTCGAAGATAAATATGTCATGTAATGAAACCCCTTGACGATCAGATATTGCGGTCAACGGGGAGGTCAGTAATTGCGTTTTATTATGCCTGCCTGGCCACATGGCACGGCTTGGGGATACTATCGCAGCGGTTTGCCCGGGACTGCTCCTTTTGATCGTGGTCGTGCTCCTTGTTAATGGGCCGTATCTGACAGGAGTGATGACATCGAGAAGGGGCGGGGCATCAACGGCAAAGGTTGGAACCGAGTTGGTCTGGTTTCGGTCAAAGATTAGTCGGTCAGTGGGCTAAGAGCATAAAGGGGGAAGAGGATGCCTTTGATTAATTTGATTATTATTCTGGTCGTGGTTGGGGTTATCCTTTGGTTGATTAACAACTACATCCCGATGGATCGTAGAATCAAGAGCATCATAAATATAGTAGTGGTGATTGCCGTGATCATATGGCTATTGAGTGTCTTCGGGGTCATAGGTTCGCTTTCTGGACTTCGTGTCGGCCGGCATGGATGAAACGGCAACGCTCGGTGGGTATGTTATTTTGCAGACCCATGGCGGAAGGAAAAGTGTAACGAAGTTTGCGAGAGGCTAAGAAAAGGAGAAGACAAAATGAACAGAAAAATTATTGCGGTGATAATTGAGAGGAGACTCCAATTGAAAACGAAAAGATTGTTCCTGAGCTTGGCCTTCGTTTGTGTCTTTGCTGCGTTTGGGGTGGCAGCTCACGCAGCTCAATTGCCGGTAAACCTTGGCTTGGCTGGTAATTATGCGATTTTGGCCAAATCAGGAATCACAACCACTGGAACCACTCTGATTACTGGAAATATTGGAGTTAGCCCAATTACCTCGACTGCCATAACCGGATTCAACTTAACAATTGATGGTTCGGGCCAATTTGCGACATCACCACTGGTGACTGGCAAGGTATACGCAGCCGACTATGCGGCTCCAACTCCTTCTAACCTGTCTACCGCCATTAGCAACATGCAAGCTGCATACGCAGACGCAGCAGGACGAACATTACCAGATGCCACCGAGTTGGGTGCCGGAAAAATAGGAGGCCTGACTATTACTCCTGGCCTCTATAAATGGAGTACTAGTGTTCTAATAAACACGAACACGGCTGTTATTCTAAGTGGTGGTCCAAATGATGTATGGATTTTTCAGATAGCTGGCAACCTCACTGTTGCCGACGGTGCGAACGTCACACTAATTGGTGGCGCACAAGCCAGTAACATCTTCTGGCAGGTTGCCGGAGGTGTTAGCGTTGCAATTGGAACGAACGCACATATGGAAGGAATTATACTAGCTCAAAATGCGATAACCATGAATACTGATTCATCATGGAATGGCAGAGCGTTAGCGATGAAAAACGTAACATTGATAGCCGACGACATTACCGCGCCAGCGACAGCATCCACGACGAAAACCCTGTTCTGGGCGGGAACGGGAGGATATGCATCCATCTGGAACCTCGACAGCTCTAATAATGTTTCAACCTCCACAGTCTACGGCTTTAACAGCGGCTGGACTCCGGTGAGCTACAGCTCTAACTCCGATGGAACAAGAACTATGCTCTGGGCGGGAACGGGAGGATATGCATCCATCTGGACCTTCGACGGCTCCAATAATTATACAACCCAGCAACAGTACGGCCCTTACAGCGGCTGGACTCCGGTGAGCTACAGCTCTAACTCCGATGGAACAAGAACTCTGCTCTGGGCGGGAACGGGAGGATATGCATCCATCTGGACCCTCAACAGCTCCAATAATTATATAACCTCCACAGCCTACGGCCCTTACAGCGGCTGGACGCCGGTGAGCTACAGCTCTAACTCCGATGGAACAAGAACTGTGCTCTGGGCGGGACCGGGAGGATCTGCATCCATCTGGACCCTCAACGGCTCCAATAATTATATAACCTCCACAGTCTACGGCCCTTTCAGCGGCTGGACGCCGGTGAGCTACAGCTCTAACTCCGATGGAACAAGAAATGTGCTCTGGGCGGGAATCGGAGGATCTGCATCCATCTGGACCCTCAACAGCTCCAATAATTATACAGGCTCCACAGTCTACGGCCCTTACAGCGGCTGGACGCCGGTGAGCTACAGCTATAACTCCGATGGAACAAGGACCCTGCTCTGGGCGGGAACAGGAGGATATGCATCCATCTGGACCCTTGACAGCTCCAATAATTTTACAACCTACATAGAGTACGGCCCTTACAGCGGCTGGGAGCCGGTCAGTTACCAATAGGATGGCGAGGTTTCCCCGGCGGGTTTAAGTCTCCCCGCAGGTGATAGCCGAACAGGGCGAACCCCTGGGGCGGAATCGGCGACGGCTCCGCCTTTTATATATCAAAACGGGACCGCGACTCAATAAATTCACATGGTTGACGAGATGCTGGTTAACATAACATAGGCATTCGCGGACCGCCTTGGTCGGGGCCAAGATGCGGCGGCGGTCGGGGCAACGAAAGAGCATCAGTTTTTCTTTCTGGTGCTACAGGCCGAACACACGAAAAGCTCTAAAATCCTGTCCCAATACTCCGTATGGGGTGCGCTGTAGGTTTTCTTGCAGCAGGGACAAGTCCAGTCCCCCAGAGCGTTGTCAATCTCGTCTGTAAGGTCGATCATAATCCGTGGTTTGTGTTTTTTCATAACGACTGAATGCCCGTCCGCTTCAAAAAAATCAATCCGGCTCCGCGATGCATGAGGCTTATACCCGAACGCTCGCAGGATTTGCGTTGCCGCGCGTTCCACGCTGTTTAACGCTTGAGCCACATGCGACGCTTCCGGCCAGTTCGCCATATTCACGGCTCGCGCGATCTAGTTCAGGTTGCTTCCGGCCTTGTTCAACTCCACGATTGCACCCGCTGCAAGCTCGCGCTCTATCGTCGGGCGGCGTTGCCCCTTGGCCCTCCGTCGCCTAAGGCGCAGGCGCGCAGATAGGAAGCCGTGCTCATGCCCGCCGCTTGCGCCTTCGTGGTGATCCGCTCGCGTTCCTCATCCGTGCAGGCGACATAAATCCCGCATGCCCTCTGCCGCTTCTGGCTTCTGCTCAAACCTGTCCTTTCTTTGGGGGCTGCAACGGGGGTTCCCCCCTTGCAAGTGGCGCAAACGCCCCGCTCTTGGGCGGGGTAGCTTGCGCGGGGCGTCTATTACGCCCCCAACTTGCTGCTTTCGGTAATCCGAAAACCTCTAAGCCTTTTCCTTTTGCTGTCTAATACCAAGTTGCTACCTAGAAAGGTTCAATGGATTTTTACATTCGCTGTCGCGGCCTACAACCTGGTCCGCATGAGAAATCTGGGAGTCAGTGCAGCCTGACGTGGGGCAAAACCCCACTTATAAGGCCCTCAAGGGAGGACTGGTCCTCCATTTCTCCCATAGTTCGAGCATGAGGCGGTGTAAAAGCTGAAATTTGGATCTTTTTTCGATATTAACTATTATCAAAGAGCGTTTCTTGAAAAACTTCAAAAATACTATTGCTTCGAAGGGTCCCTTTTTTCAGCATCCTGCTGGGGCTTTGCTCAGTGGGCAAAGAGGTAGCTCAGAGATCACCGGATAAAGTTACCTGGTAGTATGCTCAAATTATGACTTATTTGGGCGTTAGAAGTGCATTTTGGGCGTCAAAGTTGAAGGTCCTTCCTCCCCTGTTTGTAAGAACCCTATCAATAACCAATTTATGACGTCAGCGAAAAATCAAATCCTGACGAAAATTTTCTCCCCTGTGATCAGTTAAAACTAGACAAAGCGAATCATATCATCTATCCTTTTATTGATTTCGAGGCCAATAATGGCCTCCTAAGCGCGAAAAACGCCTGGTTCCAGAAAATAATTCCCTCTGGTTCTATCGCTTCGCGAGGACATGTTAGCTCGGCTCGACCCCCGTTTGCAGTTCACCCGACCCCCGTTCGCCGTTAAGGAGAGCCTTCTCTGATGGAAGGTCCAAAAATTCTAAAGAAAACCAAAAGACAAAAGAGGAGGTAAGAATGTTTCATACACATACAAAAAATATCCTTAAGCGAATGAGGGGCTTGAGTCTCCTGGCAAGTCTTGCATTCATTGCGCTGCTTTCATTGGGACAAACCAACGCAGCATTGGCCGCGATCGCGCCGCCACTGGGCCTAGCGGCTGACTTCGCGGTCCTGGGCGCCTCGGCGGTGACCAATCCCGGCGGCGTCGCGACCGTAGTCATCGGAAATCTGGGTATCAGCCCGGGCCCACTTACCGCTATTACCGGCTTTCCTCCGGGGTCCGTGACCGGAGGGACGTTAACGCCACAGATACAGGGACCTAATGCAAACACGGTTGCGGCCCAGGCTAGTGCCACGACTGCGTATAATGACCTGGCAGCGGAGCCGTGCAATACCAACTTGACCGGCCAGGATCTCGGTACGGTTGGCCCCCTCCCTCCGGGTGTCTATTGTTTTAATTCGTCGGCTGGGTTGACGGGGACCCTTCACCTCAACGCCGAGGGCAACCCCAATCCAGTCTGGGTCTTCCAAATTGCTAGCACGCTCACGACCGCTTCCAACGCGTCTGTTCTGTTCGATGCAGGTGGTGGGTGTGGCGATGTGTTTTGGCAGGTCGGCAGCTCTGCGACTCTCGGTACAGGCACTGCGTTCATAGGCACTATTATCGCGGAAGCGAGCATTACCCTCAATACCGCCGCAAGCCTGTCCGGTAGTGCCCTGGCGCTGACCGGCGCAGTGACGCTCGATGGCAACGCTGTCACCTTGTGCTCGGTGCCGCCGCCTACGCCTACCGTACCCACGCTCGGCAAGGCCTTCAACCCGGTCTCCGCGGATGTGGGCAGTAACATCTCTACCCTCACCATTACCTTGGGCAACCCTAACACCTCAATAGCCACCCTGAGCGCGCCGCTCACCGACACATTGCCCACCGGCGTGGTGATCGGGAGCACGCCTGCTGCCAGCACCACCTGTACCGGCAGCACAGCGACCGCCACACCCGGCGGAAACACGTTGACCTTGACGGGAGGCTCGATCCCCGCGGCCATCGGCTCGACCCCCGGCTCCTGTATAGTGACGGTGCCCGTGAGCGCGGCTGCGAGTGGCGTCTACATCGACACACTGATAGCCGGCGCCTTGCAGACCAGCAACGGCAACAACGCCTTTCCGGCCGTCGCGACCTTGACTGTCTTACCACTCCCAGCGCCCACGCTCGTCAAGTCCTTCACCCCGGCCTCCATCCCTGAGGAATCTAATGGCGGTATCTCGCTTCTCACCGTTACCTTGTTCAACCCTAACACCTCAATAGCCACCCTGAGCGCGCCGCTCACCGACACATTGCCCCTCGGCACGTTTATCGCGAGCTCGCCTGGTGCCGGCACCAACTGTAGTGGCGGCACAGCGACCGCCACTCCCGGCGGAAACACTCTGACCTTGACGGGAACCCCGGTCTCGATCCCCGCGGCCGTCGGCCTGGTCCCCGGCTCCTGTTTTGAGGAAGTGTACGTGACCGCGCCTCTAGGCGGCAACTACATTAACACGCTGCCACCCGGCGCCCTGCAGACCAGCAACGGCCCCAACACCTTTCCGGCCGTCGCGACCCTGACTGTCGTTCCACCCCCAGGCGTGTTCGGCACGCTCAGCAAGGCCTTCAACCCGTTCAGCATTCCTTCGGGGAAGGGGGGCAACGTCCTGGGGGTCTCGATCCTCACCATTACCTTGACAAACCCTTTCCGCACGGCCGCCACCCTGACCGCGCCGCTCATCGACACATTGCCCAGCCTCTTGTTAATCGCGAACCCGCCTGCTGCCGGCACCACCTGTGGCGGCACTGGGGCTGTCTCGGCGAAGGCCGGCGGCTCGTCAGTGACCTTGCCTGCCGGGCGCACGATCCCGGCCAGCGGGTCCTGTACGGTGACGGTGAACGTGACCTCATTATGCGACGGCACCTATGTCAACACGCTGCCCATCGGCGCCTTGCAGACCGATCAATTCTCCAACAGCGCCGCGGCCACCGCGATCTTGTCCGTGGTCAAGTGATTTAAAACTTCAGTGTCACCACTCCGGAAAGATGATAATTTCCGGGGTGGTGATGCTCCCTCTTTCCAGGGTATGAATATATGGCAGTTTTTTTGTAGGTGAGTAACAACCAATTCCTCCGCTCCCAGTTGCCATGCGAGCGCCAAACCGAGTCAATCGTCTGCTGGACTCCCATGGCTTTGAGCCAATGAAGTACTAATGGAATGCCGCCGGCTCTTTGGATGGGTTGTGTTTCGACATGGTCCCGCCCAATATGCTGGGAATTTGCCTTATCACACGGGTACGACCGCGTTTAGTCCGAAATCCGCCTCATATCGAAAAACTCAACCCTGTGATGAAAATTTATCTTCCTCCATGCAAATTAGCGAAACGGGAGTATACCGGGGCCCTTGCAAGACTCGAACAACCTACTGATTTAACTTCGAATATCAGTAGATAGCAGCAACATTAATATTTTATTGTATTTATTGCTATTTTACGATATTTTCGGTTTAGGTTTGAGGGGGGCTTCTATGATGTTAAATTTTAAAAAATTGATTCTTTTCAGTCAGAGGAGGGAATGATGAAAACAACTTTTGTAGCTGTTTTCATGCTGAGTTTGTTGGTCATCGGTGGTTTTGCCGGAGCTGCCGATCCGGCCGGCACAGACCACAATTGGACGGGGTTTTACGTCGGGCTCAACGCAGGCGCCGCCATCAACGATTCGAGCTATGCCTTCGCTCCCAACCCCCCTCCCGGAGATACAGGCTCGGGAAACTTTAACAATGCCAGCTTTACCGCCGGCGGGCAAGCCGGCTACAATTACCAGATCAACCAGTTCGTTATCGGTCTGGAGACCGATCTCAACTATAACGGCATAGATCAATCCGGCCACATTAACAGTCCATTTACCAGCACTGTCACGCAGAAGATTGATTACTTCGGCACTCTTCGCCCACGGGTGGGCTACCTTCCTACCAGCAAGTTACTGCTTTACGTGACAGGGGGGCTTGCCTATGGCGATGTCCGTTCAAGCAGTAATATCCTGTTCACCACTCCGATATTTGACAATTACATTGGTTCCAAATCATCTATGCAGGTAGGCTGGGCAGCCGGCGGCGGCATTGAATACGCACTATCACGCAACTGGTCGATAAAGGCAGAATACCTGGAAGTCGACCTTGGATCGGACTCGTACTCATGTTCGGACGGAAGTCCTTGTGGATGTTCCTACAGAACTGATGTCAAAAGTCTTGAAGGTATTGCTCGGTTAGGGATCAACTACAAGTTTTGAGTCCTGAGACGAAGTTTTTGAGCCGGTCATTTGGCGGAAAATGCGGGGCGCCTCGTTATGGACGCGTCCCTTGTTTAGGTGCATACCCTGTTTGTTTATTGGTGGACGATTCCATGGCGCCGCTTCCGAAGTGAAAGCCTTATCCAGGTCATCGAGATAGTGAATACGCTCAGAATGTGGTTTCGAATGTAGCCCATGAGCTTTTGGATGGCCTCCTGCCGGGATTGTGTTGCCTCTATCGCCGCGATGCTTCAGGTCATTATCAGTTCAGAAGAAAAACAATTGTGAATTCAAAGCGGCAAAGCGGTTGGGCCGAGCTAACCGGATAAAGTTACGTGATAGGATGCTCAATTGAGGAATTGAAGGATTTAGGAATTGAGGAATTGAAAAACGCCTATTTCCGGAAAATTTAATTTTAAGTGGTCAGATGTTACCTTGGGCCGAGCCCGTTCGACGTTCAATTTCTCGTTATACGGCCTATTTCAATCCATTCTGACAGCTACTTTCTATTTTTACACTTTCCAAGTCCTTTTTCTTCCATGATTTTGATTCCTATTATGCTGCCAGTAGAAAGACTGCATGCTAATTTGTACTGACCTGGAACTTCCGCAGATAAGATTGCCTGGCTTCGTTTTGCTTAAGAACCGTTGACTCAATGATCGCATCATAGTTTGATTCAAGAATGCCCACCACATGCTTATCTATATGATTTTTGCAGCTCAAGTCCTTCAGGACGGATATGATGTCACTCTTCCCCATAGCGTTTCTATAAGGCCTCTTCTCAGCCATGGTTGTAAAAATATCTGCAACTGCGACAATCCTCGACCCCATATGAAGCTTACTGGCATCGATGTGGAACGGGTAGCCGCTGCCGTCCAATTTTTCATGATGGAAAGCCGCACATTCGGCGATCTGCATCATTCCACCAATCGTACTTAATACCGAATATGTGAAATAAGGGTGCTGTCGAATTATTGCGAACTCATCTGTTGTGAGCTTGTCCGGCTTGTTTATTATACTGTTCGAGACTGCCATTTTCCCAAGATCGTGTAAGTTGCCCGCGACTTCCATAAGCTCGATATCGGTCTCCGTAAGGCCCAGAAAATGAGCGATACTGGAGGCCGTCGCTGCTACTCCCGAGGAATGAGTCGCGGTGAATGGAGACCTGAAGTCGATCAGATTGCGAAACATCTCAGAGATGGGCATAAGATCGGATATGGGGAGTTCCGTGCCCCGACATGGCCCCTCGTGCAGCAGGAGTGAATACAGGCGTGGTGAGACCAAATCGAACCAGAAATCTTCACGGGCAGCTACCGATCTGAATATATCGACCACTTCGGGGTGGATCAACGTTGAGGACCACCCGCAAATTGTTGAAATGATGTCTTGTTCCTGGTGCAAAATGTACCTGCTTCGGTCATGTAAACGCTCCACGGAATCCGCAAGGTAGAGAGCCTGAGAGGCGAATATGAGCGAATCAGCGCTGGTCTGTTCATAGTTTTGCCAGGGTTTATGGTGCAATCTTACGATCTTCGCGGAAGGCTCAAACATAAGTACATGGTTGATGAAGGCCTCACCAAGGACACAATGGGGTTCAACATTGTCAAATTCATTCCTGTGAAGACTTAGTTTGTCTTCCTGCGTCAGAGTTCCGACATCGTGGAGCAAGGCGGCAATGAAAAGCTGTTCGGTTAAGCCGGGTGAAAGATTGGCAGCCTTGCTGATTTGCCATGCGATGAAAGCTGTTCGCATTTGATGCTGGGATAGTTCCGGACTTGCAAGATCCAGCGCATCAGATAGCGATAAAAGCAGATTCGATAAATTTACCGAGGGGTTTTGATACATCGATTTCTCCGGTGAAAGTCTTTGTGCGATCGGGTGAAAATTCTTTCTCAATAACTGAAATTAGTATCGGCAAAGACCCTGCGAAGAATGAAGGAAAATTCCACGGTTTCGGTCTGGGCTGCAACGTTTCTCCCCAAGTTCAAAGCCCAGCATCATGGATAAAAGTGGAGATGAGGTTTGCGGCTTATTTTCTAATCCGGGATAATGCATCAAGTTGTGCGCTACGCATCCGAACCGGATCTCGGAATCTGATTCTGCCCTGCAAGGCTCCTGGTGCGTGCAAAGAGGCCGGGCCTAATGCCGTTAACTTATAAAGAAACATCTGTCCTTTCGACCTCGTTCGACCGATCCAAAAATATTCTTGCGAAATCGGAACGTGGCTGTAATATGCTTTCGGCACTATCATCATCTGCTTTGCCCCCTTCCCATTGACGGCCCCTCCACTCGATGAGGCGAAAATGACAAGATTCAAATTCCTGCTTTTTGTGGCTTTACCGCTCGGATTCGCCGCCGTTGCTCATGCCGGTTTCGATGACGGTAAAGCGGCCTGTGACAGAGGTGGCTATGCCAAAGCCTGCGAAGAGTTCAAGCCTTTGGAGGAGCAGAGGCTCGCTGCGGCACAAATCGATCTGGGAGTGATATACAATTTTGGCCCAGGCGCGCAGCAGGACTATGGAGAGGCAGTAAAGTCCCGCCGTAGGGCGGCGGAACAGGGAGACATCGGGGCGCAATATGACCTGGGATTGATGTACGCCAAAGGCCATGGCGTTCCACAGGATTATTTCGAAGCGGCAAAGTGGTATCGCAAGGCGGCGGAGCAGGGGCGTGCGGATGCACAGCGTGATTTGGGGGTGATGTACATCGATGGTGAAGGCGTCACGCAGGATTATGTGCTGGCGCATATGTGGCTGAATTTAGCGGCGGCACAGGGCGACCACAAGTCCCAACAGGTCAGAGACAAGGTTGCCGAGAAAATGACACCATCCCAAATCGCCGAGGCTCAGCGCCTGGCGGGAGAGTGGAAGCCGAAAGGCAAAGACTAGTGCATTGTCAACAAAGTTATCATATGTTGCAAGGAATCGTCACCCCGGCGAAGGCCGGGGTCCAGTGCTTCTAAACAACTAACAAGACTATGGATTCCGGCTTTCGCCGGAATGACGGACTGAAGGTCATTACCTATAGGAACTTAGTTGACGCTGCACTAGTGCATTGTCAATAAAGTTATGACATGTTGCAAGGAAGCGTCACCCCGGCGAAGGCCGGGGTCCAGTGCTTCTAAACAACTAACAAGACTATGGATTCCGGCTTTCGCCGGAATGACGAAATCATTAGCAATTTTCAGGCATTTCTCCCACCAGAGAACCCTTTTTCATCGCCCTGCGAAGAGGGTCCTACACACCCACCTTCTATAATATTCTGTTGTTCCTAAATATTCGCAGTTTTTTCGTCAAGATTCCCTAAACTCCTGTCTAATTTCCCGTAATAGCAGCGTAAAGGCCTTTCTTCCGAAGCTACTAGACAGTAGTTGCAGGCAATACATTTTGAGGTTCGCTGTACACCTTCCTGGAATTTCTTTACAATATTCGGCTCAATAATGAACGGGCGGCTCATTGAAACCGCATCGGCCTTATTATTTTCGATAATACCGGCAATGTCGTCTAAAGATGTTATCCCACCAACAACAATAACCGGAATAGAAAGCTGTGATTTTATTTCTTGTGCGGCATCAACATTATAGTTCTTTAGAGGGGCCACTGGAGGAATAATGAAGTTCGCAAATCGCAGCATCAAATTCTGGAAAAAAGCGGGGTATGATTTATATCTGAAAGTATAATTAAATACAGCCTTAAGAGGAGCTTTTGCCCCTCGGACCGTATAAAACCCATCTTCAGAGGTCCCGCATGAAATTTCAATGCCGGAGCACCCAACATGTTCAAGCCGTCGGGCAATCCGGACAGCTTCTTCTAATCTCATCCCCTGCCGGCGTCCATCGTAAGCGTTAATCTTGATTAGGATCGGGAAATCCCCTACGCGCTCTCTTGCCCTGGTATAAATCTCGTGCAAAATTCGGAAGCGGTTCTCAGTCGTTCCACCCCACTTATCCTGCCGCCTGTTCATATATGGGGAGAGAAATTGTGAGAGCAAATACCCGTGTGCCGCATGGAGTTGAACTCCGTCGAATCCAGCCCGCCTCGCCCGTTCTATGGCATTCACAAAATTGACGATCAGTGCTTCGATCTCTTCCGATGTGAGCTCTTTGGGAAGGTCCTCATTGTAGAATTTGTCGCGAATGGCTGATGGAGCAACAGGACGTTCGCCGATTATCTTTGAGCGGGTCTGCCTTCCGCAATGGGCAATTTGAAGAACGATTGAAGTATTATTTGCATGGACAGCCTGAACAATACCCTCATATGATGCGGCCGCTTCATCGTTATCTATCATAAGCATACGATACAGCGGGCTTTTTCCATTTGGCTGAACTCCGGCATATCCTGTGATAATTGCTCCGACGTTACCCTTTGCCAACCTGAGATAGGTCTGTTTCAGGGCTTCTGTCGGGTACCCTCTTTCATCTGCCATTCCCTCATGAGTGGCGGAGCGGATAATCCTGTTCCGCAATGGGATTCCTGCCAATACCGTAGGTTCAAAAACCTCCCCGATCATTATATTCCCCTTGCTCTGTTCACCGAACGAGAAGCCGGTGTCAGAAGTGATCTTGGCACACTTGAAGCCAATGGAAATTGGCCTGTCGAAGCTGGGATGAATGGCCTCATTTTGTCATTCACCAACTCAAGCCCTGCCGAAAAGCTCTTTCATGCGCACCAGCAACGAAAAGTCGCCGGAAGCCCTGTACTTTTGCTGCATAAACAACTGCTGCCCGTCAGCTTTACCTGTTATCACGTCCATCCAGGTCTCAAATGGCGACTCAACGATGAGGTCCGGTTTTGCCGAGGTCCCCTCTTTGGCCCTGATCTCCCCATTGTCGATCTCCAAATGACAACTCCCCTCGACTTCGCCTGAAAAGGTGAACTGCATGACGGCCTTCATCTGTGCAGCATGTCCGGCGTTAAAGCCCATGGACATTACCATCATGAAGGACTCTATTGAATCGGGACGCGGGACCATGTTGCGTTCATGGAACTCCTTTGGCGTTACCCCTTCCCGGATGCAGGTCTTCCAAAACAGATTTGCCATCCCGGCACTGAATTCAAAATCTCCTCCAATGGGCTGGGTTAACCTTTCGATCGTCGCCGCACTGATGCTTCCGGGTTGGACTAACTCGCGGCCTGCCTGGACAGCGGCTTCGAGAATCTCTTTGGCTGTTTCGGCAAATTGGGGCACAGTGAGAGTTTCGGCCCCGGGCCTGTAGATCTCGGCCCGGAGACCCTTGCCGAATAGGAATTTAGCGTATTGGGAGAGTTGATTGAAGACCTGCAGCTCAGGAAACCCCGCCACGGACAGGATAACACTCGCCGGGTGTTTGTGCCGCATAGGGTGAGAGGTCTTCCCGTCACGCCTGATGAGAAAAGGCTCCAAAACCGGTAGCGTGCGTTCAATGAAAGCCTTCATGGAAGCGTTAACTGTGTAGTGGTACAAGGGCGTCGCATAGACTGCAATGTCGGCTTCCAACCACTTTGGGAACAGCTCTGCCGTCATGTCGTCCTTGTGAATGCAGACTCCAGGGGTCTTCGTCCAGCATGTGTAGCAGCCGATGCAGTTGTTGATCTTCTTCTTACGCAGGTGGATTATCTCGACTTCAGCTCCGGCTTGGCGCATGCCTTCCGCCAGTGCGTCCAGCAATATGCCGGTTTTGCTGACACCCTCACCTCGGGGGCTGGAGTTAAGAGCGATCACTTTCATGGCAGTCTCCTTTCGTGCGAACACGGGATTCAAGCTAATTTGAACATTGGAGCATCGAGAAATTGGGTCTTAATCCCTGAATTCCTCAATCGCTTCCGAAAAGCTCGCTCATGCGCATCAGCAATGAAAAGTCTCCGGAAGCCCTGTACTCTGCCTGCATAAACAGCTGCTGCCCGTCAGCTTTGCCTTTTATCACGTCCATCCAGGTCTCAAATAGCGACTCAATGATTAGATCGGGTTTTGCCGAGGTCCCCTCTTTGGCCCTGATCTCCCCATTGTCGATCTCGAAATGACAGCTCCCCTCGACTTCGCCTGAAAAAGTGAACTGCATGACGGCCTTGATCTGTGCAGCACGCTCGGGCTTGAAGCCCCTTGACATGACCGTCATGAAGCTCTCGATTGAATCAGGACGCGGGACCGGATTGCCTTGTTCCATGGCTTTCTCCTTTTGATCGTTTTTAAGGACCGCCTGGTCATGCCGGTCCGGTGCAGGGTCCCGGCTGCTCGGCGAGAGGGTTGGCTTTGCCTCCACAGCCGGGTCCTCGAGTCCCGCCCGCATCGCAGCGAGCGGAGGCAGGCCGAGACCCTTGAGGTAATGGTCCGGAAACCTGATGTTAAAAGGAACACCTACGCCGACAATGATGATTATTGGCACAACAGCGCGGGTAACAACCGACGGATAGAGGCTCAAAATGATGCAGATTCCAAAGATGCCTGCCCAGGTGAAGGTCATGATTCGATTGATCGTCAGAAAGATCGGGTTTTCCCATAAACTTTGAGGTGTATATTTCCTGGCGTAGTGGAGCGTGAAGGGGGCAAAACCCAGGATCGCCGGCAGAAAGGAGGCGGAAAACAGGCAGAGGTAAATCCCCGTGACGGCATAACGTTGAAGCACTTTCCCTGCCGGCTTCGGCCACAGAGAAAGCAGGATTACAACTGTCAGAAAATAGGCGCCGATCGTCCAGTCGAAGTAGGTCGGTTCGTCCCACCTCCACGCAAGCCCAAGAACCACGAGGCACCAAACGAGCATAGCGCAGGCTACAGTCAGCAGGCTGCCGGTATCTACAGCGACAGAGGCCCAGATCTTGAAAAACACCAGGGGCACAAACGGCGCGGCGTAGAGGAAAATCTGCTGATACCTTGCCGGGGTCTTCACAGTTGTCTCCCTGTTGAACCAATCGGTAAAGGCGGGTTCACACATCCAGCGGTATTATTTGATTTTTCCTCTGGCCTTTCCCAATTTAAAGGCAGCATCGATAAAATTCTTGGGCACATCAGGTTGTTCGGATTCCGGTTTTCTAACCAGGCTAAGCGAATCGGTAGGGCAGGTGGAAACGCAGAGCCCGCAGCCGATGCAGCGGTCGGAATCCAACAGCACCGTATCGCCTTCGAGACTCAGTGCCTCCATCTGGCAGCGGTCAACGCAGATGCCGCAAGTTTGACAGTTTTCCGGATCATAGGATGCAAAAAAAGGACTGGACGTCATCGAGGCCGGCTTGGCGTGACTCTTGATGGATTTCAGGACCCCGCAACAACAGCTGCAGCACAGACACATCCACATAGCATCCTTGGCGTTGGCGGGCTGCACGACGAGAGCGGCCTCATCGGCATACTTGAGAATATCAAGCGTCTCCTGGAGGTCAATCTCCCGGCCCAGGCCATTGCGTACGCGATAATCCACCGCCGCGCCGAACCCCAGACAACTTTCCTCGCGCCTGTCACACGCATTTCCCATTATGCTCTGCGAACGGCGGCAAATGCAGGGTCCAACCGAGAATCTCTTTTGCGCCCGGACCAGTTCTTCGGCTATCTCGTAGGGCATCACTTCAAGTTGTGGAGTCACACTGCGCCCAACCGGAATGGTGCGCAATTGAGGGACCTTCCATGCCTCTTCGTGAAGGACCGGATGATACTCATTCATGTCCTGAATCAGCTCTTTGTCAAGGTTGTTGACCTGGAACTCCCAGATCCCGACGAGAAACTGTGCCGCCATGTATCTCACTAGACCCGGTTCCCGCGTTTGCCTCAAAATAAGCCCTTTTTTCGCCATCTCCTCAAGGCGCTGAGCGGTCTCATCCGGAGACAACCCGGCCCTGCGTGCAACGCTCTGCGGTTCCTCGGGAATCAGGGTGAGATAAAGGGCTAGTTCTGCTTGCTCTGGGGTAAAGAGCCTTTTCAGAATACGCAGTTCCACGCCACTCTCAGTGGATGGATAGCCGCCCGGAAGGTTGTCCAAATGTTTGGCCAGTTTCTTATAGATTTCCTGTTCCATGGCGTCCCTCTTTTCTTAAATGTATGGAAATGTCAATGGTTACCATCAATTGGGATTCCTGTTCTCAACACTCGTTCTCATGCTTCAGGGCCTCGATCACCATGCTCAGATCGTTGGTCAGGTTCTCATAAAAGCGGAGGCCGATCTGAAAGCACAGGTACTGGAACCGGTCCGCATGGGTTCCAATCTCCGGACCGGCCGACTCAAGCTCTTTGCGCAACCGCTTAACAGTATCGAGCTGCGTGAGCGCAATCGTCTCCCGCTCTTTTGGAGTAAGATATGCGAAAAAGAAAAGCTTCATACAGAAGGCGCTTTTGGGTTGCTCCGGTACAAACTGAGATCGCAGGGCATCGAGGAAAGCTTTCTTTCCAGCTTCAGTTATGGTGTAGACTTTACGATTCGGCGCCCCGTCCTGGATCTCAACTTGCTTGGAAATCAACCCTTTGGCCTCCATTTTCTTAAGACTCGGGTAAATGGACCCGTAGCTAAGCTCCGAGAAGAATGAGAAGGAGATAGAGAAGGCCTTCCTGAGGTCGTAGCCTGTCATACTGGATTTCATGAGAAAACCCAGCAGTACCGATTGAACGTCCATAGCGCCTCCTTGATATCGTCAGAGTATATAGCTTTGCGATATATGTCAAGAAAAAAATATATCGCCGCAAATTTTTTTTTGGCATGAGGCCTCAAAACTCACTCCAATCCGGCCCTGTTGCTCAGCCAGGTTCAAAAATCAACAAAGGCCTTTGCACGGCTCTCCCCCTGTAAAGGCCTGGTGACGCCGAACGGGGTTGGACCAAGGTAACATCTTCGGTGATTAAAGGTTAATTTTCCGGAAATAGGCGTTTTTCCTGCTTAGAAGGCCATTTTGGGCCTCGTAATCATTGCTGCAAAAAGCTGTAAGGGTTCACCGCAGAGCTTCCGGCTAAAGCCCGTAAGCGGATTGACCAGATTATTATGCCGGCCGCAGAAAAAAGCGCGAAGCGGGCAGCGGGAAGAGTGATGGGTGAAGAGTGAAGCTTTTGCTCCTCGCTCCTTGCTCCCTAAACCAGTCCCCTTGACCTATCACTTGCATGTTCCATTGGGAAATTGTATGGTTTTGGCGGCTTTGGGGTAGTTTAAGAAGATTTTTCGGGCAGAATCCGACCCGAAAATGCCGTTCGGATGCATAGGGTACAATTTGACGCATTATTCCGGCCCACGCTAAGGGGTCTGGGGTACATGATCGCCAAAACTTACACATGCTCTCTTCTCGGCATTGACGCCGTTCTGATGGAAGTCGGAGTGGACCTTGCCGGCTTATCCCACAAAAACCGAGCGTTTTAGATGAGAAGACTTAATAAAACACCGCCAGCCATACCGTCTTTTGCTTCGGGTCGGTCCATTCCACCCGGCGCCTCACATGGGCTGGAATATCAACCCGGTCACCGGGTCCCAAAAGCAGAAGACCTTCTTTTTCCTCAAATCTTAATGCAGCGCTGTCATTCAGGAGCAGGATCCATTCGTTTTCGTCCTAACCTTACTTATTATTTACAACTGTACTCATGTTCTGAACCGGGGAGGCAAGTGTGTGAAAAGCTTGGTGGACATCTTGTGAAGAAGACACGAAATGTGCATGTTTGCGGCTTTGACGGCCAATGTTTGCAGTTCGTTACACTTAAGGGGCGTTTATCACGATGCGGCGAAAAAAGATGAGTAGGAAAGGCATCGTAATCGGCACGATGCGGAAAAGAAAAAAGCATAGGAAAGCCATCGTAATCGTCACGCTATTGTTGATCATAGGGGCAACTGTCTTCTATGCCAGAGATGGATTGTACTGGCGGATTGCTTCCTGGAAGGGTAGTCCGTCCAGCTATGCCAGGTATTTGCAATATTTCCCAAACGGCAGTCATACCGCTGAGGCCAGAGAACGCTATGATGAGCGTAGTTGGCAGGAAGCCGTGAGGGAAGGGGAGATCAACGGAATAGGCCGATTACGCCAATATATGGAGACGTTTCCCGGTGGCAAACACGCACATGAAGCGGCTGCAAAAATTGAGGACCTGCATTGGCGAGACGCCACTGTGGGAAACACTGTAAAGTCTTACCAGCTCTATCTCGCCACGTATCCCGGCAGCAAACACGCACATGAAGCGGCTGCAAAAATTGAGGACCTGCACTGGCGAGACGCCACTGTGGGAAACACTGTAAAGTCTTACCGGCTCTATCTCGACACGTATCCCGGCGGCAAACACGCAGATGAAGCGGCTGCAAAAATTGAGGACCTGCACTGGCAAGAGGCCACTGCGGGAAACACTGTAAAGTCTTACCAGCTTTATCTCGACACGTATCCCGGCAGCAAACACGCAGATGAAGCGGCTGCAAAAATTGAGGACCTGCACTGGCAAGAGGCCACTGCGGGAAACACTGTAAAGTCTTACCAGCTTTATCTCGACACGTATCCCGGCGGCAAACACGCAGATGAAGCGGCTGCAACAATTGAGGACCTGCACTGGCAAGAGGCCGCTGTGGAAAACACTGTAAAGTCTTACCAGCTTTATCTCGACACGTATCCCGCAGGCCGCTTTGTGCCTGAGGCGCAGGCAAAGCAGAAATCGCTCCGAAGTGATGACACACCCTATGTTGCGGCACAGAAGACAGGCACCTCGCCGGCGTTCAAGCGTTTTCTTGAAGATTTCCCCGGCCACAAGAGAGAGGCGGATGTGCGCGCCGCACTCAGGGAAATAGAAGAGGGACGGGATATCACCGATCTGCTCAAAGAGAAGAAAGTCGAAATTGAAACGCAAGGCAGCGGAATCCAAAATGTCATTGTCAGGATACGGCGTCTTGTGACTTACCCGATCACGGTCAGAATCCCCGTGGGCACCTTCTTTGTCTCCCGCAGCTCATCCTCCCAGAACATGGTCGCCACCGGGGAATCCAAGCTCGCACTCACAAGCAGCGATTGGCGGTGGGTGATGCCTTCGGTCGTCAGCGCCAACAGGCTACGTTCTATCCCCGGCCAAAGAGACGCTTTCAGCGTGCAGAAATCACCCAATCAAGATGAACTGGTGAGGCTCATCCCCGTTTTGGAACGTGCCGGGGTTTCTTTTATCGTCCGACAGGCGGCCGTATGGATCATCACGGACAATGCCAGTTACTCGGACCTCGGTAGTCTGGTAATGGGCAGCGATAGATCCGGAGGGACACGTGTCATCAAAGAATATGAGGCGGCTCGCGCCATGCAGCTCTGCAATCAAGCAGGTATCGATATCACTCGGAAGGCCATCTGGAAAGACAAGTCAACAATCCTGCAAGGGCTGCACGACGCAGGCCTTAAAGGATGGCTGCAGGCTAATATTGGTGCAAATGTACCAACCAAAACAAATACTGGTGTAACTAACGGGCTGGATGACTTGATCGAAGCCTCCCGGCTCGGTCACATCGAGGCCGTTCAGGCGCTGATAAACAAAGGCGCCGATGTCAATGCAAAGAGGACTGACGGCGTAACCGCGTTGATGATTGCATCCGACAAAGGCTACAAAGAGGTGGCGCAGGCACTGCTGGATAAGGGGGGCGACGTCAATGCAAAGAAGACTGACGGCGTAACCGCGTTGATGATTGCATCCCAGAACGGCCACCAGGAGGTCGTGCAGTCGCTGATTGCCAAGGGGGCCGACGTCAATGCAAAGAGGACCGACGGCGTAACCGCGTTGATGGCTGTTGCCGCGAATGGTTCCATCGAGATCGTGCAGTCCCTGCTTGCCAAGGGGGCCGACGTCAATGCAAAAAGGACTGACGGCGTAACCGCGTTGATGGTTGCCTCCCAGAATGGCCACCTGGAGATCGTGCAGTCCCTGCTTGCCAAGGGGGCCGACGTCAATGTAAAGGACAAGGACGGCAAAACCGGGTTGATGGCTGCCTCCGCGAATGGCCACATCGAGATCGTGCGGTTGCTGCTCGCCAAGGGGGCTGAGGTCAATGCAAAGATGAATAACGGCGAAACCGTGTTGTCGCATGCATCCCACAAAGAGATAAAGGAACTGCTTATCAGGGCAGGAGCAAAATAATCTAATTCTATGTGTCGAGTGCGCCCTGGCATGAGGACCCGGCCCCGGCACAACAGGCGAAGCAATGATTACGCACCGTGATCTCACGCTGGGAGAGCCTCTTGAAGTCAAATTCGCGAATGAAGAGCCCGTTGAATTCAACTCCGAAACGCTCTCGATCGGAAACTGCCGGTCTCTTATCCGGGGTTTCCGGATGGAAATTAGCTCCGGACGGGCGCAAGGCGGTGTCCACAGGGATAGCCTTGCTTCCGCTTCGCGGTTCTCGTTTCGTGAAAACCCAATGCCTCACCGGGGGAGTGACGTGTATCGGGAGCTATTGCCCGACAGATTGAAGAACTTGTGGGAAAGCGTTGAAAAGGGACTGCTTTCCTCGGAGGAGTTCCACGAATGCCAGGAACTCTACACCCTGGAATACCGCAGGGAATGGCAGGATGCACTGCTGCTGAATGGCTTCAGTGATTTTCGGACGAGCATTCTCTCCGAGATCGCCGCCTACACGGGAAATCCGGACCTAAAGGAGGTGGAGGCCCTGTGCCGGCAGGCACTGGCCAGGGTCAAGCGGGAATGGCACGAAAAAGTTGCCAGCCCCGATAAAGAGTCAGTGGAACTCTTCTACAACCAAAGCCAGGCTATGCTCTACGAGTTGATGTGGTGGCACACCCTGACCGAAGACCTCTCGCCCCTTGCCTACGTGGTCGCGTTGCATTTCGCCCGGCTGCACGGATGCGGGAACTATCTCGATTTCGGCTGCGGGGTGGGCTCCGGCGGGCTTCTCTTCGCAAGAAGCGGAATAAAGGCTACACTTGCCGATATCAGCTCAGCCGCTCTGGACTTCAGTTCGTGGCGCTTCTCCAAAAGAGGGCTTTCCGCCCGCCATATCGATTTGAAGGAGCGTACGCTTCCTGAAAACAGCTTCGACTTTATAACGGCGATGGATGTTTTCGAGCATCTGGTGCAACCGGAAAAGACGGTCCACGATCTCCGGAAGGCGCTCAAGCCGGGAGGGTTCCTGTTCGGCCGATTCCACGCCGTGGCTGATGAAGACCTGCCCCACCATATCACTCTCGATTTCGGCCCCACATTCGCAGCGCTGGAGTCGCTCGGCTTTTCAAGGGTCTGGCAGGACCGATGGCTTTGGGGCCATGAGGTTTTTCAGACTTGACAGCGTCTTTTGATTCCCTCCAGTTTGTGAATGGATCTTAACTTATGATCCGATTCGAAAACCTGTGGAAAAGATACAAGCAGGTGGAAGCACTAAGAGGCGTGAGCCTCCAGGTTGACGAGGGCGAGCTGTTTTCATATCTCGGGCCGAACGGTTCGGGCAAGACGACGACCATCAAAATACTTACAGGCCTTGCGGTCCCTTCTGCAGGGGACGCATGGCTGCACGGGTTTCATGTCGAGAAGGAAAGCCTGCAGGCGAAACGTCAATGCGGGCTTGTATCCCAGAACATCAATCTTGACCACGAACTAACGGTGGGCGAGAACCTGCACCTGCACGGAAAACTTTTCCAGATGCCGCGAAAAGAACGGGCGCAGCGCATCCGCGAACTCCTGGAATACATTGAAATCGCAGACAGAATGGACAGCCCGGTAAAGTCGCTCTCCGGGGGCATGAAAAAAAGAGTGATGATCGCCAGGGCGCTCATGCACTCGCCGAGGATCCTTTTTCTCGATGAACCTACCACGGGTCTCGATCCCGCCATCAGGCGCCGCATATGGTCGCTTGTCAAAAGCATCCAGCGAAGCGGGGCGACCATCTTTCTGACCACCCATTACATAGAGGAGGCGGAATTTCTGGCCGACCGGGTCGCTTTCCTGGACGAAGGCAGGATAGTCACCCTGGACACCCCGCAAAACCTAATGGAGGCCCTGGGGACATGGGCTTTGGACCGGGTGGCCGACGGAGACATGGAGACCCTGTTTTTCCGCGACAGAGAAGAGGCCAACAGGCATATCGCCGCGCATGAAGGCAGCTTTTCTCTCAGGCGTGTAAACCTCGAGGATGTTTTCATCTCCCTTACGGGCAAAAAGGTCATGACATGAGCGGCATGCTCGCAATCTACCAGCGCGAACTCCTCATCCTGCGCAAGAAATTTTTCAGGCAGTTGGCTTCCATGTCGGTGAGCCCCCTGCTCTATCTGTTCGCTTTCGGATTCGGGATGGGGCGGGGCGTAAGGGTGGGCGGGCATTCCTACCTTGAATTCCTGATCCCGGGGCTTGTGGCGATGAACAGCATGATCCAGGCTTTCGCCATAGCAAGCGAGATAAACATTGCGCGTTTCTATTGGCACATATTCGAGGAATTTCAGGCGGCGCCAATCAGCAATATATCTTATGTCACCGGAGAGGTGCTGGCGGGAATTACCAGGGCCCTTTTTTCGACCGTCCTGATCCTGTCGATCGCTGCCCTGTCGGGTGTGGTCCTTTCTTACAACTTTTATTTCTGGCTCGCGGCAGCGCTCAACAGCTTCGTTTTCGCATCACTGGCCGTTGGGTTGGCGATGCTCGTCAAATCGCATTCCGACCAGGCCCTTCTCACCAATTTCTTCATCACTCCAATGGCTTTTCTGGGCGGGACTTTTTTTCCCGTGGACACCATGCCCCAATGGGTGCAACACATCCTGCATTTTCTACCTCTGACCCATGCCTCCAAAGCGATTCGAGCCGCTGCATTCGGCGATCCACCCGATTTTTCATCCTACCTGCTGCTGGCTTTGCTTGGCGCCGTTTTTTTCGTCCTGGCCTTCCATTGGGTCAACCGCGCGCGCGAGTGAGTCCCCAGCCTACCTGTTCACCGCAGAGCCGGGGCATAGCCCGGTCAAGGAGAGCTCTCTGCACCTGGTGGTGTATTTGAGCGGGTCGTGGTGAACGCTTACGAGATCAGTGCATCTGTCTTTTCCAGAAAACGAGCACGCCATCTTGTCCGAAATTCGCCTGCACCAGTTCCCAACCCTGCAGCCCCCCTTCGTTTAGCAGGTTTTCCATTTTCCTTATCTGTTCGGAAGCAACCATCTCCGCTTTGCAGCTCCCCTCACGGGAACAGAACAAAATCATTTCCCTGAAATCTTCGACCGGGTGGAGACTAACCCTATATTCAAAAGAACCCATTTTGCTCTCCTGGCAGTTATCGAAAACGAAAGCACAATAGCTCACGAAAGACAGCACTTCTTATTGAACAAAATTAAAGTAGTTCTTACAGCACTTTTCCCCTCAATGCGGAGATTATATCATCGTGGGGCAAAAACAATCCATACCCAGGGTGGCGTCCCGCGAGGCGCTGGACGCCACCCTGATTTAAAGCGGATACCTGACATCGGAGCCTGGAGGCTGGAACCCGGAAAGGCAGAAAGCAACAGCTTTTCAGAATTTGTTAACCGATTTATCCGTTTGCCCTTTTTTTCAGAGCGTGGGCATGAGGAACGGCTTTATTATTTTTCTTTTTCACAGCAGTTTTTGCTTGCTCTCTATTGTATTTGGCTGATTTTGCCTTGTTATTACGGCCTGTTTTGGCTGTGGCTGCAGCAGACTTTACACCGGCGGATTTTTTGCCTGAGACAACCCCCCCTGATTTGTTCTTCCCTGAAGCGAGCCGGCAAGGAGTTTTGCCATTTTGGGCCGTAGATTTCTTAGCTGCGTTATTTATTTTTTTCTTATCATTTAAGGCCGGTTTTTTCGACGCCGACAGCTTTGTCCGGCCGCTTGCGGCGAGACTGTTCTGTTTCCCGGCTTTTTTAGCCTGCGCTCTTTGAACCCCACCGGCATAGCGGCGCCCTCCCGCGCTTAGCTCCTTTCGCTTCGCGGCCGTTGTGGGCGCAACGGTTTTAAGATCGTTATAAGGGGCGCCGGTTTCACGGAACCCCACCTCTATCAGCCTCTCAGCTTCAGAACACCGGACCCAGGGACTATGCGCCCCCATTACAACAGCAAGTATCCTTGTATGACTCCGCCTTGCGGTCGCCGATATATTATAGCCGGATGCGCACACAAAGCCGGTCTTCAGGCCGTCCACTCCCGGACACTTACCGAGAAGCCTGTTGGCGTTGTGATGCGAGCGCCTACAGTAGGCATATGACTGCATCGAATGAATAGCCAGCGATTCAGGGAAGCGGTGAATATAGGCTATGGAGAGCCTCGCAATTTCTCGCGCCGTGGTTACCTGTCCCACGGCAGGGAGTCCGTTGGGCGTCATGAAGTGGGACCTGGTCATTCCCAATTCACGCGCTTTGGCGTTCATCTTTACAACAAACCGTTCCACACTTCCGCTGATGTGCTCTGCCGCTGCGACACAGGCGTCATTGCCTGAAACAACGGCCATTCCTTTGATGATTTCCTCCATAGGAACCCGCGCACCTGCCTTCAGGCCCATTCGGGAACCGCTCGCAGATGCGGCCCGCCTGCTGACCACGACTTTGTCGGAAAGGCTGACACGGCCTTGCTCGATGGCTTCGAAAACCAGATAGAGAGTCAGGATCTTGGTAAGTGACGCTGGGGCGATAAGATAGTCGGCATTTTGCTCGAAAAGAACCCTGCCGTTTTCCATATCCAGCAAGATAGCCGAACGAGCATTTACACGCCGATTTACCGCAGCCTGTGAGATTTGGGGAATAAGCAAACAAAAAGAAAAAAGAAGGAGAACGCACAGGAATCGCCTTTTGCGCTGCATCAAATTCTCTCCTGTTCGTTTTTCCCGATTTCGGGAACGAGACTGGGGAAACATTTTATAACCGGACCCATGAGGTCGTCGGCCATCCAGCTCTTCCACAGGACCGAAACATGTGTATCTATGGAGATATAGAAACTATTTGTCAACTGAAATCATTCAACTTTCTGTCTAAAAGCCGGCACAAGGGTTAATTTTGGTTCAGAAAGTATTTTTTGTAAATAGGACCGCTCTTTTGATATATACTTCGCCTACCTTGTACCCAAGGTGCAGCGGGTGGTCACCGCGGGGACCCAAGAGCACGGAGCAGAGAGCAGCAATCGCCGCCCGACCTTCTCATTCTCGATCCATGTTTACCGTCTCGGAGATGAAAACTTATGTTTTAATGCCGCCGTTATGCTTATGAAGCAGTCGTTGAGCGCGACGACGCCCGATTTTCGAAAACTGGAGCGAAAGGGGATCGAGATATGTTAGGCCGGATGATGGATTTCCTGTCCAAAGATATGGCGATGGACCTTGGCACCGCCAATACCCTCATATATGTCAAGGGCAAAGGTGTCGTTCTGGATGAACCATCCATGGTCGCTATCGCAAAAGACTCCGGCGAGGTAGTTGCCGTCGGGCGGGAAGCAAAGAACCTGGCCGGCCGTCCTACCAGGGGAACGACCGTAACCAGGCCGATGCGTGACGGGGTCATCTATGATTTTGAAACGGCCTCTTTCATGGTCCGGTCATTTCTTGGAAAAGTATTCAGGCGGTTCCCCCTATCCAAGCCCAGACTGGTTGTTGCCGTCCCGGCCGGAATCACCTCGGTTGAGAAGCGTGCGGTAGTTGAAGCCGCGCAGATCGCGGGCGCAGGCAAAGTGTTCCTTATCGAGGAACCGATGGCCGCCGCAATCGGGGCAGGTCTTCCGGTCGATCAGCCCGCAGGACAAATGGTCGTTGACATCGGCGGGGGGACAACCGAAGTGGCCATCATTTCCCAATTCGCCGTCTCATGCAGCGAGTCGCTCAGGGTGGCGGGCGATGAGGCCAACGCAGCCATTTGCCACTTTGTCCGGCACCAACACGGTGTAACCATTAGCGAAATGATGGCCGAGCTGATCAAGATGAAAATAGGTTCCGCAGTCCCCCTCAAAAAAGCACTTCAGGTAAAATTCCGGGGAAAAGACATGGTCAGCAGCATGCCGAAAATCATCACCGTAACCGATGCCGATATCAGGTTGGCCATAAAGGAGCCGACACAGGCAATAATTGTAGCTATACGGCGCGTTCTGGAAAAAGCCTCGCCGGACCTGACCTCGGATATAGCCGAAAACGGCATTTGGCTGGCTGGTGGCGGTTCCCTGCTGAAAGGACTTCGAGCGCTGATTCACCAGGCTGTGGGACTCGATGTGGAGAAATCCGAAGACCCGCTTCGAGCGGTAATCCGCGGGGCAGGCTCAGTAACGGAGCATTTTGATTATTACCGTGATGTGTTCCTGAACTGATTTCCAGGCTAACCTGTCTGCATTCCTCGTAACATTCATGAACACCAGGCGCCAGTTCACTCAGGCCGACTTCCTCGCAGGATAGACTTATATAATTCCTCGTATGACAGACTTCTTAACAACACTAAGCGATCATTTGGTGAAATGCTCTCTCGGGCATGCCATAGCGATAATCTGGTCATTCAATTTACCGCCTTTAGGCGGAAGGGACCAGATTATGACCAGATTATCTCTCCTCTCCGAACAGAAACCTCGCGGGGCGTGGAATTTGTCCCGGTGTTTCCGGATGGAAACTAGTTAAGAAGCACGCTGGTTTGACCGATTTATGTTTCATGCCCTAAGGATGCTCCGCTGCCATGGCGGTCATACCTTCAGGCAAAAAGGGAACCAATTCCGATGAGAATGCATACGGTGACCTCCGGTTCTTACATGATCAGCCGGCAAAAACCAGAGATCATGCAGGCATACCTGGGGAGTTGCGTTGGTGTCACTTTATATGACAGGAAGGCGGGAATTGGAGGTCTCATTCATCTTCTTCTCCCCGAACCACCAAGCGTGGATCCTACCTGGAATTCCGAAGTAAGTGCCGTTACAGGTATGCCGATTTTCATCGAAGCACTTTGCAGACAGGGTGCTCGAAAACAAAGTTTGCAGGCCTGTATTGCAGGTGGAGCGCTCATAGGTCCGGTTTCACTGGCCGATTTGCGGCTCGACTTAGGCGGGCGCATGGCCGAGAGGGCGCAGTATATTCTTCTGAACGAAAAAATCCCGATCCGGCAGATCGAAGTAGGCGGGTATTCCGCGTGTTGCATCAGTCTCGATCTCACAACATGGGAAACAACGATCAAACCCTTTGAGATTCCCGCACCGAAGAATACGGCAGATAATTTCAGCCGGCCAACGGCCGAGCAACTCGATGAAGTGATCGAGCAACTCCTTCCCATTCCCCAGACGGCCCTTAAGATCATCCGCATGGTCAACGATGACTCTTACAGCTTCCAGGAGGTCTCGCGGGAGGTTCTTCAGGACCAGGTCCTAAGTGCAAGAACAATCAGGATGTGCAACTCGGTTTCCATTGACCCGGGTATGAAAGTTGATTCAATAAACAAGGCGTTGCTGAGGATTGGGGATAAGAACATGATACTCCCGGCCCTCTCATTTTCTCTGCAGACCTTTATAACCCATGCAAGGCAGGGATATTCTCTCTGTAAGGGAGGCATCTTTCACCATTCCGTGTGGACAGCGGGCATCAGCGGCAGACTGGCAGAACTTACCGGCAAGGCGCACCCAGACCTGGCTTACACGGCTGGTCTGCTCCATGATATCGGGAAGGTGATCCTTGACCAGTACGCGTACAGCGCTTATCCGCTCTTTTATCGGCAACTTCAAATTCAGGGCAATCATCTGGCAACCGATGAGAAGAAATTGTTCGGCATAGCTCATACTGAGGCGGGATACCTGCTCGCCTGCCGCTGGGGCATGCCGGAGTGCGTAAGCGAAACGATACTCCATCACCACGAGCCGGACAAAGCCAAAGACAACCGGTGTTTGACCCACCTGGTTTACGTCGCTGACCTGATGAGCTCCCTTTTCGTTTTTGGACACCATCTGGATAAAATGGACATCTCGCACCTGCGCTCGAGTCTGGAAGTGATCGACTTCAAAACCGGGAGCCTTCAGAAGTTGCTGGCCAGCGCCTCCTCAAAGGCATTTGCTTTTACCGGCAGTCTATAACGCCGGCGCCAGATCCAAATTCCTCGTATGATAGGCTTATATAATACCCTGCTCGAAAAAAATGCGCCTGACATGTTAAGAGCGGCGACCGTGAGCGCAGCCATGCAGAACGCACTGACATTAAACGTGGTGCGTTTGAAGGCAAGCCAAATGTTAGGCGCATCAGAAAGTAAAGTGAAAATGGTGTCAAGGTCTCGCTTCGCGGGGCTTCGCCCAACTTCACTTCGTGAAGTGGGCTTGCCCGGCCTCCCCTACCGACATGTGAGCGCGTAGCGCGGAGGCCGACCGCAGGATATGGCTATCACACGCCATGGGCGGGAGCGGGAGGCCTCGTATGACCGACTTATATAATACCCTGCTCAAAAAAAGAATCGGCTCTTTCCGCGCAGCCATGCAGAACGCACTGACATTAAACGTGGTGCGTTTGAAGGCAAGCCAAATGTTAGGCGCATCAGAAAGTAAAGTGAAAATGGTGTCAAGGTCTCGCTTCGCGGGGCTTCGCCCAACTTC
>JBEKTT010000065.1:0-27998 GCA_049515795.1 Syntrophobacteraceae bacterium
TTTTTAAACCCTTATGGGCACAAAACAAGGCCAGTCGAGATAGGTTCTACATGGACCAAGTTATAACTTATTGAATTTACAACAAAACGGGACCAAGAGTGGGTCTGTCTCTGAAACTCCAGTCTGAAATAACGCGATATTATCATTCTGTCTTTTCGCCGCCACCGCTCACATTGCCTACTTCGTAAGCGCCGTACTTTTAGTTACTCCCATTCAAACCTCGCTGAACATCCGGGGCACCTTGGGGATTGAGCTTAGTCTTAGGTATGGCGGCGGAATTTGTTTGCGTAGGGGAAGATGTCTGTACCTGATAGTTATTCGGCAAATTAGCCCCACCACCACCTCCACCGGGTGGTTGCCCGCCATTTCCACCCGGCACGGCGACTGCTCCAATGGGAGGCTTGGCCACTGGAATGGCTGTAGCTTGAGAGTGAGCGATGGCACTTATTCCAACAAGAAAGGCCGTCATAATCAACAAACTCGTAAACGCCCTCTTCATTCTCTTTTTCCTCTTTTGGTTTGGATCACTCACCCTTTTCATAATTCACTCGGTTCTTCCATGCGCGGAAATGATGTAAAAATCCGGGCATATCCCCTTCATTTCCTTACCCTTTATAGACAACTACCGAGCACAAAAGGTTCCGGGTTTTTTTGGGGAAGACGGAAATAATGGCAGGACCTATTCCAGTTCGTTCTGCATCATTTTGTGGCTATTTGTGGCAAGAGGTCATAGTCTTCGACGCATTTTGTTTTAGCGACCCGGGACCGGGCATTTAAACTTGCGAAATGCCTTGGGCCTGACTACGCCTTAAAGGGTTTGAATCCAGCGCTCGGCGAGAGATTTCATCATTTCGACCCATTCACCGAAAGTCGCCGGCTTGGTGATAAATGATTCGGCCCCGGCTTTCAATGTGAAATCCGCATCCTCTTGTTGTTCGGACGTGGTTAGAATTACGATTGGTATATGCTGAAGAGCTGGCTCAGATTTGATTTCAATGAGGGCTTCCCGGCCATCCTTCCCAGGCATGTTCAGATCAAGCAGAATAAGATCGGGCAATCGTTTTGCCTCAGAGCGGGAGTGCTCCGAAAGATAGTTCATGAGTTCGATACCATCCAAAACGCAGTGGAAAGCAGCTTTTGCTCCACTTTCTGCAAAGGCTTCAGTTGCCAGCCAACAGTCTTCCACATCGTCGTCGGCCATCAAGACCGTCTTTGGGGGTCCTTCAGCCACTATATGCCCTCCCACCTGTCTTGTTTTACGGGCAGCCTGATTATAAATGTCGAGCCTTTCCCCGGCTCGCTCTCGGCCCTGATGCTCCCCCCATGCCGCTCAATTATTTTGCGGCATATGGCAAGTCCCATTCCAGTTCCTTCATATTCGTTGCGATTATGCAGTCTCTGGAATGGCTTGAAAATAAGCTCGGCAAACTTCGGATCAAACCCGATGCCGTTGTCTTCTATAAGAATCTCACATAGCCCCCGCCCAACAAGCTTCCCATAAACTTTGACATTGGGAATCCCGTTGCTGCGGAATTTCAGGGCATTGCCAATAAGGTTTTGAAAGAGGCGCAGCATTTGGCTTTCATCGGCCTCTATGGTCGGCATGCTTTCGATGTCAACCAGAGCGCCTGTATTTTTGACTGTTTTTTCAAAGACATCCGCAGCCTCCCGCACTATTTTGACGAGGTCTATTGTTTCGAATGGCTCCTGTTTGGCAGCTACCCGTGAGAATTGGAGCAAGTCGCTCAGAAGTTGCCGCATGCGGGACGCCGAATTGATGACACGGTCGAGGTATTCCTGACTGGTATTGTCGAGAACCGGGGCGCATCTTTTTTTAGCCATGTCACAGAAGGTCTGTATCTTCCGCAGGGGTTCCTGAAGATCATGGGAGGCAACGAACGCAAATTCCTGAAGTTCCGCATTTACTAATTCGAGTCTGGCCACTGTCGCACTGAGTTCGGCGGTGCGCTCCCGGACACGCAATTCCAGATCGTCACGCGATTTGCGAAGTTCTTCCTCCATGTGCCGGCGTTCGGAAATGTCCCAGATAAGGCCGTTGAGCTTCACCGGTAGGCCTTCGTCATCCCGGACCAACTTCCCGCGGGATGCGATGTAATGGAAGCCCCCATCCGGCCAAGCCACCCGGTACTCTGTCTCGTACGGCACATCCCGCTCCAGAGTTCGAGCCAGTGCCTTCATGACTGTCTCACGGTCGTCAGGATGTAACACCTTGAAAAAGTCCTCGGCAGCCCCGGTGAACATCGTGGGATCGATCCCCAGAAGATAACAGGCCTGGTCGTCAAAGTAGCGTCTGTTCTCGGTGATATCCCAATGCCATGTCCCCATGCTCGCAGACCGCAGCGCAAGATCGAGTCGGGCCTGACTCTCCCGCAACTTCTTCTCGGACTGCTGGTGGGCAAGGCGCAACCTTAGGACAGTGATCCCATAAGCAAGGTCGTCAGCCAACTCGGCAAGCAATTTCACCTCGTCGCCTGGAAAGGAGTCCGGATCTTTCGAATAGATTGTAAGTACTCCTGAGGTATGCCCGTCAGTCTTCAGTGGAAGCGCCGCGGAAGAGGCATAGCCACGCTTTATGGCGTGTTCGCGCCAAGGCCGCATCCGGGTTTCTGTCAGCATATTCCTGCAAACGTCGGGGGTACCGGTCCGTATCGCAGTACCGGTGGGACCGCGCCCCAGTTCCGTATCCGACCACGTGATCTTTATCGTCTCCAGATAACCTTCCTCAAACCCAGCCTGAGCGACAGGCTTGACCGTCCTATTTTCATCGTCCTCCGCAAAACCGATCCACACCATCGGATGGCCGCAGTCCTCCACAATAATCCGGCAGACCGCGTCCAAAAAATCAGATACATCCTCGGCGTGGATCGCTGCCTGATTGGTATTACTCAGTGCCCTGAGAATCCGGTTTAACCGGCGAAGTTCTTCCTCCTGTTTCTTGAATTCGGTGATGTCCTCGCTGAAGATCACAATGCCCCCAACATCGCCGGCCCCATCATGCCACGGCCATACTTCCCAACGGAGCCACAGCACGGAGCCGTCCGCCCGGTCGAACCGGTCGGCATCGACTCGTACCACCTCACCCGTAAGCCCCCGGCGATGCACTTCCTTCCAGTACTCTGGAATTTCCGGGAAGACTTCGTAGTGCGAAAGTCCGGTCAGGTCGGTTTGTTCAAGACCGTGTTCAGTAAGCCATCGGCGGCTGGCGCTGAGATAGCGCATCGAGCGATCAAACATTGCCAGTGATGCGGGCGCGTGCCCGATGAAGAGACGCAGGCGTTCCTCACTTTCGCGCAATGCCTCCCGCGCTCTACGTTTCTCGGTAACATCATGGAAAACGAGCACTACTCCGGAAACTCCACCTTCTTTATCCCTGATCGGAGCTGCGCTGTCCTCGATAGGAATCTCCCGCCCATCACGGGTTATCAGTGCGGTATGGTTGGCCAGGTTGACTATATTGCCCTCGAGCAGAACGTGTTCAACGATATTCTCGGCCGGTTTGCGGGTCTTCTCGTTGATGATCTGGAATACGCTCTGGATTGGCTGCCGCAATGCTTCTTCCAAACGCCAGCCTGTCATTTGTGCGGCAATGGGATTGAGGAACGTGACCCTGCCGGAGGCATCGGTTGCAATCACCGCATCGCCAATGCTGCTGAGTGTAATCTCCAGCCATTGCCGATTCCGGCGTACCTCCTCCTCAGCCCGTTTGCGCTCGGTGATATCGCGGTTTGTCTCCAGAACTCGTTCCACGCCGTCTGCGCCGCGCACAAGCTGATGGCGGGCCGAAACGATGACTTCCCGCCCCTCGCGGGTGCTGTGTTTGAGTTCCCCTTCCCAGGATTTGCGCTCACGCAGCTTGCCCTCGAGCTGAGGCCACGGCTCGGGGTGGATCGTTTTCAGCAAATCGTGGGTGACCTGGCCCACGGCTTCTTCTTTCGAATAGCCATAAAGCTCTTCAGCTCCCTTGTTCCAGGTCTCGATACGGCCTTCGAGCTGCCAGACTATAATGGCGTCGTAGGATAGATACAGAAGTTCGGCTTGGAGTTGCAGCAGCGCCTCCGCCCGCTTGCGCTCGGTAATATCGCTTGCGACGGCAAGTATTTCCACCACTTGCCCTTCCTGGTCGAATATCGGCTTGTTGGTCCAGGCCATCCAGACCCGGCTGCCATCCCGAAGAATGTTCTCATTTATATTGTTAACGTATCTCTCAGGGTGGTTCACGATATCTTGAAGCAGCCCGGTCAGGTCGCCCCCGGTGGACTGTTCGGGAACGAGAATATTTACGCTCTTACCGATAACCTCTTCCGCACTGTAGCCGAAGAACTTCTGAGCGTATTCGTTAAAAAAGGTCAAGGTCCCGTCGCGCTTCCAACGGATGATGACGCTGTTGGCGTTTTGAACGAGTTCGCGATACTTGCTCTCACTTTGCTGGAGATCGACAGCCGCCTTTTCACGCTCGGCGGCAAGCTTTGACTGTTCCTCTGCTTTGTGTGCCTGCGCCTGGGCGCGGTATGCCGCTTCAGCCAGATAGGAGATCAGAGCGCCACTGGCGAGGAAGACGGCCATGCTTATCAGGTCGGCGGAATTCGTAATGCCGAATTGGCCAACCGGCTCAATCCAAAAATAGTCGGCGAGGGCGGCTGAGACGAATGTGGCAAGCAACCCGGCGCCAAGTCCCCCATATAGCGCCGCAACCGCCACGGCGGGGTAGAAGGTCAGGAAGGTGGCGCGGAGCTCAAGAATTTCCAGGAACTGCCACCGAATGGCAGCGGCGATGATAGCGACAAGAACACCCACTGAACAGCGGAGCCATAGCGGACGGTTTGTTCGATCCCATAACATGAGATTCCCCTGTTTGAACAAAGAGAGCCATCGATCACGACGGGTACCGGCTCTCCCCATGGCCAACCGATTTCAAAGCTGCTGTTACTTCTTATCGAGTGAAACATTTGTCTCTGAAAATCTTTGAGAGTGTCCTGAAATTGCAGTTCTATATCATGCATTGTGGAAATGAGAAACATTTCTTGAAAGGAGCCGGAACCGTTTTGATTCCATTTCTTGAGGTTTGTGGATTGCCGGACTTCTATAGGTACATGGATCGATACGACACCACGCCGGTGACAGTATCCTTCAGCAGGCAGCCAAATTGATCCAGGAAACTGAATTCAATTTGACAATCAGCTTGGGAGTTGCCGAATTCCCCAAGGATGGCGATTCGATGCACAAAGTCATGAAATTTTAGGATGTGGCTCTCAATAATGCCAAAAATGAGGGCGTAACGGGTTGATCTCCTTGAGACCGGCAATGAGGCACGAGGAACAATATACGAAAATAAGCAGAAACTTCATCTCCACTTTTATGCATGATTCTGAGCCTTGACCATTGGGAGACACATTCCAGCCCAGACCGAGACCGTAGAATTTCTCTCACTCTCCGCAGGATGGTTGCCGATTTCAATTTAAGTGATTCAGGGAGAATTCTCGCCTGATTCACCCCTTTTCAAGGAAAGGACATAGAGTGGTGGGCGCCGAAAGCTTTATGACTTCATGGTCCATTCCCAGGAAATTGTTGCTGTTATTACTGGTTATCTTCCTGCCGTCATCTGCGATAATCACCGCATCGGGGTTAACCTACAGAAGGCATGAAATCCAGGAGGCGACAAGAAACGCTCAGTTTCTGGTCCAGAGCCTGGCCGACCGGCAGGAACAAATTGCCATCGAAACCAAACAGATGCTGGGTACTCTGGCCCAGTTGCCGGAAGTGCAGGAGATGAACGCTTCAGCCTGCAATGGACTCTTCTTTGAATTAAATAGAAAGTATCCATTCTACTCATTCATAGGGGCAACAACACTTGATGGAAATGTCTTTGCCTCCTCCCCTCCATGTGAGCCCAACACTAATTTTTCTGATCGTAAGCACATAATTGATGCGGTCAGGACGCTGGATTTCACCGCCGGCGAATTCATTGTCGGAAGGGTCAGCAAGGTTCAGTCGATCAATTTTGCCTACCCTGTTCTGAGCGCGCACGACAAACTCATCGCAATCCTTACCGCCGGTGTCAGGCTGGATGAGTATGCCCGCTTTTTGTCAAAGGTGAATCTGCCCGAGGGCTCCGTCTTTGTCATTACGGATCACAGCGGGATATGCCTGTTTCGTTTTCCTGAAAACGTCGCAGTTCCTGCGGGTTCCCCTATCCCCATCGAGTCTTTCCAACGAGTATCGGGTGAGCGTGAACTGGGAACATACGAGGGAGCTGGGGAGGATGGCGTTTACAGAACGTATGCTTTCAAACAACAGCGCCTAAAAGAGGATTCTTCCCCATATCTTTATCTGATCGTCGGCATTGCGAAAGACAGGATTGTATACCATGCCGACTTTATGATGCTCGGCTACTTGTCTATTCTCGGGATCTTGGGTTTTCTCGCGATGTACCTGGCCTTGAGTTTCGGAAATAAACTTTTAACCAAGCCGATCAACCAACTGGTGGAAGCCACACGGCGGTTCGGAAAAGGGGAGATGAATATACGAACAGGTTTGCCGCACTCCTCTGACGAAGTTGGCCAGTTGGCAAAATCATTTGACGCCATGGCATCGCTGGTTGAGATGCGCGATATTGAGCGTAAGCAAGCAGAGGAAGCTCTGCGGAGATCGCAACGTCAATTGGCCGACATAATTGAATTCTTCCCGGATGCGACATTCGTCATCAATAACGAAGGAACAGTTATTGCCTGGAATCGCGCCATGGAAGAAATGACCGGAATCCCGAAGAGTAAAATGATTGGCAAGGGCGATTTCGAGTATTCCTTACCTTTTTTCGGGAACAGGAGACCGGCGCTGCTTGACCTTGTGTTTGCAAGTGAAGAGAAGAAAATGGAATACTACGACTCTGTTTCAACAATTGGTGGCGCCATCGTTGCCGAAACATATGCGCCGGATGCACATGGAGGAAAGGGAGCATACCTGTGGGGTGTCGCAACCGCCCTGTTCGATGAGCAGGGAAATGTCACCGGTGCTATAGAATCCATACGGGATATCAACGAGCGCAAGCTGGCCGAAATTGCGTTGCGCGAGAGCGAGGAACGTTTCTCCAGGTTCTTTCGCGCCAGCCCCGCCGGCACCGGTATATCACGCTTGAGCGACGGCCACTTCATCGACGCCAATGACGCGTTCCTGGGCTTATTTGGCTACACACGCGAGGAGGCCGTCGGCCACAGCGCGTTGGAGCTGGGAATTTGGGCTAATCTTGCAGACCGGTCTAAGATGCTCAAGACACTGGAAGAGCAAGGCAGGCTACAGGACTTTGAAACCCAGTTCCGCAGGAAATCCGGTGAGATCATGGACGCGCTTATCTCGGCGGAGGTTATCGAGATGGCCGGGCAGCAGTATATGTTGGGCCTTACGCATGACATCACCGAGCGCAAGCGAGGAGAGGAGGAAAGAAAGAAACTTGAGGAACAGCTCTTCCAGGCCCAAAAGATGGAGTCAGTAGGGCGTTTGGCCGGCGGCGTGGCGCACGATTTCAATAACATGCTGAGCGTGATCATCGGCCGGGCGGAAATGGCCCTGGAACAGGACGTTCCCACAGAGAAACTCAAGCACAACCTCGATGAGATTCTCAAAGCGGGCCTGCGTTCAGCGGACCTTACCCGGCAACTGCTGGGCTTTGCCCGCAAACAGACCGCCGTCCCGAAGATACTGGATTTGAACAACACGATCTCGGGCATGCTCAAGATGTTGCGGCGGCTCATCAGCGAGGATATCGACCTGTCCTGGCAACCGGGACTCGATCTGTGGAAAGTCAAAATTGATCCCTCTCAGGTGGACCAGATCCTGGCCAATCTTGTGGTCAATGCCCGCGATGCCATTTTCGGAGTTGGGGCAGTCACCATGCGGACCGAGAACGTTGTGATCGATGATTCCAATAGGGCCGAGAATCCTGAATTCATTCCCGGACAATACGTCCTGCTTACCGTGAGCGATACCGGAGCGGGTATGACTCAGGAAGTCCGCGAGAATATCTTCGAGCCTTTTTTTACCACCAAGGAAGTGGGCAAGGGAACCGGGCTGGGATTGTCCACCGTCTACGGCATCGTTAAACAAAACGACGGCTTTATTTATGTTGCCAGCGAACCGGGGAAAGGAACCACGTTTAAGATCTACCTGCCTCGGTTCGAGGCTGAAACCGCACAGGTCCCATCTGAGGAGGCGGCCGGCATGCGCCCGGCAGGCACGGAAACTATCCTGCTGGTCGAAGACGATGAATCGATCCTGGACCTCGGTAACATGATTCTCGAAAATCTGGGCTACACGGTGCTTGCGGCACGGACTCCTTCAGACGCCATAAATCTTGCCGAGGAGCATCCGGGAGATGTTCACCTGCTGATCACGGACGTGGTGCTGCCGGAGATGAACGGCAGGGAACTGGCAGAAAAGCTCAGCACCATCCGCCCGGACCTAAAGTGCCTGTATATGTCTGGCTATACCGCCGACGTGATAGCACATCGCAGCATTCTGGACGAAGGGGTAAATTTCATTCAGAAACCTTTCCGCAGCGATGATCTTGCGGCAAAAGTCAGACAAGTGTTGGACCATTTGGAATAGATGGCTAAAAGATCGTGTCGGCATGGCTCCTTTCCCTCAGGAAATGGAACGCCAAAATCTTTGCCGTTTTCCAATCATTTGCTCACGGAATTCGTAGGGGAGACGTTTTTGGTTCTTGCAAAGTATGTTGAACTTCCCAACAGAAACTCACCCCGGCACTGAAATTTGATTCCTCAAAAAAGCTGCTACCGATATTTTGAAAAATTAGTCTTGAGATAACGTGTTTAAGTTGGGTTATCCGGCAAAGGAGTACCTATGGTCTGGCCTTTCCGTACCCTGAAAAGGCTCTAGAGTTTGGACATTTAGATACCTTTCAGGACAAGAGAGACTCTAAAGCCCCCAAAGGCCGAATTCACAGCAGCCAGATACTGTCCCTTCTCAACCTGCTGGTAGTCGTTTGCCGGATGAACCGAAATAATTTTCCCATCACGAAATTGCAGGATTTGCTTGACAAAGGGGTGTTTTCCTCCTACGCTTTAGTGAACCACTGGTTCGTCTAGCGGACCGATTTGGGATGATAATCCAAAGGTGAGGAGAGGGTATGAAACTGCGGCTGGAGTCAGTCAAGATCTCTAATGTAGAGTTTGGGCCTCAAACTCGGATATCAAATGGGGTTTTGTACGTGAATAAAGAAGAATTAACCGGCCTTTTGTCGAAAGATGAAAATTTCGCAAGTGTGAACATCCAACTTGCCAAACCGGGCGACCCTACACGCATCGTTAACGTCGCCGACGTTGTCGAACCGAGGTGTAAGATTTCCGATGGAGTCGATTTTCCGGGCGTACTGGGAAGAATCGTTTCTGCGGGCAGAGGAACTACGCGAACCTTGAAGGGGATAGCGGTTGTTCTCTGTGACAGGCATCGCCACTGGATTCACTCAAAATCCCTGATTGATATGTCAGGTCCTGCAGCGGAGATTGGACGGTACGGAAAGATGCTCAATTTGGTCATCGATCCAATCCCGAATGGAGAAACAGGTGACGTGGATTACGCTTATTCAGTCAGGCAGGCCGGCTTTAAGGCCGCCGTGTATCTGGCTCAGGCCGCGACGGATGAGCAGGTGGATGAAGTCGAAATATTTCATACGGAAAATATCAATTCGGATTTGCCGAACATTGCGTACTACTACCAAATCTACAGTCCTCAACACGATCCAAAAGGTATCCCCGACCCGATATTCTATGGAACTCCGATTTCCCTGACACTTCCTCTGATTGTCAACGCCAATGAGATAATAGATGGAGCGGTATTGAGCGGATACACCATCCGCATGATGGAGACTTATTCTATTCAAAACCACCCCATCATCACCGAATTATTGCGCCGCCATGGCAAGGATTTAAATTTTGTCGGGGTGGTGGTTGCCGTATGCAGCATGGAGCCGGTTCGACGAGCGCTGGGCGGAATGATGGCGGCAAATCTGGTTCATTATACCTTGAAAGCCGATGGGGTGATTATGACCAAGCCTCTAGGTGGTGCTCCTAATATTGATTTGGGGGTTGCTGCGTCGGAGTGTGAAAAACTGGGCCTTAAGACCACGCTTCTGGTTCAAATTTTGAACACCCAGGCATCTCTTGATTCGGAGGTGCTATTTAGCGATAAAGCTCTTAACGCTATCATCAATACTGGAATTATTTTCGAAAAGCAGGAATTGCCTGCGTTGGATAAAATCTTCGGTGGGAATGAAGATACACAAATATTCAATGATAGCTGCAAACAGTTTGCCGGACAATCTATCGAAGTTGAAAAGCGATTCATTTGTGGTTGCTTGAATCAGTTGGGGGCTTCATGTGCAATAGCCGTCGAATATTAATTTGAATATCGGTGTCAGGCCCCCTATCTCTTTAAAGGGCCGGTGAGAATTGTTGAGGAACCACAAAGTTTTTGGAGGTATCATGACGAGCGGCGAGTTGGTGCAGAAAACCTCAGAAGATCAAAAACTGAGGATTGTTTGCTATATCAACCAATTCTTTGGACAGTTGGGTGGAGAAGAAAAAGCGGATGTTGGGTTCCTGGTTAAAGAAGGGCCGGTTGGACCTGCTCTGCTGCTGCACTCACTCCTTAAAGAAGAGGCAGAGGTAGTAGCCACAGTGATCTGCGGTGACAATTACATTGCTGAGAATTTGCAGGAATCCGTTGAGGAAGGTCTTAAAATTATCACTGATTTGAAACCATCCCTGTTTTTCTCAGGGCCTGCTTTCAACGCCGGCCGGTATGGGATTGCCTGTGGGGCTATCGCAAGCGCGGTTCAAGAACGACTTGGAATCCCGGCAGTAACCGGTCTGTTCCCTGAAAACCCGGGAGCTGAGATGTACCGGAAGAAGGTCTATGTGGTCAAGACGGGTATCAATGCAGGTCAGATGAGACAAGCTTTGACCAAAATGGCCGACATCGGCCGCAAGCTGTTGAAAAACGAGCCGATCGGCAGTGCGGACAAAGAAGGTTATTTGCCCAGAGGTTTCTTGAAAAACGAAGTTGCTGAGAAGCCTGCGGCGGTGAGGGGCATTGATATGCTACTGGATAAGATCGCCGGCCGGCCTTTCCGGACAGAGTTGAAAATACCCGAGTTCGAAGAAATCCCGCCAGCACCGCCGGTCAAAGATATCAAGACGGCTACAATTGCGCTGGTTTCCGATGGCGGGGTAGTACCCAAGGAAAATCCGGATAAAATCAAAGTAAGCCAGAACACGATATGGGCTCCTTACAAGCTTGCCGATATTTTTGCAAATCCATTTCTAGTCGCTCATTCGGGTTATCACCCTACCGAAGTTCGTGAGAATTTAAACCGTCTATTGCCGATGGACGTTCTCAAAGAAATGGAGGCCGAGGGCGTATTTGGCAGTCTGTTTCCGATTTTCTATTCCTGCTCGGGAAATACCACAACCGTACAGAGTTGCAAGGCTATGGGCACGGGCATAGCCCAAAAGCTTCTTGATGAAGGGGTCAGCGCGGTCATACTCACATCCACCTGAGGAACCAGTTCTCGTTGCGGTGCAACGATTGCCATGCAAATCGAAAAATTGGGAATAGCCACAGTACACATAACGTCAATTGTTGATGTGGCTATGATGGTCGGGGTATCGAGGTTAATCCGCGGCTATACTATAACCAGTCCGGTTGGCAATTCTCATTTAACGCCGGAGGAAGAAAAAGTAATGCGGCGCCGCTATATGAACAAAGCTATCGAGATGCTGCAGCAGGAGGGTAAGAAGGGCACTTATGAAACGATTTAACGTGATGTTGGGTTAGACGCGATTCACCAGGCGAACCCGCAGGAGGTTGTATGTATGATGGTGCGCGCCGTCGATAGGTCACTTGCAATAATGGAGGCATTGAAGGAAGACGTTCAAGGTTTGTCTCAACTGAGCCGACGAATAAATTTATCTAAAGCAACTTTGCTCAGGATATTGAGTACTTTAATCAAACACGGATATGTTGTCTATAATAAAGAAACAAAAACATATGATTTAGGAATACAACTCCTCAAAATGGGAATGACTGTTTCGGAAAGACTCGATCTAAAAAAAGTGGCTTATCCTTATCTGACACACATTTGGAATATGAGCGAAGAGACAGTATACTTGAATATACGAAATGGAGATGAAAGGCTGTGTGTTGACTGTCTAAACGGCAAAAAAAGCGTACGTGTTGTTGCTTATACCGGGCACAGCTCACCGCTGCATGTCGCAGCATCTGGAAAAGCAATTCTTGCTTTTCTTGATCAACATGAAATTGAAGACTATTTAAAAAGAGTAAAATTCGAAAAAGTGGCCCCAGGTACAATAACGGACATTGATAAACTCAGAGATAATTTGGCAAAGACCTTGGAGCAAGGGTATGCTACCAGTTTTGAAGAGCGTTTGCCTGATGCCAAGGGTGCCAGTGGTCCGATACGCGATATTACCGGACAGGTAATAGCATCTATCTCTATCACCGTGCCGAATAGTCGAACAGATGATGAATTTGCGCTATATATACGCTTGGTTACTGAAGCAGCCAGGGAGATTTCAAAAAAACTGGGGTCTTCCCGGCAATAATTCGTGCCCGTTCACCGCAGAGGCGGGGCATAGTCCGGTCAAGGAGAGAGGCGAATTCCACCACAGAGGCACAGAGGGCACAGAGGGCACAGAGGAAAGCAATTGAACGAACAGACAAAACCAAAGGACAGATCCCTGTTTGCTCCCGGTTTTTCTCGCGTGCCCATAGTCTTTTCTCTGTGCTCTCTGTGTCTCTGCTTCGAAAAGGCTTGGGGGGCTGCGCTCGCTGAGCCCACCCTTCGGATCTTTTCATCGTTTCGGGTGTCCCAACCGGACATGAGATGCTGTGGTGAGAATGTTTTGTCCGTACCCCTCTGTGGTGGATTTGATTAGAAGTCCTATTTGCAGGTAAGGAAGAGAAAATGTCCTATCCGGTGTTAAAGGGTATTTCCAACGTTCTCGTTCACACGCCCGATCTTGTGCGATATGGGTCCAAACCCGCCCGTGAAATCCCAAAGGACCCTGGACTTATAGACCGCCTGACCGCGCATCTGAGAGGCTATGAAGAAGCTGTTGCTTATCCGCCCCATCAGGTTTACATCGGAAATCTGCGACCCGAAAAGCTCTGGGACATCGAGCGGCCCTGGTTCCGCAATCTTAAGGGTCCTGGCGCACGTTTTGGCAAGTGCGGTGAAATCATGCCGCAGGCCGAGTTCTACGGTTTCATAAAAATTGTTGATGAATTTGAGCTTGTCGAGTTTGAGCGCCGGTTCATCTCCCGGGTGAGGGGGAAGCTCGCAGAGCATCCTCTGATTACGGGCGAGGACCTGGCAAGACTCGGGGTCGGAATAGAGATTGATGCCCTGGAGGCGGAGATAGCGTCAGGGGCCCTTCCGCTCTATGAAGGCGGCCGCATCGCCGGTTGCTTCCGCCAGGGACACGATGAAGATGAGAATCTCTTCGCCCCCGTTCTCCTTGAAAATCTCTCCGCGAAGGCTTCGGGAATACTTGCCCTCCGCTATGTGACAAGAGATCTTGAAGGCGGCGGGCGGACGATAGACTACGTGATGAGCTGCGGGGAGGAAGGTGTCGGAGACCGCTACCAGCGTGGAGCGGGCAATCTTGCGAAAGCCATGGCGGAGTTTGCCGGATGTCTGAACAGCAGCGGCGCCGATGTTAAGGCCTTTTGCTGTTCCCCGGTACACACCCTGGTTCTTGCGGCAGGACTGGTCCAATCGGGGGTTTTCAAAAACGTCGCAGTTGTTGGCGGTGGGTCCCTGGCTAAACTGGGTATGAAGATGCGCGGCCATTTGGCCAGGCAAACTCCGATAATGGAAGACGTCCTCGGCGCCATTGCCGTTGTGGTGAGCGCCGATGATGGCAAAAACCCCCAGATGCGGCTCGACTCCATCGGAAAGCATGATGTCGCTGCAGGCTCCTCGCCCCAGGCGATCATGACTGCACTTGTCAGTAAGCCCCTGAACCATTTGGGTCTGAAAATCAAGGATATAGACAAATTTGCAGCCGAGATGCATAACCCTGAAATCACGGAACCTGCCGGAAGCGGTAATGTGCCCAATACTAATTATCGGATGATAGGCGCACTTGCGGTCATCAATAACGAGATGCCGGCATCGGAGCTCAATGGTTTTGTCCGCCGATACGGCATGCCGGGATTTTCTCCGACGCAGGGGCATATTGCAGCGGCGGTGCCCTTTCTCGGTCATGCGCGGGAGATGATCCTCAACGGGGAGATCACACGGGCCATGTTCGTAGCCAAAGGAAGCCTTTTCCTCGCTAAAATGACCAAATTATCTGACGGGATGTCCTTCATTCTGGAAAGAAACACTGGAGAAAACAATGGTAGCTGATATTTCCAAAGACACTTTTCAAGAGGAAGTGCTTTCGGCAACCCAGCCGGTGCTGGTAGATATTTGGGGTCCTTCCTGCCAGCCGTGTCTAGCGCTCATGCCTTTTGTCCACGACATTGCCGAGAAGTATGCCGGCAGGCTGAAAATCGTCAAGCTGGACAGCAGCAGGAACAGGCGGCTCTGCATAGACCTGAGGGTAATGAGCCTGCCGGCATTCCTCCTGTACGACTCCGGGCAGGAACTGGGAAGGCTTGCAGGCAAAGATGTCAGTGCGTCCGGGATTACCGGCTTTTTGGAATCCAGGCTGGGATAATTTCAAAAGGCCTCCCGCTTCCGCCCCGTCTCGCGGGTGGGTGGGCGGGCTGTCGAGAATGAGCGGTCGGCCTTCGCGCTACGCGCTCACACGCCGTGAAGGGAGGCCAGCAAGCACGCTTCACAAAGTGAAGCAGTGCGAAGCTCGCGAAGCGTGATCTATACACCGGAGGCACTTTACTTTTTGGAAACACCTCACATTTGGCTTGCCTCCAACCGCACCACATTTAGTGTCTGCGCTGTCTGCATGGCTGCGCGGAAAGAGCCGATTCTTTTTTTGAGCAGGGTATTATATAAGTCTATCGTACGAGGAGCAGTCGATGGGTGAGAATTTTCTCAACGGAAAGAAAGTGGTCTGCATTGGCGAGAGGGACGGCATTCCCGCCCCAGCCATAGCGGCGTGTGTCAGCACGGCGGGGGCGGAGCCGGTACTGGTCCTCACCCAGTGCTTTGTGTGAACGGCAGCCGGAGCCATGGATCTGGAAGATCAGGCAACCATAATAAAAGTCGTCGACCGGCAGGGAAAAGAAGATCTCGTCGTCGTCCTGGGCTCTCCCGATGCGGACAGCGCAGGCATCTATGCCGAAACCGTCACCACGGGTGATCCCACCTTCGCGGGACCGCTGACTGGAACGGCCCTCATGCTGCCCGCGTACCACATTCTGGAAGACAGGGTAAAAGAGATCATCGACCCTAAAGTCTACGAGGAGCAGGTGGGAATGATGGAATTTGTCCTCGACAAGGAGGCCATAATAAAGAGCATGGATACGTATCGGTCAAAGTCCTGATTTGCTTGCGGGTTTTGGTTGGAATATCGTATGATTTACGGACATTCGGCATTCCAAGAGCTTTTTCGGATGGAATCCGAGCCGGAAATGCAGTTCAGCTCCAGTTGAGGTCAAGTTGACGCATTATTCAGGGTAACCATACATTATTACAACGCGGGGGGATCCATGACAACTCAAAAGAGTTTTACCACAGACAATGATCTTCTCTCTTCTTCGCTGGAAAACGATGTCCTGGTGATTAGACAGAAACAGCACATTAAGACCCTGACCCAGGACATTAACGCAATATACTCATTTTACGAGTATCAAGAGTCCATACTCTCAAGCAAGTCGTATAAGGCAATGGTCATGTTTGCCTGTCCAGATAAGGACGAATACATCGAATACAGCATGTTTCTGTCTAAGGCGCTCTTAGCCAAGAACGATAATCTGCTCATTGACCGGTTGACAAACGCGGTCAACCACCTCATCCGCACGCTATCGAGATTTAACGGCATTACGGTTTACGCCGGGCGGGGAACGGTCTCAATGTTTCACCTGAACCTCGGCCTAGCCTACGACTACCGCATTGTCGCGGACGACACTGTATTCGAGAACGCCGGCGCAGGCATTGGGATGATCACCAAAGGAAGCGGGTATTTCCTACCGCGCTTGCTTGGGGTCAGGAAGGCCACCGAGGTGTTGCAGTGGAAGACCTTTTACGCCGAAGATGCCCTGGATTTGGGGTTGATCGACCGGATCGTTCCGGTGTCAAAGCTGGAAGAAGAGACGATGCAATTCGTGGCTGCGAATTTGGAGGCTTCGGTTTCGACCTTGCTCGGCATCCGCAAGTTGTTCAAATGCGACCCAAAGGAGCTTCAGCGTAGCCTGGAGCTGGAAGACCGGCTCATCAAAGAGCGTCTTCAATCGCCTGATTTCAGAAAGACCTTCGGCGAATACTGCATAAAGACGTTCGGCTGGGACATAGAGACATTGGGAAGGGGGCAATTGAGGGTGCAATAGCCGGGAAGCATTGCGTCTGTGCTATTTTTTTATATAGGCTCATGTCGGTATCGGATGACGTTACGATGCCGGGATGCAAAAAAAGAGGTTCTTCACGAAAATGAATACCTGGGGGCCAGGGAAAATCCCTGCTAAGAGGCTCCTATTTAACCGGACATATACCGAAACCAACCATGTTTTTTACCCTGAAGGGGTTACATAAATTCTGCCTTAGTCACGACTGTCCAGCTAATCCCAAGACAGATACTGTCCTTTCTCGACCAGCTGATACTCGTTTGCCGGATGAACCTGTAAAGGTTGGGGCCAAATTCTCGGCAGACTTAATTTTTTTTCCATACAGTCTATTCGTGGCTGCCGTGGTGCGCAGCAAGCAATTCCACCACATCCTTGCGGCCCCTATTCTCCGCACAGTCCAAAGGCGTCATGCCGTTGCCGTTCTTGGTATTAACCTCGGCCTGGTTGGCCAACAGTAATTCAACCACGTCCTTGTGGCCTGCTATCGCCGCCTCGTGCAAAGGCGTAGAGCCGTCGTTGGACTTGGGATTGACCTCGACCTTGTTGGCCAACAGTAATTCAACCACGCCCTTGTGGCCTGCTATCGCCGCCTCGTGCAAAGGCGTAGAGCCGTCGATGGACTTGGGATTGACCTCGACCTTGTTGGCCAGCAGCAATTCAACTACGTCATTGTGGCCATTCCCTGCCGCCCAGTGCAAAGGCGTAGAGCCGTCGATGGACTTGGGATTGACATCGGCTTTGTTTGCCAGCAGCAATTCCGCTACGTCCTTGTGGCCATTCTCCGACGCCAAGTGCAAAGGCGTAGAGCCGTCGAGGTACTCGGCATTGACATCGGCCTTGCCGGCCAGCAGCAATTCCGCTACGTCCTTGTGGCCATTCTCCGACGCCAAGTGCAAAGGCGTCTGGCCTCTGTTGTCCTTGGCATTAACCTCGGCTCTGTTGGCCAGCAGTAATTTCGCCACGTCCTTGTAGCCATTCCCCGCTGCCAAGTGCAAAGGCGTCTCCCCTGTGTTGTACTTGGCATTGACGTCGGCTTTGTTGGACAGCAACAATTCCGCCATGTCCTTGTGGCCTGCTATCGCCGCCTTGTGCAAAGACGTCCAGCCTCTGTCGTCCTTTGCATTCACGTCGGCTTTGTAGGCCAGCAGCAATTCCACCACGTCCTTGTGGCCATTTTCCGCCGCCAAGTACAAAGGCGTCTCACCTATGTTGTACTTGGCATTGACGTCCGCTTTGTTGGCTAGCAGCAATGCCACCACGTCCTTGGAGCCATTCCTCGCCGCCTCGTGCAAAGGTGTATAGCCGATGTTGTCCCTGGCATTGACCTCGACCTTGTTGGCCAGCAGCAATTCCACCACGTCCTTGTGGCCATGAGCCGCATAGTGCAAAGGCGTATAGCCGTACTTCTTCTTAGCATTGACGTCGGATTTGTAGTCCATCAGCAATTTTACCACATCCTTATGACCCTTCGACGCCGCCACGTGCAAAGGCGTCCGGCCTTCATCGTCTTTCCTGAAAACCAAACCAGGATTGTCTTTCAGCAGCGCCTTGACCTTTTCCAGGTCGCCATCCTCGGCCGCCTCATGGATAGAATCTGACTGTTTGCCTGCTGGAACCGAGTGCGCCAGTGGACGTGCCTGTTTTGGTGATTCCTTAGAGCCAAATATTTTCTTCCAGAAGCTCATCGTGTGTCTCCGGTTAGATATTTGAGTTGTTGTTTTGGAAGAGCGCGCAGCCGCCTAAACATTCCTAGATGCAAACTATTCTTAACACCTTCCAATGCTATTTTCGACTTAATAACTTCAATGAGGCACCCGAATGGGATCTGTCACAGGGCAACTTTTATTTAGTTCGAGTCATCCATATCACGGGGGAATTATTCCCAATAATCTCTTCTCGACCTTGAGAAATAGAGCGCGGAAAGACGCGGCCTTCCCGAATCAAATGTTTTGTTCATGCTTGGCCCGGTCAGACTCAAGGATCTGACAAGGAATGGTTGTTCTTTTGTGCAATAAAACTTCCTACTTTATTGACACCCTTTAATTCCCCAAGTATCGTTTTTGTCAAAAAAGCGGTCAATAGCTGACCTCCAGACCGTGGCAGGGGAATCGGCAGGAGTTCTAACTCTTTCAGCAGGCTGCTTTATGGCAGAAGTGCCGCTTGACCTACCACAGAAAAATCGGTCCATATGTTAAATCAGATTTAGGAATGGACGCGGAAACAGAGGCAAAGATGAAGATGAAGACCCTTACCCCCGAGCAGATAATCGAATGTAATGCAAGTTCGGGGTTTCAAAATGCACAGAAGGAGAATGAAGATGGTCGGTGAAAAGGTGATTCTGCGGGTGAGGATGGGGTCGGGCGACGCTCATTATGCGGGTGAGCTGGTCAACGGCTCGAAGATTCTGGATTTCTTCGGCGATGTCGCCACTGAGCTGTGCATCCGCCTGGATGGGGATGAAAGCCTGTTTCGCTCCTATGATTCGGTGGATTTTCTGGCCCCTGTCTATGCGGGAGATTATATGGAGTATCATGGCTGGATCGAGGCGGTGGGAACGACTTCCCGCAAGATGAAGTTCGAGGCTTATAAGGTGATCGAACTGGCCCGCGATCCCATACTGGCCCCATCAGCCGCCAATGTCTTAAAAGAGCCGTTGCTGGTGGGCCGGGCCAGCGGAACATTGGTTGTACAGAAGCATTGCCAGCGCGGGCCGCAGGACCACAGATTCGCCGCGAGCAGTTAGGGTGCAGCAGTTCCGGGAGCATGGGCATTGAAGACACGTGTGAGGATAGGCTTTGGATGGAAACGAGCATCCAGAACTCATCCTGTGGTACTCAAGATAAACGCTTACTCCCTGATCACTCTCATCATTTTCGTCTTTCCTGAATAGGAAAATCGGCTGAGTGGCAGCTGCCGGCTTAAATTTGAGCATTCTTTTCATACGTAAATGAAAATCCAAACGGCAGGCCGATGCAGTTTTTAGCAAGAGTCAGAAACTGATCGAGTGGCAGTTCACATCGGGAATAGACTTTAAAGGGCTCCCCGATAGAAGGCCAGTCTCTTGGCATAGGGATGGAATATTCCCGCAATAGCTTGCTGTTCCTCCGGGCTGAGCGGGCTAAAGCTTCGGCCTGTTTCGGCAAGCGTTCGAACATGAGGGCCGTTGGAGCAACCTACGATGGCAACCGTGATGGGCTGTGATAAGGCGAATCGGATCAGCATTTCCGGTGTGATACCAGCGTCGGGCAATATATAGTGGGCGGAGCCAAGCACCTTCATTCCTATCACGGCAATGCCTTTTTCAAGTGCAGCGGGCAACGTTGAATCCATGAATCCGCCAAGTGCCGCTTCGACGGGATTGATAGGCATCATAACGGAATCGACCGGCCATTCCCGTATGGCTTTCTCCAAGATTTTAGGATCGTGATGCCCGGTGACTCCTATAAAGCGCGTTTTTCCATTGGCTTTGGCTCCCATGAACGCCTCCAGCGCCCCACCAGGACGGGAGATTATTTCAAAGTCTTCCTCGGTTCTTACGTCATGGATTTGCCACAGATCCAGGTAATCGATGCCCATATTCATGAGCGTTTGATCGAGATCGGCTAGTGCGCCGTTCTTGCTTCTCATCGCTGACTTGCTCGCTTGAAAAATCCTGGCTCGATCCTCCGGATGCCTCGACCAGACCTGTCCGTAATACCTCTCACTTCCTGCGTAGGCCCGTGCGCAGTCGAAGTAGGTAATCCCTTGAGCGACGGCTTCCTTGATCACCCTCCAGGTCTCATCTTCCCGCCCGTAAGTCCTTAAGACCCCTTCACCGCCCAATCCTGTTACGGTAACTTCAATGCCGGTCTTTCCAAATGCTTTGGAGGGTATGACACCGATTGGCGTGGCGGCATTCAGACTCATCGATAACTCCTTTTTCCTTATGTTAATGCAGCTAAGCAAGATTTCATACTGATTGAAGCCTTATGGCGCGCATCAGGATAGCATACTCGACAAGCCATAGCCGCAAGAAGGCGCCCCGCGAACGCCCAACGCGATTGACTTCCGCCTAAAGGCGGTAAGAGGATCTTCCGCCTAAAGGCGGTAAATTGAATGACCAGATTATCGCTGAAGGGCGCCCGCAATCGATATGGCATTTTCTTGCCCAGTGTTGTTCATAAGTCTGTCTTACGAGGCTATTTTAACTATATCAAAATAATCTGCATTTTGAATTATTTCTCCTGGCCCTTGAATTCCTGAGGACTGAAAAGCTCAGCACATACGGATCATACTTTTTATGCGAGGTTTCTCCAGTCGGAATTAACCTTCCGTAAGTAACTATAAACCCAAATCTGAAGCGATCACACGATCGGATAGCGATGAGCACGACAGACCTGGACACGCCGATTCCGCAGTCTTTGGCGGTGCGGCTCGTGGCTGAAGCGTCTGGGGGTGATCTATTCTTGAATCGCTTCGGAACTCTCAAAAAGCTCAAGAGTGCGGCCACTTCGACCCTCTTGATTTCGGGAGACAACGACATTATGTTCCCGTCGAGAATTGGTACGCACTCAATCGGCAATTGCCGACCACGCAGATCGTTGTCTTTCCGCAAGCGGGCCATGGCCCTCAGCATGAGCATCCGGAACCTGTGTGGACTACATCGTAACCTTCGTTCGCACGACGAGCTGACGAAAGCCCGTTGGTTGCGCGACTTCTATGGAGAATTCGGATGAAAATCAATCGACACGGGTCAGCCCAATGGCAGGGCGGAATCAAGGACGGAAAGGGCGCTATCTCCACCGAGAGCGGCGCTTTAAAGGCCTACCCTTATGGCTTTGCGAGCAGGTTCGAAGGTCTGCCGGGCACCAATCCGGAGGAATTGCTCGCCGCCGCACACGCCGGCTGCTTCACCATGGCCCTTTCGCTGATCCTGGGTGAGGCAAAGCTCACCGCCGAACATATGGAAACCTCCGCCAAGGTCACGCTGGAGCAGGTTGACGGCGGATACGCCATCACGGCGGTCCACCTGACGCTCAAAGCCAAAATCCCGGGCGCCGACCAGGCGACGTTCGAAAAGCTCGCCGGCATGGCAAAAGCCGGATGTCCGGTTTCCAAACTGTTCAAGGCCGATATCACGCTGGACGCAACGCTCGTAGAGTGAAAAATTCCAGGTCATGCGTAACTCCGAAGAGAGTAATGTTGCCCCTTTCGAGGGTTCTGAGGGCTAAGGGCAGGTCATCTACGAGGATTCCCATTAAAGCGACATCAGACATGTGGGGCACCGGAAGGGAACTTTCCGTCAGGTGTGACCCGGAACAGTTTCTCGACTCTCGATCAGAGCGAAACTCCTCGCGTGAGAGTATCGGTATTTTACCCATAGCCAACTCCAGTCAAGATTCAAAATCCCCATGTGATTGGTCGGAATCCCTTACCCCTTTTAGAGACACTTCTCAGAATGGCATGCTACAGGTTGAGGCATTCCCTTATCTTATTTTATCTTCCCTGAAGCCAACAATGACCTTATCGCCTATATTAAGTGTAGAGAAAGAGCAGATGGGGCGATTTCCTTACTCTCTATTTCCTCAGCCTTTTCCTAGTACGAGTTTACCGGCATTCCTTCGTGAATAGTTGACGTGTAAACTGCAAAACCAACTCAGCGTGGTCTATCCCAATTAGAACGCCCATGGACCCTGCACGGCGGCACTCCCCTGAGGATGGAGTTCCTCATGGGTTTCAGAGAGATACTGGAAAGCACTGCCCGGCAGTTCATAATCTCCCTGATCCGTTAATGTTTTGCAGTCTTTGCATATGCTACAAATTGAATCACTTGAAAGTGCTCCAGGAGGTGAACCGTGAGGACATTTAGTATGATGCTCTCGAAGAGACGATCCGTCGTGACCTCTCCTTGAGCTATAAGCGTTTGAACTATATCAACGGAATCTATGCCTCGGGGGATATCAGGCACAAGTATGCCAACCAGATTGCGGCCGCCGTTACCGATGGCTGCCGCAAATTACATCGACATGAAAAAAGAGGAAAAGAGGGTTTGTGAGCTCTATCACCCTGTCGCATAAATGATGCCGGCCGGAGTCGAGGGTAAATCCACCGTCTGTTCACCCAAGGAAGCATTCATCGGCCGCATCGGGCTTGATCTACTGCGGACCTGAGCGCCCACGCCGCCGCTCCTGGATCGGGACTGGCAATTATGGCCGATACGACCGCTACACCATCCGCGCCGGCACGTATGACATCACCCGCATTGGTGTAGGTTATGCCGCCTATTCCGACCATGGGAATGCGAACGGCCTGGCGGATAGTTCGCAAAACACCGAGCCCGGTGGGCGGCAGCGCATCGGCTTTGGTCGGTGTGGCAAACAGGGGCCCCACCCCCAGGTAGTCCGCCCCATCTGCTTCGGCCTCCAGGGCTTCATCGGCAGTACTGACGGAAACCCCGATGATCATATCTTTGCCGACAATCCGGCGCGCAAGGGCGCAATGCATATCCTCCTGCCCCAGATGAACTCCATCGGCGCGACAGGCCAGCGCGATGTCCACCCTGTCGTTGATTATGAGCGGGATGGCCAGGTCCGAAGCTACTTGCTTGAGCGCAAAGGCTTGCTCGATAAACTCCCTTGCCCCGGCATTCTTTTCGCGAAGTTGGACCACGGTCACACCGCCCGCGGCGCTCTCGCGAACGATTTGCTCAAGAGGGCGGCCGCCAGACAGGATCCGGTCGGTGACCAGGTACAGTCTAAAATCAATTCCGGATTTGCAGGCTTTCATGTAACGGCTACCCGGGCGCGCTCTCTGATGATGGCGCCGTCTATCGCGCCGAGTGCGTCGAGCAGGCCCACCTGAAAACTGCCCGGCCCGGGGTTGCCGATGGCTGCAAGTTCTCCCGCAATCCCAAAGGTGACGAGCGCCCCGATTGCAGCGGCGAAAGCATCCGTTTCGGCGGCGCAAAAGGCACCCGTGATTGCACTTGCCGCACAGCCTGTCCCTGTAACTCGGCCCATGAGTGGATGCCCGTTTGAGATCCTGGCCATCCGCAAGCTGTCGGTCACAAAATCCTCCGCACCTGTGACCGCAACGACGGTCCCATAGGTTTTTGCCAAATGGCAGGCTGCCAGCCGAGCGTCCTCCGTACCGTGAACGGAATCCACACCTCGGGTGATACCCTTCTGACCCGCAACCGCCAGGATTTCCGAGGCATTCCCGCGCAGGACCGCCACCGGCGCCTCACCGATTAGCCGCCGGGCAGCCTCGGTCCTGAACCGGGTTGCACCGGCTCCCACCGGATCAAGCACGATTGGAATGGAGCGGTCCCGGGCGGCCCGGGCGGCCTTGACCATGGAATCGATCCAGGGCTGTGACAACGTTCCGATATTGATGACAAGGGCACTAGCCAGCCCGACCATCTCCTCGACTTCTTCGACCGCATGGGCCATTACCGGCGATGCACCCAGGGCGAGTAGCGCATTGGCGGTAAAGTTCATGACTACGTAGTTGGTGATGTTGTGAACAAGGGGATGTTCCCTTCTGATCTTTTCGAGAATATCAGAACACTTTTCAACCGTCTCCTGGCTGAGATTATCTTTCATATGCCACCCTCAACACGATAAATCAGTCCATGTCCAATCCGGCTCGGTACAGAAACTTTGCCGCCTCAGGCCATTCCTGCTCCTCAAAACACTACCCCTACGTCAGCATGCGGGAGGCATCGCGCATCAACTCCGAAATGGCCAGTCCATGGGGGCAGTCCCTCTTAGCCTCCGAATAATCCATTTCGGCAAGATTCCCCTTAGCCTCCTGATGCAACCCCGCATAGACTTCCCGGGCCGGATCGCGGTCTCCGTAATCCCCCGGTAATACATTTCTTCGACACGCGGAAGGCGTATTCAATTATCCTCTACCTCAATCATGATGGCAAGTGACAGGTTAATGGGTTTGTCTGCGCACTGCTGAATAACTCAGAAAGAGTATCAACATCTCTATATTTGGAGTCGCTGGTACGCGCGCATCTCTTTAGATTTGCAGATCGGATGTTGAACAGGGGCGCCACAGTAGAGGTCGCAAGCGGTCGTCATGTTCAAATAATGGAAAAGCCGGAGCACGAAGCAAGGAGCACGAAGCAAGGAGCAAGAATAGTCGCAACCGATCGTCATGGTCAAATAATGAAAAAGTCCTCGGCGGCTCGGGGGGCGAAATCAGGGATTTACCTTGGTTTAACCTAATCACCCTTTTTTCCTGAAAAGGGCCGCTATTGCCTGGGCGCCGACGTCCGGGTTTACCAGCTCTAATGATTCGTAAGCGGGAAGGACCCTGCTGAAGCCATAGACGAGGTAGTGGACGCCCGTGCGGCCACGCTCTGCGATCTTTTCGGCAAAGAGGTCGTGGAGCGTAATGTAGGTATAAAAAAGGTCTACGTCGGCGAAATCTACGCCTGTCTTGGACCGAATCTCATCAAAGCTCCTGTCGTCGAGTGAGTTTCCATGGACTAGGAAAATATTTTCGGGTGGCAGGATCGCACCTTCGCTCCTCAGAAGGGAAATCAACTCGTTTTTTCTCGGTCCGTATTCGGAAAGAATTTCCGAATCGATTTCCAAACCGATGGAGAGCCGGACGAAATAGCTCATCAGAAGATTTACCCTGCCGTCCCCACACCCCAGATCGGTGAATACGGTGCTCTGCGTTCTGATAATCCCTGAGTCCGTCAGGTCCTCTATGCAGGCGCAGAATTTGGAAAGGTCCGTGGTCTTGCGATAGCCGGTGTTGCCGAAACAGCCGACCTTGCGCCCGTCAAAGTAGTTCGCCGTGAGCTCGATGGTTCTGTGGAGATTGTTCGATTTCATATGTTTTTTTGCCTAACGAACTTCCTGATCCTGTCGTGCAATATAAAAAGCAGTTCCATTTCCAATCCGTTCGCTTCCTGAAGCTCGAGCAACTTTTCCCGCGCGATGGTTTTTTGCAGCCTCGTGCAGAGGTAATTCACGCAGAGAATGTCCCGGGCCGACTGACCACAGCCGTGCTCCCCCCAAAAATGGCAACTCTTTGCCGAATTCCGCGATTCGGGCAGGGTGACGCCAAGCATAAGGTTTATCAGCAGGAGTTCCGGGGTGTAGCGGTCTTCGATTCCAGCCCCGCAACAGCTTCCGCCCTCCTCCCGGTCACACAGCCTGCATGCCCGGGCAACTCCCGAGAGGAGGCACAAACTGCTCGAAGCTTCCACTCTGGCCGAAAGCTCCTTGAGTTGGGCGGATATGCATGGATCGGTCCTGAGAGCCTCGCCCCACCTGCCATGCAGATCTTTGGCGATAGTGATTTTTTCATTTATCGTTGCTGGTTTCATTCCTGGATTGATATCGCTTTCAGTCTGGCCTTTAGGGCTTGTCCGTAAATAAGCCTCTTAGGGATTGCGCCGGATTTTGAGACTGATTTGGTCGCGAAGATTGAGTAAAACCGTAGGCGTAGCAGGGCTACGTCGAGGATTTTGCGATTGAGGAGCGGCCAAAGCCGGCCAAAAGCCGGATGCTAGCGCAAAGGTTTTATTTACGGACAAGCCCTTAGTTCATTTTCGGATATTAAGTTTTTTCATCCGCGAATCGAAGGTTGAACGATTCACCCCCGCTTCTTTTGCGGCTCGGGTTATGTGCCATCTGTTTTTTTCGAGAAGATGAAGAACATACTCGCGCTCCAACTCCTCCCAGGAGTACCCGTCAAAAAAACTGCCCGGCGCCGCTTCGTTCTCTTCATCCGGCCTTTTCTTTCGGTCCGGCCGGTGTTCCAACGGAATGTGCGCATTGGAGGTTGTAGAGAAAAAGTGGTTTGAGAGATCTTTGCGCGTTATCAGGTTTCCAGGGGTGATAACGATGATGTGTTTAACAAAATTCTCAAGCTCGCGAACGTTTCCGGGCCACTGGTATTCAAGGAGAAAATCGAGCGCATCTTTCGAAAAATTCTTGCGGGCAGTCCCGAGCCGCAGCGCCTCACTGCTCACAAAGTGGTCCAGGAGCAGGGGTATGTCCTCGAGTCTTTCGCACAAAGAGGGAACATGCAGCGGCAAAACGTTCAACCGGTAGAACAGGTCCTCCCGGAAGTTTTCCCTGGCGATTTCACTTTGCAGGTCGCGATTGGTAGCCGAAATGATCCGCACGTTCACCTTTTTGGTGTGCACACTGCCAACTGGCTTGATTTCGCCGTCCTGGATCACGCGCAATATCCTGGCCTGTAGCTGAAGGGGCATGTCGCCGATCTCATCGAGGAAAACGGTCCCGTCGTTTGCAGCTTCAAAAAGTCCCAACTTATTCTTGATAGCCCCGGTAAAGGCCCCTTTTTCATGGCCGAAAAGCTCGCTTTCGAGCAAGGTGTCCGGAATGCAACTACAATTCTGGGCCAGAAAAGCACCCCCGCTCCTGCCGCTCAGCCGGTGAATTTCTCTGGCCAGAAGCTCCTTGCCTGAGCCGCTTTCGCCCGTAATCAGCACGGGAAAATCCGTCCTTGCATACTCTGCGGCCCTTTTCCTCGCCCCCAGCAAAGCGGCGCTCTTCCCAATGATAAGATACTGTTCGCGGATGGCCTTCAGGGTCTGCCTGAGCTTCAGGTTCTCTTTCACCTGCTCGCAGAAAACCAGCGAATTGCTCAGCGCTATCGATCCGATGTCTATAAGCTGCTGGAGCAGTTCGAGATAGTTTTTCTCAAGGTTGAGGCGGTTTCCACCAGCGCTTGTGTCGATTATCTGGACGGCCCCGTAGACTTCCCCGGTTCTGAGAAACAGTGGAAAACAAAGGATAAGGCTGCTCTTAACGTCGATTTTCTCCTCGGCCTGCCAGTAGTGACGCGCGTCTTTGCCCGGTTCGGCGACGGTCATTTTGCCGTTTTCGATAACCCAGCCGACAATGCTGGGCCGACCGAAATCGACGGTCATTGACTTGATGCGCTCACTTTGCTCTCCGACCGCTTCGACACATATGTAGCCTCTTTCACTCCTCACCCATATGGAGCCTCGCTCCACGTTTTGCAAATCCAGCAGGGCCGTCAGGAATTTTCGCTGCAGCCTTTCGGGATCGAGTTCCTCTGATACAGCCCGGTAGAAATCAAAAGACTTATCGCCCATAAACTCTCCGCAAAGGCGGCTCAACCGGTGGCCGTTTCTTCATTGAAGCGATTGGACCTCGTATCATAAACTTATATAATACCTTGCTCAAAAAAGAATCGGCTCTTTCCGCGCAGCCATGCACACAGCGCAGACACTAAATGTGGTGCGGTTGGAGGCAAGCCAAATGTGAGGCGCTTCCAAAAAGTGAAGTGCCTCCGGTGTATAGATCACGCTTCGCGAGCTTCGCACTGCTTCACATAGTGAAGCATGCTCGCCGGCCTCCCTTTGCGACGTGTGAGCGCGTAGCGCGGAGGCCGACCGCTCATTCTCGACAGCC
>JBEKTT010000066.1:0-27938 GCA_049515795.1 Syntrophobacteraceae bacterium
CCAAGTGAGTTCTTGTGAGGTGGCATAATGCCATAAATTCTAAACTATTACAAATACTTAAATAGAAAAAGACTAGAAAATTGATATTTATAAGCTCACGGATTCAGGTGTAATGCCAAACCTTAGAAGAAATTAAACAATTTACAACAAACCGTCTCCTGTTTCACTTGTTTTCCCGCTGTGCTTCCGTCGCAGCCAATTATGCCGCGAAAGCGGCAAGAGGCCGGAAGGGCCGTGGCGGTTGCGGCCCTGAATGTGAGAAAAAGAGTCAGGCCTTGAAAAGAGAATATTTCGCGGACCGGGTCAGACCAAGCCGGGCGGGTGCGGGATGGTAGGACGCCCATGGTCGGCAAAGGGTTGTCTCTGCGTCATGAATTCAGAATCTGCGATGGTAATTTTCTGCCGGAGTCGGTACGGTCGAAGTCGCCGTCGAAGCTCACGATTTCAAGATTGGATACTTGAGCAGCAACGTACTGGTAGGCGTCATCGAAATCGAGCCCGTACTTCGTCATATCCAACAAGTACACGGATCAATCTCCTCGCCATTCCAGGGCTTTTTTTTGCAGCTCCAGGGACGTATATTGGCCGCGGTAATCCCGCAAGGCCCCAGCCCAACCCTGCCGCAACATCCGGCCATTCTTCCGTGCCCGCCTCTCCAGAAGGAATTCGACGAAATCCCTGACTTCCCCGTGCAGGTCGGGTGGAAGCTCCTTTATGAGTTCTTTTAGTGCTTTCGATGTTTGTTTCATGGCTCTCCTTTAACTATCCCGACTCTCACCAACTGACTTAATTGACTTAAATGACATGATAGCCATAGTCGACGGGGATCTGGCCGGAAAACCGTCATTTCAGGCAGAAGGTGAGAAATTTCCCCGGCATGACATAAAAATGATTGTATAGAGTTCTTCTTGGCGCCCGGCACGCGGCTCTTGCCTTTCTTCAGGCACTCTTCATCAGCGTCCACCATGCAGGGGATGATGTCGTTCATGGTCTTGGCGTGGACCCGGATTATGGCGCATGCGGGCTATATTAAGCCATACTGCTTTTTCATTGTCCATGTTGATTTTGCAATCCTGTAAATCCTGACCCTCTTGCAAAAGTCCTTCATCGTCATTCCGGCGCAGGCCGGAATCCAGGTTTTTCCAGGGTCCACTGAACCTCGGATGTCACCGGGGCGGCGGTTTTGTTGAGTTCTGCAAGAGGCTCTCCTGTCTGAGCTTTTCTCCGTATCCCCGTGTCCCCGCGTCAGCGTCAGCCGCCTCGTTTTGAAAAATTACATTCAGGAATTGTCCGTGATGTTCGATTATATTGATATGGAGAGTTTTGTGCCTTGGTATTCGAGACATGCTGACTTATGATATACTGCTGTAAATCCGATTGCGACCGTTTTGGGTCTCAGATGTAGATATGTTCTGGAGAAAGGCATGGAAAATACTGACGATCTGCTCGTTGCAACCTGCCGGACAATGCTAAAGACAATCCTTTCATGCCTGGATAACGCGACGAAGGGCACAATTTACAAGATCGGCCTGATGCCGGAACTGATCGCCATGCGCGTTCTGTCAGGCGCCGAAAAAGAAGATTCGGATGAGTTGGAGTGGGGGTTGCCCGCAGTATCCGATTACAATCCTCCCGGCAAAAAATGGGAGGATTACAAAGACCAGCCCGGCCGTGTCCTGGAAGCAATGGGTTGGTGTGTCGAAAAGCAGATGAGCTGGACGGCGGACAACCCAATGCAGGACTCCCGCAGCGTCAGAAAGCAACTCTTGGGAGAACGGGAAGATGAATTCCACATGGAGCCTGTGCTTGTTCGGAAAAAGAGCCTCTACGGCCATTCAGTCGAAAAGATTCAATATCCCGTCGATTGGCAGGGAAACCCTATCTGGCAGGATAGTGAAAACGTGGTTGCAGCCGTTATAAAGATTCATTTTAAGCCGGGGACATTGAAGCGCGGAGATCGTTCGACCAGAATCATCAGGGATGTATCCCAAAGCCTTGGTTCCGAACTGCTCTCTTTATTGTTCAGAGAAAAACTCACCCAGGCGAGCAAGCACTTTGCCAACCAGCGTCTACAAAGCTGCGAAATCCTGGCCCATGAACTCAGGAACACATTGGTCAAACTCGGGTTTGTGTTCTCGGCGATAAACGCACAAATCGGCATTCTTCGGGCGAGCTGGGAAGAACTGCTTCAAAAGTACGAGCCGGAACTCAAGTGGAAAGGACCTCTTCTCGACGAGCTGTGCGGAGCATTAAGCGAAAAAGTTGCGGAGTTGCGTTCTTACGGGGACCTATTTGTCGTAAGTCAAAGGCTGCTCATTGAACAAAAAGAACTGGCGAGTCTTTATCTCTCTCCTCACCAGGGGCAGGAGTGGGTCAAAAACAAGATTCACCCCAAGTGGGTGAAACTCCTTTCCGGGACGAGCCTTTGGGATCAGTCAGCAATTGAGTCTTTGTTGGACCGCCTTGCAAATGCATTGACTACAGGTATGAACTACGACTTTTCGAAGAAGATAGACGGCTTGCCACCCGGGCTTCTGGGGCAGTGGTCTAAACTTGCATATGTGCAGATAACATCGAGTAACCTCTTTCAGTTGGATGAAGTAATCCAGTTGCTCGAACATCCGGTCCTGCCGGTTTGTCATAAAGAACAGATGCTGAGGGTGCTCAAATCTTTGAGGGCCATTGTCCATACGATAACCGAAGTCGAGGAAAAAGCCACCAGAATACTCCAGTCGCTGAGGTTTGGGACGGGGGCCGAAGATCAATACAGGTTCGGTCCCGATTTTCTGGGTTTGGAGTCCCATGGAGAATCTGGAATGGGTTTGAGCGACTGAGTACCTAATATCTTATGTTTTGATTGTTTTTTGTCATTTCCTTGTTCATCGTGCCGAAAAGCAGATATAATACCATCAATTCAGTCCAGTATGATCCCTCACCGGTTGAGCAGGCAGAATGCCTCCCGGCGGTGAATGCGAGATGGCCTATGGAACAGATAAAGATCCTCTTTTTTCTGGTTTTCAGGTTTCGGATTTTCATGTGGATATGATGTATAAGCGTTATTTCAATGGATCTGGTGACATGCGTTTTATATCGAGCGGGCGCGGCAAACTGCTCGATGTGAATCAGGCTGGGGTGGAACTGTTCGGCTATGGCAGCAAAGAGGAATTGCTCGGGTTAGACAATGTGTGCCTGCTTTTCTCCAATCCCGAAGATGGACGTCAGTTTCAACAGCGGCTCGCAGAAAACGGATTTCTAAGAGAATATGAAGCGGAGTTGAAAAAAAAGGACGGGAGCGTTTTCAGCGGGTCCATTACGGCAACCCTGTGGTTCGAGGCAGACGGTTCCATATCGTGGGAGGGGGAACTCAGGGACATATCGGGCTTAAAGGAACTCCAGGAGGCTTATCTGGAAGCCGAAAGACATAACCGGGAGCTTTCGGAATCCGAGCGGCGCATCCGGGAGCTCAACCAGCATATACTGAACATGCTGATGATCATGTCTCACGATATCCGGGGACCTCTTGTCTCGATTGCCGCTACTATTAAGCTGCTCATGCGAGGCTCCTTCGGACGAATGGACGAATCCGTATGGAACACGGTTTCCGATTTGATGGCTCGGGTTCGGCGCCTGATCGGCTTAGCCGAGGACTGTCTTGGGAGCGCGCATTCTGTTGAGGGTGTGCTTATCAAAAAAAAGGAATTTGTGGACCTGCGGCAGGATATCATAGATGCGGTGCTCGATGAGGTGTCAAATGAAATTGAAGAACAGCAGATAGTGATCGACAACCGTCTCGGAGCGATTCCAGCCGGAACTATTCCAATCAGCGCCGATATGATATGGCTGAAAGCCGTGTTCAGAAACCTTTTCAGAAACGCCATAAAATACGGTGGTAAAGGCTGCATGATCGCTTTCGGCTTCGAAGATCACGGCTCTTTTTATCGCTTGAACGTTTACAATAGCGGTAATCCGATTCCGGAGGAATACAAGGACAGGCTTTTCAGCAAGTTTGCCCACATAGACGAGGGGGTCGAGAAAAGGGATGGGTTCGGCATGGGCCTGTACCTGATAAGGGAAATCATCCGAAAGCACGAAGGCGACATCTGGTACGAATCGAGACAAGACGGCTCGGATTTTATTATTATCCTGCCTAAACAACCGGTTTGATCTATTCATCGTATGATAGACTTAAATATACTCAGTACAAAATAACGTAAAGCCGGTAAAAAAATACCAGTTCCGATTGCATAGACTGGGTATTATGCTGTGTGCTATATAGCACTTAGAGCCCGATTCGTACCATTAACGCTTGACGTTAGATGACAAGGCGGAGCCATCCGGAGAGAACAGCGATTAAGGCTGGTGCGGTTGGAGGCAAGCTAAGCGTTAAGCGCACCAATAAGTAAAGTGTAAATGGTTTCAAGGTTTCGCTCTCAGTCCTCAGCACTCAGGGAGCGAAGCGTAGTTCAGTCCTGATAGCGACGTGTGAGCGCGTAGCGCGAAGGCCGGCCGCTCATTCTCGACAGCCCACCCACCCACCCGCGAGACGGGGCGGGAGCGGAAGGCCTTGATAGTCAACGGTTGGGATTTTAAAATCAATGTACTGTCTGCGAGGTTTGAAACATGATTTCGGCTGCCGAAATCGGAAGGGCGGTCGGCGTCCTTAAGGGCCGTGTAATCCGGACCCCTCTTGTATACTCTCCCACGTTCAGCAGGCTGGCCGGGTTCGAAGTCTATCTGAAATTGGAGAACTTGCAGGCAACCGGGTCGTTCAAGATTCGCGGCGCAACGTACAAGATCCTGACTGAGCTTGACCGGATCGGGAAGGGGGGGGTGGTTGCGGCATCGGCCGGCAATCATGCTCAGGGTGTGGCCCTGGCCGCGAGCCGGGCAGGGCTGGCTTCTACCATCGTAATGCCTGAATGGGCTTCGATTTCAAAGCAGGAAGCAACGAGGGGCTACGGCGGCAAAGTCATCCTTGAGGGACAGAGCCTTGCAGATTCGATAAAAAAAGCGCTGGAGCTGTCAAAAGACGGCAAAACCTTTATCCATCCATTTGACGATCCGTCGATAATAGCTGGACAGGGGACCATTGGCCTGGAAATAATGGAAGAGTTGCCGAATGTGGACCTGATAGCCGTGCCGGTCGGCGGCGGAGGGTTAGTGGCTGGAATTTCAGTGGCTGCAAGGGCTGTCAGGCCGGGGATTCGGATCATCGGGGTTCAGGCGGAGACGTGTCCTTCAGCCCTCAAGGCCGTCGAAACCGGCGAAAGAATCACGGTCGAAGCGCTCCGCTCAATCGCCGACGGAATAACGGTCAAGCAGATCGGATGTATTCCTTTCGATATAGTCCGTAAAGAGGTCGATCAGATCGTCCTGGCGAGTGAAGACAGGATCGCGGAAGCTGTGATTATGCTCCTGGAACGGAAAAAGGTACTTGCCGAAGGGGCAGGAGCGGTTTGTGTGGCTGCTCTGCTGAGCGGGGCGATAAAGGTCCCTGCGGAGACAAAGGCTGTACTGGTTATCAGTGGGGGGAATATCGATATTTCTCTGCTGGACAGGGTCATTCGGAAGGGTATGTCGCGGAACGGACGCATTATGCGGTTCAGTGTCCGGATGGATGACGTGCCCGGCGCCCTGGCGAGGCTTCTGGGCATAATCGCGGGCGCGAAGGCCAACGTTCTTCAGATCTATCACAACCGGGGCGGGGCCGACATGTCCATCGATCAGAGCCTGGTGGAACTTGAAATCGAGACGCGCAATTTCGAGCATATCCGGGAAATAGAGGCCGTGCTAAATCAAACCGGCTATCATATGGAACTTCGTGCTCACATTTAGAAAACGTAGATATTTCAACACCAATTACTTCTGCTCTCAGGCGGTAGCCAGGTTAGTGCTACAGTTTCAGGAGCTTGCCGTTCTCGCGCAGCCATTTCCTGCTTTGCCGATGGTCCGGGAGAATGCTTGCAACCAGGTTCCAATATTGTGCTGAGTGGTTGTGGTGAACCATGTGGCAGAGCTCGTGAACTATGAGATAATCAAAGATCCGTTCAGGCGCCATTATGATGTGCCAGGCGAAACTGATCCGCCCGTGGATAGAGCAGCTACCCCAGCGCGACTTCAATGACTTGACGGCCACAAGACGAGGATTTACGCCAATCCGATCGGTGTAGACCGGGAGCTTTTCATTAACTTTGGCCAGGGCGCACGTCTGATACCATTTGAGCAGGTGCTCTCGTACCACCGAAGGCTCGGGCGCCACACCTGCGATCATGGGCAGCCGCACGCAAATATCCTCATCTCTCAGGATGACTTGCAAAGAATTTCCACGTTCGACTCGCAAAATATATTCTTTGCCCAGGTAAAGCAATTTCTCTCCGGTTTCGAATCTCCTTACTCGGCCTTGCTGATCCCTTTGGAGGTTGGCTTGAATTGCTTTTCGAATCCAGTCGGATTTTTTTTCGACGAACTGCAGGATATTCTTCCGGGGATAAGTTGCGGGTGCGCGGACGACAACCCGGTTATCCGGATGGACGACAATTGTAAGTGTCTTTCTCCCGGCGCTTTTTCTGACCTGATAGTTGAATTCGAGTTCTTTCATGCGTCGCGTCCGTTCGGATAGATCAAAGCCGTGCTCCGATCCGGGTTGCTCACAGGACTGGCGGTTTCCGGCGACATTAACTTATTTCCCAAATAAATGGAAATCCGGAAATCCCCCTTTAACTGAAGCAAATGATTTTCTCAGCAGGCAAAGTAATGTGTGGTTCAGACGGTGATGCAATCCTTGGCGCAGATTGCCGACTTTGCAGTGAAATGATTGAGACCGGTGGTTTTGTGATGGGCAATCGCGGCAATATCTGTGGCTAAATTCGCTCCGTTGAGCTATAATCGGACAATTGTGGCGCCGCTCCTGTTAATAAACGTACGGATGATGGCGGTAAAATTTCCGGTCGAAACGGGGCCTTTAAGTATTTTGTTCCAAGAGGTAAGGGCATGTCTTATTTGCGGCAGATTGATCCTGAAATAGCTGAGGCTATTGAGGGAGAGGAAAATCGTCAGCGGGGGCGCCTGGAACTCATCGCATCCGAAAATATTGTCAGCAGGGCGGTACGGGAAGCTCAAGGGTCCGTTCTGACGAACAAATACGCTGAAGGCTACCCTGGGAAAAGGTATTATGGCGGATGTGAATATGTGGATGTCGCAGAAAGGTTGGCGCAGGACCGTGCAAGAAAGCTGTTTCACGCCGATTATGTAAACGTTCAGCCTCATTCAGGCTCCCAGGCGAATATGGCCGTGCTCTTCGCTGTGCTCCAACCGGGCGATACTATACTCGGAATGGATTTACGCCAGGGGGGGCATCTGACTCACGGAAGTCCTGTGAGTTTTTCCGGACGGCTTTTCCGGGTCGTTTCCTATGGAGTTAGGCATGACAATGAGCAGATCGACTACGACCATGTTGAGCAAATAGCCCGGGAGGAACGGCCGAAGCTCATAATTGCCGGAGCCAGCGCGTACCCTCGAATTATCGATTTTGAACGTTTTCGTCAGATTGCAAAGCACATCAGCGCCTACCTGATGGTGGACATGGCCCACATTGCCGGTCTAGTCGGCGCGGGTCTTCATCCGAATCCCGTACCATGCGCCGATTTCGTAACTTCCACTACCCATAAGACTTTAAGAGGACCACGCGGTGGTTTGATTCTGTCTCACGCCCCATATAGCAAGATGCTTGACAGCCAGATCTTTCCGGGAATTCAGGGAGGGCCGCTCATGCACGTAATAGCCGCCAAGGCTGTGGCGTTTCAGGAAGCCCTTCAGCCTGAGTTCAGAAAATATCAGCAGAGAGTCCTTGCGAACAGCAGGCGGCTTGCCGAGGTGTTATCCGGCCATGGATATCGGCTCGTCTCCGGGGGAACAGACAATCATCTGATGCTGGTGGACCTGAGTGCCAGGGGGCTAACCGGAAACGTTGCCGAGGAAACCCTGGACAAGGCCGGAATTACGGTGAACAAGAACTCTATACCTTTCGACACTCGGAAACCGAACGTGACCAGCGGAATCAGGGTGGGCACGCCGGCAGTAACGACCCGCGGAATGGGGCCCGAGCAAATGGAGACAATCGGGAGTCTCATGCACCGCGCCCTCGAATCGGTGGGCAACGACGCAATGCTGAAATCACTGGCCTGTGAGGTCGCGGAATTCTGCGCCGGTTTTTCCCTGCACGCATAAAGTTTAAGACGACTCACAAAAGGCGGGAATTTCCGGAAGTTTGTATGGGGCTGGCGCTATGCCGCCCCAGTTTGATTTCGATATGGATAGCAGCGCCTGGAGAATATGGTTCAAACCGATCCTGACGTGCAGTTTATGAAAAGGGCCCTGCGTATGGCCGCGCTGGGCGCCGGTATGACCAGTCCCAACCCTCTGGTGGGGGCCGTTGTAGTAAAAGAGGGCGCCATCGTTGGTCTGGGCTATCACCAGGTGCTCGGCGGGCCGCATGCCGAAGTGAATGCGATAGCAGATGCGGGCGCCGCCGCCCTGGGCGCGACTCTCTATGTTACACTTGAGCCGTGCAATCATCACGGTCTGACCCCTCCGTGTACGAAAGCTGTTGTTGATGCCGGGATTTCACGGGTTGTGTTCGGGATGGTCGATCCGAACCCCGGTGTTGCCGGTGGGGGGGGCGAGCACCTAAGGCGGACGGGAATCGAGGTCAAAGGAGGCGTTCTCGAGCGGGAGTGCAGAGCACTCAACCAAGCCTTCATAAAATACGTAACTACCGGGGTTCCATATGTTATGCTGAAAGCTGCGGCGACACTCGACGGCTTCATCGCAACCTCGGCCGGTGAGTCAAAGTGGATCACCAGCGAGTTGTCTCGACAGTTTGCGCACCGGCTTCGGTCCCGTGCCGACGGCATCCTGGCCGGCATCGGGACTGTCAATGCTGATGATCCCCTTTTGACTGTGCGTTTGCGTGGGGAAAAAAATCGCCGCCAAAGGACCCGGATTGTTCTCGACAGCGAGCTTAAGATCCCTCTGGGCTCCCAGTTGGTCCGAACCGCGTCCACAGTTCCGGTTTGGATCGTTTGCCGCCAGGACGCCTCGGCCTCCAGAGAGCGAACTCTTGCCAGCGCCGGCGTCCACGTGATAAGGGTCCCGTCGGGAGAGTCCGGTGTGGACTTGCCGTATATGCTCAAAGAACTGGGTCGAAGGGGTATCTCGAGCATTCTTGTTGAAGGCGGTGGGCGCGTTTTGGGATCTTTCATTCAAAACGGGTTTGCAGACGAGTTTTATTTTTTCTACGCCCCCAAAATCCTTGCCGATCCAAGCGGGGTATGCATGTTGAACGGGCGCCCGAGGCCAAAGATAGCTGATTGCGTTCGAGCCTACGGGATCAGTACTAGAAAGCTGGGAGAGGACCTGCTTGTTTGCGGCAGGTTCCGCGAGCAGCTCTACTGAGGCTGAAGAATCATGTTTACCGGTCTTATAGAAGGCGCCGGGACGTTGCAGCGAATGGAGCGTCACGGACTCGATGCGCGGATGGTGATTCGTCCCGATTTCCGTATGGAGATTTCCCTTTTGGGTGAAAGTATAGCCGTTGACGGGGCCTGTCTCACCGTGGTCGATTTCAATCAGGACGCTTTCACGGCGGACGTTTCCGCCGAGACGCTGGGATGCACGACCCTGGCCCGTAAAGCCCCGGGGAGCAGGCTCAATCTTGAGAGGGCGCTTCGGCTTGGCGACCGTATCGGCGGCCATCTGGTTACCGGACACATTGACGGGATTGGGGTTCTTAGAGAGCGCAAGTCCGAAGGCCGCTCGTTGCGGCTCTTTTTTGACGCCTGCGGGGAAATCATGAGATACGTTATCGAGAAAGGCTCCATCGCAGTAAATGGAATAAGTCTGACGGTCAACGGGGTTTCAAGTGTTGGTTTCGATGTGAATATCGTTCCCCATACCGCTTCGATGACCACTGTGGGCGACCTTCAGATTGGCAGCGAGGTCAATATAGAAACAGACCTGATCGGAAAATACGTGGAAAAGCTGGTTTGTTCGTGGGAAACCAGATTCGAAAAAGGCGGTGTCAAAAATAATATCGATTTGAATTTTTTGAAACAGCACGGGTTTGCGTGAACCGATACAACCCGCCAACTTGAAGAGATCATTCGAAATATGTTATACACGGCAAACAGATTCGCAAACCGCTGAGGCTGATTTTTTTTGAGAAGGAGGACACGCGGATGCCTTTGGCAACAATCCCCGAGGCACTTGTGGATATACGGCAGGGCAAACCCATCATTCTAGTGGATGACGAAGATCGGGAAAATGAGGGAGATCTGTGCATCGCTGCAGAGAAAGCGACGCCGGAAGCCATCAACTTTATGGCTAAATACGGGCGCGGCCTGATCTGCCTTGCCCTTGCGCCCGACCTGGTGGATCGGCTTGATCTCCCGATGATGGTTGCTAGAAACAAATCGCCTTTTCAAACCGCATTCACCATATCTATCGAGGCGCGAAAAGGTGTGACGACGGGCATCAGCGCAGCGGACAGGGCGCATACAATCCTCACCGCCATCGCCGGAGATGTGAGGCCCGAAGACTTGGTCAGCCCCGGCCACGTTTTCCCGCTTCGCGCAAAGAAAGGCGGAGTTCTGGTCAGAACGGGACAGACCGAAGGATCGGTCGATATTGCCAGGATCGCAGGGATGAAACCGGCTGGAGTCATCTGCGAAGTTATGAACGAGGACGGGACCATGTCGCGGATGCCTGATCTGGAGGTCTTCGCCGAGGAACATGGAATTAAGATCGTAACAATCGCGAGCCTGATCCAGTACAGAATGCAGAACGAATTGTTCGTCCACAGGTCGGCTACGGCCAAGCTGCCTAGCTCGTTTGGAGGGGAATTCAAGATAATAGCTTACACCAACGATATAGACGAATATTGTCATCTGGCGCTGGTTAAAGGTGAGATCGACCCTGATGAGGAAATACTTGTGCGCGTCCATTCTGAATGCCTCACGGGCGACGTCTTTGGCTCTCTTCGGTGCGACTGCGGCTCGCAGCTTCGGGCAGCTTTGACTCAGATCGGGCGCGTTGGAAGAGGAGTGCTCCTCTACATGCGGAACCATGAGGGACGCGGAATTGGTATCGTAAACAAGATTAAAGCCTATGCCCTCCAGGAACAGGGCTACGATACGGTCGAAGCCAACGAGGCCCTTGGATTTCGCGCCGATCTGCGCGATTATGGAATAGGCGCGCAAATGCTCGTCGATCTAGGCATCAAAAAGATGAAACTCATGACAAACAACCCGACCAAAATCGTGGGGCTTCAGGGTTACGGCATCACAGTAACCGACAGAGTGCCGATCGAAATTCCACCAAACGAGTGTAATCGCGAGTACTTGAGCACGAAGTGCTTCAAAATGGGTCATATCTTGAGCTGCATATCCGCTGAGGGGGAAGCTTCATGAGAGTTTTCGAAGGAAAATTGCTGGCCGAGGGCCTAAGGTTTGGAATCATCGTCAGCCGATTCAATGACTTTATCGGAGAGAGGCTCCTGGGAGGCGCGCTCGACGCCCTCAAAAGGAACGGGGCTGACGAGCAAAATGTCGATATCATCAAGGTCCCCGGAGCATTCGAAATACCTTTGATCGCAAAAAAAGCGGCGGAGAGCGGCAAATATGACGCCGTGATCTGCCTTGGCGCTGTAATCAGGGGGGGGACGCCTCATTTTGATTACGTGGCGGCGGAGGTCTCTAAGGGGATCGCCAATGTGGCCATCGAAGCCGGTGTCCCGATCAGCTTCGGGGTACTCACCACCGATACGCTGGAGCAGGCGATCGAGCGGGCCGGAGCAAAGTCAGGCAACAAGGGCTGGGACGCTGCATTTGCAGCCATAGAGATGGCCAATCTTATAAAGCAGATGTCGGCTTGATTTCTGTTGCTCGTTGCGCCGCAAGACCAGTATTGAACGATTTTACCTAACCGGATTTACGATTAGACTTTCTGAACTGAGTTTTCCAATGGGCCAGCGGCGCAAATCAAGAGAGATCGCATTGCAGATGCTCTATCAGATGGAGATGACCGGGCAGCCTCCGCATGTGGTCATCGATTTATACTACGAACTGGCCTCAGGTGATGATGATAATAAAAATCCCGATCTTGGCAAAGCTGTTCGCCCGTTTGCCGAGCAGCTCCTATACGGCGTTCATGCTCACCGGGACGAACTTGACGAAATGATCGTCGCGGCCTCGGAAAACTGGCGGCTCGAAAGAATGTCGATAGTCGACAGGAACGTGCTTCGGATTGCCCTCTACGAAATGCTCTACCATGCTGAAATCCCCCCAAAAGTGTCCGTAAATGAAGCGATTGACCTGGGAAAAACATTCGGCAGCCCCGATTCGGGGGCATTTATCAATGGAATACTCGACCACCTTCTGCCGGAAGTAAACCGCATTCGTGAAGGGTAGGCCGGTGTCGCTTGGTGTTGTATAATTTGATCTTCAAAATTAAGATTGTGGGAGGCGGATTTGGGCTACGCCGTTGCACTGGGTGGGAAAGGCGGAACAGGCAAGACGACTGTAGCGGGTCTTTTGATTCGATACATGCTCAATCATGGGATGAAGCCGCTTCTTGCCATAGACGCCGATTCCAACTCGAATTTGAATGATGTTCTGGGAGTGCCGCTGGAGGAAACACTGTCGGAAGCGCGCGAAGAAATGAAGACGAACGTTCCGGTGGGCATGACAAAAGATGTATTCATGGAGATGAAGGTCGAACAGGCCCTTGTCGAGGCGGAGGGGTTCGATCTTATCGCGATGGGCCGTCCGGAAGGCCCCGGCTGCTATTGTGCGGCAAATAACCTGCTGAGCAGCCTTATCGATCGCCTCATCGGGAACTACCCGTTCATTGTTATTGACAATGAGGCCGGAATGGAGCATTTCAGCCGTCTTACTCAGAAGGATATAGACCTTTTGATCCTGGTATCCGACCCGAGCAGGAGAGGGCTTTCCGCTGCATGCCGCATAGCCGAACTGGTCAAGACTCTGCCAATGCGTGTCTCGCAGATCGTGCTTGTGATAAACCAGGTTCGGGAGGAACCGGCAAGCTGGCCTGATGATGTCCACCGTATTTTTGAAAAGGAAAAGATCGCCTGTCTTCCTGCCGACCCGCTGATTTCAAAGTTCGATCTGGAGGGAAAACCTACCGTAATGCTTCCAGATGATTCGCTGGTGGTAAGGGCTGCCGAAAGGCTGTTCGAAAGGATTTTCAGTAACCGGGATAGACTGGAGTAATCTTTTTTGACTGCGAAACAGGAGGAGAGGATGTTTGCTGTGCGCCGCGCGCTGTTGAGCGTTACCGACAAGACCGGATTGGCCGAATTCGGCAGGGGACTGCGGGAATTCGGCGTGCAATTGCTCTCGACCGGAGGTACTGCCAAGGCGCTTCGTGATGCCGGAATCGAAATAACTGAGGTTTCCGATTATACAGGGTTTCCCGAAATGCTCGACGGCAGAGTCAAAACGCTGCACCCTAAAATTCACGGCGGAATACTCGGAATCCGTGACAACCAGGCACACGCCTCGACGATGGCTAAGCACGGCATAGAGCCGATCGACATGGTCGTAGTGAATCTCTACGCGTTCGCAAAGACGGTTGCGCGTCCGGGATGCACGCTGGAAGAGGCAATCGAAAATATAGATATCGGCGGGCCGACCCTCATCCGTGCCGCAGCGAAGAATAACAGGTTCGTGGCGGTGGTCACGGACCCTTCAGATTATCCTGAAGTCCTGAAGGAAATGCAGACGCTCAGAGGCAGTGTATCGACAAAGACCTGCCTTCGGCTGGCCTGCAAGGCTTTTTGCACGACCAGCAGCTATGACGCCAATATCTGCGAATACCTCACGGGGGTAACAAGCAGAAAATAACCACTCCACATAACTTGAAAGCTCTTTGATGAAAGTATTGGTGGTAGGTACGGGGGGCAGGGATCACGCCATTGCGTGGAAATTCACTCAAAGTCCGCGAGTCAGCCGGGTTTACGTCGCGCATGGAAATGCCGGGATAGCGGAAACAGCCGACTGTGTGAACCTGAGAACCATCGAAGAGATGGCTTCTTTCGCGCAAAAAGAGAGAATCGACTTGACGTTCGTGGGCCCCGAGAAGCCCCTTTCGGCGGGAATTGCCGATTTATTCGCATCTTACGGGCTGCCGATCATCGGTCCTGACAAAAAAGCGAGCATGCTGGAGTCCAGCAAATGTGAAGCCAAGGTGATGATGCGGGAGCTTGGAATTCCGGTCCCGGAATTCGAAAACTTTACCGAACCCGGCAAAGCCCGCGACTACATTCGGAGCGTCGGATATCCGGTTGTTGTCAAAGCTGACGGTCTGGCCGCCGGCAAGGGTTCCCTGGTCTGCGAATCGGTTCAGGAGGCCGAAGAGGCCGTACGCTCAATTATGGAAGAGCGAATATTCGGCGACGCTGGTGAGCGTGTCGATATTGAAAAACGGCTCTATGGCCGGGAGCTTTCGTTTTTTTGCTTTACCGACGGTCACACGATAATTCCGATGGTTGCAGCACAGGATTACAAGCGTGCAAGAGAAAACGACGAGGGGAAAAACACCGGGGGAATGGGTTCCTATTCGCCTCATCCCTGGCTGGATGATTCTCTTGTAAAAACCATCATGTCGAAGGTGGCCGAGCCACTCATAAGGGGCGTGCGGGAAAAATACGGTATCCTGTACCGGGGGATCCTGTACCTTGGGCTGATGCTTGTAGAAAGCGGGACGGAAGTTACTCCTTACGTGCTTGAAATAAATATCCGTCTGGGAGATCCGGAAGCCCAGGTAATACTTCCCCGGCTTAGAACCGATCTGGTGGACGTCTGCGAGGCGATTACAACGGGCAGACTCGGCAGGATAAAGCCGGAGTGGGACCCGGACTACCGCCTGTGCCTTATTGCCACGAGCGGCCGCACCAAGAGCAAAAAAGGCTGGTACAAGGGTTATCCGGACCGTTACAAAATCGGCTTGCCTATAGATGGAGTGGATCAGATCGACGAGGGATGCCTGGTTTTTCATTCCGGTACGGAAAAGAACGCTTCAGGCCAATTCGTTACGACCGGCGGAAGAGTGCTCTGCATAGTGAGTTCCGGAAACACTCTTAATGAGGCAAGGGAAACGGCTCTTTCACAAATGGAAAAGGTCCGCTTCGAGGGAATTTACTATAGAAAGGACATCGGTCTTGAATAGGCTTCGCAGTGAGGCGCCGCCGAAGGCAGCGCTCATCCTGGCTGGCGGTCCCACCGCCCCGCGAAACGGAGGGAGTTTCAGTTGTCAACTGTGAAAGCTCTCGTGATGACAGGTTTCGGTCTCAATTGCGATCTTGAAACCTCGTATGCATTGGAAGTTGCCGGGGCGGAGGTGGAAAGAGTACACCTCAACAGTCTCATTTCAGGCGAGAAATCATTGAGCTCTTACCGGATCTTCGTGATAGGCGGAGGTTTTTCCTGGGGTGACGACCACGGCGCCGGCGTAATTATGGCAATGCGTCTCAAACACCGCCTCCAGGACCAGATCTCAGCACTTGTGGACAAAGGCGGAATTGTGATCGGGATATGCAATGGCTTCCAGGTGCTGGTCAATCTGGGACTTCTGCCGGGATTCCAGAGGGGCGAAATGAAGCGGGAAGTCGCTCTCATCGCCAATGACTGCGGGGGGTTTCGCGACCAGTGGGTGAACCTGGCCGTCAACCCGGCATCAGATTGCGTTCTTTCGCGCGATATCCGAAGTGTCGAGCTGCCGATCCGCCATGGTGAGGGGAAGTTTTTCGCCGAACCTGGAGTTATTGAAAAGCTCATTGGCCGCCGGCAGGTATTCTTGAGTTATGCAAAACCTGACGGCAGCCCCGCCCTCGGGGAGTTTCCTTTCAATCCGAACGGTTCGGTAAAAGATATTGCAGGAATCTGCGATCTGACAGGCAGAGTCGCCGGGCTGATGCCCCATCCCGAGGCGTTCAACCATTTCACAAATCACCCCGACTGGACTTTTCTTAGAGAAAAATATAGGCGCGAGGGGAAACCAATTCCGGAAGAAGGCGAGGGGATTAAGTTCTTTCGGAATGCCGTGGGCTATTTTAAATAACCGGACACGCTGCTCAATTAAAAGATCGGCTTATGGCCATTTCCGCACGAAAACTGCGGCTCGCCCTGCTCATCTCGGGCAGCGGGACCAATCTGCAGGCGATGATAGACAGGTCCCTGGCCGGGACCCTGAGTGCTGAAATCGTTGTGGTGCTCAGCGACAGACCGGGGGCCTTCGGTCTGGAGAGAGCCGCAAGGGCCAACATCCCCGCATTCCCTGTGGATTACAAAGCTTTCCTGAAACACTCCCCCACGGAACTCGAAAAGGCGCAATTGCCGGTCGATCTCGCTGATTTGGACAAGCGGCAGAAAATAGTGAGAAATTCTGACCCGATTGAGCGGCAAACGCGGCTCGCGCGGTTGGTCATGGCCGAACACGAGCTGATCCGAATAATAGATTCTTACAGGCCCGATTATGTTTGCCTGGCGGGTTTCATGCGCCTGGTAACTCCTTATTTCATAAATCACTTCAATGCAGGCGGCTTGAGAATCCTCAACATCCACCCGGCGCTGCTTCCCTGCTTTCCGGGTCAGCACGGCTATGAGGATACTTTCCAATACGGTTGCAAGTGGGGAGGCATCACCATCCACTTCGCCGACGAAGGCGAAGACACTGGGCCCATTATCGCCCAGGCTGTATATCCAATCTGGCCGGATGACGATATCGATAAAATCCGCCGGCGCGGATTATCGCTCGAGTACGAAGTATATTCTCAGGTGATCAATTGGCTTGCGCAGGGAGATGTGGCTTTGAAAAGCGGGCCGGACGGCGGGGCGCGCGTGGAAATCACCGACCCGAATTATGCCGGGATTCTTGGCGGTTGGGTCGCAAGAGCATGTCGGACCTAACAGGTTGCTGAAAAAGTGCCTGCTGGTGGGAGAACAACCTTAAAAGGACGGGTAATTTCGTCATTCCGGCGAAGGCCGGAATCCAGGGCTTTTTTGAACTATTTGATTTTTAAAGTAAAATACTGGCTCCGGCTTTCGCCGGAGTGGCGGCCCCACGGGGTTTTTTTCTGTAAAGTGGGAATTTCAACCCTTTTTCAGCAGCCTGCTAAGCATATTCAAATAGGAAACGGCCTGATAATGAGAGCACGATGCGCCCCGCCGCCACCGAAGGTAGCGGCGAGTGAACCTCATCAATCCTGGCTGGCGGTCCAACCGCCCTGGCTGGCGGTCCAACCGCCCTGGCCGGCGGTTCCACCGCCTTTGGATAATTCATGCGCGCGATGATTTTGGCTGCCGGGCTTGGGACCCGGCTTCTACCGCTTACAAACTGCCGCCCGAAGGCCCTTGTGTCTCTTCGCGGAGTCACGTTGCTCGAATTCTGGATTGAGAGGCTCTATCGCTGTGGGTTCGACGCTGCGTTTCTCAACGCTTATCACCTCAAAGACCGCCTTGCCGCAGAGGTCTCGCAAAAGCAGTGGCCGATGCCGGTTAAAGTGCTCGATGAGCCGGTGCTCCTTGGAACGGGAGGCGGTATCAGGTCTGCGGCAGAGCACTTTGCAGACGAGCCTTTCGCGGTGATCAACGTCGATATCATCAGCAACGTGGACCTGAACACGCTCTATGAGCGCCACAGGCTCGCGGGCGTTGAAGTCAGCCTCCTGATGCACGACTGGCCCGAATTCAATAACGTAGCGGTTAGTGAGGATGGATTTGTGCTCGGATTCGGGCGCGAGGCGGAGGAGGTTAAAAAGAGGGGCAACGGCGTCAGGCTGATGGCTTTTACCGGCATTCATCTCATAAATCCTTCGGCTCTGGCCGGCGCTGCTGCCGGAATGCCGGAAGATATTCTCAACATTTATCGAAGGCTTATAGCGAAGGGCGCCTCACCCAGAGCCATTACACAGCAGGGCCTTTTCTGGCGTGAAGTGGGGTCGGTCCGGAGCTACGGAAAAGTTACCGGGGAGCTTTGTCAACTCGAACCAGGGTCCCTTTTGCCTCTTAGAACCGGAGAGAATATTTCAATTGATCCGGAAGCGGTTGTACACCCGGACTGCAGCCTCAAAGGATCGGTTGTGGCGGGCCACGGGGTTCGAATTTGCCAGGGCGTCAGTCTTGAGGACGTCATCTTGTGGGACGATATACGGATTGAAAAAGGAAGTTCTCTCAAAGACTGCATTGTGGCGGATGGGATGAGTATTTCGGGCAGCCATACGGGAAAAATATTCGCGCCGGGAGTGACGTGAAATCGATCGTCCATAATTTGCCCGGACTTGAGGACCTGGTCGAAAAGGCTCGAGCCATCTCGGGCGCTTTTGGAAAGATTCGGGTCTCTCCCTTCTTCGGCGATGGATCCGACAGGAAGTTTTTTCGGATTTTTTGCGGATCTTCCTCGCTGGTCGGTCTGATTTCGCCTCGAACAAGAAAAGACTCCACCGATGAGAACGACTCGTATCTTCTAATCGGCAACCACCTGCATTCGAAAGGGTTACCGGTACCGCGCATCCTCTATGCTGACGTCCGGGAGGGAAGATTTCTCCTTGAAGACGCCGGAGACCTGCATTTGCAGAATTTCGTCCAGTCTCGCCGCACAAACCTGCAATCTATATACAGTCATGTTATTACGATGCTTGGAGCGCTCCACAGGAAAGCCCCGAAGGGTTTCGAGCCGGGGTTTTGCTTTGATACGGCCTTATACGATCCTTCTTTTGTCTATGAGCGTGAGCTCGAGTATTTTCGAAAGTCCTTTGTCAACGAATGTTTGGGGTTTGAAATCGCGGCCGATGACCTCCGCCCGGATTTCGATGCGCTTGCAGAGGCTGCGGGAGTGCACAAGAGTTCTTTCGTTTTTCATAGGGACTTCCAGAGCCGCAATATCATGGTCTGCCGCGCAAGGCTCTGGCTGCTCGATTTTCAGGGAATGCGGTTCGGGCCTCCGGCCTATGACCTTGCTTCGCTGCTGATCGACCCTTATGTTAGGGTGCCTGAACGATTGCAGGCTGGACTTGTTTCAATGTACTGGTCGTCTGCGGGGAAGTACCTGGGTGGCTCAAAGGGAGATTTCATAAGGAAATTCGAGGCAGTCAGGCTCGCCAGAAATCTTCAAATGCTGGGCGCCTTTGGTTTCTTGGGGGTGACGAAGAACAAGGAGCAATTTCTCTATTACATTCCGTTTGCCTTTGAGCAGTTGGCCCGGCATTTGCCCAAATTTGGCCGGATGCGCTTCCCTCGCCTCTACAAACTGGTTTCAGCTATCCGGAGGCACGGCCTGAATTACAGTATATCAAAACGGTGAGGAAATCTGGTGACATGATCGATCTTATCTGTTATATGGCCCTCACCGCTAAGGGCTTGTCCGTAAATAAGCCTCTTAGGGATTGCGCCGGATTTTGAGGCTGATTTGGTCGCAAAGATTGAGCAAAACCGCAGGCGTAGCTGTGCTACGTTGAGGATTTTGCGATTGAGGAGCGGCCAAAGCAGGCCAAAAGCCGGATGCTAGCGCAAAGGTTTTATTTACGGACAAGCCCTAATTTGATCCGGAGTCCCCGGATCTTTATTTTTGGCCAAGGCATCCCGTTGACGGCCCCGTCTCTGGTCATAGACAGGTCAGGGAAAGTGTCGAGAATGAGCGGGATGCCTTCCGCGCTACGCGAAGTACATCGCCAAGGGGTGCCCGGGAGAGCATTTTACCGAATGATCGCTTACTGTTGTTGACAAGTCTGTCATACGAGGAGATAAAGATGGGTTCTAAAACTCAAAAGACCGAAATAATAAGGCACAGAAAACACGCCCCCAATAAAGTCAACAGGAAAGCCGAGCAGAAGCAGGTTCGCGGGAATTTGAACGTCCTGGCGAAACTGGATAATGAAAACCGGAAATGATGAATAGATTCAGCCGCTGTACCGTTAGTACTTTGTCAACAAAGTTATCATATGTTGCAAGGAATCGTCACCCCGGCGAAAGCCGGGGTCCAGTGCTTTTAAACAACTTAAAAAACTCTGGATTCCGGCTTTCGCCGGAATGACGGGCTGAAGGTCCTCGTAAAACAGACTTATGAACAACACTGAGCAAGAAATTGTCATATCGATTGCGGGCACTCCTCAGCGATGTGCCTCGCGAAGCGCGGAAGGCGCCCGCTACGCAGGGTCTACTAGTCGCGTTGGGCGTTCGCGGGGCGCCTTACCTATAGGAACTTAGTTGACGCCGCCAGGACGGAAAAGGACCGTTTCCGGATGGAAACTAGATGGCTTAAGCACAATCTTTACCCCTAATTTCAAATGATTATCTGATAAATTGACCGGAAGCATCGCAAAAAATGTGGTCAGGATAGCTGCAATCAGCGACGTTCACTGCAAAAGGGATTCTAAACAGGCGCTCAGGCCGGTTTTCGATCAAATTGCAGGTGAGGCGGATGTTCTGCTGGTTTGCGGCGATATTACCCATTTGGGCCTCCCCGAGGAGGCTAGTGTGTTTCTCGAACAAGCCGTGCCTGTGTTGAATAAAATTCCTGTTCTCTGTGTACTTGGAAACCATGATTTCGAATCCGGAAAGCAAGACGCGCTGTGGGAACAGCTTTCCGGGGCCGGTCTGATTATGATGGATGGGGATAACCTGGAGATTTACGGGGTTGGTTTTACCGGAGTCAAGGGGTTCGGGGGCGGATTCGGCCGGCTGGCCGTCCACCCATGGGGCGAGCAGGTTGTAAAGGACTTTGTGAAGGAAGTCGACGTCGAGGCGGCAAAGCTTGAAACCGGGCTTTCCAAGCTGGACCTCGGTCCGCGGATTGTGGTGATGCATTATGCCCCGATTCGCGGCACTGTGGCCGGTGAGCCGCCGGAATTATTCCCTTTTCTGGGATCGAGCCGCCTGGAGGAACCCTTGAACCGCTTCGCTGTGACGGCAGTTTTTCATGGCCACGCTCATCAAGGATACTTTGAAGGTAAAACCAGCGGAAACGTACCTGTATATAATGTTGCCGTTGCGGTTTTGAAGCAGCGTTTTCCTGAGCGCGCTCCCTTTTTCATGCTGGAAGTGCCCGTTAAGAACTGATAGCCCGGGTGCGTTCAAGATGGTAATTCTTAATACCGAGTTGCGTTCAAAACCCCACTGCCCCCTTTAGGGGGGTGCTGAAAAAGGATTGGAATTCCCACTTTACAGTAAAAACCCGTGGGGCCGTCACCCCGGCGAAGACCCGGGGTCCAGTGTTTTACTTTAAAAATCAAATAATTCAAAAGAACTTTGGGTTCCGGCTTTCGCTGGAATGACGAAATCACCCGTCCTTTTAAGGTTCTTTTCCCACCAGCAGGCCCTTTTTCAGCACCTTTAGCGGGGAACACGACTCGAGGGCCCAAACCACACCCCCCTTTTCTAAAGGGGGGCAGGGGGGATTTTGTGGCATCGAGCACCATCTTGAACGCAACCCGGTATTATATATCTGGAACTGCTCCCTCTCCTTGACCGGACTATGCCCCGCCTCTGCGGTGAGAGGGTCTTCTAATTTACTCTCAATCACCCGAAGGCTCTTCTTATCTCCGCAACAATAATCCGCAGACTTACGCAGATTTTCACAGGTAGTCTCAATCACCGGAAGGCACTTCTTATCTCTGCAACAATAATCCGCAGACTTACGCAGATTTTCACAGGTAGTCTCAATCACCGGAAGGCACTTCTTATCTCTGCAACTCAGTCCTCAGTCCTCATCCCTCAGTCCTCTCACCTTTCTCTTCAACGCTTTGACGGCCTGAGCGCGGCGATTGGCTACGATGAAAAGAGGAGGAAGAAAAAAGCCGATCCAATCAAGGTCGGCCAATAAAAATTAGGCGCGATCCGCATTTGACGAAATTTCCCGCCCTGCTATAATGTAATAAACTACGTAGTTCACTAATGAGTTAGGGAGGACCTCAATGCCCACCAAACCTATGACAAAACTTATTGACGCCCTTTCTGTGCGCACTCGCCTGGGTGAGGTCATGGAAGAGGCCGAAAAAGAGAATACCCGCTTTCTGGTCAGCCGCCGGGGCAAACCGGTGGTGGTGATTTTAGGAGTGGAAGATTATTTGAGAAATGTCGTCAAGAAAAACGAACTGTTGGCGGAAATCCAGATCGGAGCCAAGAAAGCCGGTTTGGACAAACTGACCGGCCGGCAAATTGACGCCGAAATTCTCTCTTACCGCCGCTCCAAGAAACAACATAAGAAATGACCGGTTCTTATGCTCAAAGTCGTTATTGATACCAACGTATTGGTGTCGGCCCTTCTCAAACCGGACAGTGTTCCGGAACTTATTCTCTCCCTCATCCTTGAGGGGGAGATGGTTTTGTGTCTCTCCGAACCAATCGCCACCGAATACGAAGAGGTTTTGAAGCGGGAGAAGTTCAAGAAGCTGGACCGCCAAAAAGTAAAGGCTCTGCTTTCCCGCCTCAAATCACAAGCCCGCTGGGTTTCACCCACGGTTCGCCTCCAGGCCGCCAAACGCGATCCGGAAGACAACAAATTTTTGGAATGCGCCGAGGAAGCCGATTTTTTTATTACCGGCAACATTAAACATTTTCCTCCCGGAAAATTTAAAGGGACAATTATTCTCCGTCCGGCCGAGTTCCTGTTCGTCATAGCCAAGTCGTTTGATTCGTAATTTCCCGAAGCCTTTCTTGCTATAGGTCGGAGAACGTACTCCCCGCGCCCGGTGGGACGCCACCCTGTGTGTGGGGTTCCATAATTTTTTTCTCTGTACTCTGAAGGAGTTACATAAAACCCGCATTGCAAAGTGCGACTGCGAATACGGGACAATCTCTATGTAGCCCTTCCAGACAATGTATTTGGGGCGCCCGTCCCGCCATCCCCCACGCTTCCGATTGCTCGTTTCATGGCTCCGGGCTCTCTCTTTTGCTCCCCAGCACCATCCTGAACGCAACCCGGTATTATATCTGGAACTGCGTCCTCTCCTTGACCGGACTATGCCCCGTCTCTGCGGTGAGAGGGTCTTCTAATTTGCTCCCCATCGCCACAAACTCACTGACAATCCTCTGTGCAAGGCGCGGCACGTTTCCGGCCGCCCGGTTATTAATTATGATATTGATCTCGACCTCACCTCTGACTGCCTCCCACATCAACTGGGCGGTCTGGGCAATCATCCCGGGCTGGATCATTTCCTCTATGAGCCGGTCGAAAGGAAAGGCCTTGGCATAGGCGTCCTCGTAACGGATGCCGATTGGCGTCATAAGCCGAATGACGGCCTGGCCCCGATAAACCCCGATCCGCGCGTGACAACGACTTTTTTCATATTTCTCTATGCCAAAAAACTCTTATAATCGAACAGTTCCAGGTAATGAAGCGCTCTGAGGCGAATTTCCTCTCGTTCCATCAGGGTGAGTTCCTCTGCAGTGGCTTTATTCACCCCGGGATCCGCCACTCTGATGGTCCCCCAGGGATAGACGGCTTTCAGTGGAATGGAGTTAAAAGTTGGAGTTTCCAGTGATGTCGAAGTGTCGAGTTTGAGTTTGATGCAAATTGAGCCCAAAATGCTGGCTGGCGATGAAATGATGTCTTCGAATCTCAGGATGTGAAACCGCTCGGGATTTCTCTTGGCAGCAACGAGTGCGTAATATTGATTGAGTGTCCAGCCCATCATATAGCTTTCGAGGGACAGCGGAACTGGCCTTTTTTTCGTATCCGCGTAAGCGGACCATGGATTCCTTACTACATGTAAAAAGTGCGCTTCCGGAAAGTCGTAGAGGACCTTCTCAGCGTCGACCGCCAGGATAGGGCTGTATCCCACGTATACTTGTTCCTCACCGGTACGCTTGTAATCTTTCCATGCATCGAATGTGGCTATGAAGAAAGATAAAATATTATTAGGCCTACTCTTGCCTTTTTGTCTGATGTAATCGAGGTAAATCTCGCAACGATTATCGTCTGAGAAATCAAAAGGGATATCACGAAATTTGCTGACATGTGCCGTACGCGCTCTCACTTTACATTCCTCATCTATGATGGCCTTGTAATCAGCAAAGGGGGAACAATCCAGGTCAAAGACAGGCCATCGGTATTTTACAGGAAACAGGGAAGTGAGCACGTCCTGTACAAGGCGTGTTCCAAGCTGAGATTCGAAAGGGTAGACGTACAATTGAGGGTGTCCGTCCAGCAGACGTTGTGTGGTGTTACCCCCGTTCTCATACATAGCTCCTATCATAAGGAGCCTAAATTCGGTGTTCATCAGTAGTAATCCTTCCACATGAGCCTGTAACAAGCATCTGAATAGTTAGAAATTCATAAGCCGTAGTTCCTCAAATTAAAGTGTTTTGAACGCATAGAAGAAATCTCTCTGAGCACTCGATGAGTTCCTGCCGGGATACGACATTAGGAATCCTGCAGTGGGGCCGGCGGGAAGCCATTCAATGGAGAAAATCTGACTCCCGTGTGGCCATATTAAACTACCAATGATATCTCCCGTCTTGATGTCAATAGCGTGCACGCCGCAAACACTGGAATTCTGATCCAACCCCGGCGCATATTGGGAGAAACGGGGGATCAGCTTGGACGTGCCTACAAATGCAATATTGTTGCAAAAGCATAGACCCCTCGTCCATCCTGGAAGTTTGGCAACAACGGAATAGATGCCATTTTCTATGCAGCCCGTTTCACCATAGCCGCTGTTATTGACCCAAAGCTGATTTCCGTTCAGTCGAGCGGAATGCGGCCTGGTAAGGCCTCTTGCTATGACTTCACGTGTTTGCCCTGAAAAAATTACGCCCCTGAGATTTACTGGAAAATTCCTGTGCCCTGGACGCCTGAGAGAGATTTTATCAGACGATGCGGAAAAAAAAGAACCCTCGATTGATGGCCCCGCAGCAATCGAATTGAGCTGAATATAATTCAATCCCAGAACAGGTCCGGTTTCCGAATCGATGCAGTGGGGCCACCATACGGTCTCATATCGTCCGTCATCATCAAGGCGAACCAACGAGTTGCTACCGGTAGAAGAGGCGTAGAGTTGCCCCCCGATAAGCGCGATATCGTGTATATAAAGGCAGCCTGGGAAAAAGCGGGCCCGCACCGGGACGAGGAAACTGGCGTCTCGCCACTTGGATCGCTCCGAGCAGGCCAATTGATCCATTGAGGATGATGGAAGGAACTCTACGATTTGATTGGGATTTCGTGTGCTGGCGACATAGACCCTGCAACTTTCTTTATCGACGGCTAAACCCGAAGGATGGGGAAGAGGGCAATAGCTTTGGTGGTCTTCTCCGTTCCCACCAGCCTTCAAGGCAACTACGAGGTGCTCATACTCCCGTGTTACAAGCAGCGTGACACCTGTCGAGGCCATCACTTCACGCCACTTTCCCTTTATAGAGAACTTTAACACATCTGGATCAACACTCTCCGCGCCACCCCATTGACACACCACCTGAGCCGGATTTCGCCACATGGCGTCGTGATATTTCCACAGTTGGCTGGATTTGTCCAAACGCCTGCGTCCCATTTGCGCTACCTTTTATACTGCCGAAGCCAGAATCGCAAAGCACACAGGTACATCTTAAGAGCAGACCTGTAGTTTGTAGTGCTCATCCCTCCTGATCGTTCGAATGAGTATATTGGAATTTCCTGAACAGGGTACTGGCTTCTAGCGCAAATCACACAAAATTCCAAGTCTATCAAATCTCCATTTTCCGCAAGCGAATGAAGTCGGTCGAATTGGCGCGGAAAGAGTTTTGGTGTTCCGTTTATGTCCTGTACTTTAAGGCAAAACAGTAACCGGCACTCAAGATTGTATAAGGATGATCCCAACCTGCGCTTGGAGTTCGCACGCACCTTGCGTGTAGCCTTAACCGCAACATTTGGATGCGCCAAAGCATAACAAATGATTGAAATAAGATCATTTGGACTAGTGCGGGCTGAGTTAGTATAGCAAAGCAAATCACCTTGAGCTTTCACCAATCCCATCCGGACGGCATTGCCCCATCCCTTTGTTTCACTAGTGATGAGGCAGATGTTACCATAGTCCTGCGCAAGCCGCGAACAGATCTCTATTGAGCTGTCGGAACATGCGTTGGCAACGAGGATGAACTCATACGGAACCGGCAGCACCTTAAGCCCTTCAAGATAGCTATTGACGACCTTCTCGATGTGATCAGACTGATTGTGAACAGGGAGGACTATTGAGACCATTTGACCTTTACTTAACCATTAGGTTCTGATGTTACCATATCAGCCAGTTTGGCGTATGCCAATCCGTCCTCCCCGTCCAGGAAGTCTTCGCTCCCTGTTAGTCCGGCTCAATTTCGCCCAACGGCGCATCGCCTTACACTGTATACCAACTTTGTTTCCCGAAACCACCTCGCGGACGAACGAATCCACACTCCCTCTTATCACGCTATGGCAAGATACTCAGAGTAGCGTCCTTCCTCGCAGAAGTAGGTCCGGTTCCATCTCTGCCCTTGCCGGGCCTCAATCCCTCAGCCTGAATTGTCATGGAGCGAGGGAGGCATGTGCCATGTGTTCCTTCTAAGACCGGCATGAGCAGTTGGCACCCCCTCTAGGAGGTGAAATTACTGCAAGTTTTGGATATTGCAACACTTATCTGGCGCACAGCAAGACGAAATACAGACCGCTACGGCTGAATCAGTGACCATCAGATTAAATAAATATTCAACCATGCTCTTCTCATTCTGTCCACAAAAAATAAATACTACAAAGTGATTTTTCCCCAAAAAGCTGGACACGAAGATAGGCGCCCTGCTATGAAAGATTTCATTATCGAGGTGCTGGATGTCAACGAGCAGGAGGTCAAAGATCAATTTTCAAAATGCCCTCGGGGCAAAAGGGATCCCTGCGGCCCTCTATTTCTACAGCCTACTGGTCACTGTAATAGTTATTATCTGGTGCATGGTCTATGGCCGGACTTCGCTCGCCGCATGGAACACCCCTGTGCAGTACCGTGACAATGTGGATCACCGCGGCGATGCGACCGATATGCTGGCCATCGCACAGGCATTTCTTAACGGCGAGATCGTGCCGGTCCTTCAAAAATTCGTGAAATCCCTCAACGCTCCCTTTGTAGCCAATTGGAACGATTATCCGATTACCGAAGAGCTCATATATGCAGCAACGGGCTGGCTGGGACGAGGCATAGGGCTTTTTGCCAGTGCCAATGCCATTCTTTTGCTGGCTCATGCTCTTGCCGGCTTATCTTTTTTCTGGGTAGCCAAAGCCCTTAAGTACAAAACAGCCTTCAGCCTGGCCGGGGCCGTTTTATTTGCTTTCTCTCCCTTCATTATTTTCCGGAATTTGGGCCACATTATTGTCGCCTACTACTGGCATGTCCCCCTTTTTCTCCTGGTGACCTGGTGGACTTACTCGGGGCGGATCACTTTATGGGGCCGAAAATGGTGGATTGCGGCAGCCGTCTCCTTTATTACGGGAACATTTAACCCGTACTACACATGTATCTATTTGCAATTCCTGGGGTTTGGAGTTCTTCTTCATTTCGTGCGAAAGCAGTGGTCACAAGCCGCCATTGCCTTTGGCCTGGGGTGCCTGGCTATGGCTGCATTTCTGCTTATGAACGTCGGCACGATCAGTTACAGTCTGCAACATGGGAGGAACCTCGAGACCGGCGTCCGAGGCTTAAACGAACTGATACTATATGGATTAAAAGTTCCCGATCTCTTCATGCCGCCTCCTTACCATCGCTGGCATTGGTGGGCCTCTTTTGGGCAGTCGAGATATTACCTTATATCTGGACTCAAGGGGGAAAAGTGGAGTCCTTATCTTGGTTTTGCGGGTATTGCAGGCTTAGCCTGGCTTGCGGGCATGAGCATTTTCAGGCTCTTTCAAGGAAAACCCCGTTGCATTCCCGTTCA
>JBEKTT010000067.1:0-27836 GCA_049515795.1 Syntrophobacteraceae bacterium
TCACCTCCCAAGTGAGTTCTTGTGAGGTGGCATAATGCCATAAATTCTAAACTATTACAAATACTTAAATAGAAAAAGACTAGACAATCGATATTTATAAGCTCACGGATTCAGGGATAAGTATGCTTTTCATTTCCGAACACAAATCGGCCCTTGAGACAGATTATGTTTCCGGCAAGACACAGCAATCATTTAATTACGGATCAGAGACAAATTTCCAAGTCGGTCTTACTCGGCGCCGCCTCGGGCGATGCCCAGGGGCACGAGGATTTCCGATATGATACGAACCCCCGCCCTGTCGGTCCCTGAGGCCTGCGCTTCCCTGTGGAGTCGTGTCAGGGCGGTCGCGTGCCGGTACATATTCCGCCGCCCGGATTCTCGGGCCGCCTCGATCAGGCTCCAGTCGCCGGTTTGCCGGAATCGGAAGAAGGCTTCCCGGATTTCCGGAAAAACCGTCCGCGAGATGGCGCGCTGGGCCTTCTAACTGTTGGGGTTCCATCTTGTCCGCAGACCTAACCACATCGCTCTTTTGCGTGAAAACTCCGACGGGACCCGAACGCCCATGACCCTACCCAACCATCACGCTGCAGTGCTTTGGTAACCTTTTCGCAGCCCAAGCTCGGAAGCCTTGTCATATTGCTATTTCAATGACTTCGGCCCCTGGTATCGAAGAGAGGTCGTCTTCAACCGGTTCGAGGTAAAGCTCGATGGCTTCTTTAATGTTCGCCAGAGCCTCATCTCTTGTTTCGCCTTCACTGATACAGCCGGGGAGACTGGGGACTACCGCAGTGTAGCCGCCCTCTTCACTCGGCTCCAAGACTATTCGAACCCTCATCCCACAACAGCTCGCATCGTTTCAGACTCCCATCGCTCGCAGCAGCATTGTCACTAAACAGACCGACAGTTTGAACTTAATCTATATTATACTTATTTCGCACGTGAATGCGAGTGTGTAGTATGAACGCCGATCTGACATGCCCATGCCTTACGGCTCCCAGTTTATTCCACGAACTGATAATGACCGGTTGTCAGGCGCGGATGCTCATGCCGCCTCGACTGCAGAATTGAACGGCTGCTCGCGAAAATTACGGAACCAAGAGTTATAAGTATATAAAATATCGTTAAGCCCGGCTTCACCGGCTTAACATTTCTTTGTAAAAGGATTTATCCATGCTCACCGTAATTTCTGCTAAAATGAAGTGGTTTGAGCAAGGCCTCCCGCTCCCGCCCGAAGCGTGTGATAGACCTATCCCGCGGTCGGCCTCCGCGCTACGCGCTCACACTTCGCTAAGGGAGGCCGGGCGAGCCTACTTCACAAAATGAAGTAGGACGAAGCCACGCAAAGCGAGATATTGACACCATTTGTACTTCACTTTATGATGCGTTTGATATTTGGCTTGCCTTCAAACGCACCACGTTTAATGTCTGTGCGTTCTGTATGGCTGCGCGCACGGTCGCCGCTCTTATCATGCCAGGCGTTATTTTTTTTTCGTTACTGGTATTCTATAAGTCTATCCTACGAGGACAAGTGAGATTAACAGGGGATGTACAATGAGCCACATTTTAGTGATAGATGACGATATCGAGTTATGTGAATTGCTGGGCGACTATCTCAAACCTGAAGGATTCGAGGTCACCTCGGTTTACGACGGCGAGCAGGGATTGCGGCTGGCCATCTCCGAGGCGGGCAAATACGACCTTATCGTACTCGATGTAATGCTTCCCGGTATGAGTGGTTTTGAGGTCCTGCAGCATCTGCGTTCTCAATCCGATACGCCGGTCCTTATGTTGACGGCTCGTGATGAAGAAGTCCTTCGCATCATGGGGCTTGAAATGGGTGCGGACGACTACCTGCCCAAGCCATTCAATCCCCGCGAGCTTATTGCGCGCGCCCGAGCCATTCTCCGTCGGACCAAAGATCGGCACGACAAAAACTCCACCCTTTCCAGCCCCGAAAAAATTTCTGTGGGCGATATCGAACTGGATACCGGGACCCGTGTTGTAAACCGCAGCGGCGAGCGGATCGAGTTGACCTCAGTTGAGTTCGGTCTTCTGGAGATGCTGCTCAGGGCAGCCGGCCACGTGGTAACGCGCGAACAACTGACCGAGAGCGTCCTCGGCCGCCCTCTCACCCCTTACGACCGCAGTGTGGATGTACATTTAAGCAGCCTTCGGAAGAAACTCGGACATAAATTAGGCGAAATTGAACGGATCAAAACAGTGCGAGGCGCGGGATATATTTATGTGAACCCGGCTCAGCCGGACCAGAACACGATTTTGCAGCCGTGATCCGGTCGATGTCGCGGGGAAATTTCAATGCGAAGCCTTTTTGTAAAAATCTTCCTTTGGTTTTGGGTGGCAATGGCGCTGATTAGCTTTGCCTCTTTTTTGTCGGCTGTGGCAACGGAGTCACATCCATTTTTCGACATGCCCTGGCTGAGACTTCTTATACGCCCGCACATCGAAGGGCATCTGAAGATGCAATCGGGCTCGTTTACGGGTCACTGGATCAGTGTTGTGGGAAATTCCCTCAGACTCGCAGGCCAGACAGCAGTTGAGATATACGAACGTGATGGGAAAACGGCCCTTTTAGATTACTTCAATGAACTGGAAAGAGCAGTTCGCATCCGTTTTTTTCTGTTCGACGAGCAGAACGAGCAGCTAACCCGGTGGCCGATTCCCGAAGAGGTCGGGGAATTATCTTTGCGTCACCGGCGCGACGGTTTGGATTACGAGCGATCAGGTGAGTCGATTTTTACGGCTCAACAACTCATTGGTCCGGGCGGCAAGCAATACACACTGATTGCCGGACTCCCCGCCCGACATTTTCTCACGCGTGATTACAGCTTTTTGGCAATGAACCTGATCATCATCCTTATTACTGCCGGAGGGGTATGTTACTGGCTTGCACGCTATATTTGCATGCCTATCAGCAAACTTGGGGCGGCGGCAAGGCGTCTTGCCGACGGAGACCTCAAAGTTCGTGTCGGCTCCGTTTTGGGCAGGCGGCGTGATGAAATTACCGAGCTTGGGAGAGATTTCGACCTGATGGCCGAGCGGATCGAATCTTTGATTGGCTCGCAGAAACGTCTCCTGCGAGATATCTCGCACGAGTTCCGTTCGCCGCTTACACGGTTGACCCTTGCTTTGGAAATTGCGCGCCGGCGCGAAGGTCAGGATGCAATCAATGCGCTGGAACGAATCGAACTGGAAGCCCAGAGGCTTAATGCACTTATAGGTAAATTGCTCATGCTGGCCCGTCTCGAGAGCGGTGCAGAGGAAGTGGATAGTGCGCCTGTCAATATGCATGAGCTAATAGAGGAATTGGTGACCGACGCCGACTTCGAAGCTCGAGGACGTAATTGCAACGTTCGAGTTGTCTTGACTGAGAATTGTTTCGTACCGGGAACCAGGGAATTGCTGCGCAGCGCTGTCGAAAACGTCTTGCGCAATGCAGTCCGCCACACGGCGGAAAACACCGAAGTAATGGTCACACTGAGCTGCAGAATGGAGGGCAACTCTTTGCGCGCGGTGATCGAAGTGCGCGATAAGGGGCCTGGGGTCCCCGAAGAGTCGCTGGCAGATCTTTTTTGCCCCTTTTACCGGGTGGGGGATGCTCGCGACAGAAAGCAGGGGGGAACAGGTCTGGGGCTGGCTATCACAGAGCGTGCAGCCAGACTGCATGGCGGTCACGTGCGGGCAGCAAACGCCCCCGGTGGAGGGCTCAGCGTTACGATCGATCTTCCGGCAAGAAGGGCAGCGTGATTGCCGCACAATCTCCAGCCTGTGGAGTCTATCTTCCGAGGTAACAATGTGATCTCCGGGGATCGCTTCGGAAAGTGACGATTGTTTATGGCGTTATTCTGCGTAGAGTTTCAGGCTGGTGGGAAGAGGGCCGCCCATAGAGACCGCCTGGGTCGGCCCTGATTGAGGAGATCTGGAAGGTATGTTTGGAGCTTCGGTGACGATTCACCCGAAGATCTCAATCAGAATGCGCAAATACCGGATTTGCGCTGAAGTGAGAGCGTGCGGGGCTACTTGGGCAAAAAAAGTTTTTCGCAACGCTCTCACCGGAAACAGTCAGGTCAAAAAATCTGGCTCGGAACCTGCCGGTCTCTCATCCGGTGTTTCCGCATGAATTCGGGTTATTTCTCTTTCATCTCTTGCATGTGTTTTTCCCGTGCCGAGCTTTACATGACTCACGCAACTCTTGAGCTTTGGTGCGCTGCTCAGGAGTCAGGACCGCATATACTTTGGATTTTATGCGTTCTTTCGTCACAATCAGCTCAATTATCGTATCTGCCTGTCCCTTGGCGATGGACCGAACTTTCGCCTCATCAAATGTCCCACTCTTCCGCAGAGCTTTGAGCTCATCGCGCCCAGCTTTGAGTTGTTGGAACAGTGGTTTCATTTTTGCCCGCTCTTCGGAAATGATGGTATGGATTTGGGTTTTTTGCGCATCAGTCAAATGTAGCCTTTTCCATAGATGGTGATGCCCGTGACGATGCCCATGATGCTTCCAATGCTTCCCGCAAGGCCCTTCAGCCGCTGCTTCCTCTTGTGGACCCGTCTTGCCGGTGTCCGCAACGGCAGGAGTGGTCGACCCGGGGGCCCCGATAGCGATAGAGTTGAAGAAGAACCATGACCCAGCCATCCATACTACCGCCACCAAAATTACGGCAAATCCTGTCAATACTCTTTTCATATTATCTCTCCTCATGATTTGATGATAATCGATGATGAATAGATACAAAAAGTCAGCATCAAGGTCTAGTTAATATTAGTTAATACAGGTAAAGTTTTGTAAAGGAATATCCTGGCGCACCTGAAAGCACATTTTCCCCTTATCGGCGGCACTTTGTTTGTTTATAGGATGCTGCGGAAGGAAGGTCTTTATCCTTTGCGGGGCAGATAAAAAGAGCTTGCATTATGTTGTTGACAAAGTAACTCAGCTCATTTAATTTGTTACCAACTCCTGAAAAAGCCAAACTCGGCGTGAGCCGAGGGCGGAAAGCCAACGGGTCTCTCAAGAGACGGCCGGGTTGCCTGGAAGTTGGTAATAGGGCCTTTGGGTTTTTATCGAACGACCTGTTGGATCAGGATGCAAGATGCCGGAATCAGTTCGGTTCGCTAAAATTACTGAGGCTTATTCAACCGGCGCAAACACGTGTTTAAGACCGCAAAGCCTGCCAGATAATCCGTTCAGGGATTCGGTGCAAATCTCCACGGAGGCACAGGAAAAATCGAAAGAACTTTGGTTGAAGATCAAGGAGCAATCTTCTTCAGAAAAACCTTCCCCGAAAACTCAAGCGGAAAATGGCATCGAAGTCCTTCAACTGTCCCCAAACGCGACAATGGACCAGATCCGCAAAGCCTACCTCTCCGCCATAAAGCAGTATCACCCCGATAACTTTGCCGGCTTTTCCCCGGAATTTCGACAACTCGCGGAAGAAAAGAGTAAGCAGATTAACCTCGCCTATAAGAAATTGACAGGCGCACAACGCCTGTACGACCCTGTGCGATAAGCCCTTCGTTGCCGCAAATTATCCGCACTCCAGGATCTTGGAAAAAGCAGACTATTTTTTTCTTAAGTTTAGCCTCAATCTTGCCGATTTTAGTCCAGTATGGACTCATTTTAGTAACAGTTGCGGATCGAGGCCGTCAACTTGTGTGCATCCGGAAACACCGGAGGAGAATTCGACGCCACGAGGCTTTCGATTCGGATTTTTGACGTAAGAGAGGTATTTTTCACCTTGGCAAGGAAATCGAGGGGTCGCGTGGGGGCTCACCTGGGCAGGCCCTGATCCGGGGGCGGAAAACCTGAAAAAACCTAAAAATAAACAAGACGGCAGAAGTAACTGCAACTGTCGAGGAGAAGACAATGTCTACAGTGTCTAACTCGTCCACATTGAGTCAATTGGGCCTCACCGGTATGGGAACCAACATCGACTGGCAGAGCATGCTGACCCAGTTGCAAGAGGTTTCAGAACAGAGTCTGACACCCTACAATAATCAAATAACAACCCTCAATGACCAGGTCTCCGCCTGGCAAACCTTCGACGGGGACCTGAGCGCACTCCAGACTGCCTCAAAGACCTTGACGACAAGCGGTACAGGCCTGAACCTCTACAGCGCCACCGTGGGATCCTCTTCAAGCGTGAGCCCCTCATCGCTGCTGACAGCCTCAGCCTCTTCTTCGGCCAGCAGCGGCAGCTATCAGGTAGTTATCAACAACACGGCCCAAGCGGAACAACTCGCCTCGAAAAATTTTTCGTCAGAGACTTCTGCGCTCAATATCTCAGGGACCATCCTGGTAAACGGTCAGGCGGTTCAGGTCGCTGCAAGCGACACGCTTGAGGGTTTAGAGTCTAACATCAACAGTGCAAATGCCGGCGTAACGGCTGCAATCATTCAGGACTCGCCGAACACCTACCGGCTGGTGCTCACCAGCGGACAGACAGGGGCCACCGGAATCAGCCTTGACAATGGTTCGGCTTCCAATACGCTCGAAAGCCTTGGATTCAACGGAGCTGGGCCGACAGTTATTCAAAACCAGGTAGCCGGAGGAGCCCAAAGCGACAGCTTTGCGAATTCTTCCACCGGGGTTGCGGCCCTGCTGGGAATAGCAAGTACGTCGGGAACTGTGACCATAAACGGAAAATCCGCCACTATTGACTTGAGCGACACCCTGAAGCAAATACAACAGACGCTGGCTGGAGCAGGTATTGCTGCTTCTATTGTCCCGACAACCAATGGTTCTCAGACAACCTACAGCCTCAATATTGCGGGAATGACCAGTTGGACGGACGATAACAACGTGCTGCAAACTCTTGGCCTGATCCAGGGAAACCGGGCGAATACGGTCGGGGTTACCGGGAGCGTCGCGAACACATCGGATGGTTCGACTCCCATCACTGCTGCTACGCCCATCACGAGCATTTATGGATACAACAACTATACATCGGGAGACGAGATCACCATTTCCGGAACGGATCACGACGGGAATAAAGTGGCGGCGACCAACTTAGCTATAACCAAAAGCACGACGGTCGGGGATCTTCTTAATGAGATTCAGAGCGTCTTTGGCAACGTCACCGCGACAGTTACTTCAAACGGGCAAATTCAGGTAATCGACAATGCTGCCGGGACGAGCGATCTCTCGGTTAATCTCCAGGCTTCCCTTAAAGCTTCTGACGCCGGGGAACTGAATTTTGGGTCTTTTGGACAAGCCGGTTCGATCAACCAGTATGTACTCCAGCAGGGTGCAAACGCCGCTTTTACGGTAGACGGCATGAGTATGACAAGCTCGACCAATACTGTTACAAACGCAATCGCGGGGGTTACTCTCAACCTGCTCGGAGCGGACCCGAATACGACCCTGACGGTCAATGTCAGCCCCGATGCGCAGGGAATCGAAACCAACATCAACACCTGGATTAACGCCTATAACACCGCCATCTCATACATCAATACCCAGAATACCTACACTGCCTCTTCAAATACAACAGGCGGACCGCTTTTCGGCGATAACACCCTGGAAACGATAAAATCAGAACTTCAATCCACTATAATGAACCAGGTCGGTACCGGGAGTATGGACTATCTCGCCGATGCCGGAATAACGGCAGGCAGTGACGGTCAGCTCAGTCTGAATACGACCACGTTCGAGCAGGCGCTCTCAAGCAACTTCTCCGGCGTGGTTAATCTTCTTTCGGGCTCCGGCGTTTGCAGCAGCAGCCAGTTTCAATATGTCTACAGTAACAGTAATACTCAATCCGGCACATATAACATCGATATCAGCCAGCTTCCTGGAACAGATCAAAACATCGCAGGCACAATTGACGGTCTTACCGCCACCGGCTCGGGCAATGTATTAACCCTTAATAACACAGCCAGCGGCGCCGACGGCCTTGCAGTCAGCTATACAGGCACCACGGCGCCGGCAAGCGCGACTATTACGGTAAACAATGGAATCGCGAGTATTATGAATAACCTCGTGAGTGGGTTCACCAATTCCACCAACGGGACGGTTGCCGCCCAGGAAACCGGACTGCAGAACACCATCACCGGGCTAAATCAGCAAGTGAGCACCATACAGGCAAATATCAACCAGCAGATGACGACTCTCCAAACGGAATTTGAGAACATGGATGTCGCTGTAGCGCAGATGGACGAGATGCAAAGTTACCTGACCGAGCAACTGGCCAATTTGTAATTTATGCCGGCCACACCCTGGTGGGAGTTGAATCTGGTTTCATGTCACCAGGATCATCGCATAACATTTACTTCAACTCTCCCCACTTGAATCAGCCGGGGCCATGCGAACCCCGGATCAGCACGTGCATACCTGGGAAACAATGTCGGCGGGTTGGAACTCCACCATTTGCTTTTATCAAAATAGTGTCTGCCAACCTTAATTTGGATTAATCGCTGATACCTTCCGCACTGCCGGTCTTTGCGCCCTTACCCTGTTGAAGTATCTCATCTCGAACAATTCCTTTAAGGTGCGGGAACTCATCAGTCATGTGCGGCAACTGCATGGCTTCCATGAACTGCTGTTGAAAATCCTTCTCTACAGTAAGTTCAATATACTCGACATTCCTGGAACACCAGTTTGCTTCAACCCTTTTCTTACGGTTCAGAAGGGCTGCGCGGCAGCCATCGCCCGCTGCGTTGCCGATGCATTGGACCTTATCGATCTCACAATCGGGAAACAGGCCCATGATCAGGGCTTTCGTGCGGTCGACGTGGGTGCCGAACGCTCCGGCGATCTTCACCTTGTCGACCTTATCCAGACCCATTCTGAGCATCATCAGCTTACAGCCGGCATAAAGAGCGCCCTTTGCGAGCTGAATCTGCCGGATATCTTTTTGCGTGATTACGATATCCTTGCCGATACTTGTCTCTTCAGCCCACGCAAGAACGAATTCCGGCTGATTGGTGTCCGGGTTCCTGCGGAACCTGTTGGACTTCTGCATTTTGGCGAAAACCCCGCTCTTGGAGATAACACCGGCGGCATAAACTTCCGCCAGCACATCTAGAATTCCTGATCCGCAAATCCCTTTGGCCTTCATGTCCTTGGGTTCGGAGAAGCTCCGCCATGCGTCACGGCCTATGACCTTGTAGTCCACTTCATGGGTATCGGGGTCGATCTTGATGCGCTCGATTGCGCCCGGGGCCGCTCGCATGCCGAATGCGATCTGTGCTCCCTCCAACGCCGGGCCGGTGGCGCAAGAGCAGGAAATCAACTTGAACTTATTGCCCAATACCAGTTCTCCGTTCGTTCCGATATCTATGATGAGTTGGTTTTCAAAAGACTTGTAAGGCTCCTCGGCAATGAGCACGCCTACGTTATCCGCACCTACGAACCCCGCTTCATTGGGAAGTACAAAGACGTAGGCTGAAGGATTGATATGAATCCCCAGGTCTCGGGCCTTGATATCGAGGCTGTGGTGTATTACCGGGGGAAATGGGGCAAGACCGACATACTCGGGATTGAGCTGAAGAAGAATGTGATGCATTGCGGTGTTGCCGACAATCGTAACGTCCTCGATATCATCCCTGCTGAGCCGAAGGTAGATCTTACCCTTTGCGGGCGCCTCTACAAACTCCTCGGGTCCCTCGCAGCCCTTCGGCTTCTTGACTTTTTTCTTGGGCGGATGGGTGTTTTGCACGGCTTGATCGATTATCCGGTTGAGCCCCTCTATGATGTTGTCGCTCATCCGCTTGAGACCGTTTTCGGTGGTCATGTGAAAGGTGATGCGGGTCATGACGTCTTCGCCGTATTTGCACTGAGGGTTCATAAGGGAAATGGTATCGACGACCTCCATCGTCCGAAGATTGCACAAGTAGCCGGCCACCGTAGTAGTGCCGACATCTATGGCCAATCCGTAGGAATTGTCCTTCCTTCCCGGCCTGAACCGAATGATCTCCTTGTCATTCCAAACACTTACAGTTACAGACCAATCGCCTTCGCGCAAAACGCCGGGAAGGGTGCGCAGCGCAAATATATCGGCGCTCAACCCCGTGATCCCGTACTCTCTCTCCAGTGCCTTACAAACCCGTTCAAAGTCGGCCGTGGGGTCCTGAAAATTCGGCTTATCCACCTCTACATAGTATATATTCACAGCCGGATCGTGTTCGATATGGATGTCCCTGGCAGCCTTGCTTACGACCTGCTTTCCCGCCCTGGATTCTTCCGGTACGAACACCAGTACATCTCCCTGGAGTTTAGTTACACAGGCCAGGCGATATCCCTGGGCCTTGAGTTTGTCATTGATGAACTTGCTCTCTTCATCCTGCTGCCATTTGCTCACATGGGACATGCCGGATGTAATGTTGTACTTTTCAAAATGCCCTTCCTCAATGCGGACGGCGCATTTGCCGCAAACCTTCTTCTCCCCGCACAACGCTTCTATATCTACACCAAGCAACCGGGATGCCTCTATCAGGTTAATGCCCTTCGGAACGGAACCTCTTCTTCCGGAAGGTTGAAAATTTACCATCACTTTGTCATCTGTCATGGGAATCTCCTCTAACCTTTGCCTCCATGCCCAACCGCAGCCATCCGGCATTTTCGCAAAAACCGGCAGCACTGCTCTCGGTTATTATTGGCTGTCCCCCGAATTTGACTCCTCCTGCCTCGCATACCTTCGGTTCTTTGTTGAACTCAAAAGGAAACATATCTGATCTTCCGCTTTTGAGAAAGTAGCAGATGATTTCTATCATGCGTGGGGCGATGATTACGCGCGCATTATTTCCTTGACATCCCCGGCTGCACTGGGTCAAAATCGACTGCGATAAGCTGTGGGTGTCCCAAAAAGGGACATGGGGAAAACGGTGCAAAACCGTTGCGGACCCGCCGCTGTGATCGGGGACGAAAGCCGCCGGCATGCCACTGTCCGATTGGGTGGGAAGGCTCGGCGAGTAGGGTGATCCGAGAGCCAGAAGACCAGCCCATAGCTTCATAGCTGCACGTGCTCCCGTGGATTGGAGCCCGAGTTGGATAAGCCGAGGATGAAAACGGTTTCCCGGACCTGAAGATTATGGTCCGGTTTTTTTTGGCCGAACCGGGTTCTTCTTGAATGCAGATGGAGATTGGGAGAGTGGCATGGCCAATGGTGAGACTTTTAAAGCGGGAAAAAAAGCAGCCGCGCCTGACGAGGCTATAATACTTCTGGGTCATGGAAGCCGGGTGCCGGAAGCAGGGAAGGATATGGAGAGGGTCGCTGCTCGTCTTCGACTGAAATATGGTTATCCGCTCGTCGAAGTGTGTTTCATGTCAAGGCTCGGACCCCACTTTCCGGAGGTCTTTGAAAAATGCGTCAACCTTGGAGCCTCAAAAGTGCTGGTGATTCCCTATTTTTTGCACTCAGGGCTCCATCTGGTTCTCGACCTTCCTGAAATGCTTCAAAGGCAGGCGCAAAGGTTTCCCGCTGTTAGTCTTCGAATGGGACGCGGGTTCGGATTCGATGAACTGCTGGTTGACCTGGTGCAAACAAGGATCCGGGAGACCAGGAGTTTCAGTGACGTAAGGCAAATGGTGCTGCCCCCAAAGGAAATGTACCCTGTACCGTCAGGGCAGTGCGAGTTCGTTCCCATGCCTCCCGATGAGGCTGCAAAATATCGCACATAGGCAAACCGGATTTATCGGCCTTCGATTCAAGACCGGTCGAGCTGCATTCCATCCGGATCGAGTGTGTATTGAACACCGCTGAATTTACGGGACAGTGCAGGCAGGTATGGCAAACAGCCGCCGCTCCATCACGGTAATTATTGTATTCATGTCATTGCTCGTGCTCCCGGACGTTCCAGCGTTCGCGATGCACATCTCCGAGGGAATTCTGCCGGCGCGGTGGGCAATACTGTGGTTTGCGGTGTCTGCGCCGTTCCTCTTTCTGGGACTGCGTGAATTGCACTTGCGCGGTCTGCGTAATTTGCACCTCAAGCCTATGGTTGGATTGGTAGGGGCGGCTGTGTTCATAATATCCTGTATGCCTATTCCTGTCCCTACGGCGGGTTCCTGTTCGCATCCCTGCGGGACGGGTATTGCCGCCATTTTTATCGGCCCTCTGCTCACGGTTGTCGTGACCAGCGTCGCGCTCGTGCTGCAGGCCCTGTTCCTCGCGCATGGCGGGCTTACCACCCTCGGGGCGAATATTGCCTCTATGGGGGTCGCCGGCGCCTTCACAGGGTATGTCTCATTTATTCTGGTAAGGCGGCTGTCCGGCAGTTGGTGGATTGCCGCTTTCCTTGCAGGCCTTCTATCGGATTGGGCCACATATAGCGTCACTTCTCTTCAACTCGCCGCCGCTCTCCACGGTAATGCTCCATTTGGTAAATTTTTCCTGACCGTGCTTCTTGCGTTTGTGCCTACTCAGGTTCCGCTGGGAATTGTTGAGGGATTCCTGTGTGTGGGAGCTTACAGGTTCATACTGACACGCAGGCCCGAATTGCTTAAAATCTTTGCGGTTTAGGTGTTTCTTATGAAAATAACGCTTGCAGGCGGCCTTATCCTTTTCCTGGCTCTAGGCTTGTATTTCGGCCTGCGGATCTCTGACTGCAAATGGGCCGGGGTCGATGAGTCGGTAGTAGGCAAGTTCGCGATAGAGGCAAACCGCCCTCCGCAGGAGCCTCTAATCAATATCGAACGTGGGGACTTGCCCCTCTTGCTGTTTCTATTAGCTGGAGCATCGGGCGGTTTTACCGCCGGTTATTATTTTCGAGGTTTATTTCCCCCAAAGGATAAAGGCTAACGCCTTGCAGCCGGTATTTGAGCTTTTCTCGGACATATTTGCATATCGGGACAACATTCTGACCCGTGTTGATCCTCGCGTAAAGCTCGTGCTGGCCATTCTGGCGATCATCTGTGTCATAGTATCTACCGGCCCTGCGTTTCCGCTCGCAATCTTTGCAGCCGGCCTGGCCGCAATGCTGGCGATCCGGCTGCCCGCCAGGCTCATTTTGGTCAGGCTTGCGGCCCCTTTGGGAATTGTTCTGGTTGTAATCCTGCTGCAGTCGCTTCTGGTTGGTTCCACCCTGCTTTTGAGCATCTCGGTGTTTGGGTGGAAGATAGCAGTGATGCGGGAGGGAGCCCTGCACGGCGTTTTGCTTGGGACACGCGTTCTTGGAGCAGTCAGCGTACTGCTGCTTTTGAGCTCTGCCGCCAGGGCGCATCAGATATTTCATGCCCTGCGCTGGTTCGGTGTCCCAAAGTGCTGGGTGGAGGTGGGCATGCTCATGTACCGCTATATTTTTATGCTCCTGGAGCAGGCTGCCGACGTCATGGACGCCCAAAGGGTGCGGCTCGGGTATTCCAGCCTCAGGCGTTCTTTATCCTCTACAGGCGTATTGGCGGGAACAGTGATGAAAGTTGCAATGGACCAGGGGATCCGCACCTATGAGGCCATGGAACTGCGAGGGTACAAGGGCTACATACCTTTTGGCGCTCTGCCGCGCATTTCCTCGAAAGATATCTGGATTTTGTGCCTGACCTCGGGAGCTATAGTGATTGCATACATCCGGCTGGAGTGGGGGGCTTTATGAAAGAAGTTCCTATGGCCGTTGAGGCTTCAGGTGTATGCTTCACCTATCAGGAAGGGACCCAGGCGCTTACGGAAGTGGACTTTCAGGTCAGACAGGGCGAGTTTGTGGCAATGCTTGCCTCGAACGGCTCGGGAAAGACTACTCTTATAAAGGTGCTTGTCGGCCTTTTAAAGCCACAGAAAGGACAGGTTCTCATTGCCGGACACGAGCTGTGCGGCACTCCGCCCAGAGAGCTCTATCAGCGCATTGGGCTGGTTTTTCAGAATCCGAACGATCAGCTTTTCGCAGCCACGGTTGAGGAAGATGTGGCCTTCGGCCCCAGGAATCTGGACCTGCCCGAGCCGGAGGTCGAACGGCGGGTTTCTGAGGCGCTTGAATCAGTCGTGGCCACTGATTTGCGGCATAGAGCCATCCATCATTTGAGCTTTGGAGAGCAAAAGCGGGTCGCCATGGCCGGCGTGCTTGCCATGAAGCCCGCGATCTTGATCCTTGATGAACCCACCTCCGGGTTGGACCCTGCCGGGGAACAAACCATGATGCGGCTCCTGAACTGGCTCAATCGACAGCAGGGGATTACGGTAATTCTGGCAACCCACCTTGTAGACATGCTGCCTCTTTTTGCAGATCGGATCTATGTGCTGAACAGGGGACGGGTCCTAAGCCATGGACCGGCGGAAGAGGTGTTTGGCGATTATGATATGCTTGATAAAGCTGGACTGCGTTTGCCCTATGTCTCCACCCTGCTGCACGAAATGAAACGCTATGACGGAGTGCCGATTAATGGTCTGCCGCTGACGGTCGGCGAGGCGCGTAAGCGCCTCATGGAACTGATACCCGAAGAGCTTATCGTCAAGCGTATCGAGCGAATATAGGAGAAGCTTTTGTTCCCGGGCGGGAAAAAATCGTCATGAAATTCGGAGTCCTTTATGGAATAGGAGTTGGGCCCGGCGATCCCGACTTGATGACCTTGAAAGGGGCCAGAGTCCTTCAAGGGTGTCGGCATGTTTTCGCTCCAAAGGCACGGAGCGAGAACGGGAGCATCGCTCTTGCCATTGCCGGCCGGTACCTGAGAGCCGATTCTCGGATTCACGAACTCGTCTTCCCTATGAGCGCCGACAGCGGGGAACTGTCGCGGCACTGGGCGCAAGCAGCTCGGAGTGTTTCGGATGTGGTCGGCATGGGCGAGGATGCCTGCTTCTTGACTCTCGGTGATCCTCTCCTTTATTCCACCTACATATATCTCGTCAGATCTTTGCGCGAACAACTTCCCGGACTCGATGTGGTCACCGTTCCAGGAATCACGGCTTTTAGCGCCGCTGCCGCTTTGGCTGAATTTCCAATAGGTGAAGGCAAGGAACGGGTGGTCATTATCCCTGCTTCCGATGACCTCGATGTAATACGAGAGGCGCTTACCGGGACAGGGACAGTAATCCTGATGAAGCTCGGCAGGCGACTCGGCAAGGTCGTTGATTTCATTGAACAGGCCGGTCTTCTGGACCATGCAGTATATGTGGCGCGAGCCGGGCTCGAGGGCCAGCAGGTCGAGGCCGACCTTCGCAAACTGCGCCGGCAAAAACAGGAGGCGGATTACCTGTCCATCCTGCTTGTACATACAGGGGTTTGAAATTCGTAACTTATGGGACCTGTTGGCGGAAATTCAAAATAATGAATAATTAAACTCTTAAAGAGGGGTTAAAATGAAAAAGCGTCTATGCATACTTTTCACTGTAGCAATTTGTGTTATATCAGGCTGTGCTGCACTTAGTGATTATTTTCCAGACTCGGGAAAACTAGATGAGAACACACAACAAAACGTAATCGAACTCAAAGGTAAACATTATGCAAAACTTAACTCTATCGGATGCCTGGAATCTAGTGATGCAGAGACTGCAATGTTGGCTAATAGCCGGAGTGACTTCGACACAATAGACCATTTAATAAGAGAAAAACGATGTTTCGTCATCCCGACTGGCACAGACATTTTCATAAATGCACGTGTCAGAGGTGATATTGTGAGTGCAAGATTGAAAGGCTCAAAAGAAGCGTTCTTTACTGCAAAAAGCAATTTAGTTGCGGAGTAAATTAATTAAAAGAGGTTTCTCTCCGGGATTTTTAGTGTGCCGCCCATCGGGGGAGTCCTGTCTGTTTTACCCTGGATTATGCCAGAACATGCCTGACAATTATAATGTATTTGTCACAACTATCTGTCATTTCGAATCTTGAAGCAGAACAAGTAGTCCCGATCTACAATGGTCGGGCTGAGATTGAAAACCGGGTAAAAGAGGAAAGAATACCCTGAGATGGGACAAGAAGAACCTCGCGGCGCTAGTGCAGCGTCAACTAAGTTCCTATAGGTAATGACCGTCAGCCCGTCATTCCGGCGAAGGCCGGAATCCAGCGTCTTTTCAGTTGGTTAACAGCACTGGACCCCGGTCTTCGCCGGGGTGACGATTCCTTGCAACATGTAATAACTTTGTTGACAACGTACTAGTGTCCTGAGTCACAAGTTCATTTCATAAACTTCGTAGGGTGGGCACGTTTTATGTGCCCACCAATCAGTGGTGGGCAACGCTCTGCTTTTGCCCACCCTACCCTTAATTCGGGAACTAATTAATGACTCAGGACACCAAGAGTTAGCAGCCAATCAAGCAAGGCTTTCCGCCGGATGTCTTGCCTGCAATCTGCTCCACATGATTCGGGATGCGGCATTCTGGGGCGAGAGCGTCAAGCCGTCCATAGACTCGGTCATCAGGCGGCTTGTCAAGGTTGGGGCCAGGGTGGTCTGCCATGCCTCGCTGAGCGTGGGGTACTTCCATCTCGCGTCGGCTTTTTCCAATCTCAACGCTCAGTGAGGTGTGGAGTTTTCGCCTGAGCCTCCCCAATACCACGATGCGTGGGAGGCGAGCTATTAACTGCGGGGATTGTCGTATGTCCTCAAATTGCCCAAATCGGTCTGATCGGCATTTTTCTTGCGGGTTTTGATTGGAATATCGTATGATTTACAAATATTCGGCATTCCAAGAGCTTTTTCGGATGGAATCCGGCCCGGAAATGCGGTTCGGCTCCAGTTGGGAGTCAAGTTGGCGCATTATTGAGGCTTAGAATAATCGGCCCACTTACGAGGGGATATGGCAGTTTTTGGCGGCACATTAAAATGCGTGATAGGAAACGCGGCAGCGTTACTGAAAGGCTTGCCGATTGAGGACCGCGAGTACTTGAGCTTTCGCGAATCCCTCGGACGAATATGCCTCGTTTTTTTCACCTCTCTATATACCGTAGAGACAATCAAGATGATTATAATCCCCGTCCTTAGAGATCATCTCACATGGACGTGGTTGGATCTTTGCATAAATTATCAGGCAGGGTTTGTCAGGCGAGGCCTTCTGGGTGAGATCCTCTTTCAACTGCAGCCAATTATTCCCAGCTTCGTTGTAGCCGCCGTTTTTATATTTTGTGCCTACCTCTTATTTACTCATTTGGTTATTAAATTTGTAAAATACACACCACTATTAGTTTTTCTATTTTTCATATTTTCTCCTGGTAGTTTGTTATTCCCAATATGTGCAGATTCGGCATTCGGGAGAAAGGAGATTTTCGCATTATGCGCATTTGCGTTAGCACTATTAACATATACAAAAGTATTAGCCTGTAAATGGAAAGTGTGCATATTCTTAGTACTATACACAATAGCAACGCTTATTCATGAATGCGCTTTATTTTTTGCACCACTCGCGGCATGTCTCCTTATATACTCTACGGATACACATAATAAACGTTTCCGCACATATCTTTTATGTGTACTGTATGTCTATTTTATTTTATTAAGCTGCTTACTTATACTTACCATAAATCATAATTTTGATCAATCACGCATTGCACTATCATGGAGCCCCTATTTCCCTAATATTCATCCTAATGCCTATATGATGTATCTCAACAAAGGTCTTGAAGATGTCCTGGCTGAAACCAAGCAAAATGCAATCAACTTCAATACTTTCACTGGTCCTTTTTTGATAGATTTCTGCTTGGCAGTTTTGCCCATAATTCTGTTGCTGCTGCACACCACCCATGTGGAGTTTTTCAGGACCCTGCGAAAAAACGAGCCTTTCCTTTTCTTCTCAACAATCGTCTCACTGCTCATCCCTTTTTTTCTGTTCTGTTTTCAAGATTGGGGCAGGTGGATCTACCTGATTGCTGTGCAAACGTTTCTTTTCCTTATTATGCTGAACAACTTCGGTTTGGTTGCGTATAGGCGGATTTCTCCCATAACCGGGGACCAGTGGCGAATATACATCGTATTTTTGCTTTACTACGCAATACTGTGGGGAATGCCGCACATCAGGTAGTACGCTATATGACCGCATCATGGAGATTTACTCTATCCGGCAAACCTTTACCGCATGGTTCTCATAAACGCAGGGAAGCCCGCCGGCCCCCGGCTTTTCCGGAATCACCCGGCCGACCCCGAAGCGTTCCTTGAGGCGGCGAAAATTGTCCGGCCCGAAGTTTTTCCAATTTACATCTTCCCAATTTACAATTGACAAGATACGGAGATTCTTCTATAAGGCACGCTAAGCAGGTTTGGCATCCGAGTGCTGGCCCCCCTGGGCCATAAAAGGGAAACCCGGTGAAATTCCGGTACGGACCCGCCGCTGTAATCGGGGACGAACGCCGCACGAAGCCACTGCCCTTTTCCAATTGGACGGGAAGGCGCGGCGTGTAGGACGATCCGAGAGTCAGAAGACCTAACATTCGGTGTGCACCTGGGGAGATGGTAAATCCTCACGGCGCGTTATATTGTGCGCTTGGGGATTTTTTTTTGTCCCTTGCGCGAAACAAAACGTTCCCTGGCATCCGTGACGAGAGATGCGGGGATAAAGCTGGGAGACAAACCATGGCTACGCAAGTCGAACAGGCAACAAAGGGACTTCTTACTGAAGTTATGCGGGAGGTCGCGTCTCAGGAAGGACTGGAGCCGGAATTAATTCTCCAGAGGATCGCCGAAGGCCAGATCGTGGTCCCGCTCAATACCAACCGGCCCGGCCGAATCGTGGGCATCGGCATGGGACTTCGCTCAAAAGTCAATGCCAGCATTGGCACATCCACGGACATCGTGGATATCGAGGCCGAAGTTCGGAAAGCCCAGGCTGCTGAGACAGCCGGGGCCGACACACTCATGGAGCTTTCCGTTGGTGGGGACCTCGATAAGGTTCGACGGGAGGTCCTGGCGGCCGTTACTCTTCCGGTAGGAAACGTGCCCCTTTACCAGGCCTTTTGTGAGGCCACGCGCCGTTACGGAGACCCAAACAAGCTCGATGAAGAACTGCTTTTCGATCTCATCGAGAAACAGTGCGCAGACGGGATCTCCTTTATGGCAATCCACTGCGGGATCAATCTTTACACAATCGAACGACTCGAGCGGCAGGGATACCGCTATGGAGGACTGGTGAGCAAAGGCGGCACCTCCATGGTAGCCTGGATGCGCAAGAACAAACGGGAAAACCCTCTCTACGCCAAGTTCGACCGTGTGGTGGAGATTCTAAAAAAATATGACGTAGTCCTCTCCCTTGGCAACGGATTGAGATCGGGAGCGATTTGGGATTCTTTCGACCGCGCCATGGTCCAGGAGCTTCTCATCAACTGCGAACTGGCTGAGATCGGTCGCAAGATGGGCTGTCAAATGATGGTGGAAGGTCCGGGACACGTACCGATTGATGAAATCGAAGCAAATATCATTCTGCAGAAAAGGATGAGCAACAACGCCCCCTACTATATGCTCGGGCCGATTCCAACGGACGTGATGGCCGGCTACGACCATGTGGCGGCGGCCATTGGAGCGGCGCACAGCGCGCGCTATGGAGCGGACCTGATCTGCTATATCACCCCGGCGGAACACCTTGCCCTGCCAAATGAAGAAGATGTCATAGAAGGTGTCCGGGTGGCCCGCCTCGGGGCATATATCGGAGATACCGCCAAGTATCCCGACCGGATGAGGGCGAGGGACATGGCCATGAGCAAGGCGCGCAGAGACCTCGATTGGGACGGGCAGTTCACGCACGGCTTTTTTCCCCAGAAGGCCAAAGCCATTCGCGATAGTCGTTCCCCCCATGACCGGAAGGTATGCACCATGTGTGGGGATTTTTGCGCCAACAAAGGCTCCTATGACCTTTTCGGCCATCTCCTCAAGGGAACAAAGAAAATGTAGCAGGTGCTCATGTCTGAAACACGGGGGCAGGGAGCATTTATATGGGTCCAATAGGTCCTGTTGGATTTTAAAAGACCGCCGAATATGAAGCTGCCACACCAAAACACTGATGTTGCTTCCGAAAGCTTCCAGCGGCTGGAAGATCTGGCAACGGCATACTGGTACTCCGAGGTTCTTTTCACGGCCTTGGAATTGAACATTTTTGGACTCCTGGCGGATTGTCCCGCCACGGTCGATCAACTTGCGGCGCAAACCGGATACGATGCCGGCGGGCTGTCACGGTTTCTGCGTTCCCTCGTTGCTTTGGGCCTTATCGTCGAGTATGAAGAAGTGTTTTCCAACGGTCCTCTTGCTGCCCGCTGCCTGACGCCTGCAAATAGCGCCTATTTGGGCGATTTCCTCCTCTACCGGCGTTACCTTAGCTCTCACTGGCAAAGGCTCGGACCAAGAATACGCGGCGGAGTCCGCGCAAATGTGCGCTCTGTGGATGAATCTTCGGAGCAATACAGCGAGCGGACCCTGGCGTACGTAAGAGCATTGGACCTTCAGGCTCGGCTCAAGTCTGCCGAGTCCCTTGAATATCTCAAGGACATGTTTGGGCCGGCGCCGCGCCAACTCCTCGATGTGGGCGGCGGGGCCGGCGCATGGTGTCGTGCTTTGCGAAGACAATGGCCGGACCTTCGCACGGTGCTCTTCGAGCTTCCCGATACCATTTGGGCCGCGCGTAAACTCTACCCGGACCCCAAAGCATGGGAAGGGATTCAAACCGTTGCCGGCACTGTTCTGGCGCCATGTATCGGGGGAAAACACTTCGATCTGATTCTGCTTTCCAACATCATCCATGCCTATGGCCCTCTGGAGGCCGCAGACATTCTCAAAAATTTTGCAGCCTGTATGGCTCCCGGAGGGACTATCCTTGTGCATGACTACCTTAGCGATCTGCACGATGTCGACCCGGTAAAGGGAGCGCTCTATGACCTCCACATGCTTATAAACACCTATAACGGCCGCGTTTACAGGCTGGAAGAAATGCTCGGCCTGCTCAATGGGGCAGGGCTGAAAAACGTCGGGTTTTTTCACCTTCAAAGCGATACGTCACTGTTTTTGGCCAGGCATGAGTACCCGAACGAAAATCGGCATGTTTCTCGTCCCGAGATGCTGGCTGCTCAGGCAAAGAGGTCAGGATTTTCTTTTGCCCGCATCATAGAGGCCGGCGAGATTGAGATCGAGCACTGGGTGCGTCTAAAATGCCGGTTCGGCTGTCCGCGCTATGGCCGCTCGCTTTGCTGTCCGCCCGCCTCTCCCAATGAGAAAGAAATGGGCGTCTTAATATCCGAATATCGGCATGCTCTGCTGGTTCAGGGTACTCCGCCGTCCCATTTGTTCCATGAACAGCTCCTGGCCCTTGAACGGGCCGTTTTCCTGGCGGGCTATGCCGAGGCGCTGGCTTTCGGGGCTGGCCCGTGTCCGGTTTGTCCAACGTGCCCGGAAGACGGCCGCTGCCGTTTTCCGGAAAAGGCGCGCCCGTCCCTGGAGGCCTGCGGCGTGGACGTCTACCGGACTGCCCGCAATGCCGGTCTTTCCCTCAGCCCGGTTTCACATCCGCAAGGCTACGTAAAGTATGTGGGACTGGTGCTTTTTGATAAGAAAGGAAACCATGCGAGTCCTGCTGGTCCAGGCAGTCTCGACGCATGATTGCGCTGAGGTGGTTTTTCCCCTCGGTCTCGCCGGATTGGCTGCGGCGATCGGCTGTGAGCACGAGGTCCAGGGCCTGGACCTTAACCTCGATCCTTTTCCGTGGCCCGGTCTGGTGCGCACGCTGGATGCGTTCAGACCTGATGTGGTCGGTATTTCCTTTCGGAACCTCGACCCGCTTGCAGGACATCTTATCTCTTTCATTCCCCATCTCAAGACCCTTGGAATTCTCATCAGGCAACACGCTCCGGAAGCTGCCGTCGTGCTCGGCGGATCTGCTTTTACGCTCTTTGCCCGGCGCCTCATGGCGGAGGTTCCCGAAGTTGACGTCGCTGTGTCGGGCGAAGCCGAGGCCGCATTTCCCTTGCTCCTTCAAAACCTTGAATCACCCGGTGCGGTCCCCGGCGCTTTGTGGAGAACAGATGGGGCAGGGGGACCGGGACCAGGCTCGCGGAGCGTAGAGATTGGACTTCGGCGGCGGGATCGAGTGCGGCGGGGCGGTGAGGTTTGCACGGCAGACAACGGGCAAATTGTCTATTGCCGGGATCTCGACTCCCTGCCGCTGCCCGACTGGCGCGCATTCGCGCCCGCTTATTATCAAAATCGTAATCGATATGTAGCTTTTATGGGGGTAGAGACCAAGCGCGGATGCCCGAACAACTGCCGCTACTGCCTCTATCCGGTTCTCCAGGGCCGCCGCGTGCGTCTTCGCTCCCCCGAGCGCATAGTGGATGAACTCGAAACGCTTCAGCGTGATTTTGGCATTCGCAGCGTCCATTTTACAGATGCTGTTGTCAACCAGCCGCAAGACCATCTCAGGGCCATCTGCAAGGAAATCTTGAGGCGCGGATTAGAGATTGGCTGGACGGGGTTTTTCCGTGAAGACACTCTTTCGGAAAAAGAACTGGACCTCTACAATAAGGCGGGCCTTCTTACTCTGTACTTTTCCGCCGATGGGGCTTCAGACTACACGCTGAAACTTCTTGGGAAAAACCTGACTCTGGAGCAGGTGCTCCATGCCGGAAAGCTGGCTGCCCAAAGCGGGATTCTCAGCGTATATCATTTCCTGGTGAATCTGCCCGGAGAGACCCATGGATCGGTCGACCAGGCCTACAGATTGCTCGACAAGCTGTTTTCGCTTCATGCCTCAAAAGGAAATCTGGGGGCCGTAGTCATCAATAATCTCAGACTATATCCGGGGACACCCCTTACGGAAAAAATTCTACGGGACCGCCTCATCGATCCCGGACTGGACCTCCTTTACCCGGTTTATTTTAACCCGCCGCCCTGGGACAATCTGCGCCATGAATTGGAGGCGTTTTGTATGAGCCGGGGCGCCCTGAGTTATCTTAGTGCAGTCAATAGTGAATAGTGAGGTGAGCAGAAAGAAATAATTCCTTTTGGTTCTCTCGCTTCGCGACGAACAGACCTGTAGGGTGGGCTAAGCGGAGCGCAGCCCACCAAAACTTTTCGGAACAGTGAACAGAAAGAACAACTAAAAACTCAAAACTCAAAACTGAAAACTACTGATGCGCATCCTGTTGCTTGAACATCCACGAGAAGCTTCTGAAGCCCACTTCAACGACATTGCGAATACGCCCCTGTGGTCATGTCTCATGACGGGCTATGCCGGGGCCGGCCTGGTCCAGGCGGGCTTCGAGGTGGACATTGTCGATGCAGCGCGCTGGACGTATGCGCAAACTGTGCAGTGCCTGGTGGATAATCCCTCCCCGGATGTTCTGGCCGTTCACGCCGTCTATTCCTGGGAGGCAACCGAGTCCCTTTTTCAGATGCTTTCCGATCTGCGCAGCCACAGGTTTGGTGCGCCGATTTGTCTTTATGGTTTTTTCCCCGGTCTTGTATGGAAAGAAATCCTGGATTACTCCGCTGCAGTTGATTACGTGATCGTCGGGGAACCGGAAGAAACCATGGTGGACCTGGCGCGATGCATTGAAGCCGGAATCGAGGCACAGGTAGAAGGTGTTGCTCTAAGGTCCCATCGGAAAGCATCGTTTCCCCGAATGCGGGCTCCAATCGAATCGCCGGACAGGCTTGCGTTTCCTCTGAGACCCTCCCTGGACTCGGAGCAAACCGTAAGTATCCTGGCGAGCCGGGGATGCTACAATCACTGCTCTTTTTGTCTGGTCCCCGTTCTGGACAAGGGGAAGACCATGTGGCGGGGACGCTCTCCGCAAAACGTTGCCGCTGAGATCTCTGAACTCGTTTACCTGGGGAAAAAAGACTTTTACTTCGTAGATCCCAATTTCGTCGGCCCCGGCAAGGCAGGAAAACAAACCGCAGCTAAACTCGCGTCTCAGTTGGCGGATCTGGGAATCACCTTCGGCATGGAGACAAGGGCGAACGACGTTACATATGGCCTTATGCGGGAACTGGTGGAAGCCGGGCTTACCAGGCTGCTCCTTGGCATTGAAAGTGGCAGGCCGGATGTCTTGAAGCGGCTTGGCAAGCACACGAGCATCGCCGGCAACGAACGGGCCATCGCGGCTGTGCGTGAGGCGGGTCTGGAGCCGGAGATCGGCTTTATCATGTTCGATGCCGCCAGCACACTCGATGACATTCTCCAGAACCTGAAGTTTCTTCAGCGCAATAGGCTTGTCGGCCGTCTGGGGAGGACCGCCAACCTTCTCTATCATGATCATGTGGCGTTTAAGGGGACCCCCGGCTACCAAACCGCTCTTCAACGGAAAATGCTCCTCCCACGGGGCTTGTTCGGGTTCGAGGGGCTGCTGCTGTACCGGGATTTCAGGGTGGGATGGCTGGCCGGGCTTATGAAGAGGATCTGCCATTTCCTCCTGAAGGAAATGGGAAAACCTTCATCACCTGTTTACTGGGTGGAAGAGTCTGCACAAAACGAGCCCTATCGGGCAGTAAACGATCAACTGGTGGAGATCTTCGAAAGACTGCTGGGTTTTGCGGAAAAGCTCAATTGTCCGCCGGATGCAAATTGGACCGAGGGATTGCTTTTGAACCTGACCGATGAGCTTCGGAGAACACTGACAAAAAAAAGCATGGGGGATGGGGGGACATGCGCCCCCCACACCCCCTCGCCGCTACGCGGCTCAATGTGGCGCTGCGGCGGCGGGCCTCCGGCCAACCGCCGCGAGCGCCGAGCGCTCGGCGCTCACGCGCAAGCGCGTGATGCCGAAATCCTGCGGGGTGCGGGGGATTTTCAAAGTGAAAAAACATTCCCCCGCTCTTTTGAGCCTTTCGAGATTTCTTTCCCGGCGCTCAAACGAAGTTTTCCTTTCCGTCTTGCCACGACCTCTTATATCTTTCCCGCAGAGATTCTTCCTAACATCCGATGCCTGGGCCGGTACTTTGATGAGGTGGAACTCGTGCTTTTCCAAAGCCGGCAGGAAAACAATCTGCCCACACCGGGCGAGATCCGCGAGATGGCCCGTCTTGCTTCGGATTTGGACCTGACCTATAACGTGCATTTGCCTGCAGACCTGTTTTTTGGTGATCCGGACCCGGCTTTGCGCAGGAAATTTTGCGAAACGGCTTTCTCCTTTTACGAGAGAACTCTTCCCCTTGACCCCACTTCCTACATTTTGCACCTGGACAGCAGGAAGGCTGATGAAACGGTGGAACCGGACGGATCGGCATGGAGCAACCGCGTGAGCGAGTCGCTCCAGACCATGCAAATGAAGGGGATCGAACTCCGGCGGGTGGCTGTGGAAAACCTCGAATATACTCTGCAGCGCATTTCTCCATTTGCCCGGGCCTTTGATATGTCCTTTTGCCTCGATATTGGCCACCTGCTCCGATACGGGCATGATGTGACAGAGCAGATGGCATCGTTTCTTAAAATGAGCTCGGTGGTGCATCTGCATGGAGTCAATAACGGAAAAGACCACACCGGCCTCGATCGCATTCCGCCGGCGCAGTGGGGGAGTATCCGCAAGGCCCTTGAACAATATGACGGGGGTCTTTGTCTTGAAGTCTTTTCGCTCGATGACCTTGCTGTTTCGCTCAACAGAATACAGGAAATTGCAAAAAAGGAAGAATTGCAATGAATCTTGGGGAAATTGTCAAAGGGATTCAACCAATCCGGAAAGAATGGGTGGAAAGAGCCCGTGAGCATACGGCGCATCTCGCAATTCCCCTTCGCGCCCTGGGGCGGCTGCACGATATTGCGGAACGCATTTGCGGCATTTTGGGGACCATCGAACCCGACGTTGCCACAAAGGTCTTCCTGGTTATGGCTGGAGATCATGGGGTCGTATCCGAGGGGGTGAGTGCGTTTCCACAGGAAGTGACCGGCGAAATGGTGAAGAATTTCCTGAGGGGCGGCGCCGGGATCAATGTTTTGGCGCGCCAGGTTGGAGCAGACGTGCTGGTGGTGGACATGGGAATCATCCCCGACGTTGACCCCGGTCACTCTGAAGGCCGCAATAAGTTGCATGTGTGCAAGGTGGACCGAGGCACAGCCAACATAGCCAAAGGACCTGCCATGAGTCGCCATCAGGCCGAGCAGTCGGTCCTGCACGGTTTCAAACTGGCCTCGGAACTATTTTTAGCCGGTGCCCGGCTTCTTGGAACCGGGGATATGGGAATCGGTAACACAACGCCCTCAGCCGCCCTTGGCGTGGCCCTGACGGGGGCTCCGGTGAATCAAATGGTGGGCCGTGGGACAGGAATCGATGAGGGTTCCCTGGAAAAGAAGCGTGGGATCGTACGGCAGGCTATCGACATAAACCGCCCGAATCCAGGAGACGGTCTGGATGCCCTGGCCAAAGTGGGAGGGTTCGAAATTGGGGGCATCGCAGGGTGCATCCTGGCCGGCGCCTACCATAGACGTCCCGTCGTAATCGACGGGTTCATCTCGACGGCCGGGGCCCTGGTGGCGCACTCCCTGTGCCCTGCCGCCGTGGATTACCTCTTTGCCGGGCATTGCTCGCAAGAAGCTGGACACCGCAGAATGCTCGAGCACCTTGGGCTCGAGCCCATACTCGACCTGCGGATGCGTCTTGGGGAAGGTACCGGTGCGGCCCTGGCAATGGGCGTAATCGAAGGTGCAGTGCGGGTTTTTAAAGAAGTACTCACTTTTGAGGATGCCGGAGTTTCCAAACAGCCCCGCTAGCGCAGTGTCAACTAAGTTACTATATGTAATAACCTACAGGCCGTCATTCCGGCGAGAGCCGGAATCCAGCGTTTTTTCAAGTGGTTAAACGCACTGGACCCCGGCCTTCGCCGGGGTTACGATTCCTTGCAACATGTAACAACTTTGTTGACAACGTACTAGTGTCATGAGTCATTAATTAGTTCCCGAATTAAGGGTAGGGTGGGCAAAAGCAGAGCGTTGCCCACCACTGATTGGTGGGCACATAAAACGTGCCCGCCCTACGAAATTTATGCAATGAACTTGTGACTCAGGACACTGGCAGGGTGGTGAAAAAGGGTTCTCTGGTGGGAGAAACGCCTGAAAATTGCTAATGATTTCGTCATTCCGGCGGAAGCCGGAATATGGGCTGTTTTCCAACTAACTGATATTAAAGCAAAAGTCACTGGACCTTGGCTTTCGCCGCTGTGTCGCAATTCAGTAATGCCCAGGCAAAATCCCACGGGACCGGGTTTTGCTTCCCCCTTTTGTAAAGGGGGATCGAGGGGGATTTTAAGTGCCTATGTAGTATCGGAGAATCATAATCCCCCCGGACCCCCTTTGGAAAAGGGGGGAAATACGAAAAATATTACGTTTACGACACAGTCTCTTTCGCCGGGGTGACGTCTATAGGATCTTTCGTCCTGCTGTGGGAATTCTAATCCTTTTTTATCACCCTGCTGGACAACCGGTCTCATATACTTTTGCGCCGGGTAGGACTTCCTCCATTGACTGGACAGTTTGCTGTATTGTCCAGTTAAGAAAACAGACCATTGTAATTTTGAGTTTTCTCTCGGCGGAGGTTTAAGCACAGAGGAGAAAGTATGAAAAGAACAATGTCCGGATTAGCAGTGCTTCTGCTTATTCTCTACACAGGCATATCCGCTGGTGAGCAAGGTAACGAGTGGAAGACTCTTAACGACGAGGCCAAGTCACTGTACAAGCAAGGCCAATATGATAGCGGCGTAGTGGTCGCAAAAAAGGCATTACAGGTTGCCGAGCAAACCCTCGGCCCGGATCACCCCGATGTGGCCGCGAGCCTGAACAACCTGGCGGACCTGTACTTCGCCCAAGGCAAATACGCGCAGGCCGAACCGCTCTACAAGCGCTCGCTCGCCATCAGTGAGAAGGCCCTCGGCCCGGATCACCCCGATGTGGCCCGGAGCCTGAACAACCTGGCGGACCTGTACCTCGCCCAAGGCAAATACGCGCAGGCCGAGCCGCTCTACAAGCGCTCGCTCGCCATCTACGAGAAGGCCCTCGGCCCGG
>JBEKTT010000068.1:0-27672 GCA_049515795.1 Syntrophobacteraceae bacterium
TTACAGCCTTGTAGAAGCCCATAGAGCTTTGCTCCAGTCCTCGTCGAGGTGAACCACTAACCGGAGAGCCGGATGCGGGAGATCCGCTAGTCCGGTTCGGAGGGAGGGGCGGCGCAATCCAATGCGCTGTTCCTACCCCTATCTGACTCTTTTGGAGTGTGCTCCAAGAGCTCATTTTCGCCAACAACACGATCCGGAGGTATCTATGGCCAAGATTAACGAAATAACGATTTGGACACGTGGCGTGACGATGGACAAGGAAGGGCGCGACATCGCGAACGCAATCGGCAATGCCGCTAAGGCGGATGGGAAGTTCGTGCAGGCTTTCGACAACTATGAAGACCTGCCCGACCGTGTGCTGGTCACGACTCGAAAATATGTCAGGATCAGCGACGAAGAGATCGAACACAAATATGTCTACACAAACGACCATCCTGATGTGGTCATCGTGGCAGAGCCCACCATCGTGAAAGGCATCAACATCTTGAGGGGAATGCTCGAGGGCGGGCTTCTGATCATCAACACCAACCGTACCATCGACTACATGCTCCAGTTTATTCCCAATGCGGATGTACTCGGCGCCATAGCAACAGTGGATGCCGAGGGCATATCGGGAATCAAGACCGTTGATTTTTCCGGGTCGGAGGGTGGTGTCGATGTCGCCGGGCTGGGAGCCGGAATTGCAGCTCCCATAGCCGGGGCCATGGCCCGGGTCAGCGGCATGATCAAGAAGGAGAACCTCGCCAAAATCGTCAGTGATGTGGCGGGTATGGAAAAGGGCTACAACGAAGTGAAATTGCAGAAGTTTCGTAAGAGCCGGGTCGAGTATTCGTGGGGTGGATGAAAGGCCGCAGTGTTTGGATCTGAAAATTGATAGGAGAAATCATATGTCGAAAAAGCTTCCTGAATATGGAACCATAAACGTGCCTACCGAGAGAGGGGTGCCATTCGGCGCTATAACCCCTGCGCCCGTAGTCCAGCAGGACCTTTTCGTTACCTCCAACTGGCGGATTGTCCGGCCCGTGATTGATAATGAGACGTGCACGCGCTGCCTGACCTGCTACATCGCATGCCCTGATTCCTGCTGGGCGTACGACGAGGACAAGGATGAGATGGTGTGGAACTGGAAGTTTTGCAAAGGCTGCCAGATCTGCATCCATCAATGCCCGGCGGACGCCCTGTCCCCTGTCGCCGAGCTTGATTTCCCGGACGGAGTACATCGCTTGGAGAAACCCTTCTAAGAGGAGGAGAAGATAAGATGGCTCAGGAGAGAATGTTAACCGGATGTTCAGCGGCAGCACAGGCCGCAAAAGCTGCAGAAGTCGAAGTGATCTGCTCCTATCCAATTCGGCCCTATACCGCGATCATGATGGAGCTTGCCAAAATGGTCGCCAACGGTGAGTTGGATGCGGAATTCGTACACGGTGAAGGAGAGCATGCGCAGTTATCGGTAGTACTGGGCGCTTCCGCCGCCGGCGCGCGCGCCTTTACCGGAAGCGCAGGCGTCGGTGTGACCTATGCCTTTGAATTATACAGTCCGTTGGCAGGCGGCAGGTATCCCGTTCACATGGCGATTGCAGACCGGACGCTGGACCCGCCGGGAGACTTCGGGTCTGAGCATACGGACGCCATGTCGGTTCGCGATCAGGGTTGGCTGATCGGCTGGGCGTGCAGCCCCCAGGAAGTGTATGACAACACTCTTATGGCATACCGCATCGGGGAAGATCCCCGTGTCATGCTGCCACAGATCGTAGCCCAGGACGGCTATTTCATTTCTCACATTCCGGACAAGGTATTACTCGGCGAAACGGCGCAGGTAAAAGAGTTCCTGCCTCCGTACAAAGGGCCTCATCCTTTGAGCGTCAGTTGCCCCGTGTCCCATGGTCCCCAGATAAGACCCGATCAGGGCGCCCCCATGGATGCACAAAGGGCTCAAACTTTCCTGGCGGTTCCGGAGGTGATCGAGCAGGCGACCGCTGATTTCAACCGTATCTTTGGCCGCGACTACGATCCGTTTCTCGAGAAGTACAAACTCGAGGATGCCGAGATAGCATTCTTCATCCAGGGAGCTCACGCCAATACCTGCAGGAAAACGGTCGATATGCTCCGTGCAGCCGGGGTGAAGGCCGGCATGGCACGCCTGCGCTGGATCCGCCCCTGGCCCACGCACCAGATTGCGGAGGCATTGGGTCACGTGAAAGCCGTGGGGTCGATCGAAACAAGCACCTCCTATGGCGGAGCAATGAGAGGTGGCAACCTGATCCATGAGTTGCGGGCATCTCTGTACGATCTGGACGACAGGCCGCTTGTGACCTCGTTCATGGCCGGTCTTGGCGGAGAAACCATCTATCCGGATGATTTCAAATATATGGCCGACGTACTGTTGAAGATGGTGAAAGAAAAGCGGGTCGACAGGTACGTCCGGTGGATAGGATTCGGCGAATAGATTATCCATCCAACTCATGGAGGACAGTTAATGAAAGCATTCGATTATAAGTTCCAGACCTTTGAACCGATCAAGTCCTTCAAGGACGCTCCCAAGGAGGAGATGTACCTCCCCGGCCACCGTACCTGCGCCGGCTGTGGCCCGGCCCTGAATTACAGGCTGGTTGCCAAGACGGCAGGCAGAGATACGATATTCATCGGCCCCACCGGTTGCATGTACGTAGCAAACTCGAGCTATCTTTGCACCCCTTATGCCGTGTCCTGGATTCACGCCCAGATCACCAACGGAGGGGCGGTGGGTTCCGGCGTGGAAGCCGCCACCAAGATTTTGATGCGTAAAGGTAAATATGATGGAGACAAGTTCCCTAACGTCATCGTTATGGCAGGTGACGGCGGTTCCGTGGACATTGGCCTCCAGGCGATGTCCGCCATGCTGTACCGGGGGCACAAGGTGCTCTTTATATGTTATGACAACGAATCTTATGCCAATACGGGAATTCAGACCTCACCCACGACGCCCTACGGCGCCAATACCACCTTCACGCCTCCCGGAAAAGAGATTCCCGAAGGCAAGGTATTGTTCCCCAAAAACCCGCCGCAACTCGTTATTGGCGGACATCCGCTGGTCAAGTACGTGGCCACCACGAATGTGGGCTATCCACTGGATTTGATGAACAAGGTGAGTAAAGCCCTCAGCCAGCCCGGCCCGACCTTCCTCCATATGCTCGCACCCTGTCCAAAGGGGTGGGGGTTTGATGAGAAGCTGACCATGGAAATGGGCAAGTTGGCGGTCCAGACGGGGATGTGGTCCCTCTATGAATGGGAGGGAGGTGAATACAAATACACCCATATTCCCAAAAAATACAAGCCGGTGAGTGAGTATATGACACTCCAGCAGCGTTTCAGGCACTTAAAACCGGAGCATATCGCCAAAATGCAGGCCTTTGTGGATGAGAAGATCTCGGTGGTCAAGGCAACCGCAAAGCCGATCGAGGCTGCTCCCGTCAAGGCCTGAACAATATCGGCATCCGATTGTCCTGAACAAATCCGTGCAGGGTCTTAACGACCCTGCACCGCCTTATGGGACTGCAGGGGGATAAGATGGGCACTCAGGAAGCGAATCAAAAGACTGCTTCGCCCTGGATTGGGAATCCTTGGGTCCAATTGGTGGCCGGGCTATTCGGAATGATGATGATATCGAGCTGCCAATATGCCTGGACGCTGTTTGTTCCGTCTCTAACCGAGACTTTCAAATGGTCTCTGCCGGTAGTTCAATTGGCGTTCACCCTTTTTATTTGCGTAATGACCTATGCGGCGCCCTTAACCGGGTATCTTTTGGACAAGTTCGGCACAAGGCTCTTCTTTACTCTCGCCGCTTTTTGTATCGGCATTGGCTGGTCGGCGCTGGGGCTGGTGAAATCAATAGCGGGCCTATATTCTTTCTATGGTCTCGCCGGGATAGGAGCAAGCTTAATCTATACCGGCGGCATCGCCACAGCCCTCAAGTGGTTCCCGCAAAGAAGGGGCCTGGCGTCCGGAGTTATGGCTGCGGGCTTCGGGTCGGGAGCGGCGCCGCTCATCCCGTTGATTGGGTATCTGCTGTCGCATTACGGCTATACGACAGCCTTCATGTACACCGGAATAGGTTTTGGTCTGGTCCTGCTTATTGTCGCTCAGATTCTCCGCTTCCCGACCTCCGCTCAAACCCAGGCTTTGGGCACGGCGAGTATGGCGGCGAGTGAGGGGGAAAGTTTTTCTCCCCTGGAGATGCTCAAGAAACCACAGTTCTACCTGCTATATCTAACATTTGCCGGGATGGCTTCAGGATACCTGATGGTGACGGCTCAGATGAAGCCTTTTGCCAAGGAATATGGATTGGCTTCAAACATCGTGATCCTGGCTATCACGCTCAACAGCATCGCTAACGGGATGGGGCGTGTAGTATGGGGGGCCATATCCGACAAGCTGGGGCGCGAAAGGTCCATGTTCATAGATTTCCTGATTTGCGCTGCAGCGGTTGCACTTCTGCCCGTTCTGGGGCACAACCCGATTATGTTCATGGTGCTGACGTTCATCGCCATGTTCACATTTGGGCCGATTTTCGCCTTCTTCCCCCCGATTACGGCGGACAGATTTGGAACAAGATATCTGGCGACAAACTACGGCTTCCTTTACAGTGCAAAAGGGGTCGGTGGGATTGTTGGAGGATGGCTCAGTTCTGTTATAATTCTGTCGTTGGGCTGGGGGTTCACCTTCTACGGAGCGGCTGCACTGGGGGTTTTTGCTGCAGTCAGTGCACTGGTATTGATGCGAATACCCAAACCGGTGTTAAAGCCTGCACCGGTTATCGTGCGGGCGGGGAGCAGGACTGAGTGCTGAGTGCTGAGGACGGAAGACGGAGGACGGAGGACGGAGGACGGAAGACGGAGGACTGAGGACGGGGAGCAGGACTGAGTGCTGAGTGCTGAGGACTGAGGACTGAGGACGGAGGACGGAGGGGTGAGGGGAAGAGTGATGAATGATGAGTGATGAATGATGAATGAAGAGCAGGAAGCGGGGAGCAGGGAAGAGAAAAAACAAAAGAAAATAACTTCTTATGGTTCTATCGCTTCGCGAGGAGATGTTAGCTTGGCCCGACCCCGTTGCCGGTGAGCCTGGCCAGGCTGTCTGTGAATGTGTCGGCAATGCGAAATTCCATCTCAACTAGAGTGAGCTGGGCGCTTTTCTTCTGCTTCGTTGCGCGCCGCTTCTCCTGCTTTCCTGAAAAAGTCAATTATCTCGGCTTTGGATTTACCTTTAAGCATCTGTGCCTGTTGGTCACGGATACTTCGAACCATATCAACTGCTTTGATTTGAATCTTCTCGGCCATAGGTCGTCACCTCGCGGGGCGAATAAATCGCCAGGGTTTTATAACCAAGCTCAATGTTTATGCCGTTGAATTGCTGTATCTTATCAAGCCTGACAATATGCCGAAAGTTCCAGCTTACCAGGACATCCACTTCGGCGACCTAGTGCATCGTCAACTAAGTTCCTATAGGTAAGGCGCCCCGCGAACGCCCAACGCGATTGATAGACCCTGCGTGCGGGCGCCTTCCGCGCTTCGCGAAGTACCTCGCTGAGGGGTGCCCGCAATCGATATGGCATTTTCTTGTCCAGTGTTGTTCATAAGTCTGTTTTACGAGGACCTTCAGCCCGTCATTCCGGCGAAGGCCGGAATCCAGCGTCTTTTCAGTTGGTTAACAGCACTGGACCCCGGCCTTCGCCGGGGTGACGATTCCTTACAACATGTAATAACTTTGTTGACAACGTACTAGTGTTGCGTTTCTTTAGTTACTCGATATTTAAAAAACTCTCTGGATTCCGGCTCAAAAGCACTGCCGGAATGACGGAGTGTGGCGACTCATTGAAGTCAAGTATCGATGAATTTGTGAAACGCTACACTAGCCAGGGCGATATGGAGCATGTCATTTCGGAAACGAGCACCGATTACGCCATGGCTTTCATATGCCGTCAAAACACTCAAAGCTTCCTCTGTAACCGACAAGGATTCCGCAAATGATAAAAGCTCTGAATAGAGTTCTCGTACAGCCTCTGGAGCGAAGGCCACTTCGGCTGCTGTCACATCCGAGAGTACCAGGCGAAATACTCGCTCCCGGAAATCTTCGATCAGACCGTTAGACCAGGACTGAAATTCCGGATCGAAACAACCACCGATCACAGAGGTGTCAACATATATTCGGATCTGTTTCATAGATCTTCTCTTCCTGATGAACTCTATTATACCCGAAATACCTTCATGACTTCATCGCCAAGGTGGTTTATCACTTTCACCGCTATGCGGCCGGACTGGGGTTTGTCGCCATGGGTGCCTGCTCCTTTTTCCTTACAACGATTCCGGAGGCATCAACAGCCAGACATAGGCAGGTTGAGCCAGCACATCGGCAGGCGTCTCGTGCGGCAAGCCGTCCCTCGTGAGCGTCAGCAGCAGCTTGCGTGCCTCCGGAAAAAGGCGGCCCGCCTCTATGAGCGCCCGTACCTCGCGTTGGGCTGTGCCTGGGGCGCCGGCCTCGGCGCATACCTGAATCAGTTCCACCTCTCCAGACGGATACCGTGCCAGGAAATCCACCTCAAGGCCCTGCGGGGTCTTAACATAGCTGACCTCCGTACGCCGACGTTCAAGCTCCAGCAGCACCGCCGTTTCCAGTCCGTGCCCCAGGTTCGAACGGCCGGTGCGGTCGAACACCGGAATTAATCCGGGGTCAACCGGGTAGGCCTTGCGTGGGTTAACCATGCGCTGGCGCTCGGAAGCTGCTTCCATCCAGACCGTTCGCACCAGGAAGCAATCCTGAAGGTACCTCATTAACTGGTGCACAGTGTCTTTGGAGATGGCAAGCCCCTGCGACTTGAGCGCCCCATAGAACTTCTCCACGCTGAACAGCCCTGCGGCATTGCCCAGCAGATGCCGCACCAGCCAGCGCAGTCCAGCCACGTTGCTGACAGCGTACCGCTCCACTACATCGCGCAGCATGGCCACATCCACATAGTCCCGTAAAAGCTGGTAACGGGTGGCTGTGTCCAACCCCTGGGCTTCGGGGAAGCCTCCCGTCTCAAGGTAGTCAAGGAAGGCCCGTTCTACCGCCGAGCGCGCCGGTGCATCGAGAAAGTCCGGTATTTCCGGTATTGCCTTGTCGCTATGGCGCAGAGCCTCCTCAAAGCTAAAGGGGTGGATTACAACCTCCCAGGCCCGGCCCCGCAGAGCAGTGGCAATCTCGCGGGAAAGCAGCGCAGCGGACGAACCGCTCAGGAACAGTTCCACCTGCTCGGAATCCAGCAGCCGGCGCACGAAGCGCTCCCAGCCGGACACAGCCTGTATCTCGTCGAAGCACCAGATGACGGTTTCTCGCCCCCTCAGTGCAGGAAAGCGCCGGTAGTATTCCTCCACCAGGGAATGGAGATCCCCGGCAGTCAGTCCCGCCAGCCGCTCATCTTCGAAGTTGATGTAAGGCATACGCTCACGGACCATTCCGCCGGCCAGCCGCTCCCGCCGAATCTGATGCAAAAACATCGTCTTACCCACCCGCCGCATGCCCACCACAGCCGTTATCTTCCCGGTGAGACGCACGGCCCCGAAGACCCGGCGCGGCGTGCCGGCGGGAAGGGGCGCGGTCAGGGAGTCGGCCAGCTTCTCGATGAGTTGGGTCTGGAATGGATTGGGCAAGGCGGCATCCCTATGTTGGGTTATTTTATCCTTTGATAAAGGAGAATATTAGCAGAATCTCGCCCGAATGTCAGGGGAAAAATGACCACTCCGATTCCCGTTCCCCGCTTCCCGCTGCCGGCTTCACAATTTCCGGCCAGCTTTGCACCAGACCGTTGTAGGAGAGCGCCTCTGCGGCACGCTTTTTCCTCTCGCGTAGCGTGTAGAGCCGGTAGCAAAGCTCGCGGGCGGTCTCGACTTTCGATCCCAGCTTGTAGATGAGTGCCGCCGGCGCCTTGAAAGATTTGCCGCGCCGGAAAATTCCGTTGGCAGCATGAGAGAAAAATGGAATGGATGGAGTGAGGATCGAGTTTCCGATATAGCTGACATGGGTTCAATATGGCTGCATTTCGCATCAATAAAAGGCAAGGATCCTGATATAGAAACCATCCATTTCATAAAAAGACTGCGCGAGATTAGAGGCAGTTTGCGGGTTAAGGACAGCCAATGAGAATCGGAGCAGTATGAAAGCTATGTTAACCGATAACGACGGTACGCCCGAGTTAGTCGAGTTCCCAATAGTCGAAGAGGTGCCGGGGGATATGGGCATCCCCAATCGAAAGAGTCAGGCCGCAAGGGCATCGTCTCAACGAAAGAGGGGTAGATTTGCTGGTAATGGCGCACTTCTTCCAGGAGCTTGATATTCCAAAACACATGTCCCAGAAAGAGTGGTATCCGAAGTAGGCGCTAGAGGGGGAAAGGCCCACCGCCACGCGTTGTTCTGCCACCCGTTGTTCTTGTAAAACCAATTTTTTTCGTGTACCTGTGTCTTCTGAAGGTCAGAAGCGCGAAACGATCAATGTCCCCCGAATATTTCACGAGGCGAGGAAGTGGTCTTACGGTATCCTAACCGCATAGTGGTCGCCCATTCTAACCAGCTCCTGAGTTACAGCCAACAGGCTAGGGATTCTCAAGATGCCGAGGTTGTTTTCGACCTCTTCAAGACCACCTTCGTCACACCTTTTGGCATCGTGCTTTTGGCCGGAACAATTTCCGAGTGTCTTGGTCAGGGCAAAAAAATCAAGTATCGCCCACCTCGAAACCGGAAGGCAAAGAAGTTTCTGTATGGAATGGGATTTTATAAATTCTTTCGCTTCCCCGACGAGCCGCACAAACTAGAAAGCCCTCACGTACAATTGCGGAGGCTCGATTCAATAAACCCTCTGCTCACCGATCAGATAATCGATGTTTTTAATTATGCCATAACCATGACTGAGGGCTTACAGGGTTCCTTGAGGCTTGCAATCAATGAACTCATGACCAACGCCTTCGATCATAGCGGCTCGGAAAAAGGTTGCTATGTCTGTGCCCAAGCCTATGAAAAGATCATTCGACTGTGTGTCGCTGATTTTGGCGTTGGCCTCTTGGCTAGACTTGGTTCTAAGTACGATCTAAAAGACTCCTATTCTGCTATAAAGCTTGCGGTGCAAGAGGGAATCACTACTCGATCACAACAGGCCGGCGGTTTGGGTCTTTGGCACATTCAGAGGTTCATAAAGGTAAACGAAGGCAAGATGTGCATTCTGTCGGGAGATGGCAAAGCTCTCTGGGACTTTAAGGGACCAAAATCGAGACTCAGAAAGCAGACAATGCACCTTCCATTCAGTGGGACGATAATTAACTTAGAAATAAATGTCGATCGGGAGAGCATCTACTTTTTAACTGGTGAAGAGGACCAGATTTTCTGAGGTCAAAATGAAAATTGATATTGTGGAAATTTGCGGGAAAAAAACCGTCACGCGAGAAGACGGGCGGGTAATCAACCAAATTTTAATGGAGAATTGGGACCGAACCGACCAGTTTCAAATCGATTTCAGAAACCTAATGGTCGCTTCTGTTTCCTTCATCGATGAGGCATTTGGGAGCCTTGCCCTATGTAATACGAGTTCGGAATTGAAGCGGAAACTCATTTTTCAGAACATGGTCCCCTACGATCGCAAGCTCCTTAATGACATCATTGTTTTAAGACTGCGGCAGCAAACTGTCGCGAGTAGAGAGGCATGCAGTCTTGCTCCCGCCGGCAAGAACGCATAAGCCGGCACTCATCGAGTCTCTTTCTTCCGTCTTTTCATTCTAAAATAATCAATATTGAATACGAACCCGACCAGAAACGGCCGGGTTTTTCATGGAAATAATGTTGGATCGATCAGGTGAGACATCTTGAGTGGACAACCTTTGGACTGTATCTGAATGTATCTGAAGTACTCCGATGATCTGGGGAGCCATGAAAAAATACGGCATTGTAGTGAAAGTTGAACCCATCGATGTAAAGGAAGGTCCTCATTCCTCCCCCCTCATTCCTCAGTCCTGATAGTGTAGCGGGGGGGCCTGCACCTCAAGGACGAAACCTTGAGGGGTGCTGACCGATCGATCAGACGGAAATTTGAACAGATACACTGCCGATGAGATGAACCAACTCAGTGTTGCGGGTAGGGCGCTGGAAGACTTGCCGAGGAGAAAGATTCGGTTGGCCGCTTGAAACAGAGAGGCTTGGAATGGGCCGTTTTCCGACTCCAAGCCTTTGTTTTTTGTTGCTGCCATTTGTGGAGGAGGCGGGTCGCCGCGAACCCCAGGCTTCTTACAGCATGGTTTTCGATGCCAATAATGGCCTTCTAAGCACGAAAAATGCCTGTTTCTGGAAAACTAATCTTTGAATAGCGAGAGTTTAGCTTGGCCCGACCCCGTTGCCACCGACGAAAATAGTGGGGCATTTTGGATTTAGGCGAATTTGTGATATACTATGTTCATCCGGTGAACGCAGGAGGGAGAGTTGCGAACTGGCAATTGATCGCCACTGCCGTAGCGTTTGTTCTTGCTTTCCTCAAACTTCAGAGTATAGATTTTATTAAAGAAATCGCGTGCATTGGCCGATTTATGGAATGTATCACGATGTTACGTTTCTCCTTGACAGGAGAATGCTCATGGGTTACTTTCGTGATAAGCCTCTCGACGTTGCCGCTGCAACGAAAATGATTCGAGGGATAGCGAAGTTTGGGACCGTTATTCATTCAGATCATTGCGAATACGAAAGGATGCCCGAGAGAAATTGCTCCGCTCAAGACCTCCAGATCGTCCTCGAAGAAGGAGAAGTTTATGAGCCGCCAAAGCGTGACGAGAAAACAGGTGATTTTAAATACAAAATGGTTGGCGAGACCGTTGAAGGCGACCGTACCACTCTCGTTGTAGTCATAACCGACCATCGTTCTCTTTCTATCGTTACGGTTTTGGGAGGATGACCAATGGAAATCACGACCAAATGCCCCTTTTGTGGTAATTTAAATGTAGAAACTAAGACAGGACAATCCTACCATTTTATAGAGAGCGGCCTCGATAATGTTTACCTTGAGAACGTTGACACCTCTCATTGCCCTGACTGTAACGCGAACTCGGTTTCCATTCCCAAGTCCCCGCAATTATTAAATTGCATAGGGGAAGCTATTGTTTTTAGTCCAGAGCAACTAACTGGCGCTGAGATCAGATTTTTGAGAAAAAATCTCCGCATTAAAATTAATGATTTTGCCAAACTCTTGCGCGTTAGCAGAGTAACTGTCTCCAGATGGGAAAATGGACAGGATATTACAAAACCCATCGACCTGCTTATTAGATCAATTTACCTTCTCGATGGCCCTGGGATACGCGATGAAGTTAAAAACGACTTCAGGAAATGGCTTAACGATCAACCAACCAAGAAACATAAAAGCAAAAAACGTAAACCGATTAAACTACGTTTCCCCCTTGATCAATTTTCCTGTGCCCCGGCAATGGCGTGTGGCTTATGATTGGAATTTAACAATTCCTTCCATTCCAGGTTAATTTGCCAACCTCGCAATATCCTCTGCGCTCCAAAGATGACCGGCAATTTCCGCTCCCATAGCCGGAGTGACCCTGCACACAGAAATAGAAGCCAACCAACCGAAACTTTTCCGACTTATAAGGGCTCTCGACGGAGCAATTGCGGCAGGACGGAAATTTGAACAGATACACTGCTGATGAGATGAACCAACTCAGTGTTGCGGGTAGGGCGCTGGAAGACTGGCCGAGGAGGAAGGTTCGATTGGCGGCTTGAGAGATGAAGGCTTGGAATGGGACGTTTTCCAGCTCCGGGCCTTTATTTTTTCTTGCCGTTAGTTGTGGAGGAAGCGGGACGCCGCGAACCCCAGGCTTCTTACAGCAATGGTTTCGATGCCGTTGACCGGCTAATCCAATTAACCAGCGATAAGTTGCCGAAATATTTAAGATTAGCCGGTCGAACGACCCCTTGATTGTGCTAATGTTGGGCACGCGCATTAACCAATTGATACCACAGAGATTACGGCTAAAGCGTGCCAATCATTAGCCAGTCAAGAGGCCAAAAACGGCCTTCTAAGCACGAAAAATGCCTGTTTCCGGAAAACTAATCTTTGAATAGCAATCTGTTAGCTTGGCGAACCCGTTGCGTATTGCGCGGCTTCTTCATGCCGCCGCATACACACTGCGCCCCGCGCCATAGTAGGCATCATACACATGCTGGAACACGGCGGTCGTCTTTTGCTCGAACAGTTCCGGCGTGTAGGCTCTCGGCAATCCTTTGTCGAGGAGCTTCTCGATAGTCACCCGCACCTCGGCGCGGGCCTGCTGGCGTTTGCGCCAATCGAGCACGAGTTTGCCCGCCTTGAGCGTGGCCAGCAATTCCCTGGCCGTGGACTTCACCTTATCCCGGTCTGCGTCGCTCATTTCAATCTGCGGTTTGGTCAAGAGGTCGAAGAGCGCCAGTTCCTCTTCATCCAGTTGTTCGCCCACGCCCCTTTGCTCTTCCTCATTCAGGCTCCGGGCAAAGGCCACCAATTGCTGGAAAAACTGCTCGGCGTTTAGGCTGCCCGCATTGTAGGCGTCGATCATCTCCTGGAATCGCTCCAGATAATCCATGCGCGTGCGGTTGAGCCGCACCATGGCCATGAGCTTCTGCGCCACCGTGCCCTTGAGTTTTTCGTTTATGGTGCGCTTGCGGGCCGTCTTGAACCTCTCGGCTAGAGCGTCGAAATCAATCCCGCTCAGGTCGATCCAATGCCCGTCGCCATAAGGCGCATTCGGCTCGCGAAAGATGTAGCCCTCCGTTGCAATGGAACGGTCGAGCAATTCTTCCACTTCCGTCATGACCTGTGAAATATCCGCAAGCGGTGTCAGCGCACGGATTTTATCGGCGATGACCTGCACGGGCGTCACCTCGGCGGCAAACTCCCGCGACGCAGGATCGGGCAGCACGGCCTTGTACAGACGCTGCACTGTGTTGGCCAGATCGAGATAGCGGCGCTTGATCTCTTCCGAGACCACCAGCGCCTCCACGGCATCATCGAGCAGGCTGATGCGGGCAAATCCTTCGGCGCTCCGGATGGCCGCCAGATTCACCCCCTGTTCTCGACACAAGCCACTGGTTTCCGCCAACGCCTGCCTCAACGCCGCCACCAATGCGGCCTTGTCTTCCACCGGCTTATGACCGCCGCCGCCCGAGCCCCCACCAGTCCCATAGATGGCCAGCGCCCGTTCCAGGTTGCGGAACACCCCGGCATAGTCCACGATCAGTCCGCTCACCTTGCCGGGATAGACACGGTTGGCCCTGGCGATGGTCTGCATCAGTGTATGGTTGCGCATCGGCTTGTCGAGATATAAGGTCGAACAGATCGGCACATCGAAGCCGGTCATCCACATGGCGCAGACAAACACCAGCCGGAAGGGGTCGTCCGGATTCTTGAACTTCGTCTCCAGGTCTACATCCACCATGCGCTTGCGGTGCGGGCGGATGTCCAGCCCCTTCTCGCTCATCTCGGCAATCTCGTTCTGTCCCTGCGAGACCACCACCGCCATGTCGGTTTCTTTCATCCGTGCAATGCGCTTTTCGATTTCCCCCCTGGCGTCGTCGTCCGCCCCGGCCCATTCTGCTTGCAACGCCGCAATCTTCGAGCCCCAGTGTTTCTTCACCTTGTCGTACATGCGGATGGCCGTGGCCTTGTCGATGCAGACCACCATGGCCTTGCCCTGAAAGCCGCGCCCCGTGAAATGTGCCACCAGGTCTTTGGCCACCGACTCCAGACGGTCGTCGCGGGTTATCAGGTGGTATTCGCGGGCGAACTCCCGCTCCAGTTTTCTCTCCTGGGCCTCATCCAGTTCCGCCTCTTCCAGCAGGCGCTCCATATCATCGTTGAGGTTCTCGTTGACCAGTTGCAGTTCGGGGATGCGGTTCTCGTAGTAGAGCGGCACCGTCGCGCCGTCGGCCACCGACTGCTGGAAGTCATAGACGCTGATGTAATCGCCGAAGACCTGCCGGGTTTTCTCCTCGCCGACAATCAGCGGTGTGCCGGTAAACGCAAGAAAGGCGGCGTTGGGCAGGGCCGTGCGCATGTTCAGCGCCAGGGTGTCGTACTGGCTTCGGTGTGCCTCGTCGGTGATGACAATGATGTCGCTGCGGGGGGAAACCACCTCCTGCTCCCGGAACTTGTGAATGAGGGTGAAGATGTAGCGGTGGTCCTCCATGAGCAACTGCCGCAGGTGTTTGCTGTTTTCCGCCTGGGCGTGGCCTTCGGTCACCACCCCCGCCGAGGCGAAATTCTTGTAAATTTGCCCGTCCAGCTCCTGCCGGTCGGTAACCACCACAAAGGTCCAGTTGCCCGGTAGCTTGCGCAGCACCTTTTGGGCAAAGAAGATCATTGAGACGCTTTTGCCGCTGCCCTGGGTATGCCAGAACACCCCCAGCTTGCCCTCCCGCTGGCGGATATCGGCCAGGGCCTCCAGCGCGTTATTGACGCCCATGTACTGGTGGTTCTTGGCCGTCAGTTTAATCAGCCCGCCGGGGACTTCCTGAAACAGGGTGAAATTCTCCACCAGGTCCAGCAGCCGCGCCGGGTCGCAGACGCCGCGCAGCATGGTCTCCAGCGACACTTGGCCCGCCTCGTCCTCGCTGCCCACCCTCTTCCACTCGGCGAAGTGCTCCCATCCTGCGGTCACGCTGCCCACGCGGCTTTGGCTGCCATTGGATAGGATGATCTGGGCATTGGGCCAGAAAAGCTGCGGCACGGTGTCCTTGTAGTCGCGCAGGTTGCCGGTGAAGGCGGTCTCCAGGCGGCGGTGGGTAGCCTTGAGTTCGATGAACAGCAGGGGCAAACCGTTGACAAAACCCACCAGATCGGTGCGGCGGGTGTGCATCTCGCCGGTAACCCAGAACTGTGAGCAGAGCAGAAAGTCGTTATGGGCCGGGTTGTCCCAATCAACCATCCGCACCACTTCCACCGTCTCGCCGTCGCCTTCGGGATCGGGCACGGGAACGCGCACGCCGTTTTTAAGCAGATGGTAGATTTCGCGGTTGGCGGCCACCGAACTCATGCGTGAGCGGTCGCGGGTGAGTTCCTCGATGGCCTGTCCGATGGTCTCGGGCGGCGCGTCCGGGTTGAGCCGTTGCAAGGCAGGCCGCAGGCGGGCGGTGAGGATGACCTCGGCCCTGGTTTCCCGGCCAAGGGTGCTCGCGCCGTGGTCAAATTCATGGTAGGCGTTGACCGTCTCCCAGCCTAACTCCCCCAGCAGGGCGATTGCCGGTTGCTCGACCAGGGCGTCTTCGGTGTAGCCGGTGGGGGTCATGATTTAGTTCCAACTCTCGTCACGCAATACCTCTCGAAACTGAAAAGCGGATTGTTCGATGATAAAGCAGCCCTGACTGGCCGAGCTGTTTCTGCCTTTCCTTTCGGCAGTGACGCAATCGCATCGAATGTAGTCATCGGCAAAAGCGGTATTTCAACTAGGTAAAAGGGAAATGTGCTGGGGCTGCCCAGTAAGCTCCACAAATGCGTAAGATCATCACAGATCGTCTGTATATTCGCAGTTCTCGAATCAGGCGAGGGCTTGAACACTAAATACACTAATTTGGGATTACTCCCGGCCTGACAAGCGGAGGCCGCGCGGTGCACCATTTGGTAAACGGCGCCGTAGAAATCTTCTATGAGTAGCTCATGCAGTGCATGTTTTTGGAGCAAGTCCAGCCAACCGGTGAGGACATCTTTGCGGTTTTGAAGATATGATCCCTTCTTTAGCCACTCGCTCACCGTGTCATAACGCGGCTCAGTCCATTTAGCTTCAACGGCGAGGGTGCGTCCTTGCTGTCTAACCATTAGGTCGGTATGTGACTCCCTGCCATCCCCTGACAGAGGCTCGACTGTGTATTCGAGGTGCAGGTCACAGGCTCCGGGCATCCCCAATTCTTTCAACAACGAATCCAGCATGAAGGCTTCATGTTTGAGCCATGACAATGAGGGAACGGTTGACCGGAATGGCGATTCAAACTCCTTCTTGCCATACATCGGGATCGCTTTGTCGATGTCGCTTATGACTTCCTTATCGTAATAGAAATTCATGCGCTGGCCTCCTTGGAGCTGCCTTCCCCGGCGGTCTTGAACTCTTCGTATGCTTTATCCCAGTCCACCTTTGGGAAAGCCTTTTTGACCGACTCAAGAAAATCCTCACGATTCAATGTCTCAAAGGTCACATCCTTGTAACGCTCTTCCAACATCATTTTCTGAATGAGTGATTCAGCCTCTGGAAAAACTCGATCCAGTTCCGCTTCAAGCCATTGACGGGCCTCGTCCTCCGAAGGTTCCCCACTGAGCAATTGCCCAAGCAATGCATCCGGCGGTTCTTCGATAACGCGGGGCAGGTAGTAGTCCACAATCTGTTTCCGTGATTCATCAAGGTGTTGCTGAAGATCGGTCTTAACCGTCTCCTGATGCATCTCCAGCTTTTTGCGGAACTCTTCCAGCCGCTTCGCCAAGTGTGGCTTTGCTGCTTTCAGCACAATCCGTCCATGATCTTTACCCAGCGAGGGTGTGAAGTGCTTGCGAATTTCGTTGAGGGCGTCTTCGAGTGCTTTCGATGAGAGTTTGCCGCCCTTTTCGATCAGATCAAAGGTAGTGCGCAGGCGACCTTCTAAATCCTTGCTGCCTCCCAGCTTCTGAACGTTCTGCGGTATGGCCAGCCGGTGGCGTTGGATCGCTGCGCCGGTCAGACTCAACTCCACATATTGTAGATAGGGTTCAAATACTCGTACTTGTCGGGCTAGATCAAACTTCACTGGCGGCGTCTCTCTCAGGCTCTTGTCCACCAGGTTGAAATGTATGTCGCTAATCGGGGCAGAATCCCCTTCGACTGGGAGGTCAGAAATACGCTCCTTCTCCGCCGGACTGGTGGCTAGCGCAACAGCGATGGCCTTGGCCGCTGGCGACAACCGGGCCAGAGCCTCTGTTACCTGCTCACGGGACAGGCGGAGTGCATTGCGGACTTCACTGCCTGGCTCGGCCTCTAAGTATAGCGGCGTGGGTGTGAAGGTATAGCCCTCGCCATCTGCGATTATCAAGGCACTTCGCAGGGTGTCCGCATGGCTCACCGTGATACCTGCGTCTCGCAAGAGTTTGACTGCCTCTATGTCACCATAGCCCATGCGCATCACGCGCTCATCGAAATCTATCCACACAGTCAGCATTTCCGGACCGAGACGCTTTGCCGCTCCAACCATTGCTTGTGCCGGTTTTAATTGCACTCCCGGCCCGGCATAGCAGATGGGACCTTTGGCATTGTCAATTATTTCAACGATACGGCTTGATGATAGGTGGCAAAAAAATGTGTCAAAACTCATGCACTGTCCTCCTCGGGAATAACAATGTCCAGTTCCGACACGTCCACCTCGCCGGAGATGAGCCGGGGCAGCAGCAGGTCGCGGGTGAGGCGGAGGTTGGTGTTGCACTCAAGAAGGTTATTTAAGAGGCGACGAAACGTTTGAACATGAGTTTCAAAATCAGCGAGGACTGACTCCTGCGGAATCAAAACATCGATACCAGTCAGCACGCCTGCACTAGCACTTTTTCGAGTAGTGCCGGTACTTGCCCCCGTGATGTATCCCTGATATTTTTCGGCGATTAAGAAATGAAACAAATAATATGGTCCGATACGATTCGATGTCCGAGATAGCCGTACCAGGTAGGATGCAAAAACAGCGTTCACATCCTTCTCCACTATCCCGACCTTGCCAGGATCGGCCATCCTTATGATGACAATATCGCCTTCGGCAAGTTGATATTTTGGGAAGCGGGCATCAGGAATCGGACAATAGGGCACCGCATCCCAATCTATATATGTCGTCTTGTTGATGTCCATGCCGCGAAGGTACTGTGGTCCAATTGGTTTTTCTTGCGCAGACTCTGTGTAACCATATTGAGTACCTACAAGATCACCGAGCGCCTCAACCTCCCACCCCTGCGGAATCCTGCCGAGGGAGGAATCGGTGAAGTGGGCGTGCTGGTGGCCGGGGAAGCGGAACTTGACGAACCACTCCCGATAGAGGTTCTGCGCCATCTCTTCCAGAATCTTGATGCGCCGCAGATTGTTCTCGATCAGGTCGTCGTACGCGGAGAGAATCGCCGCGATTCTCCGTTGCGTGGGGAGAGGGGGAACAGGTATTTGTGTTCGATTCAGCAGTGATAGGGTCAAAAACTTCGTAGCGACACCCGTTGATATACTTTTCATAAGCTCAAGCTGAAGCCTTAAAGCATAGTAGACATAACGAGTGACGAGCACATTTTCGTCTATAGTGCTGATGGCGTAAGTTCTTTGGTAAGCATCAAACTTGCCATTGAAATACTTCAGAGGATAAATGCCAGCCGCATTGTTGCCTGCAAGAAGAACGTATTCGCCATCGAACGACCACGTATCAGTACGGAATGTCTCCTGGCTACAGGTAAAAAAGGGGAACATCCCGTCTGGTTTGGCGGCATTGGAGTTGAGTTTTCCTGTCTTGAAGTTGACCAGCCCTTCAAGAGGAAGCACTTGAAACCTTTGCTCCATCACTCCCCCTCCAGCAACTTCACCACATTCTCGGCGATCCGCTCTTCCAGATCCTGAGCCTCGGTGTTGAGGGACTTAAGTTCATTCGCCATTCCTTGTACCGGATTTTCCACTACTCCTTACCCTCTATCTTACCGTCCAACCGCATCCGCGCCAATTCTACCGCTCGGTGCAGTTTGTCGGCGAGCAGCTTGCGGGGCGGCAATTCAACCAGATATTCTGCGACATGGATTCCTGAAGCACCCAGTTCCAGGATCTCTATCTGCTCCTGTTTCTTGTCGACGCAGAGGATCATGCCGATAGGCGCGTGCTCCTCTTCATGACGCTCATATTTATCCAGCCAGCGCAAATAAAGTTCCATCTGCCCCTTGTGCTCAGGGCGGAACTTGTCGAGTTTGAGCTCAATCGCTATCAGGCGGCGCAGGTACCGATGAAAGAACAGAAGGTCGAGGTAAAAGTCGTCCCCGTCCAGGGTGATCCGTTTCTGGCGGGCGGCAAAGGTAAATCCTGCGCCAAGCTCCAGGATAAATGCTTCCATCTCGCGCAAAATGGCTGCCTCCAGGTCTCTTTCCTGAAATGCGCCGGTCAGCCCAAGAAAATCGAGAAAATAAGGGTCGCGGAAAACCAGGTCCGGGGTCAGCTTGTCTTCGTCACGCAAGGCCGCTAGTTCGAGCCGGGCCAGTTCTTCGGGTTTTTTCGATAGGGCGGTGCGCTCGTAGAGTAAAGAGCCGATTTTACTCTGGAGGGTGCGGGTACTCCACCGTTCTATCCGGCACATCTCGGCGTAAAAGTCCCGCTGAAGGGAATCCTGAAGGTAGATGATGGAGAGGAAATGGGTCCAGCTCAATTGTCTCATCAGTGCTGAGACAATTCGTTCATCGGGGAAGGCCTCGGCAAACCGGAGCATGTGGCGTAGACTCTTTTCAGAAAACCCTCGGCCGTAGTCCACCTCCAGTTGTCGTGCCAGTGATACGACAATCTCCTTGCCATACTCGGCGCGCTCGCCCTGGAGAATCTCCTCATTGATGCGTCTGCCTATGCGCCAGTAGAGCAGGGTAAGGGCCGCGTTGACTGTGGCGGCGGCGCCTCGCCGAGTCTCCTCGATCATCCGGCGAAGGTCTTCCAGAAGCAGAGGCGCTGCTTCTGGCGGGGCCGGTTTCGTTTTCTCCAAATCCCGCTTTTTTCCGGTCATGGCGTCCCCTCCAACAACTTCGCCACATTCTCGGCAATCCGCTCCTCCAGTTCCAGTGCCTCGGCGTTGAGGGTTTGCAGTTCCTCGTTCATTTCCTCCAGCCGCACCTTGAAGTCGAAGTCGTCCTCGGCGCGGAGGGCCACGCCCACATAGCGGCCTGGGTTGAGGCTCCAGCCCTGGGCCTCGATCTCGGACAGCGCCGCCACTCTGCACAGCCCGGCCACGTCGGCGTATTTGGGTTTCTTCCCGAAGTGTTCAACCAGCAGGTCGGCGCTGTCATGTAGGTTCTCGGGCTGCTCGCCCCGGTAGAGCCGAGCTATATTGGCAAGGAACTCGATCTGCGCCGGGGTCCAGTCGCGGTGGGCGCGGTCGATCTGGCGGTAGAGGTGGCGGGCGTCGATGAAGAGCACCCGTTCGGCACGGGCGGTTTTGCGCTTACCCTTGTCGAAGAACCAGAGGGTGCAGGGCAGGGTCACGGTGTAGAAGAAGTTGGAACCTACCGCAACCATCACATCCACGGCGTGGGCTGCGATAAGCTGTTGGCGGATGTCCAGTTCCGAGCCACGGGCGTCGGAGGCGGAGTTGGCCATGACGAACCCGGCCCGGCCAGTCTCGGAGAGGGCGCTGTAGAAGACCTGAATCCAGAGATAGTTGGCGTTGTCGGTGCGCGGCGGGCCGAAGGGGAAGCGCGGGTCGTCTTTGAGCCGGTCCTTGTCCACCCGGTCCACGTTGAAGGGCGGATTTGCCATGACGAAGTCGAACTTGCCCGTGGAGCGGTGCAGGTCTTCGTAGTAGGTATTGCCCTGGCGGATGTCGCCGGCCAGGCCGTGGACGGCCAGGTTCATTTTACCCAGCCGGACGGTCTCAGCCACCTTTTCCTGTCCGTAAACGCTCAGCTCGGCGCCGGGGTTTTTCTGGTGTTCGGTCACAAAACGGGCGCTCTGCACGAACATGCCGCCGGAGCCGCAGGCCGGGTCGAAGATGCGACCGTGAAACGGTTCGATAATGCCTACGATGAGCTGGACGATGGCGGTGGGAGTGAAGAACTCGCCGCCCTTCTGACCCTCGCTCATGGCGAAGTGGCCGAGGAAGTATTCGTAAATCTTGCCGAAGGCGTCCCCCTCGATGTCCATGGGGACGGAGTTCATGGTCTTGAGCAGCTCTTTGAGCAGGGCGTTATCGAAGCGGTTGTAGGTCTTGGGCAGCACGTCCTTGAGGTCTGGGTTTTCCGCTTCGATGGCGCGCATGGCGTCGTTGATGGCAGCGCCGATGTTGGCCCCCTCCGGCAGTTTAATCAATGCCGAGAAGCGTGCCGCCTCGGGCAGGTAGAGCACCCCCCTGGCTTGGTAGTCTGCAGGGCCGATCTTTCGTCGCCCACCACCTTGTCCGGCCAGTTCCTTCACCGCTACCTGGAACTTGTGGTCGGCATAGCGCAGAAACACCAACCCCAGCACCGGGACGGAGTATTCCGACGACTTCAGTTTTGAATTTGCCCGCAGTTCATCCGCCGCGTCCCAGAGGCGGGCTTCGATGTTGTTGCCGTTATGGTTCATGGATTCTCCGTAGGGTAGGTCTATCGCTATCTAACGTCGGGCCTAAACGGCGCGAACCCACGCGGCCAATGAGCTTTCGAGTAGCGCCATTAAATATGCCCCGCGAGGTTTTGCGCCCGCATCAGGCCATGGTTCGGCTCGCAGGCCTTGGTTCGGCTAATGCGCTCTCCAGACAACCACTACCTCAGGGTCAATGAGTATCGAAATCGTTGTACTTCGCTTGAGTAGCGATTGCGACGTAAATCTCCAAAAGCGCCTGCCGCAAAGGGTCTGCCTCATGCACGTATTGAACGTTCATTCGGCGAATCCGATTCTTTGCCCCTTCGTATTCTGCCTTGAATGCAGGGTCGGCGAGCAGAATCTTGCGCGACCCTTCACGTTTATATGTGGCCATCCAACCCGTCGTCTCTCGGGCAAGCAACCAAGCCAGGGGGCAATCAGGGGCTGTGCTGAAGTGATTCCGAACACGTTCAGCAATTCTGCGCTTCGTCCGGCCGGCGTAAAGATGAGTCGAGCCTTCGGAAAACAGATAAACGCCGCCAACAGGGGTGTCGCTCGGGACCTCTTGGGCCGCAACAGGCAACATTGTCAGCAGGGCCACACACTGACTATCGAGACCTTCTACCAGGTTCTGAAATCTCTTGTTCATACACTACAGCTCTGTATAGCGAGCAATGTTTATGCGGTCCGTATAAACCGGTTCAGAGTCCATGCACCGGACTTCGTACCCCGTGGCCTCCTTTGTTCAATGCGTGGGTGGAAATCATGGTCGTGTTGACGCTTATGCATCTGGTGGACGGGGATCCGCTTTTTCTGTAATAAAATATCGGGATTGGCTGGTATGTGCGCCAGTTTATTCTTTGACTCCCTTCGATAGCAGGGCCGACATGGGCAGACCAAACTACGCTTTTGAAGGGAGGCAGATAGCCAAATCATGATCCGTGCGTATGAATTAGTACCAGCAGGATACGACTATATCAAAATGGCGTCAATCAGGGGATTTCCGATTCGATGCATTTTGTGATGGTGGTGAGTATTCCGGGGATACTAGCCTGAGTAACAAGACACGCGGAAGCGGCCACTCATGCTCTGTCAGGAACCCGGTCTTCTGATTGTCGATTTTAGGCATCTGGGCACGTTCAACGAGGCGCGAGGCAGGGGACAGAGGACAGAGGACGGAGGACGGAGGACGGAGGACGGAGGACGGAAGACGGAGGGCGGGGAGCAGGACTGAGGGCGGAGTGCTGAGTGCTGAGGACGGGGAGCAGGACTGAGGGCGGAGTGCTGAGTGCTGAGGACGGGGAGCAGGACTGAGGGATGAGGACTGAGGACTGAGTAGAAACTCAGGGCTGAGGACTGAGGGCGGGGAGCAGGACTGAGGACTGAACCACGCTTCGCTCCCTGAGGACTGAGTAAAAGAGCCCCGTTCGGGGCAAAAATCCAGATCACAGGTACTCATTTGCCGGATGAACCAAAATTAACGGGATCAGAACTGATTTCCGCCGAGCAGGAGAGAGTGAGGGCGGAAGACGGAGGGCGGAGGGCGGGGAGCAGGACTGAGGGCGGGGAGCAGGACTGAGGACGGGGAGCAGGACGGAGGACGGGGGACGGAGGACGGAGGACGGGGGACGGAGGACGGAGGACGGAGGACGGGGGACGGAGGACGGAAGACGGAGTAAAAGTGGCGTCCCGCGAGGCGCGGGACTGATCGCGGGCTAATCTATGCAGCCCTTTCAGGGCACGGAAGAGTCAGATCATAGGTACTCATTTGCCGGAAGAGCCGGTTGCGCGAGTATAAAGCTTTGCAGAAATTGCGAAAAATGGATAGATTGCACGGATTCGGCAAATCGGGCCATGTAAAGAATCAATTTAAGATCGGGAAGCACAGGCAGTTATGAGTACTCCCAAAGGTTTGAAAGTCCTGCTGATTGACAATGACCCCGGCATTCCCAGGGTTATGAGGATCGCGCTCGAAGATTCGCAGTCCCAAAAAGGGCAGGATCGGGCGCGATGTGTCTGCCGAACTCGCTACGCAGGCGGGGACGACTACGCTCGACCGCGTCCACGCTGCAATGCTACTCCATGCCGGAGGGCAGGCCAATGCCCTCAGAGCACTTATCAAGTCGGAACAAGATAGTAGCCCTGACTTCCTGCGGCTTGCAAATGCGCTCTCGGCATTATATCCTACTGGCAGCGAAGAGAAACGCTTATTGGATGCCATGCTGCTTGCAGTTCCACGATAAATCCAATCCGGGTAGGGTTGAGCTTGATTTGCTCATCCTATTATCGTTCAGGAAAGTGCTTAGACACATGACAGTCGATGAAAATATTATTCAAAAGATCGTGGAAGAAATTCTGAAGGTCGCGCATCCTGAGCGGGTGATTCTTTTCGGCTCTGCAGCAATGGGCGCCATGTCGCCTGACAGCGATGTGGATTTGCTGGTGATCGAAAAGAGTGTGGCAAATGCGCGCGAACAAACAGTTAAAATCAGAAGTGCTCTGAGAAGTTTTCGTATGCCTGTAGATGTCATCGTCATGGCGTCTGAACGATTCGAGGAAACGAAAAATGTAATCGGTGGAATCGCCTACCCTGCGAACAAGTATGGAAAGGTGATTTATGAAGCAGCCTGAGGATATAAAGCAGGAGTTTACCCGGCAGTGGCTTGAGAAAGCCGAAAGAGATTACAAGACAAGCGGCCATCTCCTGTCTGTGGAAGGTATGTACTTGGAGGCCGTTGCTTTTCACGCCCAGCAGGCTGCAGAGAAATATTTGAAGGCGCTTCTTGTCTGGCACCAGGCAGAGTTTCCAAAAACTCACGACATAAACCTTCTTTTCACATTGTTATCGAACATTGAACCCGGTCTAGCTGCAATCCTTGCTGAAGCAGCGATTCTAACGGCTTATGCAGTCGAATATCGATATCCGGGAGATTACCCGGACGTCACCCGGAAAGATGCGGAGGAAGCTTTTGAAATTGCGGGCCGGGTTCGACAAGCAATTTTACAAAGACTGCCAAAGTATATTTTTTCTTAAAGAGCAGGCTTATGGAACATTGGTACAAAGTTGCAACACCGCCCGTGTTTCGGGAGATGTACCACCCGAAATCCGGAATCGCCTGGGGACGAAAGTTTTGCCGAATCTCAGCAGCGGTTCCAATCTTAAGGTAGGGATCGAACCTTAACGGAAAGGATGCAGGCGCGCAGGTTGTAAATGACCTCGTCGGCGCGGTCAGGCTGCGCAGCGATCTCGGGGTTGAGCTTGATGAGCGCCTCGCGCACCCACGATTCCACCATCACGTCGGTGCTCTGGCGCGGGAGCCGGACGGCAGGCATGTAATCCCAGCGGGTTGGCTTAAACTCTCCCCCAAGCGAATCGCCCCAGCCAGGGGTGTCTTGATGCGCTTTTAACGGCTCGCTCCCGCGCTTCCGGGCAACACAGTCGAGGATCATCTGTTCGATGGTGTTGGCTTCGGTGAAAGTCATTCGGCCACCTCCCATCGCCCGCCTTTGGCGGGCCCGATGCGGCGGATTCGCCCTTCTTCGCGCAGTTTGGCAATCTGCTTTTCAACTGCCCGTCGGGTAATCCCCAGTGCCTCCGCAATCTCTCTGGCAGCCAATTCAGGGGCGCCTTTCAGCAAAGCCAAAATTTTCTCCGAACTTTTCTCCGAACTTTTCTCCGAACCAGCACCTGGTTCCTCCGAACTCATCACGGTTTTCCGGCGAACCGCAGCGGTGAAGGATGGTGTTTACGGGCACTCAGATCCCAAACTTGTTATGGCTCCCTCCGAAGCCTGTATAATGAGAACCCTGATATATTACAAAGGTTATCTGTGATGCCATGGGTCCGCGTTCCAATATCGAAAGAGGATGTCCAATCTGTAAACCAGGACCGCAGGAAGGCTCGGTTTCTTGTTAACGAAAGGGATGACTCCGCCGTTGCTGAGTACCTCCGCTACAAAGGTTGGAATGCGCTGCATGCACGGGAAGTTGGGCTTGGTGGTCATTCAGACGAGGACATACTTGCTTTTGCTCATCGTGAGAATAGAATCCTTCTTACACATGACCCCGATTTCCTTGACAAACGAGCTTTTCCCCCGCACGCCGGCGAAAAGAAAAGGCCCCTCGGTTATCGGCAAAGGAGATGAAGCGCGAAGGCCGCATTCTCTTCGATCGCCCACGCCTCGATGATTTCCATGAGTCGACTTAACTCATGCTCTGTCAGGACCCCGGTCTTCTGATTGCCGATTTTAGGCATCTGGGCACGTTCAACCGGGTTCCAGCCATCATATATGCCCCGCTTGCCAGCGACGTTAAAAAGCCGTGTCATACGCTGAGGACGGAGGGCGGAGGGCGGAAGACGGAGGACGGAGGGCGGGGAGCAGGACTGAGGACGGAGAACGGAGGACGGAGAACGGAGGACGGAGAACGGAGGACGGGGGACGGAGGACGGAGGACGGGGGACGGAGGACGGAGGGCGGGGAGCAGGACGGAGGGCGGGGAGCAGGACGGAGGACTGAGGACGGGGGACGGAGGACAGAGGACGGAGGACGGAGGACAGAGGGCGGGGAGCAGGACTGAGTGCTGAGGACGGAGGACGGAAGACGGAGGACGGAGGACGGAGGGGTGAGGGGAAGAGTGATGAATGATGAGTGATGAGCAGGGAGCAAGGAGCAGGACTGAGTGCTGAGTGCTGAGGACTGAGGGCGGGGAGCAGGACTGAGGACTGAGGACGGAGGACGGAGGACGGAGGACGGAAGACGGAGGACGGAGGACTGAGGACGGAGGGGTGAGGGGAAGAGTGATGAATGATGAGTGATGAATGATGAATGAAGAGAAAAAACAAGAGCAAATAATTCCCTCTGGTTCTATCGCTACGCGAGGAGATGTTAGCTTGGCCCGACCCCGGTGCGCGTTTTTCTGATACCAGGCGTTCCTGTTTTATTTCTTGCTTCCACCGCGATTTGACATTAATGTTGCGTGTGTTTAGAGGGGTCCAAACCAACAATATGAAAGGATTTGAAGAGTTATGCCTCAAGGTACTGTAAAGTGGTTCAACGATCAGAAGGGTTACGGATTTATCACGGCTGAAGACGGAAAAGATGTCTTTGTGCATCATAGCGCCATCGAGGGTACCGGCTTCAAAAGCCTCCAGGAAGGCGATCGTGTCAGCTTCGAAATTGAGCAGGGCGCCAAAGGACCATCGGCAGTCAAAGTGAAGAAGCTCTAACTGCTCATTCACAGGGGAACCCGAAGGGATCGAGAAGCAATTCCCGGCCATTCTGTTTTTGGCCCGAACAAATCCGAGCCGATGCCGGTCGGGCCGATCCGCACCGGCATAAACCAATTCTTTCTGAAATAACAGAGCAGGTGAAAATGCTGGCGGATTTAGTTCTGAAAAATAGAAGCTTCAGGCGGTTTTATCAGAAACACGGTGTGGATCTGGAGACCCTGAAAGATCTCGTGAATTTGGCCAGACTATCGGCGTCCGGAGGCAATGTTCAGCCACTCAAGTACATTCTCTCCTGTAATCCTCAAAAGAATGCCTTGATCTTTCCCCACCTCACCTGGGATTGGCAGGGGCCGGATGACGGGGAAAGACCTTCCGCTTACATCATCATCCTGGGGGACAGGAAGATAAGCAAATCATTTGGCTGCGATCACGGTATAGCCGCTCAGACCATGCTTCTCGGTGCTACTGAAAGAGGTCTTGGCGGGTGCATCATAGGCACAATACAGGGAGAAAATTTAAGAACAGCTTTAGAAATACCGCCCCGCTTCGATATCCTGCTTGTTTTGGCCCTGGGCAAGCCCAAGGAGAGAGTAATGATCGAAAGGGCCGATGCCTCCGGCAATACCAAATATTGGCGTGATAATGAAGAGGTACGTCATGTCCCTAAGCGATCCTTAGAGGACATTATCATCGGTTAACCGCAAGCATCTCCTCGCATCCCTTCAGTCACCCACCCCGTTCATTCCCGCCCGCAGAACGTTGAAGCACTTGAATGTCAATGCTTTCCCGGATGCAGAGTAATACCAAGTTGCGTTCAAGATTGAAGTAATCGAAAAGAGCGGGGAAGTGACTTCCCCGCACCCCGCAAGATTTGGCCGCGCGCGTTTGCGCGCGCGGCCAAGCGCTCGGCGCTATCGGCGGCAAGCCACCGCATGCGCGGGGCCGCCGCCGCAGCGCTACATAGATCTCGAGGCTTTCCATGACCTGTCTATGACCACAGGCGGAGGGGGTGTGGGGGGCATAGCTCCATAAGCGCTTAAATAAGAGCGTAAGTGGTTGAATTTACTAGAACCCCGATAAAGATTGTAGTGATCTAAGCGCAAGCCGGGGTCCAGTGTCTTTACCTATTGATTTTACAAT
>JBEKTT010000069.1:0-27313 GCA_049515795.1 Syntrophobacteraceae bacterium
CCCATAACGGGGTCGTCATCACCGTTCTTGCGGTTTCCGGGCTCACCCACGTCAACGCATACAAACACATTTTCTTTGGGCACGTTGTTGCGACAACCATAGCCCTTTTCTTCGCGATCCCGTTGGGGATCTGGCTCTATGGTTAATCAGAGTCCTGGGAGGACGAATCAATGAAGATACCCGAGATCACAAAAACGGCTGTGCTTGGAGGAGGCCTCATAGGTTCAAGCTGGGCGACCAACTTCATCTGGAAGGGTGTCTCCGTCCATATCTACGACATCAGCGACGAGGTCCTGAAGACAGCCCGGAACCGTATCCGGGCAAACCTGGAATATCTCGTCTCAAAAGGCATCCTGACGGCAGGTGAAATGGACGCGGCTTTGGGTCGGGCAAAATACACGATGAACCTTGGAGAGGCCGTGAAAGATGTCCAGTTCCTCCAGGAGTGTGTCCTGGAGAACTATGAAGTGAAACAGGACCTGCTCGCGGAGGTTGATAAGCATGCTCCGGCGGATGCGGTCTTCGCGAGCAGCACTTCAGGGCTCCTTATCACGGAGATTACAAAAGGCTCGGAGCACCCTGAGAGATGCCTGGGCGCCCACCCTTACAATCCCCCTCACCTTATCCCGCTTGTTGAGATCAGCAGAGGGCAAAAGACGAGCGAAGAAACAGTAAAGAGAACCTGGGACTTTTATAAGTCTCTTGGCAAGGAACCCATTGTTCTCCGGAAGGAGGCCCTTGGGTTCATCTCCAACAGGCTTTCCATGGCCCTCTACAGGGAAGCCGCCGATCTGGTGATGAGAGGGGTTTGTTCTGTGGAGGACATCGACAAGGCCGTAAACTTCGGACCGGGCCTGCGCTACGCCCTCATGGGTCCCAACCTCATCTACCAACTGGGAGGCGGTCAACATGGAATTCAAGGTCTGCTAAAGCACGTCGAGAGTTCCGTGCAACTCTGGCTGGAGGACATGGCGGCCTGGAAGAAATGGCCTCCGGGCTGGCATGAAACAGCTCAGGAAGGCGTGAACATAGAAATGGCTAACCGTCCGCCCGAACAGGGCCGCACCAATGAAGAGATTGCCAGGTGGCGGGATGACGGCCTCATCGAGATACTGAAGTTTTTGAAAAAGATCTAAATTAAAGCCGTTTATTGTAAGTTTCCTGTTCAAGGAATAACAGTGGACGCATAGACCGTGCACGGATGTCAAGTTTTAAGGGAGGATTTATGAACAAACCATTTGAACGTGTAGCAGTCGTCGGTTCAGGCGTTTTGGGTACGCAGATCGCCATGGTTTCTTCCTACGCGGGGTACAAAGTCTGCGTCTACGATACCGTGGACGGCGCCTTTGATGAAACATACGCCAAACTGTATGCAGACTTAAAAGCAAAAGGCGTGAATCCTTTCATTCCATGGGATAAGTGGGAGGAGTGCAAAAAGAGCATCCGGTTTGCGACAAATCTGGGCGATGCGCTCAAAGACGTTGATCTGGTTGTAGAGGCGATAACGGAGGAGGTGGAAATAAAGCGCAAGGTATTCAAACTCATGAATGAAAACGCGCCTGCCAAGGCGATCTTTGCCACAAACAGCTCCTCGCTTCCCGTATCGAGAATGGAAGAGAGCAGCGGCAGGCCGGAGCGGTGCATCAACACGCACTTCTACATGCCGCTCCAGGGAATGAATATGGCCGATCTCATGGCTGGAACAAAAACCCTTCCCGAAGTCATGCAGAAGGGTGAGGAATGGATTCGTTCTCTGGGTATTGTGCCGTTGAGGGTGAAGAAGGAGATGCTGGGCTTCTGCTTCAACAGCGTCTGGCGGGCCATAAAGAAACAAACCCTCTATATGTGGGCAAATGACTTCGTCGATTTCCGGGACATCGACCGGGCGTGGCGCGTTTTCACGGGCACCAAGGCCGGACCTTTTGGCCTGATGGATGCCGTTGGTCTGGACACCGTTTTCAACATCGAGATGGTTTATTACAATGAGTCGAAGGACCCAAGGGATAAGCCGCCTGACGCACTGGCGGAGAAGGTCAAAAAGGGTGAACTGGGCGTGAAGACCGGGAAGGGATTTTACACATATCCCAATCCCGAGTTCCTCCAGCCCGATTTTTTGAATCCGAAGAAATAAGGAGGAACAATATGAAAGAAAAAGCCGTCATCACAGCGGCAATCACGGGGAGCATCCACACCCCGACGATGTCCGATTATCTCCCCATCACGCCGAAGCAGATTGCCGATGAGGCTGTGAGGGCCTGTGAGGCAGGCGCTGCGGTCTGCCATGTCCACGCCCGAAATCCTGAGACGGGGATGCCCGTCCCCGATCTGAACCTCATGAAGGAAATCATCACGGGCATCAAGAGCCGCTGCAACATGGTCGTCTGCATCACGACAGGCGGAGGCTTCGGGATGACGATCGAGCAGCGGGTTGCCCCGGTGGATCTCTATAAGCCGGAGCTTGCGTCATTCAACGCCGGATCCATCAACTTCGCGCTTTTCCCGGTCATCCCGAGATTCAAAGAGTGGAAGTTTGAATGGGAGAAACAATACCTCGGCTACACGGAAGACTTCATTTTCCCCAACACCTTCAAATCCATGCGGGAATATTGCGCTAAATTCAGTGAGACGGGCACCAAACCTGAGTTCGAGATTTACGACTCCGGGATGGTGAACAACGTGGCCTTCTTGATCCAGGCAGGGTATGTCAAGAAGCCGGTTTACATCCAGTTCGTCATGGGGGTCCTGGGCGGGATCACCCCGAGTTCCGAGAACCTGCTTTTTCTCGTGGACTATGCGAAGAAGCTCATCGGGGACTTCGAGTTTTCCGTCTGCGTCGCCGGCCGGGCCCAGTTCCCCATCTGCACTCAGTCGCTGCTAATCGGCGGAAATGTACGAGTCGGTCTGGAGGACAATCTGTACCTTGAAAAGGGCAGAATGGCGAAAAGCAACGCCGAGCAGGTGGCCAAGATAGTCCGCATGGCCGGAGAGCTGGGCATCGATCCGGCAACACCCGATGAGGCCCGGAGTATCCTGGGGCTGAAGGGGATCGATAAGGTCAATTTCTAAATAAACTGGTTAAATCACGAAGGGGACGATACACGGTCGAATGTGGGAATTGGATAAGGCCTCCCGCTCCTGCCCCGTCTCGCGGGTGGGTGGGCGGGCTGTCGAGAATGAGCGGTCGGCCTCCGCGCTACGCGCTCACATGTCGCTACGGGAGGCCGGGCGAGCCCACTTCACAAGGCGCATTTTTTTCGATCAATATATTATCATGCGAGGGATGAAGGCCAACGCCGTTGCCTTGAGGGAAAACCAGGAGAAAAACCCCTGAAGGGAAAATCTTCTGGTTCCAAAATCCCCCTGTCTTCCTCTGGGAAAGCCGGAAGCAGAATACGCCCAAAAGGGGGCACCTCCCTTTTTTAAAGTGGACCGGGGGGATTTTGGATGGTCCAATCGTTAAGCAGCAACATCGAGGTACAGGTCAACGATCAGCAGAATTAGCCTTTCATACCGGGCACAATCCGAGCTGAACAGATTTTGGCGTGAGCAAATGATCTTTATAGATTAACCCGGCTAGTGTACACCTTTTGAACCGATACAGTCGTTTAATTCTATTTTCGCCCTTCTTGCAATCTCAGAATAACCCATGTGTCCTGTTACGGTTAGAGGTGTTGCTGCAGTGGTCTCGCAGTGTATGATGCGCTCCATAGTTGCTTATCGCACATCTGAAAAATGACTTAATCCTCATCTCTGCTCAGGTCAAGCCTGTAGTATCAGCTTGAAGTCTTATCTTTCAGGAAATGCCGCACTGCTTCGGGAGAAGTCCCAACTGCCGTGACTGCATTTTTCAGTTGAAACTCGTTGCAAGTGAACTTCTGACACCAATATTTGAGCTCATTCTGTTCGTGAGGATTGACTCTGTTATTAGCGAAAGGCCCTCGCTTGGCTCTGATAGCAGACATGATATCTCTCCGTGTCAAAATGTGACAAAATTGTTCGGCCCACATGAAAAGATGGCCCACAACGGGTATCACCTGGCTGCAAGACGACGGATAAACTATATCAGATTGCGAAACGAAAGGATACTGGGCGCGAGCGATTCTCGGCGCCGATGCTTGCATTTTCTCCCATACACTCATGGGGCAATCCTGGTGGCAATGGCCTTTGCGGCATTGGGAGACGGTGCGAGCACGTTGGAACTGCTGTCGATGATCAACCCCGTGAACCATGCATGATCTCCCGAGGCTGCTGCCAATTACAAAAATGTCTCTATAAGGCTATAACACCCGGGGTCAAACCCGGCCCGGCAATAAGGCGCTGCGAAATCGTGTCATTGGAGGTTGCTTTAATAAACTAATAGATATATACTAGATTTCAACAAGATTTGGTGGATCGAATTCGATATCTTCGATCTTCCCTGCCATCAAATCCCCATCGGTCACTGACCCACTGCCCCTGCAAAGATTACATCTGCGACAGCAACCTGGTTGGCGACGATGATTTTGGCGCCGGCCGCACAGGTGTACCTGGTTCAAGCCCTGTCGTGAGGTGCGCCCTGGATTAGCGTCCATTCGGAAACGTCCGATGAGACACTTGCAGTTTTTGAAACGAATTAAATACTTTAACCGAGTTTCCGAATCGGGGTTTTCCTGCATGTTGCAGGAAAAGGCCACTGCCGGCAGCCACCTTTGGATCCAATACCTACCGATCCGGAAACGTCAAGGATTTCAGCTTATATGACTTTTGACAGTTTACATCTGACCCAACCCATCTTGAAAGCTCTTTCGCAATGCGGTCATCACACCCCCACTCCAGTACAGGCACAGACAATTCCCAAAGTACTTGCCGGACATGACATTATCGCTTCGGCCAATACGGGCACCGGTAAAACAGCCGCGTTTGTTCTGCCAATGCTCCAGCGCCTATCCGCCGCTCAGGCCGTTCCGGGCAAGGGACTGCGCGCCCTGGTGCTTACTCCGACGCGCGAACTTGCCACCCAGATTCTGCAGGCCGCGCGGACCTATTCAAGATATCTCAAAGTACACAGTATCGCTATTTACGGCGGAATGCCGTTCGGCGATCAGATCAGGGCGCTATCTCAGTTGCCGGCCATGATCATTGCCACTCCGGGAAGGCTTATCGACCACATTTGGCGCGGCCGAATCGATCTGTCGAATGTCGAGATCCTGGTCCTTGACGAAGCCGACCGCATGCTCGATATGGGATTCATCGATGATGTGGAATTCATATCGGACGCCATGCCGGAAGGCTGCCAGACTCTGCTGTTTGCCGCCACAATGGGGGAGGCGCCAACAAGGCTGGCGCGGAAATTTATGAAAAATCCTGATCGCATTGAAATTGCCCAGGGCAAAATGACTCTCGACAAGATCGAGCAACGGTTGCATTTGGCGGACGGCCTGCAGCACAAAAACCGGCTGCTGAAGCATCTTTGCGCTGACACAAATGTTACGCGGGCCATTGTCTTCTCGGCCACAAAGCGAGACGCCGACAGCCTGGCCCGGCAACTGGGCACCCAGGGGTATGCTGTGGCCGCTCTGCACGGGGACATGACCCAGAGCGCCCGGAACCGTACCATGGAGAATATGAGGCGGGGCAAGATCAGAATACTGGTGGCCACCGACGTTGCCGGGCGCGGGATTGACATAACCGGCGTCAGTCACGTCATTAACTTCGATCTGCCGCGCTGCGCCGAAGATTACGTAAACCGCATAGGCAGGACGGGACGGGCCGAAGAATCAGGCATCGCGATCTCCCTTGCCTCACACGCCGATTTCCCATACCTGGACCGCATCGAGCGCTACATCGGGCAAAATTTGACAATTCACGTAATTCCCGGTCTGGAGCCATCCCACGGATTGATTAGCTCCGGTAAGCCAAAGGCGGCACATAGCGGGGCAGGCAGAAAACCAGGCGCGAACGACCGCCAGGCCTTTGGCCGCCGCCAGGGGTCCAGGGTTCCGGGGGCACGCTCAGTCAAGTGATAATAACAATTTGCCGCCAAAAGCAAATGTTGCCCTTCTCTGCATTGCCCACTCCGTCTGCTACCACTTGAGCAACCGGCCCCCCGCCGTCGGCCCCGCCTGGCGGGTGGGTGGGCTGTCGAGAATCCAATGTGGGCCGGCGCGGGTTGTGCCGCGATGCGCACTAATGTGCGCGTTTTATAGGTTTCTTTGGGTTAATTACCTTATTTATAGTCTATCTGAGCAGGCTTATCGACGCTCTCGATCACCCCTTGCCTGACGATTATTTGGCGCCTTCTCGAATTTGGTTATAGTATTCGAGGCGACCTGCTATAGGGCTTCGTGGCGCTTTTGTTTTTTGTCGTTTTCTTCGCAGGGTCGCACATCAGCAGATATTGCGAACAGAAGGGCAGAAGGGCCAACGTCTTATGATAGAGATTAAAAATGTCACCAAGTGGTACGGTGATTTTCAGGTGCTTTGCGACATAAACGAGGTAATAGGGCGTGGGCAAACAGTGGTGATTTGCGGTCCAAGCGGTTCGGGAAAGAGCACTCTTCTCCGATGCGTCAACGGTCTGGAGCCTTTTCAGAAAGGCGAGATCCTTGTAAACGGCATTTCGGTCGCAGACCCCAAAACCAACCTCTACAAACTGCGCCAGAAAATAGGGATGGTTTTCCAGCGCTTCGAACTTTATCCGCACATGACCGTCATGGATATGGTCACCCTGGCTCCGATGAAAGTGAAAAAGAAATCGAAGCGGGAAGCCCAAGCCAAAGCGATGGAACTGCTCGAGCGGGTTGGTATTCCGGATAAAGCCCGCGCCTACCCGGCAAATCTTTCCGGAGGCCAGCAGCAGCGTGTTGCCATTGCCAGGGCGCTAGCGATGGAGCCCGAATACATGATGTTCGACGAACCGACTTCCGCGCTGGACCCCGAGATGATCCAGGAAGTTCTTGAGGTCATGATCGATCTGGCAAAAGAGGGAATGACGATGCTTGTGGTAAGCCATGAGATGGGATTTGCCCAGGAAGTCGCCGATGAGATCATCTTCATGGACGAGGGGCGTATAGTCGAACGCGGGACCGATGAGGAGTTCTTTAAGAATCCCAAACACCAGCGGACCAAAGATTTTCTCAACAAGATCCTTAAGTAGGGAAAAATCCGTAGAAAAGGGCCGACACTTTGAGACACCGTGTATAACCCTACTGAGATAGACTATAAATAAGGTAATTAACCCAAGGAAACCTATAAAAAGCCGCTACGCGCACATTAGTGCGCTACGCGGCACAACCCGCGCCGGCCCACATTGGATTCTCGACAGCCCGCCCTCTCACCCGCGAGGTAGGGTCGGCGGCGGGTGGCCTACTCCGCCTTTGCATAATCAGGCAGGCGGAACCTCAGGACGCGCCCCGGATCGCGCGGGGCCTTTAACGGATGCTCGTTCCATGTCATGTGGATGCCCCCGGCGTTGCCGATTACGACCTGTAAATCCTTATCGACAGCCCACTCCATCCGATCTCCGGCGTGGAGCATCGCACGTTGGGTCTCCTTATCGTCGATTCTTATCTCAATCCAAACCTCGTCGTCCGTTTCGACAGCGAACTTATTCGGGGAGCGGCCTTCCTCCTCCATGCCCTGGACCGGCTCGTCGTCCGCTACGGCCTCGGTGGAGTTGCTAAAAGCAAGGTGGGCCGGAGCACCGGTATCCGGTATGAAATCTTTTTCCAATGCTCCGCCGGCCTGTTCCCCCGTGTTTCCGGACCCTGCAGCCCCTTTGGCCGCCATTTGCGATTCCCTTATGTAAATCTCGGCCTTTCTTATGGCCTCATCGGCTGTCCGCCAATCAGCTCCGGGCTTCTTGATCCGGGAGCTCGGGCCGGGCGCCAGCCGTTCCTGCAGGTCGGCAGGGATCTCCTCCTGGGTGAAAACCCTGTCTGCATCCGGCGTGGCGAACAGCTTGGAGCGTCTTTCCGCTACCCACATACCGCCGTAGAAAACGGCTGCAGAGATCAAAAACAGCGCGAAAAGCGGCAGGCTGATCATCCTGCGCCTCTTGTGCAGTAACTTCATCTTCTGCCCGTATCTGCTTATTCCTGCATCCTGGGTATTATATTTTTCAATCTCATAGGAGAACTTTTCGATTAGAGGTTCAGCCTCTATCTCGAGAGCCTGGGAGTAAGCGCGGATCATATTCTGGATGAAAATAGTAGAGGCGCCGAATCGTTCGAAGTCGCAGGCCTCAAGGGAAGTGAGCATACGTACACTGATTCCGCTCAGCTCGGAAACGGCTTCCAGCGTAAGATTTCGATCCAGCCTCTCAGTTTTGAAAAACTCTGCCAACTCTTTCATTTAATCATGTTCGTCTAAAGGGAGATCTGGATGAAAGCCCTTGATTCAAGGTCATGGACCCACTCCTCAAACTTGCGGTTCACTTCCTGCTCGTAGAGAGTTTTTCTGGCCTTTTCGCGGACACCCGGGTCTGATTTGCTAACCTGCTTGCTGGCGATGTCAAAAATTTTGATAATGTAATATCCGCCAGGTCCCTGTACCAGACCGGATACCTGGTCCTTTCTCAGGTTGCGGATCCCCTGGGCGATAAAGGGGGCGATTTCATCGGCCGCCAGGTATCCTACATCCCCCCCATCCTGAGCGGTGGATCCCTTCGAATACTGTTTGGCCATACTCTGAAAATCAGCTCCGCCTTTGAGCTTCTCCAGTATTTCAAGGCCTGTTTTCTCAGCCTCTTCCGGCTTTGCGTATTTATCGCCGACCGGAAGTACGATCAAACCCAGGTGGACCTTCTGAGAAGTCGCAGCGTACTCCCCATTTTCCCCCGTGAGAAAAGCCTCAACCTGCTTATCGCCGATCAGCACCTTCGACTTGCAGACCCGCTCCACAAGACGCTCGCGTTCCATGTCCTTCTTTACCTGCGCGCGAAATGAATCGAGGGTCTGTCCGTTAGCTTTCAGATTTGCTTCAAGCTGTGCCATGGTTGCATGGCCCTGCTCCAGAACTTGTTGGAGTCTAAGATCCACATCGGCATCGGTGGCCGTAACCTTAAGCCGCGCTGCTTCTATATCGGCGAGTTTCTGCCGGATCATCTGATTAAGAATATCGCGTTCAATTTGCGCCTTCTTTGCCGGATCAGTAGTATCCAACATCGGCATGGTTTTTTCCATAACTTTAATCTGGTGCTGCAGTTCGCTGTAAAGGATTATTTCTCCGTTGACGTTGGCCACGATGCGGTCCACCATTTCGGCTCGCGCCGTTGCACATGAAAGAACGCCAGCGAGAATCATGCAAACCGTAAGAGTTGAAACTCTATTAGGACTCATATTACCTCCCTACTTGCTCCCTATATAAGCCCAGAGCCTCGTTCGGCATTTCTCACGGGCAGAAACGGCCTGCCCGAAGAGAGCAGCACGGAAGGACGCCGAGGCTGATTTTTTTTGTTAGTGAGATTCGCAACCTGTAGCACCTTCATAGAGTTCTTGCAAGATTCTTTTAAGCCGGAGGACTCTTTGTGGAAAGTTGCGTCCCCAAATTTCCACTTTTAACTTTAGTTCCGATTCCGGGGCGAAGTTTAACTTTTTTTTCTCGAAAAAAGAGATTGCCGGCCAAATATCCACACCATGCGCGAAGGATAGAATGAAGTTCTCTCCGTCTCCATCCAGGCGAACAACTTTGAGCCGCTTGAGAAGGAGCCGCATCATCGCCATCAAAATGAGGCTTTTCACCGTTTCCGGCAATGGACCGTAACGGTCTCGCCATTCACCGGCGAGGTCTTCTATGGACTGCTCATCGGCCAGCGTAGCGAGCCGTTTGTAAGCGATAAGCCTCTGGTCCGTATCGCAAATGTAGTCTTCGGGCAGGAAGGCGGAAACCGGCAGATTTATCTCCGTTTCGACTGCCTCGGCCTGTGATTGGTCACCCTTCATGCTCTTTATAGCTTTTTCGAGCAGCTCCAGGTAAAGCTCGTAGCCGATCGCCGCAATATGCCCCGACTGCGAGGAGCCCAGAATGGCGCCACCCCCGCGAATTTGAAGGTCGTTCAGAGCGATCTTAAAGCCGGCGCCCAGTTCGCTGAAGTCGAGAAGCGCACGCAGTCTCTTCTGAGCATCCCTGCTAATCAAAGTTTCGCCTGGAATGATGAGATAGGCGTAGGCCTGCTCGCTCGATCGGCCCACCCGCCCCCTGAGCTGGTAGATCTGGGCAAGGCCGAACTTGTCGGCCCGGTTGATTATGATGGTGTTTGCGGCCGGAATGTCGAGACCCGATTCTATGATCGTGGTACAGACCAGGACGTCTATTTTTTTGTGAATGAAATCAAGCATGACCCTTTCCAGGTCTCGCTCCCTCATCTGCCCGTGGGCCACGGAAATTCGGGCCCCCGGAACCAGAACCGCGAGCCTGGCTGCCATCTGCTGAATAGTCTGGACGTGATTGTGCACAAAGAAGACCTGACCGCAGCGGCTGATCTCCCGATGGATCGCCTCGCGGATAGCAAACTCGTCGTAATTTGTCACGTAGGTTTCAATAGCGCGCCGATCCTGAGGAGGCGTTTCAATGGTGCTGAGGTCCCGAATTCCGGCAAGAGCCATGTGCAGCGTCCTCGGAATTGGGGTAGCGGTAAGCGTCAGGACGTCCACCGATGTTCGCAGCTTTTTCAACCTTTCCTTATGCCGGACCCCGAATCGATGCTCCTCGTCGATTATCAACAGCCCGAGGTCCTTGAAAACGACATCCTCCTGCAGGAGACGGTGCGTGCCGATCACAATATCGATCGAGCCTTTCTTGAGCCCGTTAAGGATTGCCTTTTGCTGGGCGGCCGACTTGAATCGGCTAAGAGAGGCAACATTGACCGGGAATCCCTCGAATCGTTCGTGGAAGCTCTCGTGGTGCTGTTCGGCCAGGACCGTGGTCGGGACCAGCATAGCCACCTGCTTTCCATCCATGACAGCCTTGAATGCGGCACGCAGAGCGACTTCCGTCTTTCCGTAGCCGACATCGCCGCAAATCAGGCGATCCATCGGGCGCTTCGAGATCATGTCATCAAGGACATCCTCGATTGCCTTTACCTGGTCCGGGGTTTCCTCGAAGGCGAAGGTGGTCTCAAATTCCTGAAAATAATGGTCGGGGACCGTGAAAGAATACCCTTCCCCCACCTGCCGAATCGCGTAGAGATCCAACAGCTCCTCAGCCATTTTTTCGGCCGACTCCCTTGCCTTCTTCTTGGCTCTTTCCCAGCATTTGCCACCCAGCTTGTCGACTTCGGGTTCCTGGCCCTCCAGGCCCATGTATTTCTGGACTTTCTCGAGTTTATCCACGGGGACGTAGAGTTTGTCGGCGTCCTGGTAGGCAATGAGTAGAAAATCGTTTTCTGCGCCGCCTGCGTTCAAATGCGCCAGCTCTTTATAGACCCCGATCCCGTGGTCCACGTGAACAACGAAATCGCCCTGGTGCAGGTCCTGAAATGAATTGAGGAAAATGCCCGCAACAGGTTTCCGCCCACGCTGGCGCGACCGCCTCTCGAATATTTCATCTTCGGCTACTACGGCCAGCATCTCGGCCTGCCAGAAAAACCCGTTGCTAAGTGGCCCATGTATTATCTTCACCAGACTGGATCTGAATGACTCCTCACCGAAACCACGGCTGCTTACCACCGATTCTATCCCGTAGTTTTCCAGAAGTTCGGCGATTCGTACAGCGCGCTCCTTGTGGGAGCAGATCAGATAGACCGATGCGCCTTCGTCGATCCACCTCCGAAACCGGGCGGCAAGGGGATCGAGCAGCCGCTCCCTGTTTTCGTGCGCTTTGACCGCGGCAGCAAGCTCAGTGTGAGGGACCGTTCCGAGGTCGAATACCGTTGTGGCGCCCTGGCGTTCCGAAAGCGAGTTGGAAAGAAGCTGTTGGAAGCGGCAAGCGGCCTCAAAGGATTTTTCCGGTTCGTCGTAAAGTTCGTTCGGACGCCTTCTCCATTCGCTTTCCGAACCTCCCTCATCCCATGCTCGCAAAAGCTTTGCCCACTGCTCGTCCATCTCCCGGCGCACCTGAACCGCGTCGGCCCAAATCAGGATAGCGTTTCGGTCAAGATAATCCCAAATGGAGGCCGTCTTTTCAAAAAAAACTGAAAAAACGGACTCAAAAGCGCCCAAATGGTATCCTTCCGCAATTCTGTCGAGCCAGATGTTCCCGGCGGCGGGCGAGAGCAGCTCCTTTCTTACGTCCTCGTAGACCGCGTCCTGCGCCCGCTGCCTGGCTTCCGCATCCAGGACGATTTCGCTTGCGGGCAGGATAACCGCGTCTTCCAACGCGCCCATCGAGCGCTGAGTAACCGGGTGGAAGAGGCGGATGGACTCCAGTTGGTCCCCGAAAAACTCGAATCGCAACGGCCAGCGGTACAGAGGGGCATATACGTCGAGCACGCCGCCCCGGCGGCTCAAATCGCCATAATCCTCAACGAGCGATACCCGGAAGAACCCGCGCTCGATCAGCCTTCGCATAAAACCCTCCGGGTCGGCGCTTTCTCCGGCAAGCTTGTGATCCATATTGGCAACAAGAATCTCCGGCGGGATAACACGCTCAATTAGAGCAAGAGCGGAGGTAACCACCACCAGGGGAGAGGGGGCGGCGCGCAAAGCGTAGAGGGCTTCGACCCTGCGAGCCGTTGTTTCCGCTTTTCCGAGTGCCTGGGCCTTGTGACCGGTGCGTGAGGGCAAAAACCAGACCCGCCGTCCCAGCGGCGCCCCGCCGTTTTCCTCCTGCCCCCTGCCCGCGAAAAGGTAAATCATCTCGGTGAATCTCTCAGCTTCCCTGTCAGTCGGAGCGACCAGCACGAAAGTTTTTCGAATCTGCCGCATGGCCATCGAGATCAGATAGGCCAAGGCTGAAGGCTGGACGCCTCTGATAACTGCCGACTCCTCAGACTTCCTTAAAAACGAAACGACCTCTCCGGATGCGGATTTAAAATCCGGTCCGGCAATTCGGTCTCCGGATAATTCAAAATGCTCTTCTCGAGATTCGGGGAATGTCATTATTTTGCCGAAAATCCTTAAAAATTCTGGTACAAAAGAATTGGGCTAACCCCGAGCGGTCCCTGCGGAACCTTTAGGAGCGGGGCCACTCCCGCGATTTTCCAATTAAACTTTAATTATACCACATATGAGTCACTCTTGATCCGGAAACACAAATTGCCTTTACTCTATGCGCGCGATCAACTCCGTGATTGCGGAATGTTGCACGAATTGGTATCCATCCGCAAACATCCATTAGACACCAAAACTTTCGAGGCAAATAATGGACGAAAACCAGGCAAAAGAACACCTGAGGCAAATACCGGGCGTAGATGCCGTCCTGCAAATGGAATCTGTCCGGGATGCGCTCTCGCGCCATCCACGCAAGCTGGTCCTGGATGCAATACGCGAGGAACTCGATGAGACCAGAAAACGGATATTGCAATCCCCCGGGTCTCCATCAGCAATAGATCCCTCTGAGCTTGCCCGCTCGATAGCGGAGCGCGCGGATCGACTCGCGGCTTTTACCCTTCGCCCGGTTGTAAACGCAACCGGAATAGTGATTCACACCAACCTCGGCCGCTCCCTTCTTGCGGAAGAAGCCCTCGCGAGACTTAAGACAGTTTGCCGTGGCTACAGCAACCTCGAATACGATCTTCAGTCGGGCGAACGGGGATCCAGACACGTTCACGCCGAGGCGATCCTTCGTGAACTGACCGGCGCTCAAGCAGCCATGGTCGTAAATAACAACGCGGGAGCGGTCTTCCTGATTCTCAACACGCTTGCCAGGGGCCGTGAGGTTGTGGTCTCCAGAGGGCAGTTGGTCGAAATCGGGGGATCTTTCCGGATTCCGGACGTAATGAACTCAAGCGGCGCAATACTGAGAGAGGTGGGCACGACTAACCGCACGCACCTCAAAGATTATGTGTCTGCCATTACCGGCCAGACCGCCTTGCTCATGAAGGTGCATACCAGCAACTACAGGATCGTGGGCTTTACCAAAGAGGTCCCGCTGAATGAACTGGCAACCCTGGGACGCGAGCGCGAGCTGCCGGTCGTGGAAGACCTCGGAAGCGGATGCTTCATCAATCTGACCCCATTTGGACTACACGGCGAAATAACGGTGCAGGAGACCGTCCGGGCAGGCGCCGATCTCGTCACCTTCAGTGGCGACAAGTTGCTAGGTGGTCCTCAGGCAGGCATCATAGTCGGCAGGAAGGATCTGATCGAAAGGTGCAGAAAAAATCCAATCACGCGCGCCCTGCGGGTTGACAAAATGACGCTGGCCGCCCTCGATGCGACTTTGAGGCTGTACAGAGACCAACGGCAGGCCCTGGAGAAAATTCCAACGCTCGCGATGATAGCCCTTTCTCCAGAAGAATTGAACGGTCGTGCCGAACAGCTTGCCTCAGCCATTCGAGGGGCGGACCGTAAAGCAGCGCTCCGGGTCGAAGTCCGCCGGGGCTTTTCACAGGTTGGCGGTGGTTGTCTTCCTGCCCAGGACTTGCCAACTTTTGTTGTGGCAGTCCAATCCGGCGATTTCAGCCCGAATCAAATCGAGGAATTCCTTCGCCAAAACGATCCTCCCATCATAGGGAGAATCGAATCCGATCATTTCATTATGGACCTGCGCACCCTTATACCCCAACAATTTGAGATAATCGCACCGGCGTTCGGGCGCATGGTGGAACCCCTCTAGGGTCGAGGTGCGGCGCCCCGGGATCGGGTCCGGGGCAGGCCATGGGCGCTCTGAACTCCACACGCCGCAGCACATCAAACAGCCTGCGCCAAATTCTCGTATGATAGACTTATATAATACCCTGCTCAAAAAAAAAGAATCGGCTCTTTCCACGCAGCCATGCAGAAAAGCAGGACTGAGGACCGTGGACTGAGGACTGAGCAAAAGCGGCAACCGTGCAGGCAGCCATGTAGAACGCATAGACATTAAGAGTGGTGCGGTTGGAGGCAAGCCAAGCGTTAAGCGCACCAATAAGTAAAGTGTAAATGGTGTCAAGGTTTCGCTCTCAGTCCTCAGCACTCAGCACTCAGTCCTGGTAGCGTAGCGCGGGGGCCGACCGCGCGGCAGGTCTATCACACGCGATGGGCGGGAGCGGGAAGCCTCCAGCAAAAAAACAAAACCTGCCTTCGATTCCGAATCGAATGGCAGGTTTTGCATAGCCCTGATTTTCGACGATCTCTCAAGGAGGCGGCATGCTGCCTTCCCAAAACTATTGCTATTCTTCAGGTGCGGGTGCTTTCGTCTTGCTGGTTTTCTTCTTGCTGGTTTTCTTCTTTGCCGCTTTCTTAGTAGTTGCTTTTTTGGTCGTTTTCTTTTTCTTGGCTGGCTTCTTTTCCGCCGGCGCCTTCTCCTCCGTGCCGGCAGCCCCCACTGTGTCGTCAGTCCCTGCCGCAAACACGATCGGGGATGCCACCATTGTCGCCCCAAATAAAATAGCTGTGATGATTGAGAGAACCTTACCCTTCATATTCTAACTCTCCTTTCCTCCTTCGAAAATAACGCCGCCCCCTTGAGAGAAGGGTCAATCATGCCACCCATTTTAAGGACAAAAATTGAAATATACAAATTAAGAATTTGCTCAAAATCATTTTTTATTATTTTTTTTTCTTGCCGTCGATTTTACCGGAGTTTGCCGTTTTTCATTTTTTTCCGGCATTCTTTTTATCAACGTTCTCTTTTTTCTTACTATCGGTTTTACCGGACTTTGCCTTTAAGTCTTTCTTCACGGAACTCTTCTTGTCGGACCCTTTTTTTTTCTGAGAAACTGAAGGCTTGCTCGCCTTTTTTGCGGTCTTCCCGGCAGATTTTACACCTTTTTTGGACGACTGGGCGCCTTTCCGGGTTGAAGCCTGGGAGGCCTTTGATCCCTTTCGGGCCGAGGCTTTAGCTGAAGCCGTCTTTTTCCCGGTTTTTTTTGAAGCGGTCCCGGATTTTTTCTTCCCGGATTTTCGCAGCGCTGATTTCCTGCCCTTCTTTTTCGAACTCTTCAGCCAGCCCGACTCGGCACCGAACGAAGGCTTGCCGTTCACTTTCGGCTCAATGGTCGAAGGATTGTATTCGTCTTTCAACAGGCGGTGATATTGTTCCTGGAGCTCGCGGACTTTATCGTTTACCTGGCTGTCTTCCTGTTGGGCAAAGCAGCCGAATGCAAAAAAGGCCGAAATTGAGACCACGGCGGGCAACATGAGTATTTTACGCAATCTCATGGGAACTCCTCTGCTCGAAAGCCTTTTTGATCCCGTCGCTGGGGATACGACCGCCTCTCGATCGTTCTGGTTCAGTTTTTGGTTTCTGTTTTGGAGCGGATGGCAAATATAGCACAACCCAAGATATTTACAACGGCTGGCTGGAGGTTTGGAAGAGCAGGTGAAACAATGTTCGCGTTTTATTAGAGCTTGTTTTGACAAATGAGAAACTCCGATTGAGCATCTGAATTTCAAAATCGTGCTTCCTTCGCACATCGAAATTCTTCCAATTTAAATTCTGCGCACCTGGCTGTAGATCACAAAAAGGTTCGGAGCGCGAAGTCTCGCCTGCCTCAATTTCGCTGATGCGGGTTTGCGACTCTTTGACATCGTTAGATAGTCGAGTTATTGTCCAAGACGGTTTGCCATGACTTAAATAAACCGCAGTGACGGGGCATAGTCCGGTCAAGAAGAGCTCGCAGAGATAAAAACCACTTAGACAAGATTAACAGGATCTACGGGATTATGAACTCTACACCTCGCGGAGCGTCGAATTACAGATGCAGAAAGACGTGCCACCTGTGCGGTCTTCCGGCGGCGAGTTCGAATATCTCTCAGCCGGTTGCGGGCAGGACGGTACATTTTTGCTGCCTTGGCTGCATGTATGTCTTCCAGGTTCTCTACAACAGCCCAGGGGGTATCGCCGACGATTACCGGAATACCGAGCTCTACAGAGCTTGCGTTTCCGCGGGCCTCATTCCATCGGGACAGGCAGAAGACAAAAACACTCCGTTATCCCGACCAGACCCCGCCGGGCCCACCAGCCTGAGCCCGCCGCAATTACTGCTGCAGAGCCTCCACAGCCCGCCCGCCTCGCGGGTGGGTGGGCGGGCTGTCGAGATCCCGGCTGGCGGTACCGGTTCCCAAGCCCCGGAGATGGCCCTTATCGAGGAAGGACTCTCGCAGGAACTTTCCATCCGGATCGAAGGAATGTGGTGCGTCGCCTGTTCGTGGCTCATCGAGCATCTTGTGCGCAAAATGGACGGAGTGCTGAGCGCCGGCATCTTCTTTTTTTCGGACATAGCCCGCATCAGGTACATGCCCCATCTCGTCCAGCCCACAACTATCATAGAGAGCATCTCCCGGCTGGGCTACAGGGCCTCTCCGGCCGAATCCCCGTCCGATTCGGGCCAGAGCAGAAATCTTATCGTCCGGCTGGGGATTTCAGCGATCCTCAGCATGAACATAATGATGATCACATTTGCTCTGTGGGCCGGTTTTTTCGAACAGATCGGACGAGAGGGAGCGGCGCTTTTTTCATATACGCTCTGGGTGATCGCCTCACCCGTCGTTTTTTATGCAGGCTGGCCGATCCTGTGCAATGCTTTCTGGAGCATCCGGCATCTGAGCGCCACCATGGACACGCTCATAGCGGCCGGCGTGCTATCGGCTTATTTTTACAGCGTTGCGGCGACGTTGCGGGGAAGCCTTCATGTATATTTCGATACTGCCTCGATGCTCGTCACACTCGTTTTGCTCGGAAGATTCATCGAAATTCGGGCAAAAGAGAAGATTTCCGGTACGATCACCGCGCTTTTTCACGCAGCGAGCGGGAAGGCCCGAATCTCAAAGGACGGCAGGGAAATCTGGAAGGCGTCCGACAAGGTTTCCAGGGGCGATTTGTTCCTGGTTTTTCCCGGCGAACGCTTACCGGTTGACGGACGTATCCTTTCCGGGGAGGCTGTTCTGGACGAGTCCGTAATAACCGGGGAATCGCGTCCGGTAACGAAGAGACCCGGAGACGACGTGTCTGCCGGATCGCTCGTGCTGAATGGAGAGGCGAAATTTCAGGCCGTCCGTGCGGGTGGCGAGAGTTCCCTCAGCCAGTTGATTACATTGATTCAGGAAGCGCTTTCCACCAAGAACCGATTCGAACTGTTCGCAGACCGCCTCATGCGGGTATTGGTCCCGGCCGTGCTGGCGCTCTCGGCTTGCATACTGATCTTTCTTCTCGCCTCCTCTGCGCCAGCGGGCGAAGCTGTTTTGCGGGCGTTAACCGTACTCGTCATAACATGTCCCTGCGCTCTCGGAATAGCCACTCCTCTTGCCAGGGTCGCCGCAATCGCCAGGGCGCGCGCCTCCGGCATACTCATCCGCAACCCGGCCGCCCTCGAACGGGCGGACCGCCTGGACGTGATGATTTTCGATAAAACAGGGACCTTGACCGAAGGCAGCTACATTTTGCGCGAGACAGTCACCCTGGACGCAAACGCCGATGAAGCCCTGCGGCGGGTCGCCTCGGCGGAAGTAAAATCCGATCATTTCCTGGCCCGCGAGATCGTGAAGGCTGCGCGCCTTCGCGCTATGGAGCTCGAGGAGGTCCTGTCTTTCGAAGCCTGGGAGGGGCTCGGGATAATCGCTCTGACACTGTCCGGCGAGGTGATCGCCGGTTCCCGGCGGCTGATGCTCGACTATGGGCTGGAATTTTCTGATGTGCTCCAGGACCGGGCTCACGCTTTTGAAACCGATGGATCGACAATCGTCTTCTTCGCCTGGAACGGCGCTGTCAGAGGGTTTTTTGTTTTTGGCGACAGGCTCAGGGACAATGCGCCTGAAATCGTATCCCGGCTCCGCGCAGAGGGCATCTCGGTATGGATAGTCTCCGGGGATTCGGAGCAAACCACTCGGACGCTAGCGCTTAAAGCGGGGGCGGACAAGTTCGCCGGTCAGAAACGCCCGCAGGATAAGGTCAGGATAATTGAAGACTTCCAGGCGCAGGGGAAACGAGTTGCGATGGCCGGCGACGGAATAAACGATGCGGCGGCCCTCGCCCGCTCAGACATTGGAATAACGCTTGGAGCAGGCGCAAACCTGATCCGGGAATGCTCCGACGCTGCTGTCCTCGGAGACGATCTGCTAAAGATACCCGAACTGCTCGAACTTTCCCGCTTTTCCTTCAAAATCACAAGGCAGAACCTCTTTTTTTCCTTCTTCTACAATCTTTTTGGGATTCCACTGGCAGCCGCAGGCATTCTAAATCCGCTGATAGCCGCCTTCGCCATGTTCGCCAGCAGCGTGACCGTTATCTACAACACTTCCAGGATTTCCGGATTCACTCGAGATCGAATGCCTTGAAAATTCATTAACAGTTCACCGCACTTTGGAGCCTGGCGCACGCGTGAAATAATTTCCATACCCCTTAAGCCGCCGGCAACATTATCATGGAGGGGGGGCCCGCCGGACTGTTGAAGGATGAGGGGATGGTTGCGGCATACCTGGGATGACTTTACGGAGATACCGGCTGCTGATTGGAGCTAAGCCTCGCCGAGATGGTTCCGCACCCGCTCATAGACCACCGAAGCGAAAAAAAAGGCTGCGGCAACCATTATTATGGTCGCCCCCGAGGTAAGGTTAAATCTGTAGGAAAACCACAAACCGGCGAGTGAAAAGAAAACGTTAAGAAATACCGAGGTTATCATCATCGCCTTAAGGGATCGGCAGAATTTTTCGGCTATGAATGGCGGGATGGTGAGAAGAGCAATAACCAAAACCAGGCCCACAATTCGAATGAGCATGATTACCGAAAGCGCGATCATCCCCAGCAGAACGTAGTAGAGCATCGCAACCCGGACCCCCATGGCCTTCGCGAATTCCTCGTCAAAAGACATGGCAAGGAAGCTGTTGTAGAGCGACCCCACAATTACCAGCACCCCAAGGTCAACCAGGGCCATCATCACTATATCCGCGCGCGGCACGGCCAGAATGCTCCCGAACAGATAGCTCATCAGGTCTGCATTATATCCCGGTGTGAGGTCGATCATTATGATTCCCAGGGCCATTCCAACGGCCCACAAGACCCCTACGACCGTATCGGCCCTCTGTTTGTTTTTCAGTGTGACGGCGGACATGATCATCGCGATCACCAGCGCAAATCCGACCGCCCCGGCAAGCGGCGCAATCCCGAAAAAAAAGGCCAATCCGATGCCGCCGTAAGCGGCGTGAGCGATTCCACCCGAGATGAAAACGATCCGGTTTACGACGACGAGCGTGCCTATGATCCCGCAAGCCACGCTGGCAAGCAATCCGGCAAGAAGCGCGTTGCGCATGAATTCGGATTGGAATGCCTCGATCATTTCTCAGCTGTCCTCGTGGTCGTGCTTGCGCAGAACGCGATGAGGCACCCCGCCGTGGGCTATTAGATCAACCGGGCATTGGTAGGCTGCATGCAGCACCTCTTCAGTGATTTCGCCCGATTCGTGATGGTAAAGGGTCCGATTGAGGCAGGCAACCGAGTTGATGTAGCCGGATAGGACGCTCATGTCGTGGCTCACCACGACAATGGTGATCGCAGCGTTCAATTCTTTTAGCAGGCCGTAGAGATCGGTTTGGAACTGCGCGTCCACGCCGGCGGTAGGCTCGTCCATGAGCAGGATTTTCGGTTCGACGGTAAGCGCCCGGGCAATCAGCACCCGCTGTCTCTGGCCGCCGGAGAGCTTGCCGATTGGCCGGTCCCGGTACTCCCACATTCCAACTTGTTCCAATACCCGTCTGGCAAGGGCCCTGTCTTCGGAAGTGTATCGGCGGTCACGCCCCCTGCGGCCGAGCCTGCCCATAAGCGCAACATCCTGAACGGAAATAGGGAAATCCTTGTTAAGCCCCGTATCCTGCGGGACATACCCAAGCAGTCCGGCGGCTTCCAGGGGCGTCTTGCCGAAAGCCCTCACGGTTCCCTGCGCGGGGTTCAAAATGCCCAGGATGATCTTGAGCAGGGTGGTTTTGCCACTGCCGTTAGGTCCGATTATTGCCAGGAAATCCTGCTCCTCCACCCTCAGGTTGACGTCCGTCAAGATGGGATGGCTGTTATAGAAAAACGAGATATTGTGCAACTCAATAGCCGAAACGGGCATATTCGATCTCTCCCTATTGCCTGCCAAGAGCGGCTGAAATTTGCCAGGCCACCTGCAGGAGGTTTTTTTCCCAGTCGGGCGCCAGGTCGTCGGCCTGTACCAACCTGCCCCCAACCGCGTCGGCTATGGTCTGGGCGGTCTTGGGCGAATATTGCGGCTGAACGAATATGGCTTTTGCTCCAAGCTCGCGAGCGCGTTTTATGAACTCATCAAGCTCCCTTGCCTTTGGCTCCTTTCCTTCAACTTCCACCGGCGCCTGCTCGAGCCCGTATGCGTCGGCAAAGTAGCCCCAGGCGGGATGAAAAACCATGAACGAGCCCGATTTTGCCCCTGTCCCAAACAGGCGGGAAAGGTAAAGGTCCAACTCAACCAACTCGGAAACGAATTCCTTGTAATTGGTCTCGTATGAGCCGCGGTTCTGCGGATCGGATGCGGCAAGGGCTTCAAAGATTGTCCGAGCCTGGAGGATCACCAGGGGCGGCGAGAGCCAGACGTGAGGGTCGCCTGTTTCTCCATGAGAGCTGCCGCTCTGCGGTTTGACTCCCTCGCCGGGATGCGAATGGGCTTCAATAGCCCTTTTTTTAATATCTTTTTCGGTGTGTATCACCAGAATTTTAGGGTTTACTGAAATGATCTTAGGGAGCCATATGGTTTCGAACGGAACTCCACAGGCGAAGTAAATCCTTGATCGGTTCAGCGCAGACATCTGCCCGGGCCTGGGTTCGTATGTTTCCGGCGTTGCCCCCGGAGGGACCATTGCCTCAACTTCGACGAATTGTCCTCCAATCTTCTCCACAAAATACCGCTGAGGAAGAATACTGACGACGACATGCATCGGTCCCTGGGCCAGGGCCAGGCAGGACTGAATGCTAAATGTCAGCACAAAGATCAAACAGATTTTCAAACAGGCAATTATCATTGCGGCATCCCCATCGATGTGTTTCCCGCAGAGGCGCAGGCGCCATTTTACAGATTTCCCGACGCGCATGGAGTCGCGCACACGGTGCACTTGGCGGAGCCTGGAGAACCTTTACGTAATATGTATGATATGGGATTTTGCTCCCGAGCGCCATATGCTAATTTATTTAATGCATTCCTTCAATAGGATAGCATGCGGGGATTCGGCCGTGCAAAACGGCAACCGGAAACAGCCAAAAATAAGAAACCACAGGTGAATTCGACCGGGTCCTCGAGCGTTACCACGTGAAAAGGGCGGCGGGCATTGACTTCGTTCAAAATAGTGGCAAGAGCCGTAGATTTTCCGCTGCCGGCCGCACCGGTCGCGAAGGCCATTTCGAACTTTTCGTCAGCTATCTGCTTCAGGCCGAAGGTAATTCCAGTCGGTCTATCATCATGATGTTGGTTGGAAGCTGCCTCATGGCGATCGAATAAGCGCCGCGCGGGCAGAAGCAGGAGAGCGGATGTCCGATATCGGATGTCCAAAACAGATCTTGAGAGGATATCGACCATTCGCTGCGATTATAACTCCACCGTTATCCAATGCCTGTACCGGTCGTCCAGGCGAGTGAGGCCCGCTTTTGAGGCCGCATCCAGCGCCTGCCTGAACTCCGCTGAAGTGATTCTGCGGTTTATCGTCCTGTTCGAGAGAGCCCTGCCGCAGGGGTGGTACTGGTCCATAATGTTGATATAGGTCTGAGCCGAGATCCGTGTGGCTATGAAATCGACAATTTCAGCCGTTCCGGAAAGGCCGTTTGGCATTACGAGATGCCTCACCAACAGGCCCCTTTGAGCCAGCCCCCTCCCATCCAAAACCAGGTCACCCACCTGCCTGTGCATCTCCCGAAGGGCTTCACGCGCCCGCTCGGGGTAGTCCGGCGCTTTGCATAGCTCCCGCGCTACCTCAGGGTCCCAGAATTTGAAATCCGGCATATAAATATCGACAATTCCGCCCAAAAGCCTTAACGCCGAAACCCGCTCATACCCACCGCAATTATATACAAGCGGAACGTGCAACCCCTTTTCGACAGCTATGGGAAGCGCCTCGAGAATCGGCTGAATCACATGCGATGGGGTGACAAAATTTATGTTGTGGCAGCCATTTTTTTGAAGAGTGAGCATGATTTCGGCCAGATCTTCCGGACCAACAGGCTTTCCCTCTCCGCCGTGGCTTATGTCGAGGTTCTGGCAAAAATCACAGAAAAGGTTGCAGTGCGAGAAAAAAATAGTCCCTGAGCCAGTGCTGCCCACAAGGGGCCGCTCCTCGCCGTAATGCGGCCCGCAGCTGGCCACCACTGCAAGTTTGCCGGTCCTGCAAAAGCCTGTCTCGCCGGCCATCCTATCCACCCTGCACATGCGCGGACACAGGGTGCACCTCTTCATCCATCGGGAGGCGCGCCTCAGCGCTTCTTCAAGCCGCCCGCTCCGATATGCTTTGATATACGCAGCGCTCATCTTACACTTCCAGCACAGATGGTTCTTGAGGTCTTCCGCCCCGGCAGCACAAAGAGGAGTGAAGAGTCAAAATAATCTGTTCATAATCTGGTCATTCCACTTACCGCCTTTAGGCGGAAGATGCTCTTGCCGGCTTTAGCCGTACGTTCACCCTTTTAACTTCACCCTTCACACTTCAGGACACGCCTCCGCGCTAAAATCCCCCCCGGCCAAACACCCTTTAGGAAAGGGGGGAGCATCTCGATTTGCCTGCCACGAAGAAAATACCTTCAATGCCAAAAAATCGGAACACAAACCTAGCGGGGCGTGCAATTTTCATCGGTGTTTCCGGATGGACACTGCCGGGATCGGGAAGGAACATCTCGTCCGCCACGTCCTTTTCGATGGCCTTGCAGCTTCCGGGATTTCCCCAGCCCCCGCATCGCCCGGCCTCCACCAGTTGTAAGAATGCTTTGACAGCATGGGCTCCGACACGTATTATTAACGTTAACGTCAACGGGAGGCATGCCGGGCCATGACCAACAAGAATAGCGGCGAAGAGGGGGAGAGCCACTACACCATCTCCTCTCTTGCCGACGAACTGGACATAACTCCCCGTACCGTCCGCTTCTACGAGGAGAAGGGCCTAATCAGCCCCCGGCGCTCCAGCCGCAACCACCGCCTATACAGCCATAGCGACCGCGCCCGCCTCAAGCTGGTCCTGCGCGGGCGGCGCCTCGGCTACACCCTGGAGGAGATCGCCGAGATGATCGGCCCCGGCGACGATCCCCTGGACGAGGTGGGGCAGATCGAAAGAAGGCTGGCCTATGGCGAGCGCACTCTGCAGGAGATCGCCCGCCGCCAGACGGAACTGGAGGAGATCAAGCGCGACCTGCAAATGGTCAAGCTCAAACTTCAGGCGAGGTTGCGGCAACTCAGGAGGGAGAGTGAATCATGAACCTGGTGGATCTGCTTCAGCGCAACGCCCACAAATTCGCCGACCGTGACTGCCTGCGCCATGGCGGCCAGGGCATCACCTATGCCCAGGTGGCCCAGGCCGCCGCCCGCGCCGCTGGACTCTTGCAGTCCTGGGGCGTAGCCAAGGGCGACAAGGTGGCCATCATGAGCTTGAATACCCCGGCATTCGTCTACGCCTTCTTCGGAGAGCAACTGTGCGGCGCGGCGGTGGTGCCCATCAACCACAAGCTCACGGCCCCGGAGGTGGACTACATCCTGGGCCACAGCGAAGCCAAGATCTTCCTTTACGACGGCGCGCTGGCCCCGGTGGCCGAGAAGCTGGCCCGTGCGTGCAAGAAGGCCAGCCTGGACACCGCCGTGGCAGGAGTTCCTCACTTCGACGCCCTCTTGGCCGACGCGCCCCAGCCCCGGCCGGCGCCGCTGGAGGACCATGATCTGGCCGAGATCCTGTATACCTCCGGCACCACCGGCAAGCCCAAGGGCTGCCTGCACACCCACCAGAATGTGGTCATGGCCGGCATCACCGGGGCCATGGCCATGAAGATGGACCAGCACGACCGCCTGCTCATGGCCATGCCCATCTGGCACTCCTCGCCGCTCAACAACTGGTTCATGGGTGCGCTCTACATGGGCGCGACCACCGTGCTCCTGCGCGAGTACCACCCCCTGCGCTTACTGCACGCCGTGCAGGACGAGAAATGCACCGTCTACTTCGGCGCGCCCATCTCCTATCTGGCGCCCTTGCAGCTGATCCCCACCTTCGCCGACTTCGATCTCTCCTCCATGCGCTGTTGGATATACGGCGGCGGACCCATTGCCGCTGACGTGGCCCGGCGGCTCATAGCCGCCTACAAGAGCGACAGGTTCTACCAGGTTTACGGCATGACCGAGTCCGGCCCTACCGGGACCACCCTTTTCCCGGAGGAGCAGATCGAGCGCGCCGGTTCCATCGGCCGCACCTCCCTGCCCGGAGCCGACATCCGGGTGGTCAAGGGCGACGGCTCCCAGGCCGGCCCGGGCCAGGCCGGGGAAATCTGGCTCAAGGCAGACAGCATGATGAAGGGCTACTTCAAGGACGAGGCCGCCACCCGAGCCGCTTTCAGCGACGACTGGTACAAGACAGGCGACGTGGCCAGAGTGGACGAGGCCGGTTATCTCTACATCGTCGACCGCACCAAGGACATTATCATCACCGGCGGCGAGAACGTCTATTCCAAGGAGGTGGAGGACGCCCTGGCCTCTCACCCGCAGGTGATCGAGGCGGCGGTGATCGGCAAGCCGCATCCCGAGTGGGGCCAGACCGTGGTGGCCATGGTGGTGCCGACCAAGGACGGCAGCCTCGACGAAGAAGCGCTCAAGGAGCACCTGGCGGCCCGCCTGGCCAAATACAAGATACCCCGCGAGTTCAAACTGGTGGAAGCGTTGCCCCGCACTCCCACGGGCAAAGTCATGAAGTACAAGCTGCGCGAGGAGATGTGATGTTCGACTTTCTGCTGAGCAAGGAACAAATCAAGCTGTGCGACGAGGTGCGCGAGCTGGTCAAGTGGGTCCCCCGCCAGATGATCCTGGATATGGACCAGGACAAGATCCAGTTCCCCAAAGAGTTCCTGGCCGAGGCCGGCCGCCGCAACCTCCTGGGTTGCCGCTATCCCGAACAGTGGGGCGGGCGCGCCATGGACTGGGTCAGCACCTGCATGGTCATGGAGGAGGTGGGCGTGCTGGGCTACATCTTCGCCTGCGTCTTCGGCGTGGGCGCGGAGCTGGTCTGCGACGCCATCGTCCTGCACGGCACCAGCGAGCAGAAGGAGCGTTACGTCAAACCGCTCCTGGCCGGCAAGATCTTCGCCGCCGAGTGCCTGACCGAGCCCCGGGGCGGCAGCGACTTTTTCGGCACCACCACCCAGGCCGTGGCCGACGGCGACGACTATCTGCTGACCGGCCAGAAGCGCTTCATCGTGGGCGCCGAGGCCGCTGACTACTTCCTGGTCTACGCCCGCACCGACCCGCAGGCCAAACCCCACCAGGGGCTTACCTGCTTCGTCGTGGACAAGGGCCCGGGCGTCACCGTGGAATACCTATACGGCCTCATGGGCTGCCGGGGCGGCGGGGCCGGGCGAGTTGTCTTCCGCGAGGCCCGGGCGCCCAGGGCCAACATCGTGGGCCGCTTGAACGGCGCACTGGATGTCTTTAACACCATGATGATCCCCGAGCGCCTGGGCACCGCAGCCATGACCATCGGTGCGGCGCGCGCCGCCTTGGAGGTGGCCACCGGCTACACCACCCGGCGCAAGGCCTTCGGCCAGCCCATCAACCAGTTCCAAGGCGTCAGCTTCCAGGTGGCCCAGGCCGCAACCCTGCTGGACGCCAGCCGGGCCATGGTCTATGCCACGGCCAGGGCGGTGGACGCGGGCATCCCTATGAACCGCCTGCGCCGGCTGGTGAGCCAGACCAAGAAGTTCGTCACCGAGTCCTGCCAGCAGGCCGCCCGCCACGCCATGCAGGTGATGGGCGGCATAGGCTACACCAACGTCTTCCCGGTGGAGCGCATCGTGCGCGACCTGCAACTGGCCAGTATATGGACCGGCACCAACGAGGTCATGAGCATGATAACCGCCCACGAGTGGTACGGCGAATACGCCCAGCTCAAGGCCACCCGCGCCCGCCGCGACCACGAGATGGACGCCCAGTGCGCCACCGACAATGAGGAAAAGGTCTACGAGTAATACTAGTACCATGTAACACTCAAAGTTGCGGATAAAGGCGCTTCAGCTTTATGCGCGCCTTGGCATTCGAGAACTGCCATTGAATCTTTGCTTGCCGGTTGTTACGGTCGTTTTC
>JBEKTT010000070.1:0-26930 GCA_049515795.1 Syntrophobacteraceae bacterium
GAGACGGGGCGGGAGCGGGAGGCCTCGTATGATAGACTTATATAATACCCTGCTCAAAAAAGAATCGGCTCTTTCCGCGCAGCCATGCAGACAGCGCAGCCACTAAATGTGGTGCGGTTGGAGGCAAGCCGAATGTGAGGCGCTTCCAAAAAGTGAAGTGCCTCCGGTGTATAGATCACGCTTCGCGAGCTTCGCATTGCTTCACAAAGTGAAGCATGCTTGCCGGCCTCCCTTTGCGACGTGTGAGTGCGTAGCGCGGGGGCGGGAGGCCTTCTCTTTTCTGCTCCCCGCTTCCAGCCTCCTCAATTATCGCTTTTCTTCCCGGCCGCGATTTTGAGGATTTCTTCACGGGCCCTTTCGTAGAAGTCGCTTTCTCCGATTTCGCCGTGCACGAACTGCTGCCAGGTAGCGAAGTTCTTAAAAAAGCATAAGCTCATACCGGAATCAACACACGCCTTCCTATAAATCTTGTTGGCAATCCTCACTTTTTCTCCCAGTGGACTGTCTTTCGGCGGCTCCGGGAGGTCTTGGTCCCCCTCATTGCGCAGGTATTTGCCGAACGCCTGATCCAGTTCGGCCAGTTCCTCTTTGGCCTCGTCAGAAAGCTGACTCTCGGTTATTTCGCCCTTCAGGAACTTTTGCCAGCCTGGCATGTTTTCCCAACTGCAAACCTTAACGCCCTCCTGCTCATGCGCATCACAATAAGTCTTGTTAGCCTTCTTTACGCGCTCCTGCTCGCTCATCGCCAGATCCCCTCTTTTCGGAATACCGCATCATGGGATTCTTTTGGCTTCCATTATCTACGAAGCCGTTCGTTTTCTCAATAAAAACATGGGGGACACAAAAAAAGCACTACGTCGGCAACAGGCCCGTTTACCGTAATTGCCCGCCTTATTTCGATTCCCTCGAATCTTTCATATTCGCTGCATCCATCCTGTGCCCCCATAGAGAGCTTAAAGCTAATAGCTAAGAGCATTCAATGCTATACTCGGGGTCCTGGATGTGTTCTCCTTTGCATCGCGGGCATTTTCCAGGTGACGTAAACCGGTTCCTGGTCTCGAAGAGAAAGCCGCATTCCAGGCAAATGGCTGGAATTATCCTGAGTTTGCTGTTGTGAGATCTTACTGACCGGCCGATGTGCCCAAGGTGTTCGTAAAACTCCTTTTCGCTGATGCGCAGGATTTTGGAAACTGATTTTGCCCCGTACTTTCCCTCTGACAAAAGGGATATGATCTCCTGCCTGATAGTGTTCATATCTGCTCCAGTTTCAGATCGTTATTGCGCCTTCGCGAAATATTGCTATTTTATAGACAACCTGGACTTTTTCGACATCTTTGTTGCGCTTTCCGGCAGGGGCGTAAATTAGAAAAAAGGAGCGACAATGCTTGAGTTGCTGAAAAGAGGTATGTTTGCGGGAATCGGCGCGGCTGTGCTGACTCGCGACAAAATCCGCGAAGCGACCCGAAAGCTGGTGAAAGAGGGAAGATTATCGAGCGAGGAAGCCGAAAAACTCACCGAAGACCTGGTCAACAGCGGCGGGCGGGAATGGGAGGACATAAACTCCAAATTCCAGTCATCCCTTAAGAAGATTTCCGAAAACCTCGAGGTGGTCCGCAAAAAGGAGTTCCTAGACCTTAAAACAAGGGTGGAACTCCTCGAACAGCGGCTGAGCCTGCTGGAGCAGACCAGCAGCCGGCAGAGCGGGACAACCGGGAATTCTTGATCCGCTCCCCTGTCCGGCAATGCTCTCACGGGTTAGAACTACGCCTATTCAGATGTAGTTGAACCAGAATTCTTCGACCCTTTTGAAATTCGATCTAACCCTGGCCGCTCCAATTTTTTAACGTTGTCTCTCCTCCGGTTGACCACTACCCCTTCAGGTTCGTGCAGCCATGGCCCAGGGAGAATCAGAATTGACATACCCCTTGCATGTTCGTTTTGGAAATCGTATGGTTTTACGGGCTTTGGGTTGTTCCAGAAGCTTTTTCGGGCAGAATCCGATCCCAAAATCCGGTTCCGATGTATAGTGCCAAACTTGATTTATTAATCCCGGTCAATGCGTATTGCCTGCTCGGGATCTATTTCATGGCGGGTGGTTAGCTAGTTTCCATCCGGAAAGGGTCCTTTTCCGTCCTGGCGGCGTCAATTTTCGGGCTTGCTTGTGCGGCGTACCCCTTCCGCCTAAAGGCGGTAAGAGGAATGACCAGATTATGTACGCCTCCGCGCAACGCCTCGATTTCCTTGCCAGTACGAAAACGTTCCGGCTAAAGCCGGTAAGAGGAATGACCAGATTATGCCTCCTTTTCGAACAGAAACCTCGCGGGGCGTGGAGTTCGCATCGGAGTTTCCGGATGGACGCTAGCTAAAATAACTGGGCCGAGCATGTTGCGACAAGAAATAGTGGATCATCAAAGTATTTGCCGAACTCGGCACGGAAAAGGTCAGATGATTTCTGATCTGGTGTAGTCCAATAGAGTTGTCTTACGGACCCCTGAATCTTGGGATATTCGCTGTGGAAGACAAACCAGCTTTTGCACATTGTCTGAAGACATCCTCAGAGCCTCTTTCGAAGCTCCATGTGATCGGGCTAAGCCTGCTTCTCGTTACGGTCATTCTTTTCGGCGCAAGTGTGGAATTTCGCAGTGCATTCCTGAAAAAGCGCAGGACCGACATTGGTCCTTACCTGAGAGCTGCGTGGTCTGTGCGCACCGGGTGCGATATGTACAAGATAACCGATGACCGAGGCTGGCATTACGTTTACCCACCTCTGTTCGCTATCCTTATGACTCCACTGGCAGACCCTCCTCATGGAGAAGATCGGACGGGATATCTACCTTACGAAGCTACTGTGGGGCTTTGGTATATAATTACCATGGCTTTTGGGGTTGCCGGTATCGGAATCCTTGCCAGGACCGTGGAAGATCCGCTCAGGAATCTGGCGGCAGGCAGGGGACGCCGATTTTCACGACGTTGGTGGGCATTGCGGACCTGGCCCCTGTTGATTCTTCTTCCGGCGATCGGGGATTCCCAGAGTCATGGACAGGTGAATTTGCTTATCGTATTTTTCTTGTGTTGCGTTGCCGCCTCGATTCTCAAAGGCAGGAGGTTTCGTGCGGGTCTGTGGCTTTCCGCTGCAATTTGCGTGAAACTGATTCCAGCCATTCTGCTGGCCTTCCCCTTATGGCGCCGTGATTGGCGCATGCTCTACGGAAGCGCCATTGGACTCCTGGCGGGGCTGATCCTCGTGCCCCTCGTTGTGCTCGGGCCGGAGAGAACAGTATCGTCGTATAGATCATTCTATCAGGAAATTGTTATTGCGGGGATCAGTTTTGATCCTGGAGGCAGCCTTGGTAAGGAACTCACCGGAATTAGGAGCACAAACAGCAACTCTCCGATGGTCGTACTGCATAACCTCATGAATCCCGATAGAAATAGCCGCCCGAATGTGGCGCATCCAGGCGTGCGAGCTGCGCATTGGACGATAGCTTTTATCACGCTGGCAATTACCCTGCTTGCTTCGGGGTGGAAGGGCAGATGGTATTCGGGGAAAGTGGATGCAACCATGGCAGAGGTTTCTTTCTTCTGCGCCTTCATTCCGCTAATGTTTATGACAAGCCCTGTATTTCATCCTCATTACGTTTCGATGGCCGTACCGCTGGTGATGGTCCTTATTGTCATACTTTGGGAGAGGTACTCCTATGGGCATATCCCCCGCCGGTGGAAGGCTGTGTTCTGGTTTATTGCGGTGAGCAATCTTTTGACATCTATTGCCTTGGGGCCGTTTCTGTATTTTCGGGAATTCGGGCTCGTTTTGCTCAGTACTGTGACACTTTGGGTGGCGACCCTCATAGCGATCAAACAGACCGCGCTTGTGCCTTCTATAATCGGAAACACCCATGCCGAGGCCTTCTCAAATCAACATCGAAAAGGTGGCAGTTATTCTGGATGAAGCAAATTGTGGGAAGCCGATCAACCACAAAAAAACCGCGCAAGGAAAAAAAGGCTGACATTCTGTTTCTGAACGGAGTCGTGCTAACCCTGGACTCGGGCTCCACCACCTTCAATCCTGGAGGTATCGCCATTAGGAGAGGAAAGATCGAGTCAGCGGGGCCTTCTGATGAAATCCAATCGGCTTTTGAATCATCGGAAACTCTGGACATTTCAGGATGTGTGGCCCTCCCCGGGCTGGTAAACGCTCACACTCACGCCGCTATGACGCTTTTCCGCGGTCTTGCCGACGACCTTCCCCTGATGGACTGGCTGCAGGGTCACATATTTCCTGCTGAAAAAAACCTGAACGAAGAGTGGGTCTACTGGGGGACGATGCTTGCGTGCGCCGAGATGATCATGTCGGGGACGACCGCTTTTTGCGACATGTACCTTTTCGAGCACAAGGTCGCAGAGGCGGCAAAAAGAGCAGGCATTCGTGCGCTGGTGGGCGAGGTGCTCTACGATTTCCCTTCTCCCGCCTACGGGAAGGTCGAAAACGGCCTGAGACATACTGAATTGCTCATCGACAGGTGGCGGGAAGATCCTCTGGTTAGCGTTGCCATCGAACCCCATTCCCTCTATACCTGTTCGCCGGATCTTCTGAGGAAGTGTTACCAGATATCCGCCCGGCACGACGCGCCGCTTGTAGTCCACCTGTCGGAAAATGAAGCCGAAGTCGAACAGATACTGCACCTGTACGGCAGGCGTCCGGTCGCGCACCTCGATGCCCTTGGTCTGCTGGATCGGCGCCTTGTGGCCGATCACTGCGTGGCCCTCAATGAAACCGATATCAGTATGCTTGCCCAAAACCAGGTGAAAGTGGTCCATAATCCGGAAAGCAATATGAAGCTTGCCTCCGGTATCGCCCCTGTCCCGCGCCTTCTCGAATCCGGCGTAACGGTGGCCCTGGGCACGGACGGCTGTGCGAGTAACAACAACCTTGATATGTTCGGAGAAATGGATACGTGCGCCAAGCTCCACAAGGCGGCAGCACTCGACCCGACTGTCCTTTCGGCCTCAACGGCGCTCAGAATGGCGACCGGGTCCGGGGCCAGGGCACTCGGTTGGGAAGGGCTGACCGGACAAATCGCCCAGGGTATGCTTGCCGACCTGATAGTGGTGGATTTTAGAAAACCGCATCTGACGCCCGTTTACAACCCCATAAGCCACCTGGTCTATGCGGCCGGGGCTGCAGACGTCCGCCACAGCGTTATTGGCGGGCGCCTTGTGATGAAAGATCGCACATTGCTGACACTGGATCTGGAGGAGATCTTCGGTCATGTCCGCGAATTCGCGAAAAAAGCCCGAAAATGAGCCGGACCGCAAAGTCGATTGGCTGCTTTTCAACGCCGACTGGCTTGTTGCGTGCGACCCCGGAATGAGCCGATTTCGTTCGGGGGCTGTTGCAATCGAGGGTGAGCGCATAGCGGCAGTCGGCCCTTCAGGTGAGCTTCGAAATAATTTCTGTGGGCGCCGGGAAGTCGACCTCTCAGGCTGTCTGCTCATGGCCGGTTTGATAAATACGCACACCCACGCCGCTATGAGCCTGTTTCGCGGCATCGGCGACGATTTGCCCCTGAAGAAGTGGCTCGAGCAAATCATCTTTCCTGTCGAGAACGCTTTTGTCAATCCCGACAGCGTGTATCTGGGGACCATGCTTTCAGCGGTTGAAATGCTCAGGAGCGGCACGACAACCTTCTGCGACGGCTATTTTTTTGAGGAGTCGGCCGCTCGCGCCGCCGTTAATACAGGGATTCGCGCCGTCATGGGCCAGGGGATTCTGGATTTCTGCACCCCCGACCTGCCAGATCCGGCCAATTTCCAAGCACGTGCGGAAGCTTTTCTGTCGCACTTCCCCTCTCAGACCGACCGCGTTCGCCCATCCCTTTTTTGCCACGCTCCCTACACATGCCGCCCGGAAACGCTGAAGCGCATGAAGGAGCTTTGCCGCAGTCATAAAATCCTCTTTCAGACCCATCTTTCCGAAACTAGAGGAGAGGTCGATGAAATCGTGAAACGATACGGCCTGAGACCGGGAATGCATCTCGATGCGCTCGGGGTCCTGGATGAGTCGACGCTGTGCGCTCACGGGATATGGATATCGAAAGATGAAATCCTGTCCATTGCAAACAGTGGCGCCTCTATTTCCCATTGCCCGGAGAGTGCAATGAAGCTGGGCTCCGGGGTCGCTCCAGTTCCGGATATGATCTCCTGCGGAGTAAAGGTCGGCCTCGGTACTGACGGATGCGCGAGCAACAACGACCTGGACCTTTTTTCTGAAATGGGCTTTGCGGCCAAGGTTCATAAGGTCTTTAGAAAAGACCCCCTCGCCTGCCCCGCCGAACAGGCGCTCCGGATGGCTACCTTGGGCGGCGCCTCAGCTCTTGGGCTGGAAAATGAGATCGGGAGCATCGAACCCGGCAAAAAGGCGGACCTTATTGCACTCAGCCTCAATCAACCTCATCTGACGCCAATGTACGACCCGGTCAGCCATATCGTATATGCGGCTCGAGGGAGTGACGTAAGATTGGTGTGGGTGGATGGCCGGCAGATAGTAAAGGATGGGCAGGTGCTTACGGTGGATGAGGCCGAGGTCCTTTCCGAGGCAAAGAGTATGGGTAATAAAATTTTAGATTATTGCAGGCGTCCATAGTTTTCATACCCAGAGGAGTACTTCCGATGCTAAAGGCCAAAGACGTAATGACACGGGATGTTATCACCGTTACCCCGGAAACAGAGGTAACCGAAATTGCCAGGTTGCTGCTCGAAAGGCGATTTAATGGCGTGCCCGTCGTTAACCGGAACGGTGATCTGGTTGGCGTAATCAGCCAGAGCGATCTGATTGCCGAGCAAAAGAAGCTCCCGATTCCTTCGGTTTTCACAATCCTGGATGCTTTTATCCCGATTTATCCGCCGGGCAAAATGGCAAAAGAAGTGCAAAAAATCGCGGCAATGAAGGCCTCTCAAGCTATGACGGCCGACCTGGTGACAGTGGGCCCCGAAGAGGGCATAGATGAAATAGCCTCTATAATGGTCAACAAGAGTATTCATACGATTCCTGTTTTGGAAGGCGGGAAACTGGTGGGAATCATCGGCAAAGAAGATATTCTGCGGACACTGGTGTCCTCCTCCAAACAGGGCTGATTTGCCGCAGAGTAAACGACAATAAACCTACTGAGATAGACTATAAATAAGGCCTCCCGCTCCCGCCCCGTCTCGCGGGTGGCGTGTATGACTCATTGCTTTTTAGCGGGCCAATTTTTGAGGGAGGTCCCAAGGTAGCAGCTGTAGTGGCGACGCCCTGGTGCTCCCAATGATATGTTGTCAAGGCGCCCGATTGCCTGGAAATATCCGGAGATTTCAGCAGCAGCACGCTGAGCATAGCCTTCTGGTAAAATGATTAAAGTGTCCGAGCCAATTTTCGGCCCGTCCCATATGTCGTACTGACTCGCGGGTACACCTTCGGGAACGCGCCAAGTGTAGACCCTTGGCTGCCCGGGTACATAGAAGGCAAGTTCTGAGGCAAGCTGGCGCTCGAAAGTCAGTATAAAGGTGCTCTGAGGACGAGGTACTTCGCCAAGTGCTCTGCCTGCTTCAACGCCGAGCTGCCGCCAGCCTTGCAGCCTGCCGATCAGCCTGTCCGCCCAGCGGCCAGGCGCAACGCCGGCCCAAAACGGAAGAGCATAGGTGAGCAGCGCCATAACAGCCCCAACGATAACCCCTTTTTTAAAGTAAGGTCTCCAGGAATCCAGTCTGGAACCAGCCGAGATGTTGCCACAGCCCCAGGCCGCCAGAAGGATCATTCCGGCCGGATATACCATGGTGGGCCAGTTGGGTTGAATTCTCTGCCGCAAACTCAGGACGGCGACACCAAGCAACGGCACGAAACTGAAGCACAGCAGATATAGCACGCGACGATCCTTGGACTTGAAATGGAAAAGCAGCAAGGCAGAGAGCAGGGCAAACAGGATCCAGGTTAGAGGCGAAACGATGCCAATCTGTCCGCCTATGAAGTCAGTTGAAGTAGATATGAAATTGGAATGGCTTGCTTTAAAATGACAGGCGGTATGATGAAACGTGATCCAGCCGTGAAAAGCGTTCCACAGGATGGGTGGAATCAAAGCAGCGAACCCCAAAAGCGAAAACAAATAGGGACGGCGGGATTTCAGGAGGTATCTGTCACCTTTGCTCAACGCCGCAAATACAAATATGAGGACAATAAACCCGGCCATCACCTGTTTGCTGAGCAGTCCGAGACCAATAGCCGCCGCAAGGGCGTACCACTCCCAGGAACAGCCTTCCCTTTTTTGCAGTGCTGCCCAGAACATGTACAGGGCAACAGACCAGAAGCAAATGAGAGGCGCATCGATGGTCAAAATGCAGCCCAGAGCGGACGCGGCGGGTGAGGCGATCACAGCCGCAACCGCCCAGAAAGCCGTACGTGAGTCATACATGCGTCTTGCAAGCAGGAAAACCACCAGTGCCGATACTGTTTCCAGCAGCACTGCGGGCAGCCTTACAACTGCTGGACTCGAACCGATGATCCGGCAGAAAAGGGCGATGATCCAGGCCACCATGGGGGGTTTGCTGAAATAACCCCAGTCCAGTTGGCGAGACCAGTCCCAGTAGTAGGCTTCATCAACAGCGAGGTCCAATGGAACCGCAAGGATATAAGCCAGCCGAAATACTGTGGTAAGAGTGAGCAGGAGAAAAAAACGTTTATTCCAGTCCATAAGTGTGCTCTGTCCGGGCATTGATTGAATTCTGCAATTAGTGCGGACGCCCGGCAAAACCGGGACGGAAGATTTCAGCGACAGGAAAAAATCGCACTTCCCAAATTCAGCGTGGTCCAGGCTGATATTGGTTGCCGCCACGTTCCTCGATGCGGCCCTTGCGCCGCATCCACATTAAAAGGGTCACCCCGCGGAACGTTGAACATCCAACAGCGGCTGCACCGATGGCAACTGAGATAAGGCCGATACGGAGGGGAAATGATGTGACGCTTTCAGTTCCTTGTCTGATGAGCGAAAGAGCGGAAAAAATCAGACAAAGGCCCGTAGCCCCGACAAGCGAAACAAGCAGGATACTGCCCGGACGGGCGCCAATCCTGTGGAGAAACGCCCAAAGGACAAAGACAGCCCAGACCCAGATCCACCATGATATAACTCGAGCGGCCGAGAGCTCCAGGGCATATCTTAAGGACTCGGCAAATGGAGAGAAAATCGCGCGAACAAGCGAGGGTTCACCAATGTATCCGGCCACCACTGGAATGATATCCGCACTGTCGTGTTCCCTCAGTTTGCGAACTACGAGATTTGCCCTTTGCGAAGGCGAAAGAGCCGATGCCCCCGGCGCCCTTATGACATTCCATGTTTTCGCCATTCCAGTCCAGCCATGCCAGTCCGTGGAAGCCACAAGGACGAGTCCTCGGGAACGGCAGGTGTCAAGGACCTCTCGCCGGAGGGACGGCGGCAGGTCCGGGTGGCCGGAATTGACGATCTCAAATCCGTCTACGCCGTCATCGGCCAGTCGAGCAATGTCTTCAGTTCTTAGTCTCTTCAAGGTGACAACAATGACTGCCCCTCCGCAATCCTCATGAATCTTTCTGGAAAACCAGGCCGTGCGATCAGCCGTCTCTTCCATTCCCATCTTCAGTTGAAAGGGGGGGGCCTTGCAATTACAAATGCCCAGAACCATCGCTCTCTGGCTTGTATGGACCTCGACACCGGAGATAAATGCCGGCAGCCGGTCGAAAGATGAATCTGCCTTCACTTGAAGTTCATGCGCAAAGAGCTCATCATGGTCGGTGAGCGCCACCACGTTATAACCGCAGGATGCATGCCACTCGAGGTTCGTTAGCGTAGAGACCAGGCCGTCGTGAGATTTTGTGGTGTGGCTGTGAAGATCGGCCACAAGCAGGTTGGGGTCGTCTACAACCAGCCGCCAGCCTGGAATGCGCGCCACCACAAATAAGAAGATGATCAGTATCAATGTTGAAGACGCGACAAGGGCCATCTGGATTCCCTTAAGCACAATCGCGAAAGGCTTTTTTCGCCTTTGAGCACGATATTCAGCGAACATGCCCCACGCTGCTGCGCCCAATAACACCCAGATCAGCACAGAAAAACCTGCAATGCGGAAATCCGGCGCTCCAGCCAGGATCATGAAGGGAGCGGCCAGCGGCTCGATGAGTGCTTCCCAGGGATGCTGCTCAAGCCTCATTCCCGCCACGCGGGTGTAGTCGCGGGCGTCGAACGGGCCCTGAGGAGCGTATGGAAGGCAGGACAGAAGGGTAAGAATGGTAAGCCCTAAAGCCAGGATAACGGCACAATTGCGGTAATCTTTCAAGATTGAGGGCCCATGCCGATCTGCACCCATCGCGGGGCGTGGAGACCCCCGATATCCTTTATCTGACATTCCGGTTATCCACCTATTTGGAGCGTCCGCTTACACTCACTACGAAATAGGAATTCTTGTCATTTGTCATTACGAGCACCGATTTTTTGGCGCCGCCTTTACACGCTGCCGCACTCAGGCTCACCGGAATCTTTGTCTCGCCGCCCGGAGGTATTGTAGGGTCGAACCGACCGATGTCGATCCCTCAGAGCTTTATAACTTTTTTTATCTCGAGGGGGGCAGTTCCGACATTTTTGACGACAAAACTGTGAACGTATTCCTTCCCATCGGTCAGATCGCCAAAATCATAGAGCTTCTCCGGGACCTCGGCCAGAGGGCCGCTTGGGGTCTCCAAGCCCGGGCTGCTTCCTCCAGGACCCTGGGCAGATGACGGCGGGCAATTTGCAATGGCCAGGGCAAAGCACAAAATGAAAATAAGCCTCGCTATCCTCATGCGAAAATACCCTCCTCAGCGATTTGTTTAGTGCGAATCAACATGCTTTCTTAAGAACGGCCAGAATTCCAAAAAGATTTAATTCCAATGAAGCCTGAACCAAAAAATTCGCCGCGTCCAGAGCTTTTTTCAGCTCCTCTCCCCGGAAGCGATTCTCTGTAGGGTGCAGCAGGATGTGTCTGGTTATGAAGTTCTGATAAAGTGTTGGATAAAGCTCCTCGAGCAAGTAAATCCCGTGCGGCTTTAGCACGCGTCCCACTTCAGCAAGCGCACCCTGCCAGTCGGGAATATGGTGGAGCACTCCAAAACCGAATACCGCGTCAAAGGCCCCGTCCGGATGCGGCAAATTGAGTGCATCAGCCGCGCAAAATGAGATGTCTTGCACTTCTTGGGGCCTGAGATAGTGAAAAGCCCGCCGGATCATCAAAGGATCGAGATCAATGGCGCAAAGGAAGCCCGGAGAAAACTCCCTGCGAATTATCGATGCCCCGGCTCCCCGCCCGCATCCTATTTCAAGAAAAGACCCACCGGGGGGAAGCCGCGCATGTTTTCTCATCCAGCCAATTTCAAATTTCTGCTGGAAGACCCTGGAGGGGTTATTCACGACCAGCAGCTCCGCCCAGTTAAGTTTCATCGCCTCAGTCCCCTTTCTTGCCGAGATGTACGACCGCGATCCCGTTGGTAAATCTCCGATATCTTATATTCCTGAACCCTATCCGCTCAAGTATCGATTTCAGCTCGCCGGGGTTGGGGAAGAGCCGGATTGATTGCGGAAGGTAAGTGTAGGCCGGCTGGCAGTTGGCCAGAAGCTTTCCTATGAAGGGCATTACATGAAATGAATAAAAATCGTAGAGGCGCCGAAACCAGGGTGTCACCGGTTCGGAAAATTCGAGGCACATAAAGATCCCGCCTGCTTTTAGGACCCGGTGCATCTCCATGAAGCCCTTCTCAAAATGAGTGAGATTTCTTATCCCGAAGCCAACCATCGCCGCGTCGAAGCTTTTGTCCGGAAAGGCTATTTTTTCGGCATCGCCCTGTACGGAGCAAACCAGGCTGGAATAAGGCGAAGCTGAGGTCTTTGGCCACCCGGCCGCCATCATCTCCCAGTTGATATCGTAGAGCACCACGCGGCCAGAAGGAGCCACCCGCCCGGCGGCCATCCGCGAAAGATCTCCGGTCCCGCCACATACGTCGAGCACATGGTCCCCGCTTCGCAATCCCATCATTCTCACGGCCATCCGCTTCCACTGGTAATGGATCCCCAGACTCAGCAAAGTGTTCATGGAATCGTATTTGCGGGCAACGCTGTTGAAATGCCGGCGGACCCATTCCACCTTTTCCTTCTCGGGAATTGCAAGATATCCGAAATGGGTCATCTTTTCGGGATCGGTGATGTATGTTCGAGACATTTTGAAACCGCAGGGATTTTGGGACGAATCGTCTCAAAAGTCGATGGCAAAACCCGTGATGATCAGACAGGCTTCACAACAACCCCGGAGCGGATGCATCGCGTACAGGCGCGCACACGCCTGACACTGCCGTCCTGGCGGACATGCCGCACCTGCTGTAGGTTGGGATACCAGATACGTTTGGTCTTGTTATTTGCATGGCTGACGTTGTTACCTACATGAGGGGTTTTGCCGCAGAATTCACATACTCTGCTCATGATCCAGATTCCTTTCCACAGAGCTGGCGCAGCTCGGGTTGATTGGTCAAAAAACTATAATATAGCAGAATGCGCTTTGAATAACAAGGATATTCCCTTATCGACCCACTATCTCTACAGCCTCAGCGCCGGGCTCCCGAGGCACAATCTCTCCGATGATATGGACCCCGGCGAGCATGCCGCGAAGAAGAGCCACTATATCTTCGACTTCGGAAGACCCTACGACTACTATGAATCCAATCCCGTTATTGAAAACATGGTCCATTTCTTCCGGCGAAACATTGCCCTTTTCGCGAAGGAAGTTGAAGATGGGAGGTATGCTCCAGGAATCCCCCCGTATGAGCGCCTTGCAGGCGCCCGGCAGAATCCTCTCGACATTGTCGTAGAAACCACCCCCGGTGATGTGAGCCATCCCATGAACCCGGTACTTGCGCAGAAGCTGCAGAACGGGTTCGACATAGATGTTGGTGGGTTCGAGAAGTTCCTCGCCAACGGTTCGGTTCAGTTCCGAAACGAAGCTGTCGGGTTTTAGGCCCAGTTTGTCGAAGATAATGCGCCGCGCAAGGCTGTACCCGTTTGAATGCAAACCGCTCGAGGCCAGTCCGATAATCCGATGCCCAACCCGGATGGCAGAGCCGTCTATGATCTGAGAGTTGTCAACAAGGCCAACTGCGAAACCGGCCATGTCGTATTCATTTTCTTTGTAAAAATCGGGCATTTCTGCCGTTTCCCCTCCGATCAGGGAACAGCCCGCCGTTCTGCATCCGGCAGCGATCCCCGCAACAAGCTGTTCGACCAGACCGAGGTCTATGCTTCCCATGGCAAGGTAGTCCAGGAAAAAAAGAGGCCTCGCGCCCTGAACCACTATGTCGTTGACACACATGGCCACCAGGTCTATTCCGACCGTATCGTGCCTTTGCGTCATGAATGCGATTTTAAGCTTGGTCCCCACTCCATCGGTGGAAGAAACCAGTACGGGGTTTTCCACATCCTGGAGATGCAGGGAAAATAACCCTCCAAAACCGCCAATATCTGTGATGACCCCGCGGCGGTAGGTTGAACGAACTATCGGCCTGATTCGCCGGACAAGTTCGTTTGCCTTGTCGAGGTCAACTCCAGCTTCCCTGTACAGATCGCCAGGCATGAGAATACAAACCTTTTCGAACAGTTGGAATACAATTCCAGCTCTGTCCATCCGCAGCTCTGCAGCTTCGAAAGATCGGGCCGGAAAAAATATACGTCAGGGGGACTTTCCAGTAAACTATATGCAGTCTACCATGCGCTCCGCTTTTTACAATTGATTTCCACTGGGATTATCCATCATCGGAATCGGCCAAGATTGCCAAAACCCGAACTCCTGTGTTAAAGGAGACCCAGTGCCGGAGGTTAGCATGTCCCTACTCAAGAAGGTCTGCATAGCGGTTTCCGGATTCTTGCTGATCCTTTCCTGTCTTATGACTGTTACTGCAATCCTGGGTTCTTTTCATTTCTGGCTCTTTTTGCGCCTGCCTGCAAAACCTTTTTCCGAGAACAAGCAGTTTTTAGTTCCCAAAACAAGCGCCTATGGAGTCGCCAGGCTCCTTGAATCTCAGGGGGTCATCAGGGATGCGCGCGCGTTTTATCTACTGGGCTGGTTGAAGAATTCCCTTCACCGCATGCAGGCAGGCGAATACGCTTTTTCCACCCTTTACACCCCGGAACAGGTCCTCGACCGGATCGTAAATGGAAGGGTGGTGATCCATACTGTTACCCTGCCTGAAGGATCCACCTTGTGGGATGTGGCGAGGATTCTCCATCAAAAAGAACTTGCGCCCGAGAGTGAAATCATCGAGGTTGCCGGCAGCGCCACATTTGCCAGATCGCTCGGAGTTGAGGCGAACGGCCTTGAAGGTTATCTTTTCCCTGACACCTATCAATTCACAAAACCTGTCTCGAGCGCTTCCATCGCAGAGAAAATGGTCCGGCGGTTCTGGCAAAGGTTGCCCAAGGAGTGGCCGGACCGGGTGAAAGAACTCAGGTTATCTCTGCATGAGATCATTATTCTGGCTTCCATCATAGAAAAGGAGGCTGTGGTCGATTCCGAGCGGCCGCGCATTGCCGCAGTCTTCTACAACCGGCTCAAAATCAACATGCCGCTCCAGAGCGACCCAACAGCGGTTTACGATATCCCGGGCTTTTCAGGACCGGTTACCGCCACGCATCTTACGAGGCAAAGTCCCTATAACACTTACCGCATCAAAGGCCTGCCGCCCGGACCGATTTGCAGCCCTGGGGCGGAATCCATCAAAGCGGCGCTCAATCCTGAAAAAGGGGCCCCGTACCTCTATTTTGTAAGCAACAATGATGGTACTCACCACTTTTCGGTTACCCCCGAGGAGCACCGAAATGCTGTTTCACACTATTACGAGCTGAAAAAAAAGACGGTGGAAGACAAAAGTCCCACAATTGGCGACTCACTGGAAACGTCGCCCCAGGATGGCCGGGCCGGGGTTGAACCCCACCGGCAAGCCGATGGAGTTAATACCAACAGCCCTTAAATCCGAAAGGTCGAATTGGATAAAATGAGCACGGTCGCCAGCCTCCTATTTGCCGCAGGAAGAGGGACCCGCATGAAGGGGTATTTCGGCAACAAAACACTTCTGCCTCTGATTCCGGCAAAATCCCCCTATCAGGGCGCCCGTCCTCTTATCAGGGAAGTCCTTGATAACCTTCCCGCCGGTCCCAGGGGAATCGTGGTCAATTACGACGCAGAACAGGTGCGCCGTGCCACCGAGGGCCAGGGGATATCTTTTGTTTACCAGCCGGTTTCGAACGGCACAGGCGGAGCACTGCTTGCGGCGCGCTCCTTTCTCAACTCCGCTGATGCAGACCGTGTGATAGTTACAATGGGGGATGTCCCCCTCATCCGGTCGGCTACTTATTACAGACTTCTTGACCTGCTGGGACGCTTTGATCTCACGCTCCTGGCATTCGAAAGCAAAGACAGGGGACAGTACGGCATGATCGAGATGGAAGGCCAACGGGTAACCAGGATTGTGGAATGGAAATACTGGAAGGATTTTCCTTTAGAAAGGCAGAGCAGGCTCAGGTACTGCAACGCCGGAGTCTATGCCGCCGGGAAGACCACCCTGCTCCGCTACCTGGACCAGATGGAAAAGAGGCCGCACGATGTCAGAAAACAGCAGAACGGGCAGTGGATTACCATCAAGGAGTACTTCCTCACGGATTTAGCTGAAATGATGAATGAGGATGGCTTGCTGGTGGGAATGACGCCTACGCCTGAAGAAGAGGTGGTAGGGGTGGACACGCTTGAGTCGCTGGAGGCAGTGCAAAAGCTATACGCAAGGCTCCAGGGTTCAGAGTGAATAATAAGTCCTCCACATTATCACGGATATGAAGAGCAGTCCTCGATGAAAAAAGCATACATACACGGGTACAATTCGCGGGAAAGCATTCGGCTTCACGACCAGGCCTCGACCCTGGCCGGCCTGCTGCATTCGGACTCTTATTTTCCGGCCGGGAGCCGAGTTCTCGAAGCCGGATGTGGGGTTGGGTCGCAAACGTCAATGCTTGCCCGAAACAGTCAAGGCGCCGAAATAATAGCAATCGACGTATCCGAAGCGTCCCTGGCCGAAGCTCAAAAGAAGCTGGATTCAGAGGGGATCGCCAATGTGACCCTTAAGCAGGGCGACATCTTTAGACTGCCTTTTGAAACGGCATACTTCGACCACGTTTTTGTCTGCTTCGTGCTCGAACATCTCGCAAATCCGGTCGAGGCGTTGAAATGTCTGAAACACGTTATAAAACCCGGCGGAACGATCACCGTTATCGAAGGGGATCACGGCTCAGTTTATTTCCATCCTGAAAGCCATGACGCTCGCAAAGCCATAGATTCCCAGATCGCCCTTCAGGCCCGGGAGGGCGGGAATGCTCTGATCGGACGCGAGCTTTATCCCCTGCTGACAAAGGCCGGTTTCAGGAACTGCCGTGTCTCGCCCCGCATGGTTTATGTCGACTCCAGCAGGCCTCATTTCGTTGAAGGCTTTACCAAAAACACCTTCACTGCAATGATCGAGGGCGTCCGGGAAAAGGCGGTGGCTGCGGGACTCATGGATCGGAATTCCTTCGACAAAGGAATTCGCGACCTGTACAGGACGACGGAACCTGACGGTGTCTTTTGCTACACCTTTTTCAAAGCCTTTGCCGAGGCATAAGACCTCGTATGATAGACTTATATAATACCCTGTTCGAAAAAAAATGCGCCTGACATGACAAGAGCGCCGACCGTGCGTGCAGCCATGCAGAACGCACAGACATTAAACGTGGTGCGTTTGAAGGCAAGCCAAATGTTAAGCGCATCGGAAAGTAAAGTGACAATGGTGTCAATGTCTCGCTTCGCGGGGCTTCGCCCTACTTCACTTTGTGAAGTGGGCCTTTTCAGGTTTAGGGTTAGCGGCCGCGCCCGAAAATCATCTCATCCACATGGGCGCAGATTATATGCCCGACGGTGATGTGACACTCCTGCACCCTGGCTGTTACCAGGGACGGAACATGAAGGATAATATCACAATACAGGTCCATTTCAGTCTCAGAAGAGCCGCCCAGACCCATTGTGAGAACACCGTTCTCTCGGGCCCATTTGACTGCCCTGATCACATTGCGGGATCGGCCACTTGTGCTTATCGCTAAAGCGACGTCCCCAGGCTGCGCTAAAGCCCACAGTTGCTTTGCGAATATGTCGTCGAAGTCGTAGTCGTTTGCTATGCTCGTCAAAATTGATGTGTCAACTGTGAGCGCCATTGCAGGTAAAGCAGGTCGTTCTATTTGAAAGCGGTTTACAAACTCGGCTGCCAGGTGTTGGGCGTCTGCAGCACTGCCGCCATTACCGAAAAGAAAAAGTCGATGTTTGGCAAGGAAGGCCCGGCTGATCAGCCCGGCCATCTCCAAAATGGTTTCTTTCGCCATGTTACAGAGAGCCTGTTTTACCTGGATGCTTTCTTGAAACATCCGCTCTGTAGCAAGCAAAAATTCTTCCTTTCCAATCAGTTCCATACCTTTTCACCTCGCATGATAGACTCCCAGATATCACTTAAATAGCTTCACATCGCGGAGCGCGGAAGGCGACCGCATCGCGTGTCTATCGGACGCGTTGGGCGGGAGCGGGATGCCTTGATTGCCAATATTAATTAAGTGCGAGAGCAAATGCCACGAAAAACTACTTGCTCGACCGCCTTCGCAAATCTTGAGGATTTCAATACTCCGTTTGTCAGCCTGAAAAAATGGCGAAATGCCGGGAAATGCTCGGGAGAAGCCACATCATCGCAAAAGAGTGTTTCCAGGCGCGGTTGAATCTCATTGAACAGCTCGACGACTTTGTATACACTGATCTGAGGATAAGTTTTCGCACGATACCTATATTTTGTGCTAAGCGAATCAATCTTTCGATCAGATTTGACTTATTGGGAAAGGATCAGGCTGGAATGCAAAACAAAGCCTCTAACAAGCTGGAATCTGGCAACGACCTCTATTCCACATGCCCAACTGGTGAGGTTTTCCCAATTCCAAAGCAATCCGACCACCAAGCGGAGTTTGCGCGGATCCGAAAAATTGTCGAGGAGCATCGCAGCTTGGGACGTGAGATCGTAGTGGTGATGGGTGTGGGGTTCGTGGGCGCTGTAATGGCCGGGGTCGTAGCAGATTCAGTGCACAAGGTGACGGGGGCGCCATGCAAGTTTGTCATCGGAATGCAGCGGCCCTCCACCAGGTCTTTCTGGAAGATCCAATATCTTAATCGGGGAATCGCTCCCGTTGAGGCCGAAGATCCCGAGGTGGGGCTGCTTATTCATCGGTGCGTCAAAGAGAAAAAGACACTCATCGCGACGTATACCTATGAGGTGCTTTCACTGGCCGACGTGGTGGTGGTGGACGTGCAATGCGATTATCAGAAAGAGACACTCGGAGATGTTCGCCAGGGCCGCGCCGATATTGCAGCTCTGGAGGAGTGCTTAAAGATAATCGGTGAGAAGATCCACCCCGAATGCATGGTCCTGATTGAAACCACTGTTCCGCCAGGTACGACCCAGTATGTTGCATATCCCATAATCAAGAAGGCTTTCCAAAGCCGCGGCATCGGAGCCGAGCCGTTGCTTGCCCATTCCTTCGAGCGGGTTATGCCGGGCAAGAATTACGTGTCTTCTATTCGGGACTTCTGGAGAGTGTGCAGCGGCGTCAACGAACCATCCAGGCAAAAAGTGCAGACCTTTTTGTCCGACGTTTTAAACACGGAGAAATACCCACTGACCGTCCTGGAAACGCCTATTGAGAGCGAAACCTGCAAGGTGGTCGAGAATTCCTACCGCGCCACGATTCTGGCTTTCCTTCATGAATGGAGCGTTTTTGCGGAGCGAAACGGCGTGGACCTGCTAAAGGTCATAGAAGCGATAAAGGTTCGGCCGACGCATTCAAACATCATATTTCCCGGACCTGGAATAGGAGGCTACTGCCTGCCAAAGGACGGAGGACTGGGGATATGGGCTTACCAGACGCTTCTTGGGTTCGAAGACGATATCTTCAGGATAACGCCGCAGGCTATCGACATAAACGATACGAGAGCTCTTCATGTCGCCCGCCTGGTCCGTGATGCTCTTCGAAATATGGGCAAGATCGTGGCTGCCTGCAAGATCGCCATCTTCGGCGCATCATACAGGGAAGATGTCGGAGACACCCGCTACAGCGGTTCGGAAATGCTTGTTCGAAAGCTGTCCGAAATGGGGGCGGATATTTCTGTCCACGATCCCTATGTCAAACACTGGTGGGAATTTGAGAAACAGGATACATACCCTGCCCCCGGCCATTCATGGTCGAGGTTTTTCCGAAACCAGGAAAATCTGAAGGCGCTCACCATCAGCAAAGACATGACGGAAACCGTCTGCGGGGCCGATGCCGTGGTGTTTGCCGTGCGGCACGAACATTACCTGCGCCTTTCAGCCGACAACTTACTGGAGATGACCGGAAAGCCGGTTGCAGTGATAGACTGCTTTGGGATTCTTACAGATAGCGATATAAGGCGCTATTTTGAGCTGGGATGCGAAGTAAAGGGTCTGGGGCGCGGAAATGTCAAGCGGATCAAGGACCAAGTAAGATCTGCACAGCAAAAAGGCGCCCTGCAACAGCCCACCGCAAATGATAAACCACATTTACGCCACGGATGATCACTGATGAGTTTATCTCAGTAGGACAGGGTCTTTCTAATTGATGTAAGTTGCTTTCAAACACTTAGTTTAGCCCAACAATTTAAGCAGATACTGTCCGTATGCGTTCTTCATCAAAGGCTCGGCCAGCTTCCGCAACAAGGCCGCATCAATATACCCCATGCGGTAAGCTATTTCCTCGATACAGGCGATCTTGAGACTCTGTCGTTTTTCGATCGTCTCCACGAAAGTGCATGCCTCCAGCAGGGATTCATGCGTACCGGTATCGAGCCAGGCAAATCCCCTGCCCAGCAGCTCCACGTGAAGCTCTCCCATTTTCAGGTAAGCGTTGATGACATCCGCTATCTCCAGCTCTCCGCGCGCCGAAGGCTTAAGGCCCGAAGCTATTTCGACCACCCTGTTATCAAAGAAATAAAGCCCCGGGACAGCGTAGCTGGATTTGGGCTTTACCGGTTTTTCCTCGATGCCCAGCACTTTGCCCGATTTATCGAACTCGACTACCCCGTACCGCTCCGGGTCTCGCACATAATATCCGAACACAAGCCCGCCGGATTCAAATCCGGCAGCACGCCGGACGATTTCCTGAAACCCGTGCCCATAAAAGATATTGTCCCCGAGTATTAAGCAAACCTTGCCCGCGCCGATGAAGTCCCTGCCGAGGATGAAGGCATGGGCCAGACCTGCCGGGTAATCCTGCCGGATGTATGAAAAGCGCAGCCCCCATTGAGATCCGTCTTCCAGCAGCGCCTTGAACTTTGGCAGGTCCTCGGGTGTGGAGATGATCAGAATGTCCCGGATTCCGGCAAGCATCAGGGCCGAGAGCGGATAGTAAATCATCGGTTTGTCGTAAATCGGAAGAAGCTGCTTGCTGATCACCTTGGTTATCGGGTAGAGGCGGGTCCCCGATCCCCCGGCAAGAATGATTCCTTTCAAACCGCCTGCCGATTCCATTTCGATCCCCCGAGCTATCACGCTTTCCCTGGCGCCTTTTGTGGTGAATCCTCGTTTTTGCCGGCCCCCCCGTATTGCCTTGACATCCAATCCCGGTAGGCCCCTGTTTTTATTGAATGGACCCACTCGGGGTTATCCAGGTACCATTGAATCGTTTTCCTCATGCCCGACTCAAAGGTCTCTTTCGCTCGCCAGCCCAGTTCGCTTCTTATCCTGGAACAGTCGATGGCATAGCGCCGGTCGTGTCCGGGGCGGTCCTCTACGAATGTAATCAGGCTGCAATGCGGGACATGCCTCGACGTGGGAATCATCTCATCCAGAAGAGCGCACAGTGTATTTACCGTTTCAAGGTTCGTTTTTTCGCAGCATCCGCCGATATTGTATGTTTCCCCGGGCTTGCCCTTTTCCAGTACTACATGCAGCGCGTCGCAGTGGTCATCTACGTGGAGCCAGTCGCGCACGTTTAGCCCGTCACCGTATATCGGCAGCGGCTTTCCTTCGATCGCATTCAGGACTATGAGCGGCGCAAGCTTTTCCGGAAACTGCCGCGGACCGTAATTGTTCGAACAATTTGTAATGAGTGTGGGAACCCCAAAGGTATGAAAATATGCCCGCACCAGGTGATCGCTTGCAGCCTTGCTGGCTGAATAGGGACTGTTGGGAGCATAGGGGTTGTTTTCGATGAACGCGGGCGCCTGCGGCCCCAGGGAACCGTAGACTTCATCGGTCGAGACGTGAAGAAAGCGAAAATGTTCGCGGCGCTCTTCCGAAAGCCTTTTCCAGTACTCCCTTGCTTCCTCCATGAGGTGATAGGTCCCGATGATATTGGTTTGAATGAAGATCTCAGGGCTGTCAATCGACCTGTCCACATGGGATTCGGCGGCAAGATTTACTATGGCATCCGGTTGGTATCCTTTGAGGAGTTTTCGTACGAGTTCCCGGTCGCGTATGTCTCCCTGTACGAAGATGTGATCGGGGTCACCGTTTAGCTGTTCCAGATTCAAGAGGTTCCCGGCATAGGTGAGGATATCGAGATTGATAATCCGGTTATTCCGCAACCTTTCACAACGTACGAAATTACTTCCGATGAATCCTGCGCCACCAGTAACGAGTATTGTTTTATTCATATGAAACTCACCGCAAAATCCTCAGAAACGCGGAAATAAGAGTCAAGCCCGATTCGATACTTATAAGAACCCAAAAATTGATTTGATTCCACCAAAAAAAACACGAGGTCACCAAGAAGTTACAGAAATATCATCGTAATAGGCGCCACCGTAAGACGAGAAGTTCATCAGAGCGCAAAACAGGCTGATCCTACTGAGAATAATGTCTGTATAGCACCAGGACCACCTGAACGTATAGTTGCGTCTCATTGAAAGGTGGAATACCGTGGTATTTCTCGACAGCCTCCGGTCCGGCATTGTAGGCAGCCACGGCGAGAGGAAGGTTGTTTTCGAAGCGGGCGAGCATCTTCTTCAAATATCGCACTCCCGCTTCCGCGTTCTGATAAGGGTCGAGCGAATTCTTGACCTTGAGGTTCCTTGCCGTACCGGGCATCAACTGCATGAGGCCGACCGCCCCCTTGGGCGACACGCTATCAGGTCTGAATCCCGATTCCGCTCTTACGATAGCCTTCACCAGATTGTAATCGACCCCGTGCTGCCCGCAGGCAATCCTGATGTAGCGGTCATAAATATACTGGTTCGGCGAGCGATGATAGAGCAGAAATGCGCGAAAATGCGGGGAAAGCCGGAAGGCTGCGGGAAGCTGCATTATTATGGAGTCGAGATCGTCGTTGGCGGAAACGGCCAGTGCTGCTCGGCTCCTGCTCGAGGACCGGTCGTCCGATGTCTCGCTCGATAATGCCGGCGCCATGAGTAGGGTAATGAGAGGGCAAACGACCATGATCGCGAGTGTTCGGATAAGGTGCGTGCAACGCGATCGCCCGCCGACCATGAACACCTCCGCGCCATCCGGCTCAGCATACTTAGATATTCATGCAATTCTAGCGTCCTGAGTCACAAGTTCATTGCATAAATTTCGTAGGGTGGGCACGTTTTATGTGCCCACCAATCAGAGGTGGGCAACGCTCTGCTTTTGCCCACCCTACCCTTAATTCGGGAACTAACTCATGACTCAGGACACTAGCGTACATGCCTATCTAATTAGCATGTACCGGCGATTTTAGTCAAATAGGAATAGACTAAACATTTGATGTTGTTTTCCTCGTTTGACAGACGTCTATAAACCCTGCTCAAAAAAAGAATCGGCTCTTTCCGCGCAGCCATGCACACAGCGCAGACACAAAATGTGGTGCGGTTGGAGGCAAGCCAAATGTGAGGCGCTTCCAAAAAGTTAAGTGCCTCCGGTGTATAGATCACGCTTCGCGAGCTTCGCATTGCTTCACAAAGTGAAGCATGCTTGCCGGCCTCCCTTTGCGACGTGTGAGCGCGTAGCGCGGGGGCCGACCGCGCGGTAGGTCTCATCCAGACTTGTTCTTCGTTGAAACGATGAGGGCGCTGGAAGTGCAAAAATCCTGTTCCGACATGTCAACGAATTGCGGTGACAGCTTTTTTCGGTCTGCGCCATCGTGGTTCTCGATTCTTATCGCTTTGAGGACTTTGAAACCGACCTTATGCTGTAATTTGATATGCGTCGAAAAAGGCTCCCTGTTCAAGAGATACGACTTCTTTCCTCTTATCAGCTTCCATACCAGGTTGGAAAACGTCCAGTGCCCGTTCCAATACTCCGACAGATCGTGGCTTGTGAAATCGATCTGATGGGACATAATCCCCTCGGATCCCAGCCATGTATACATCGAGCAATAGGCTGCCTCCAGATTGTCCACATGCTCCATGACTGCATGGGATATTATCATACCCGCCGAGTTGGACCTGATAATCGAATCTGCGTATGCGGGGGATATGTAACTGATCGAAATGGGATTAGCGGGGGATGGACGCATCAGTGCGTCGCTGATGGATTGAATGCGTTGGTCGGACAGGCAAAATTCGATCCGATCCCGGTCCAGAATGAAGCGTGGAGAGATATTTTGTTCAAATTTCGACTCCATATACGGAAACTCTGTATCATCGGGAATCTCCTGGCCCCTCTTGAATAGTGCCACAAGCTCTTGAAAAACCTGCAGGTTCAATTCAGTCGATGCATGTTTCACGACATCGACCGCAAGATAACGGGATGCCCCGCACAGCAAAGCAGCCAGACCAACCCCAACGGATTCTCCCGGCCCCAGTTCCAGGACCACCTCCGGCACCTCTCTCAATCCACAGTCATAGGCGGCAGCGAGGTGCTTCAACCAGACGCCGTAGCAATAGCTCGCGGAACTGGCCCCCCCGATTCGGGCCTTGACAAGCTTGCCCCTGAGGTTCCATAGCGGCGTATAGCTCAATAACCCGGTTAAAATAACCTTTGGCGTTGCTAGTCTCATAAGACCCACGATAGCGATTAAGCAGAATTCGAAAGGCGGCGAAAGGCCGGGGACCAGGTTTAGCCCGGCATCTTCATCATCCGGCCACGCAACCTTTCCGCTGTCTCCCCGTTTGGCGTCTCATGATCCACGCACAGTGACACGGTATCGAATTCGAGTTCAGGGCAGCCGTCCTGTCTGTTGGCCTTGAGATTGATGAGCCGTCCCTCCAACATTTTACAGCCGTGCTGATCGGTTTTTGGGAGTATCATCCAGATCGTATGGCGGCCCGTGCGTGTAGTGAGATCGGTAACCCTGACGTATTTGCTCTGAGCAGCGGCAAATTCGTCGATCATAGCCCCTACCTTGTGTAAACCCACCGTTTCCGCCAGTTGCGAGGTACTGCGCGGCCGGACTCCGATCAGGCTGAAAAGGTCGCTGGGATAACGTCTCTGCAAGGCAAGCAGCCAATCAAGCAAGAACACGAATTGGTCGGGCTTGACGTAATTGATGGAATCCAGGATAGTGAAGATGTCCTGTGTGTTTCCCGTCTTTGCGGCCATACGCCCACGGTCGGTAATCCGGAAAGAGTAAATCGGCAAAATAAGGAGATTATCGGGCTCGATCTTCTTCTCGCAACCCATGCAATTTGCCACCACATGGGGCTCCAGAAAAACCGAATCGCATCGATTGCAGGCAAAGTTGCCTATTGTCCGGTCATAATCTTTTCCTATTTGCCGTAATTTCGAATTGCATTTTAGGCAGGTCAACTCACCGGTCACCCGAAATCCCTCGCTCGGAGAAGTATGGCCGCAGGTGAAGCAGGATAGCAGGGGCTTCTGGGCAATATCGACTGAACTGCATTCCGGACAGTTGTCGACAAAGGCCAGATGAGCGGAACTACAAAAGGGACAATGGCGCAATCGATCAATCAGGGACGACGGTTCGATAAAACCGCGTTCCTGCAGATCATGCAGCCATGCCCAGACATTCGCGCCGTAGTCGGCTATCGATTCCGCAAGGAGAAAGACGTAAATCCGGGGATCGGACCATTTCTTCACGGGGGTGAGAATAGCTCCGGAACGGGAATATAGATAGCCAAGGAGCCGGTAATCAGCGTTTTGGAATGCCTGCACTTCGAGTTCCATCGTCAGGCGATTGATGGCTGCCCCTTTTTCCAAAGCCTCGTTCATACTCGAAACCACCCCGTCGCTCATGGTATCCACGTATTGATCGAGCGAGCGTGCAAGGAAGACCGGGATAACGGATGTGGAAGGATTTGAACGCAGCGAACGCAGGATCGCAGACCCCGGCTCGCTGCTGTGAGATTCCACAATGAAGCAGTCCGGCTTAAGGTTAGCTGAGGCGAACGAGTCATAGGCGCGAAATACTCTACACTCGCAAGCGGAGACAGTGTCAAGGGACGGTTCGATGTCACCAAGAGCAAAATAAACTATCATTCTTCTTCTCCGAAGCGGTCCGTCAGGCCACCGTAAGTTAAGGTGATGAGAAATCGTTTTTTGAGATTTTTTGGATAGCACCTGTCGTTGATTCTGTCAAACCGGAGGTTATCAGTTTGTGCGAGAGATACCTCTGTAAACCCGGCACTCGAAATGCGGTCCCTGCTCGTTTTCGTTGTAATTTACTTTCTCCTGAGGTAGTATTTTACGCGGTTTAAAAGCCCTGGAATGTTATTGTGGGCATTCCCGATGGCATTGCCTTACAGGAACCTTCCAATCCTGATATTTGAATTGGTGAGGAAAATGTAAACTTGCTTAGAGGATTAGACCGTTAGACGGAGGCCGCGGTTATGCCCCTGAAATTGAAAACCAGGCTGTTGTGCGGCGTCTTCTTCTTTTCCCTTTGTCTGTTTGTCTTGAATTCGTCCAGTTGTGCCCAGGACGATCTTCTCGCAGACTCCGGCGGTTTTCCGAAAACCTACATGGTGGAGATGTCGGGTAAGGTTCTTAATGAGGAATTCTGGAGTGCGAGAGCTTCCGTTGAAATCTCGATCTCCGATCCTGGCAGCCTGAATCCGTACCTGGTGGTTATACGAGGGTTCCCCAAGGTAAACTCGAAAAACACCTTCTTTTGGGATTCGGATGCGACCGAGCTGATGGTCCTGCCGGGAGAAATCACCTCTGACATCAAGAGAACCTTCATGAGGCCACTCACCTACGTGAGGCAGCCCAAAACGTATATACAGTGCCATTTTGCTTACTTGAGTCCAATCCTTATCAAGCCCATCAAGGGCAGGTACATCGATCCTCCCCGGGAACAGGTAAACAAGGAACTGGCCATGAAACGGGCCATGCCGACTCTTGTCTTTGCCCAGGCAGGCCGGTTGAGGATCAGAGTTGCCGGCGATATGATTTCCGGCAACGTCTGGATGAAGGGCTATGATCTCATTGAACGCTCTTACGTAGAATATAATGCTTCCTTTGCCGGAGAAACGGCGACCCGTCTCAAACCCAAATTGCAGGGGAGGGACCCTCTGAGAACCACGGGTGGTGAGAGGCCTCGCCCTTGAAGTGCAAGTAAGGTCAATACGCTTTCCAGTTAGAGCTTTTGTCGGGGAGGGGCTGGAGCGGATTGACTCAGCCGATGCCGGGCAAGAAATCAATTAACCGATGCAGTAAGAAGAGCGGGGATGCGATGAGGCCTCCCGCTCCCGCCCCGTCTCGCGGGTGGGTGGGCGTCGAGATTGAGCGGTCGGCCCCCGCGCTACGCGCTCACACGTCGCAAAGGGAGGCCGGCAAGCATGCTTCACTTTGTGAAGCAATGCGAAGCTCGCGAAGCGTGATCTATACACCGGAGGCACTTCACTTTTTG
>JBEKTT010000071.1:0-26578 GCA_049515795.1 Syntrophobacteraceae bacterium
TGGCCTTGGTCAATCACGAAGAGCACGAAGGATTCACGAAGAGCAAGCGTAGCGGGGTGAAGAGATTGCGCCGGCCTATGCGCTTTCAATTTTTTTGATCCTCCAAATCCATTTCATTTTCTTTGTGCTTCGTGGGATCTTCGTGGTCTTCGTGATAAGGACAGCCCCAGCCAACCACGGAGAACACAAAAGTGGCACGAAGAGAGCGCAGCAGGGTGAAGAGATTGCCCCGACACATCCGCTAAAGTTGACGGCCATGGGCCTTCGCCGGAATCCAGCGTTTTTTCAGGTGGTTAAAAGCACTGGACCCCGGCCTTCGCCGGGGTGACGATTCCTTGTGACATGTTATAACTTTGTTGACAACATACTAGGTCATCAGGCAGCTTGTAAAGGTTGGGGCCAAAGTGGTCTACCATACCTCGCGGAGCGTGGGATACTTCCATGTAGCGTCAGCTTTTCCTCCGGCCCGTTACTATCGTACAATTTTCACCTGAGTTGCTTTAACACGATAGGTCGGAAACGAGGTCATCAACTGCGGAGATAGTGGTGTGTCTGAAATTGCCAAAACCGGTTCCGTTGACTTATCTCTTGTATTTTTGATTCGTATATGGAAAGATTTTATAAGCCCGCAAGGTTTCCTAAGAATTCTTAGGGCGGTAGACAACCCCAAAATTCCCCTCGAGATCCGTTGGTGGTCAGGTTGAGGCATTATTCAGGATCATGCCGGCGATGAATTAGACGTTCAATCACTGAATCACACGCGAGGCCATTTTCCCATGACATCCCTGGATTCACCCCAAGTGCGCGCCGTGTTCGAATGCCTCTACGGCGAGGCGGAGCGAACCGATAGCTGGGTGCTCCCGCGCGTTCGAGCCGAAATCGAACGCCTTGGCGGCCCCTTCGACGATAGCAAGGTCGCCGGTTTTCTGGACGATGCTTTCATTCCGGTGGCGCCGGAGGTGGGCCGCTTGCTTTATGTACTCGTGCGGTCACGTCGGCCCACAATCGCCGTGGAGTTCGGAACATCGTTCGGCCTGTCCGCCATCCACATCGCGGCGGCGCTCCGAGACAATGGCACGGGAAAGCTGGTTGCGACCGAACTCAACCCAACCAAGGCGTCGCGTGCCGTCGAACATCTCCGACAGGCCGGATTCGGCGATCTAGTCGAGGTCCGGCAAGGCGATGCCTTCGAGACGCTTTCAGACGTGACGGGAATCGACTTCCTGCTGCTCGACGGGTGGAAACGTCTTTATCTCCCGATGCTGAAAAAACTCGAACCTGCTCTCAATGCCGGCAGCCTTATCGTCGCCGACGATCTCAAGATCATGCCGGAGATGTTGCAGCCGTATCTGACCTATGTCCGCGATCCGGAGAATGGATACACTTCTAACGAACTGCCGCTCGACGATGGGTTGGAGCTGTCGTTGCGGGGATGAACATCTGCAGGCGGACGACAGTTGCCGGACATACCACGACAGCGTCCGCGGTCGAGCCGTTTCCGGCTGTTCACAGTATTCCGATCTATATCAAACCGGCAAAAGATGCCTGGATGGCATTACCTGCTGAAGTGTGATTTTCTTAACTCCTCATTGCTGCCGGAGCTTTTTGGGAGGGGTTTTTTCCCGCCCCGGTAAACGCCCCTCCACCTTTCCCAGCGTCTCCACAACATGATCCATCTTCTCAGACAAGACCTGAACCTTTTTGTTGAGGTCCTCCAATGCCCGTTTCTCTGCAACATGCTCATCAGTTTGCTGCGCCCCTGATTGAACGGCATTCCGGGTGTCGGGGTATGTTCCGGAAACAGGCCCGGCTTCGGCAGTGTCCTTTCTGACGGGCAGATTTTCCCGAACAGCAGGTAAGACGACTTGAACCCTGTCAAGGGTCTCCAGAATTCGTTCCACCTTCTCGGATATCGCCTGCAGATTGGAACTGAGGTCCTCGATAGAAAGCGGCGCCGCTCCAGGTGCCTGGGACACGACGGCCCCTTTGCTTGTGGGCCGGGTCCCTGGGTTTTGCTCTTTGTCGGTTTCGGCATTAGATGAAGGAAATATCTTCTGTTGTGCGCCCTGACGCGGTTCCGTCAGCATGAGCGCTTCCAGAATGCGGTCTACCTTGTCGGACAGAATCTGCACTTTCCTGTCAACTTCCGCGCTTGCTCCGCCGCTGGAAACCGTTTCCGTTCTTCCGAGCCCAACGAGAGGCTGGTTTGCTGACTGGCCCTGTTCTCCGCCGGCACTCTCTGCCTGAGAATGACTCATTTCGGCTCTCCCGGAATGCTGCTGTTTCTCCCCGGTTTCCTTCATCCACGTCAGGGTATTTGCCAAACTGGGCTGACCGGCGCGTGTCAGGGCAGAAAAACCAAAGAAGGATGCAATCCCAAGATAGAGCGCCACGAGCAGGAATGTAAATCTGTAGGGTTTCCGACCGAATGTACATATGATCTGGAGGATCAGGCAAACGACGATAGCCGCAGGAATGAGGAATTCTATCAGAATGTACCCGGGCCTGAGGAAAAACGGCCAGCTCCGGAAAAACGGGATTTCAAAAAGTGCCTGTTGCAGGGTGAGATTGTTCCTCAAGCCCATAATGAGCGGAAAACATGAAAAGACTGAAAGAGCAAAAAAGGCGAGAATAGCCCATGGGCGGACTCTTAAAAAGAATATGCATGTGTAGGATGTTATGGCGGCGCTCAACAAAAGGGCAAATACCAGGTTATGGTAAGTCAGGCCCAGGATGACCAAGTCCTGCAGGGACTCGGGTGATTTCAAGAGAGATATCAGCAGCAACGGTATCCCGAAAGCCACCAGGCAAATGCACATCAGCAGGAAAAGAACCCCCCTGCCCACTGATTCCATATCAGGCTCCCGGACGACGGGCCTCTCAATTACAGCCGCCGGTTCGATGTCGATTTCGTCGTCGGGATCCATAGTGATTTTTTCTTCTGTTTCCATATCCAGGTCATCAGTCGGGCGGCGGCGCCGGCCTTTTGACAAAAAACAGAGGGGCCCCCGCAAATTTTTCATAAGAAGTTCATTCTATTGTCTATTCAGAGTTTAAAAACTGTTGAAGGCTTGGTACTCATTACAGCCGCTGCATTCTTTTGACTTCCATACGGACTTCGAGTTCTCCCACTCTAGCCATGCCCTTCATTCTGCAATATGCAGAGGCGGCATCCAAAAGGGCGATTGCCTTGCCCGGCAGGTATTCGTCCGGCAGATACTTCAAACTCAATTCCACCGCAGCCCTCAGAGCCTCATCCTCGATTTCCAATCCGTGGTGCTTCTCCAAAGCGGGCGCAACTCCCTTGAGAATCCTGAGCGTCTCGTCTTGCGTGGGTTCATTGACGATGATTTTTCGAAATCTTCTCGAAAGGGCAGCATCTCTGGCCAGGTATTCGGCTCCCATAAACGTTGTGGCGCCGATGCAGGGGAATTCGCCTCTTGCAAGAGAAGCCTTCAGGATCTCTCCTGCCCCCAAGGCCCCCTCTGCTGCACCAGCCTCCATGAGAGTATGAATTTCGTCGATAAATACGATGATTTTGCCTTTGCTCTCGCGGACTTCACCCATCAATTGTTTAATGCGCTCTTCAAAATCTCCGCGGTATCTCGTGCCTGCAACAAGGCTATTGAGCGAAAGTGCATACAGCATGCGCCCTTTCAGCACGGAGGGAACCCGGTTTCTCATCAGAGCGGCAGCAAGGCCATCTACCACCGCCGTCTTGCCAACTCCGGGATTTCCCACGAGCAATGGATTGCTCACTTCCATCTGGGTAAGTATCTGAATAACTCGCTCAATAATGGTGCTCATTCCCACAACCGGCTTCGTACCCAGGAGGTAGCTTTCATCGGTAAGGTTCTGGCCGTACTTTTCCAGAAACCTCTTTGACCCTCTCCCGGTTTTGGCAGACTCGCTGACAAAGGGCTGCAGTTCCAGGGGCAAGTCGTAAGACGAGGGAACGAGGAAGTAGACCTTTTCGTCTCTCTCCCCAAAAGTCCGGTGCAAATCTTTGATCAGCGAACGGATCTCACCGATCTCGGGATTCACGGCCCCCTCATTTCCAATGAAGTGATGAAAATCCTCGAAAATATAGCTGACTCTGGGTTGAGGCTTTTGGATGATGAATCTCAAGACCTCTCTGGGATCGCGAAGTGCGGTAGTCTTTGCGTCCCCGAACAGGGGGTAATTCGTGGAAAGCCGGTCCAGTAAAAATCCCCGCGCATGATTCCAGACCAGAGCAATGTGGTTCCGGTCAATTATGGACTCCACAAGCCGTTCAAGGTCGTTGACATGATTTTCGTAGAAGGCCAGAGAAAGCGGCCCAACAGAGGATGGTACATGCTCGGCAGAAAAGGAGGGGTCTTCAGGTTCGAGACTGCGCGCCACAATTGAATAAAGCCTCTCCCTGCCGACCAGGATATCCCTTGCGACCCTGAAGAGCTGCTTTTGCAGACCCGCAAGGCTGTAGCTTTTTTCACTGGCGCTCTTTTCCATCCTTCGAACGATAAAGGGTGATACGGGACTATTGCCGGCTTCCTGGCGGATCTCAAGAAGATCCTTATCCGAGAATACGAGATAGTCTTTCTTGCGGGTCCTTTTGTCGGATATCTCGATGATGAATTCTTTCATAAAAAAGATACATCGCGAGGTAGGCCAAAGAGCACTCCACCCCTATAGCCGCAATGTCTCCTCAGTTGCAATATAGCTCTCCGGCAATCTGCATTATATCCAAAGAAAAAGTTGAAGTCGGGTTTTCGAGCATGATCGGCGTTAATTTCGCTACGGCGCCTCTGACCTCATCGTCTTCCCGTATGGTCATGATGGTGCTGCTGGTAATATTCAGATACTTGCGCATGAGGTTTTGGATAACAGCTCCGGCATTCGCATCCTCCGACTTTTGAACCCGATTGACGACAATGAAGAAGAAGAAGCCTTCCAAGAGCCTGGACGTTGATTCGGCCAATTTGCCATCGATTTTTTGCGCCTCTTCGAGAAAACCTTCCATCATTTTTAATCGGGGGTATTGCTCCGGATTTCGGGCATTTTCCAAAAGATCGAGCATCCCGGGACTGTTGTTGTTCTTATAATGGAAGGCCAGGCGCCGAAAAATGGTAGTTTTTATGAAACTGTAAACGTTCAGAAGCGAAGGCACCTCTGGGGTAGTCACTATGAGCCCCCTCTGGGCGATAATCAGGAAATCCACCACATTATTGGATGCCCCTGCGCCGAGGTCGAGAATGATGATCTCGCTATCCAACTTCAGGAGGTGGCCGATCAACTTCATTTTCCGCTGGTACGGCATATTGGCTATGCCGGGAACGTCGCCTCCGCAGATAATCCCCAGGTTCTTGACGCCTGTCTCCGATACGACCTGAGAGAGATCGTTGACTTTGTTCATGACAAAATCGTCAAGAGTGTATTTGCTTTCCCTAACCCCCAGAATAGCGTGAAGATTGGCCGCTCCGAGGTCAAGGTCAACTGCGATAACCCTCTTGCCTGTGTTTGATAATGCAATGGCAAGATTTGCAGAAATGATGCTCTTTCCCACTCCTCCTTTTGGCCCTACAATGGCCAGAGTCGCATTGCCTTTCTTTTGAAAGGGGGATGCAATACTTATTCTCTCTCCTTGATCACAAATGTGGATCAAATTCAATCTAACTTCAAAAACTTCCTTAGGGAGATCATGAGAGTATCTTTGCCCGGTTTCGAGTCTGAAGCCCTTTCTACAGGCGAGGACGACACGATCTCCCTCACTCTGGAAACAATCAATTCGGGATCCAGAGGCTCGGGAAGGCGCAATTCGCGAGGAGGACCTTCCGCTTCATATCTCGGCATCGCACTGGCTTCCACCAGCGCAATTATAACGGTGCCGGGCAAATTGTTGCGCAGCTTTTTTAAAAGCCCCGCTTCCCCTGCCTGCAAACCTTTCGTATCAAAGATCACGACCAGCGGAGCATATTTTTTAAAAGCCTCTTCGGCTTCATAAAAACTCTTGAACCAGAGAACATCAAAACCGCTGCGCGACAGGATCTTTTTTAAAATAGCGCCTCTGATATTGTCCGGACTTAAAACAATTACGGGGGAACTCATTCAGCAGCCTATTCTCCCTCCGACATACCCTTTATCAGCGCTCCCTTGGCCGTTGCATGGAGGGGATCCTCCGCAATGCGAACGCTGGATATCTCTACGGGAAGGCGTACGGTCTTCAGGGCGCTTTCAAACTTCTCTTTGACTCCCCCGGGGATTGCCGTACCGCCACTCAGCACGACCGGTATCGGCCCTGAAATCTTGGGAATCCTGTCCGTTGACGAGAGCACGTTATGCAGGCTCTCGACCAAGTTGAAGATTAACTCCTCGTAAAAAATATGTAAAGCCAAGGTGATCCTGCTTCTGGGCTCTTTCAGAAGGTCCAGGCCACCCTCTTTGATCAACTTCATCTTAGTGGCAGATTCACCTACCGAAATGCCCGCCATGGCATCAATATAATCGCCTGCTTTCTGGATGCTGAAAGTGACTACAGGAACGGAGATGTACGAGAGACAAACATTACACATACCACCGCCCATGCTTATGCCTATGCCTGTAAAGGCTTCATCGGCGAGCTCAGACATCACTACCGCAAGACCTTCATTGATGGCCACAGGCGTATATCCCATACTGCTCAGTAATCGCTTGATCACAGATTCGTGATAGACTACGGAACCAGTTCCATCGATGTATGGGCCCGGCACGCCGAAACATATGGTTTCTCCAAAATTTTTGGGCTTCAGAATCAGCGTACTGATAATGGCATTTATGACCTTGATCGCATAAGGCTCATTGGCGCTCAGAAGACCTCGTTCCATCGGCCTCCGGGTGTTGGCTGCAAACATGTTTGCGAAGCCCTCCGCCGAGTAGCCGATGATGTAAAACAGGCCATCCTGCTCAAAGAATGTAACGTCATTTTGTCTGAGGATATTTCTGGTAAAGTTTGACTCAGGTATCGTAAAGAACGCGTTCAACTGCTTTACCAGGTTGATATGATTACGCTTGTTCTGAGCCACTGCGATGTGGGTTGTTCCGATATCTATACCGACCGGCCCCGAAGGTCTGTCAGCTTCCTGGCCCAGTTCTTTCTCAGTTGCGACGATGGGCTTTTGAGAGGCCTCTACGGCCAGGTCTGTCTGCGAATCTTTTGACCCTTCGCTAGGGGTTTCTTCCTTCAGGTTGTCCAGGCGCTCTTTCAATAAATTCAACCTCTTTTCATGTTCTTTGATCATTGTCGGCCTCCCCCTCGTCAAAGTTCCGGATTGGTAACCCCTTCACTCCAAGGTTTTAGAGCAAGCGCAATTCTTTGTCTACGAAAAAACGAGGTAATTCCCGAAGGCAGCTCACTCCCTATCTCTCATCTGCATCCAGGAAGATAATCTCAGTTAAGAATTATTTTCCAGGGATCGGAAAGCCGAATCACGATCTGGCTGGAACGTCGGGAGCCAATTCCGGCTTCTATTCAATTTTTTACTTTAATCAATTCCGATGAAAGTATGAAGTGAAACCTGCAGCTACTCGATCTGACGGAATTCCTCGCGGGCTTTCAAGGCGAAATAGAGAAAAACAAAGGAGTGCCGTGAAAGACCTCAGGCAAATAAAATATGATAGTAGCTGCAAGGGAAATAGCCAACGCAACATGGAAGTATCCCACGCTCCGCGAGGTATGGTAAACCACTCTGGCCCCAACCTCTACAAGCCGCCTGATGATAGAATCTATGGATGGTCCGACGCTCTCGCCCCCAGAATACGGCATCCCGGAAATTCGATTTGCTGCCAAAGGCGTTTTAAATTCACTGTATGCCGATCTCCTGTTTCCGGTGCTTTTTCAGTCCCCTACATGCCAGAGTCTGAAAAATATATCCACCTGTTTCGATGTTAGTTGGGAGGTTTTAAATAAATGCGTGAATACGAAAAAAGATGTTGACAGTGTGTAATGTTTGGTGTACCTAATTGTCGTCTTCCCAGATCCGGAGGTGATCCATAATGTTAAGCCCTGCGGAAAACAACCTTTGCGCTCACCTCGACCGCCCGTCGAGTCCTGAGTGCGTCTTGATGCCTCTTTGCAAAGCCGAGTCCGGAAAGAAGGTCAAAGTCGCCTGCGTCCACGGGGAGCGTGGCCTGTGTGCCCGCATGGCAGCGCTGGGAATTTATCCGGGGGTCGAGATGCATTTGCTTTGTAGCGGATGTGTTCGTGTGAACGGCGGGGTCATCAGTCTGGGGAAAGATATTTCTGACAAGATTCTTGTAATCCCTTCCGCATAGGGCCGTAAAAGTGGACGGCCTCTTTAGCGCCGTTTCTTTTTTCGGCAAATGTTAGGCCTTCTTAATTTCCCGGCGAGACAGAGGATTTGCCCATGATCATTGTTCTTTTACGCAAAATGGCAAAGGGACAGAAAGGAACAATCCGCCGCGTTACAGCGTCGGGTGAAATCGGGCGCCGCATTCGGGACATGGGGCTGGTTCCGGGAACGCCGTTCCAGGTGCAGGGCCGCGCGCCTCTGAAGGACCCGGTGGCAATCCGGCTAAGAAATTTTACCCTGGCCCTTCGCAATAGCGAATCCGATTTTATCGAGGCCGAGGTGGAAGAGGTTTAATGGCTCACCCGGTGGAAAACCTGATCGCGTTGGCCGGAAACCCGAACTGTGGGAAGACGACCCTTTTCAACGCAATCACCGGCGCGCGGCAGCATGTTGGAAACTACCCCGGAATAACGGTCGAAAAAAAGGAAGGATACTGCCAGGTAAACGGCAGAAAAACCCAGTTGGTTGACCTCCCCGGGACCTATTCGCTTACGGCCTATTCTCCCGAGGAGCTCGTCGCGCGCAATTATCTCATCCAGGACCGCCCCAGCGCGGTTATCAATATAGTCGATTCATCCAATCTTGACCGAAATCTATACCTTACGGTCCAACTACTTGAGCTCGGCATTCCGGTCCTGATAGCCTTGAACATGATCGACACGGCAGCCGCGAGAGGACTTGAAATAAATTCCGAAGAACTCGGGCGCAGGTTGAAGCTGCCGGTTATACCCACGGTTGCGCGCACGGGCCGGGGTAAAGAGGAGCTGTTAGATGCCGCCGCACAACTGGTGCAAAAGAGTGCAGTTTGGGAGCCCCTCTACATTTCTTATGGACCTGATATCGACCCCGTTCTCGACAAAATGGAAGCGCTGATTGGGTCTGGCTGCTTCCTCACGGATTTGCACCCGGCCCGCTGGACGGCCCTCAAATACCTTGAAACTGACGAGGAGATAATACGAAAAGGAAAGGAAAAGGACCCGGTCCTTTCGGGCAAACTCGATGAACTTGCCGAACAAGTCTCACTGCACCTCCAGAAGACCCTGGACAGCTATCCTGAAGCCATTATAGCCGATCACCGCTACGGCTTCATATCCGCCCTGCTCAAAGGAGGGGTCGTCAAGAAGAGCCACAAAGCCGACCGGCTCTACCTCTCAGATCAGCTCGACCGGGTGCTCACCAATCGTTTTTTCGGCCCCGTCCTCATGATGCTGATAATTTACGCTGTCTATAAATTCACGTTCACATACAGCAAGGTCCCGGTGGGATGGCTGGAAGCAGGTTTTTCGGAGCTGGGAAGACTCGCGGACTCTTCTTTGCCCCCGGGGCCTTTCAAGTCGCTGATCGTCTCGGGCGTGATCGACGGGGTGGGCGGGGTCCTTGGGTTTGTGCCGCTGATACTGTTCATGTTCTTTGCTATCGCATTTCTTGAGGATACGGGCTACCTTGCTCGAGTAGCCTATATGCTCGACCGCGTTTTGCGCACATTCGGCCTGCACGGCAGCTCAGTCATGGCCTACATTATTTCGGGGGGGATCGCCGGCGGCTGCGCAGTTCCAGGAGTGCTTGCCACCAGGACCCTCAGAAGCTCCCGCGAGCGTCTCGCCACACTCATTACCGCGCCTTTCATGAACTGCGGGGCCAAGCTGCCCGTTTTTGCGATGCTTATAGCAGCTTTTTTCTCGGCAAAAGAGGCTCAGGTGATGTTCCTTCTGACCATTCTGTCATGGGTGGCTGCCCTGCTCATCGCAAAGCTGATCCGTTCGACCATTCTGCGGGGACCGAGCACGCCTTTCCTGCTGGAGCTGCCTCCGTACCGTTTGCCTACATTCAAGGGGCTTCTCATCCATACCTGGGAGCGGACGTGGCAATATATACGCAAAGCCGGTACGATCATCCTGGCCATTTCGATCCTCTTCTGGGCGCTGATGTCTTTCCCCGGGCTTCCGGAGACCCGGAGAAAAATCTATGATGAGAAACGGGCGTCCCTCCTGGCCGACGCGCCGCGTGGGGTGAAAGAGTCGCTGTTGGGTGCCGGAACCTCAGCGGACGCTTCAAATCCCAAAACCGATCCATTTCGACTTCGCCTTCAAGAGGTTGACAATGAGGAAGCCCAGGCGGCCCTGAAGAACTCGATTGCGGGACGAATAGGGTCCGGACTCACCTGGATCACCTCGGTAAATGGATTTGACTGGCGCACTAACGTCGCCCTGGTTTCCGGGATTGCTGCAAAAGAGATTATCATATCGACAATGGGTACGGCTTACTCTCTCGGACGGAGCAGAAGAGGGGAAAAAACACCTCTGAGCGGCCGTCTTGCGGCCGACTTGTCATGGACCCCGCTAAAAGCTTTTTCGCTTATTATTTTTATTATGTTGTACGCGCCATGTTTCGCTACGGTAACCTGTATCATCCGGGAATCTACCTGGAAATGGGGACTTTTTTCGATGGTCTTCAACACTCTGACGGCGTTCATCATATCGGCGCTGGTTTACCGAGGCGGGTTATGGCTGGGACTGGGATAGGAGTTTCCCGATGTGGCAGTTTTGGAGGATGATTAATAACTTTGATTATCATTTTGATTATCACCATCCCGCTATTTTGCCCGAACTGAGATAGACTATAAATAAGGTAATTAACCCAAAGAAACCTATAAAAAGCTGCTACGCGCACATTAGTGCGCTACGCGGCATAACCCGCGCCGGCCCACAGTGGACTGCGTCTTTCAGTCGCGGTGGGCCGGCGGCGGGTGGCCTTCTTTCTTCCCGGATACAGCCCGTGCGATCAAGGCCTCCCGCTCCCGCCCCGTCTCTGGTCATAGACAGGTCAGGGAAAGCGTCGAGAATGAGCGGTCGGCCTTCGCGCTACGCGCTCACGTGTCGCTAAGGGAGGGCGGTTATATAAGTCTATCATACGAGGCTCACAACCTAAGCAGTGCTTGCGGTGGCTTCTTTGGCGGTCATCGTGCTCAGAAGATACGCCTCTATGAAGTCATCGAGTTCGCCGCCGAGAACGCTTTCCACGTTTCCTTTTTCGACATTGGTGCGGTGGTCCTTCACAAGCCTGTAGGGCTGCATGACATAAGACCTGATCTGGCTGCCCCATGCGATTCCATCGAGGTTGTCATGGGTTTCCTGCATTTTGGCCTGCTGCGCGCGTTTTTCGCGTTCGTAGAGTCTTGCCTTGAGGATTTTCATGGCTATATCGCGGTTTCGGTGCTGCGACTTTTCATTCTGGCACTGCACAACAATACCGGTAGGCATGTGTGTGAGCCGGACTGCCGAGCTCGTTTTATTCACGTGCTGGCCACCGGCCCCGCTGGCCCGGTAGGTGTCAACACGCAGGTCGGATTGCTTTATTTCGACTTCTATTTCGTCATCGATCTCGGGAAAGACCAACACTGCCGCAAATGATGTATGCCTGCGGCCGCTTGCGTCGAAAGGAGAGATTCTTACCAGCCTGTGCACGCCTGATTCAGCCTTCAACATCCCATGAGCGTAAGGACCAGACACGGTAAACGTAGCGCTTTTTATTCCGGCTTCTTCCCCCTCCAGAAGGTCAATCATTTCGACCTTGAAGTTCTTTTTCTCACACCAGCGCAGGTACATCCTGAGGAGCATCTCGGCCCAGTCCTGTGCTTCGGTCCCGCCCGCACCTGCGTTAATGCTGACGATTGCATTCTTGTCATCGTTTTCATCGCTCAACGTCTGCCACAGTTCGAGATCCCTGTATTTTTTCTGAAGCTCGCTCAGCTTGCGCTGGACTTCCTTCAGATTACTCTCGTCCTGCTCCTCGACCGCCATATCAAAGAGCAGTTCGTTATCCTCCATCTCCCCGGCAAGATTGCGCCAGGTCTTGATAATTTCATTGAGTCCGGAGCGCTCTTTTAAGACATCGCGACCGGCCTCCTGGTTTTCCCAGAAGTCCTGTTTGGCCATCAGCTTTTCGAGTTCGGCCGAACGTGCCTCCTTGCCCGCGATGTCAAAGATACCCTCCCAGGGTTTGAAATTTTTGAGACAGGTCTTTGAGTGAATTTCTAAGCTCTGAAATATCTATATTCATCGGGACATCCTCCTAACAATTCTTGTACGGACAATTTCGAATATGATTGCGCAAAATGTTGCAAAAACGCAAAACCAGGCGAACAGATCACCATATTTAGCATAAAAAGAAAGATAAGACATCGGGTGAACGCTGCACGTCAAAAAACCGCGCGTGTTCAACGCCAATCTTGCGCATTCGTGCCCGGCAGCATCGAACGTTGCGCTGATTCCAGTGTTTGCGGCCCTCACCAGCGGAACTCGAAATTCGATTGCGCGCCAGCGTGCGATTTCCATGTGCTGATACGGCCCCCCCGTATCACCATACCAGGCGTCATTGGTAATGTTTATCAGCACTTGGGCGCCCCTCCTTACGGTTTCGCGGGCAATTTGCGGGAAAACCACCTCGTAGCAAATCAGGACGCCCAAAGGGGGGCCTTCAAAAATAAGCGGCCCGGGATGAGTACCCGGAATAAAATCTACAGAGCCCGCCGCGATATGACGGACAAAAAACAGTATGTTCGACCAGGGCACATATTCTCCGAATGGAACCAGGTGCTGCTTGGCATAAGCCCCAAGGAGCGCTGCGTCCTTATCGAGAAGATAAGCCCTGTTGAGCAAACGCGCCTTACCTTCCACCGGGACCACGCCGATGCTCCCGAAAAGCAGCGGTTTTCCGGTCTGCCTCACAATACTGTCAACCCGGGGACTCAGGTCATCATCCAGGCCGTAGAAAAAAGGCATCGCGGATTCCGGCCACACGAGAATGTCGGGGATCGGCTCCTTTTTGACGCACTCCAAGCTAAGACGGCCGTACGTGTCGATCGTTTCCGCCTCGAATGCAGGGTCCCATTTTTCATTCTGGGCGATATTTCCCTGGATAACCCCCACATTTAGCGCAACAGTCCGGTTTTGCAAGCCCCCGATCTGTTGGCAACGCCAGAAGCCATAGAGCAGAGCGCAAACGATGCAGGCGGACAGGACCGCGACGCCCGATCTGCGGTAAAAGTTTCGGATAAAACCGGAAATGACCGTATTGCCAAACACTACAAGCCAGCTCAGCCCATAGACTCCGGTTATATCGGATATCTGGATGAGCGGGTTTAGCGGCGTCTGTGTATATCCCAGGTTTGCCCACGGGAACCCTGAAATTGCAAACGCCCGGGCCCATTCGAGTGCAACCCATGCGCATGGCAGCCCAAAGACATAGAGCAGGGGCCGGGATTCACATTTTTGCGCCAGAAGAGCGAACAGAGCCGGATATACAGCCATTATGCAGCAAAGCAGCAGAAGGACCAGCAAGGAAACCGCAGTCGAAAAACCCCCATAGTGATAAATAGCGTGATATATCCAAAAAAGGCATGTCACAGAATGCAACAACCCGCAAATGTAACCGAGCGCAAACGCCTGCTTTCCGGTTTTCCTACCAACCGCATAAAGCAGCGGCACGAAAGACACCCAGGCCAAGTAGAACATCGCGGGTTTGGGAAACCCCGCCGAAAGCAAAAGCCCGCTCAGGGCCGAGAGCAATATCGCAGTCATAGCACTCAAGTGTGGGGCATCGAACCAGGCAGGATCATTCCGTGTTTCCGGATGGACGCCGGCTGCTTGCCAGGCTCTTAGGGCTTGTCCGTAAATAAAACCTTTGCGCTCGCATCCGGCTTTTGGCCGGCTTTGGCCGCTCCTCAATCGCAAAATCCTCGACGTAGCACAACTACGCCTGCGGTTTTGCTCAATCTTCGCGACCAAATCAGTCTCAAAATCCGGCGCAATCCCTAAGAGGCTTATTTACGGACAAGCCCTTATTCGGAAGGCTCCTCAGAGACTTGTTCGGGGCCAAGTTTGCGGATACGTACCCGATCTATCTTCCTGCTCGATCCGGCTTCGATCACGATCTCAAGACCGTCATAAATAACTTTTTCGTTCACCTCGGGCACTTTTCCGATAAGGCTTATAATAAAGCCGCCAACAGATTCGAAGTCACCTTCGGGCAGGTCGACCTGGAGAAAATCCTCAAGTTTTTCGACGTCAAGGCGCGCATTCACACTAATGGAGCCATCTTCATGCTCGATAATAAGTTTCTGTTCGGCATCGTATTCATCCATTATCTCGCCGATAATCTCCTCTATTATGTCCTCCAGGGTGAGAATGCCGGCAGTCCCGCCATATTCGTCAATAACAATGGCCATATGAGACTTATTGTCCCTCAAATCTTTGAGAACTTCGCTGATTTTCTTGGTCTCGGGAATGAAATATGGAGGACGCAATATGTCGCGGAGCGCCATATCGGAGGCGCCCCAGGATGGAAGCAGATCCTTGGCGTGCAGGGTCCCGATGATGTTGTCGATATTATCCTGATATATCGGAATCCTGGAGTGTCCGCTCTCTATTATGATCTGAATTATTTCCGGGAGTTTGGTTTCAGCCTCAGCGTAAACCGTATCGGTACGGGGGACCATGATCTCCCGGGCTATCGTGTCGCGAAAGGAAAAGATCCCCTGGATCATTTCCCCTTCGTCTTCGGAGATCAGTCCGCGCTGTTCCCCTTCGTCAATTATCTGCTGTATCTCTTTTTCTACGTCCTCGACGTTTTCGACACCAGCAAGCCGCCGAAAGCACATTCGGAGCCAATTCTGGAATCCCTTGGCTGACGGTTCTTCCAATTTTAAACCACTCTCTTTCAGGTAATACGGTTCAAAGGCAAATCGATACTTGTTTAGGGCCTAAATCCTACCTTTAACAGGGTGATGAAAAAGGGTTCTCCGGTGGGAGAAATGCCTGAAAATTGCTAATGATTTCGTCATTCCGGCGGAAGCCGGAATCCAGGCTGTTTCCCAACTAATTGATTTCAAAGCAAAAGCCACTGGACCCCGGCCCCCGGACTAGACACTTCCGGGGCAGGCTTCGCCGGGGTGACGTCCATAGGGTCTTTCGTCCTGATGTGGGAATTCTAATCCTTTTTCATCACCCTGTTAACTTATTAGTCTAACAAGCAGGCAATTCCTTGTCCATGAAAATTTGGGACTGAAGCAGGGCTGTCTTTGTAGGACAGACTTATGTAATGCCTGTTTCGAAAAGACTCGGTGGGCTGCGCTCCGCTTACGCCCGGCATCCCACCTACAGGCCTCCCTTAGCAACGTGCGAGCGCGCAGCCATCCAGAGAAGCAGGACTGAGGGCTGAGGACTGAGCAAAAGCGGCAAACCGTGCGCGCAGCCATGCAGAGAAGCAGGACTGAGGACTGAGGACTGAGGACTGAGCAAAAGCGGCGGGCCATGCAGACGGAAAATGTGGTTGCAGTTGGAGGCAAGCCAAATGTTAAGCGCATCAGAAAGTAAAGTGACAATGGTGTCAAGCTTTCGCCCTCAGTCCTCGGCACTCAGGGAGCGAAGCGTAGTTCAGTCCTGATAGCGACGCGCGAGCGCGCAGCGCGGAGGCCGACCGCAAAATAGGTCTATCGTGCGCGTTGGGCGGGAGCGGGAGGCCTTGATAATAACCGATGATTATGGTTTCATAATAATTTTAAATGTTGTCTGTCGTGTGCACTCGCATTTTCCCTCGAATTAACTGTCCGTGGCGCACTCGACAACCTAACGGACAGAGGTGCTCCGGTGATCGAGACTTTACGCAGGCTTCCCGCAGAGTGGGAAGAACAGGACGGCGTGCTCATGGCATGGCCCCACGAAGGGACCGATTGGGTCAATCTGCATGCCGTGCAGCGTGTGACAATCGCTATCGCAAGAGAGATTACCCGTTTTGAGCGGCTGCTGATGGTGGCGCCTGATATCGAGGAAGCCAGGCAATCCATGGCCGATGCAGGGTTGGCTCCGGACCGGGTCCGGTTTTTCCGGGTCGAAACCAATGATACCTGGACAAGGGATTTTGGTCCCGTCACTGTCTTTGAAGGCGAGAGGCCGGTAATGCTGGATTTTGGCTTCAACGGCTGGGGACTCAAGTTCCCTTCCGGCCTGGACAATCAGATAAGCCGGAAGCTCGCCAAGTGCGGCATCTTCGGCAAAGCGCCGCTGGAGACCATCGGATTCATTCTTGAGGGCGGGAGCATCGAGAGCGACGGGCGGGGAACGATTCTCACAACCACCGATTGTCTGCTCAGCCCCAACCGTAATCCGCACCTCTCCCGCAGCGGCATTGAGGCCTTTTTGTGTAGAGTGCTGGGCGCCCAGCGGGTCCTGTGGATCGAGAACGGGCACCTGGCCGGAGATGATACCGATTCGCATGTGGACACCCTGGCGAGGTTTTGCCCGGATGACACCATCGTCTACACGGCATGTGACGATCCTACGGACGAACATTACGGGCCGATGGAAACAATGGCCGAGGAACTGAGGTCTTTCAGGACGCCGGACGGACGGCCCTTCCGGCTGTTTGCGCTCCCCTGGCCTGAGGCTGCGAGCGATGAACAGGGTCAGAGGATGCCGGCAACTTATGCGAACTTCCTAATCATCAATGGTGCGGTGCTTGTGCCGATGTATGGGACCCCAAAGGATCGCCCGGCCATCGAGATCATCGGGCGAGCTTTTCCCGGGCGCAAGGTAACAGGCGTTTATTGCCTTCCCCTTTTGACCGGCAGCGGTTCGCTGCATTGCATTACCATGCAGATACCCAAAGGAGTCCTGGGATGAAAAAACTCCTTCCGGCTAAAGCCGGTAAAAGGAATGACCAGATTACTGTGGGGCTCGTCCAGCAGAGTTGCACGGCAGACCGAAACGCCAATATCGAAAAGAGCGCGGCCGGCATTCGGAAAGCCGTTTCAAAAGGGGCCGAACTGATCGTACTCCAGGAGTTGCACCTCGGGCCTTATTTTTGCCAGACCGAGAACCCCGCTTTCTTTGACCTGGCTGAGCCGATTCCGGGCCCTGCGAGTGAGGCCTTCGGCGCCCTGGCCAGGGAGATGGGCGTGGTGATCGTAGCGTCGGTCTTCGAGCGGCGTGCCGCGGGTCTTTATCACAATACGGCCCTGGTCCTCGAAAAGGATGGCTCAATAGCGGGCAAGTACCGCAAGATGCACATCCCCGACGATCCGAGCTATTATGAGAAGTACTATTTCACTCCGGGCGACCTGGGCTTCCACCCCATTGCTTCATCAGTGGGCAGGCTGGGAGTATTGGTCTGCTGGGACCAGTGGTATCCGGAAGCTGCGCGACTGATGGCTCTTTCAGGGGCCGAACTGCTCCTATATCCTACGGCTATCGGCTGGGGGCCGGGTGAGTCCGAAGTTGAGCGACGGTTGATGCTGGATGCATGGATGACTATTCAGAGGTCCCACGCAATCGCCAACGGGCTTCCGCTAATCTGCGCAAACCGCGTCGGATTCGAACCCGCTTCCGGAAGCGCCGGCCACGGCCAAGTCTTCTGGGGAAACAGTTTCATAATTGGACCCCAGGGCGAATTTATGGCAAAGGCAGGCCAAGACGCCGATGAAGTGCTTACGGCGCAAATCGACATGGCGAGGACTGAAGTGGTCCGGCGCAACTGGCCCTTCCTGAGAGACCGCCGAACCGATGCCTATGCGGACCTGCTGCTCCAATACAGAGATTAGCCTGCCACACATTACGACGATAAAAATTCAGCCCCGGAAATGAAAACAGGGTTCTAGGCAGAACCTGGAACCCCTCCGTTTTGTATGGCTCGTGGAATATTTCTTACCTCGAACGCTGTTTCAGCATCCGATCCATCCGGACCACCTGGGCGGATTCACGTATGGTGTTCGGGAATTCCTGACCCCTGTCCAGAACTTTGATCTCATGTTTTTGAATTTTAAAGTAACTCTTTATAGTCTCGACAGCCAAGTCCGTATCAAAAGGCTTGCACGAAAACATGTCAATGCTCATATACTGCTTGTCCGGAAATGTATGAATGCTGATGTGGCTTTCCGCAATCAGCACAAAACCGGATACTCCCCAATCTTCCGGAACCGCTCCCGAATACCGGAAAACATAAGGCGGCATGATTTTGGTCATATCCATTTGACAAGGGTAATTATCGAGAAAATTATAGATCAGATTGATGTCTTGCAGAGCCGCACGGTCACAGCCGTAACCATCCAAGATCAAATGGACCCCAAAACCGAATTCAGGCTTGCCCATGGCAGTCACCTCCCGTCGTGAGAACCTAAAGTCCCCTGCACAAATATTAGAATTCTATTTGCCGCCCGCTACCGGAGATGCTACCTTTGAGCACTTCTAGAAACGCTAATGGGAATTAACGTTTTCAGCCATCTGAAGATGGGCTCGACTCTGACAGAGTTCAGGGCGGACTTAATGCCACATCATAAAGTGGTCTCACAAAAGAGTTAATCCAAAAAAATGCCACCGTATCAATCTGCACTGCAATCCAATCACGACAGATTTTGAGGTGACGCCAACTAAGTCCAGCAATTTTCGTCGGTTACCGCGGCACTCCTTTATGCTCCGCGGTCCAGCCCTATATAAAGTACCCACTCTAGGGTGTCAAGATTAATTTTAAGCAGATTAATTTTAAGCAGATCAATTTTAAACGCAGTTGTCACCATTGGGACCAGTTGCCCGCCGGCAGGCGTAAACCACGCTCAGGATGTCCAACCAACAGCGCAAGGCATCGGTCAGCGCGAAGATTCATCGACAAAAACACCGGTTTTGCCGTGGCCTTTCTTGGCGGTGTAAAGGGCGGAGTCGGCCCGCTGTATCATGTCTTGAATGTCCTGCTCGACTGTCCCGGACTTCGCGATAAACCTGGCGATCCCGATTGAAATGCTTGTTGGTTCGAATCTCAAAAGGTCAAACTTCCTGCAGATGCGCTTAGCAACACTCAGGGCCTGAGCACCCGGCAGATGCAGCAACAGCATTATGAACTCATCGCCGCCGTAGCGGTAGACACTGTCGATGTTTTCCCGTATCGAATTCGTCAAAAGATTCGCCGTCTCGATGAGCAGCGCATCGCCTGCCTGATGGCCATAGAGATCGTTGTATGTCTTAAAACGATCGATGTCCATAAAGAACAAAAAGAGAGCATGCTGATAGCGGGTTGCACGGATCGCTTCCCTTTGCACATTTTCCTCAAAGGAACGGCGATTCAGAAGAGCTGTCAGGGGGTCCCGGACGGCCAGCTTCGCGAGCTGATCCCTGAGATTCTTCTCCCGGATCAGCCTGTTAATCTTGGCTTCCAGTTCGTTAACGGTAAAGGGCTTCGTAATGAAATCCGCAGCCCCGGCTTCAACCACCTCAGTGTATCTGTATTTCATTCTATGCCCCGTGATGGCAATTATATCGATATCGGCATGATTGTGCGCTATGTACTCGATGAGCTGCATCCCGTCCATTCGAGGCATTTCCATATCCGTAACAACGATAGTGAATTTGCTTCTCTTGATCTTTTCGACAGCCTCGACGCCATCACCGGCGCTCTCCACCTTGTGACCCTGACTGCTCAGAGCCTCTGAAATAATTTCGCAGACCCCCGGCTCGTCATCGACCACCAGGATCGTCTGTAAAGGGATTGTAGACAGCTGCTCGGAATTCATTGACCTCCTCAGCGAGCTGGAAAGAGCCATTCAGCTAAACCATCCTCCATCCAAACCGCGCGGCAAATCACTTGACTCGCCCATAAATAGGACCTATAGGCATCTTACCCGCTACTGCCAACGCAAATTAGAGCAGTCGGGGGATTTTTACAATTCTTTTAATCTTATCGGACCACCCAGGCTGCAGCGTTAGTTTTTTGGAGGACCCAAATGCACCACGTCGCAATAATCTATAAACGCATGCGCCCTGAAGCGGCCCGTCTTGCCCGGCAACTCAAAGAATGGTTCGAAAAGCGCAACATAGAAGTTTTTCTTAAAGAAAATATCGATAATTCGGGAGTTAGCTGCGTCTATCAAAAAATCGATATCCCCGATACAGTGGAAACGGTTGTGGTGATCGGCGGAGACGGGACCTTTTTGAGTGTTGCGCGTTTTATAGAACGAAGATCCATTCCGATCATCGGCATCAATTTGGGAGGTCTTGGTTTTCTTACGGAGATAAGTGCCGGCAACTGTTTTGCGGAAATGGAAAAAATCCTCTCGGGGGATTTCGAGATCGAGGAACGAATGATCCTGCGGGTATCGGTAAGGCGTGAGGGCAGAGAGATTTTCAGCCACCGCGTCCTCAATGACGCCGTTATAAACAAAGGGGCGCTCGCCCGAATAATCGACCTGCACGCAACTATCGACGGGCATTTTCTCACTCACTACCGTGGTGACGGCCTCATTATCTGCACCCCCACAGGATCGACCGCTTACAACATCTCCGCTGGGGGGCCAATCATTTTCCCGACCGCTCAAGCCATTATCATGACTCCGATTTGCCCTTTCACACTCACCAATCGGCCGATCGTCCTCCCGGCTAATGTGACAATCACGATCGAAATTGCCGAACCCGCAACGGACGTAACCCTGACCTGCGATGGACAGATAGGATGCCTGATCCAGGATATTGACCAGTTGGTCGTTACGGCCGCCGCCACTCCTTTGCGCATCATAAAGGCCCCGGGCGTCGATCACTTCCAGATTTTGAGATCAAAGCTCAAGTGGGGCCAAGCGTGATCCTGCGCTTCGCTGAACGCTCCACATATCCCGGCCCCAGCTACTTGCTATGATTTGTAACTAACTGCCATTATTTGATTTTAGTATCTTTTGAAACCTTGAAGGTAGAGCAAAACTCCATGACTGCTCTTCCCTCTTCGTCGTAAAGAGTCGCTTTACCCTTGATGCGCCTTCCCTCCCGGCTGACTACCTCCGCCTTCGCCGTCACAATGCCTTTTGTCACCGAAAGAAGAAATCGCGATTCAAGTTCAGTGGTAACAAAATGCGACAGAGGCGCTATTATGCTCTTGATCGCCTTGGCGACCGCCGTGTCGGCGAGAGTCACCAGCGCCCCGCCGTGCATCAGTCCCGCGCTCTGGGCGTAGTCCATTAAAAAGGGCATGGTCAGGGTCGCCCTGCCATCGCAAGCCTCAACAATAGTCATATTCAAAAGCCGCTCAAACGGGGCACAGCTTATCAATTGATTCATTTCAATTCCCTGCTATCTTCTCCGGCCCAGTATCTGAACCGCGTTCCTGATGCCGGCCAGGGTCAAATCTTCCATCGGAAAGATGCGGGCAATCTGGTTGATCGTGACGCTTTCCGTCGGCCAACGCCCTTTTGGAATGGGATTTAGCCACACACTTGCCGGAAACGCCGCCCTAAGCTCCTTCAGCCATTCTTGTCCGGGTCTTCGATCACTGCCCTGAATGTAGAGGGAACCGTTGGAGGCCATCAATTCGAATGGCGCCATATTGGCGTCCCCAATTATTATAAGGTGCGTGTCACTTCCCCGGCCCACAAAGGCTTCCCACGGAATCGCCCGCGTGCGCGGCAGGTCCTGATAGACGGCCCCGTACAGGCAATTGTGAAAATAATAGTACTCAAGGTCCTTGAAGTGGTCCCGGATTTTTCCAAACACCGACTTCACAAGGTCGAGGTAAGGAATCATCGAATAGCCGCCATTATCCAGCAGGACTGCCAGCTTTAAGCGATCGCGAAACTCCCTGGCAAACACCAGTTCGATTTCGCCTCCGTTTTTTGCGGTCCGGGCTATCGTCTGGTCGATATCCAGCTCGGTTTCCGGCCCCGCACGCTTCAGGTTCTTAAGCGAAGCCAGAATTTGACTCACATTTTCCCTGGCCAGAGGGGATTTCCCGCTATAGTTGACATAGCTCCTTTTATCGATCACCTTCTGAGCCGTACCGTGAAGGCCCCTTCCATAGACGCGCATTCCTCCACCGGCACGCCCCGAGTGGCCGAACGGGGACCGTCCCCCGGTCCCGATCCAGGTATGCCCTCCATCGTGTTGGCCTCTTTGCTCCAAAAGAGTTTCCCAGAACCGCCTCAGCAGTTCCTCCATTCCGTATGTGCGCAGCTCCGCTGCAGAAATGGCCCCATTTTCGAGCTGCTCTCGAAGCCACTCCTGGAAAGGTTTTCCCGCAAACACTTCTTCCCAGTCGGGCATTTTCCATGAGCCCTTACCAAGAAAAAAGTGCGCGAAAACCCGCTCGAAGGCGTCGTAGTGTTCGACGTTTTTGATAAAAACAAGGCGGGCCAGCAAGAAGAGCCGGTCAAGGTCAGGCGCCAGGCCTTTTTGGAGACCCCGGTAAAACTCCAGAATATATCTGACACTTACGGGGATTTCCGCTTCGCGCAACTGTTGGATGAATGAGATCATCGGAATTGACTCTTTTGGTTTACTCCTTTGTATTTCAACAAATCCTGGGAGCGTTTGAGAAGAGTTCCGATATGCCGGATCGCCTTCCCGGCGCCGGGCCCGCTCGCACCAGTGGAGCGCACGGCGCCGATCCAGTCAAGCAGTTCCGCTGTGGCAGGCGGCTTTTCGAACCCCTGTTCCCGCAGGCGGTAAAATTCCGTAAGACATGCTTCCAAGAGTTGCTCCGGGATGCCGTGGAAATGCAGCCGCACGATAATCGAGATCTCTTCGGGGCCCGGGAAGGGGATGTAGTGGCAGAAACAGCGGCGCAGAAAGGGATCGGACAGCTCTCGTTTGGCGTTGCTTGTAATGATTATGATGGGCATATGGCGCGCCGTCACTTTATGATTGATTTCCCGAATGGTAAAGGAACCATCCTCGAGGACGTCCAGGAGGTTGTCCTGAGTATCCGAATCGGTCTTATCGATCTCATCGAGCAGGAGCACCCTTCTATCCTCGGCAAGAAACGCTCTGCCTATCGGCCCAAAGCGAAGGTAATCCCAGATATCGTTAACGTTGCGGCCCGATTCTCCGCTTCCAAACCGGGAATCGTTGAGCCTGAGCACAGTATCATAAACATAGCACAGTTCTTCCCCTTTGAATGTGGACTTGCAGCGGGCTTCTTCCATGTTGATCCCAAAGGCGCGGGCGATTTCAAAGGCAAGCCGGGTCTTCCCGGTTCCTGCTTCACCCATCAGAAGCAAAGGTTTTTCCATCGAGATGGAAATATTTACTATCTCTCCCAGTTCAGGGCTAAGGTAATAACGCTCGGTACCTTCGAACTTCATGGGCATCCACTCCCTCGTATGATAGACTTATATAATACCCTGCTCGAAAAAAATGCGCCTTGTGAAGCGTACTTGCCGGCCTCCCTTCGCGACGTGCGAGCGCGTAGCGCGGAGGCTGACCGCTCATTCTCGACAGCCCGCCCACCCATCCGCGAGATGGGGCGAGAGGCCTCGTACGATAGACTTATATAATACCTTGCTCGAAAAAAATACGCTTGACATGATAGAGCGGCGATAGTGCGCTCAGCCATGCAGAACCTATAAATAGTAAACGTGGAGCGTTTGAAGGCAAGCCAAATGTGCGGCGCTTCCAAAAAGTGAAGTGCCTCCGGTTTATAGATCACGCTTCGCGAGCTTCGCATTGCTTCACAAAGTGAAGCATGCTTGCCGGCCTCCCTTTGCGACGTGTGAGCGCGTAGCGCGGAGGCCGACCGCAGGAGATGTCTATCGCACGCGATGGGCGGGGGCGGGAGGCCTCATTGGGTAAATTTAAGATTGCGGATACATAATGAATTGAGTGCATCGAAAAAGGGCTACCGTCCTGCCGCTTTCCCTGTGAACTACAGTCGCATCCCACACCTGGGTGCTTTTCCCGAGATGAGTCACTTGTGCGCTGCACTCTAGAGTGCCTTCGCGCGCCGTGCTCAGAAAATTCGACTTGAGCTCGGCAGTGGTAAAGCCGCTGGCGCCCTCGGGCAGGTTTGAAAAGCACCCGATCGCGCATGCCGTATCAGCTAAGGTTATTATGCTTCCCGCGTGGAGAAACCCGGTTGGCGCCAGATGGTGACCTGTGATAACAATTTCAGCCTTAACCTCTCCAGCCCCAACCTCCGTCACGACCATGCCTAGGTAACCGGGCAAAGAACCGGCGCCTCTGTTATTAAAGTATTCCGGAGTAAATCTTGATCTTTCCAGCATCGACTTTCCTGAGTTTCGGGTTTTGAGAAAAACTAAAAACTCTTCGCGCCATCCCCCTATCCCTCCGTCCTCCGTCTAAATAGCAACTGTGAGAAGATGTGGCAAGATTTTAGAGACAGTAAAAAGACCAATCGGCCGAAAGCGGAAGGTCCGGAATCTTCTAAGATAGACTTTAATGCGGCAGACGGTCTGGTTACCTAACGCAGCAAACGGAGGACGGAAGACGGAGGCCGGATGACGGAGGACGGATGACGGATGACGGAGGACGGATGACGGATGACGGAGGACGGAGGAGGGAGGACGGAGGACGGAGGACGGAGGACGGAGGACGGATGACGGATGACGGAGGACGGATGACGGAGGCCGGATGACGGAGGCCGGATGACGGAGGACGGATGACGGATGACTGAACTTCCTACCTCTTACATCTGATCTCTGATCTCCGTCAAAACATCCGGCGCTCGCAAAGTAAATGTTCACCACCGAGACGGGGCATAGTCCGGTCAAGGAGAGGGCACGGAGTTAGTCAATTTTAAAACGAATTTAGGAATTTAGGGATTCAATTCCTCAATTCCCCAATTCCCTAATCCACAGGCATTTCTGTTAATCCTGTCTGAAAAGCTTTTCTCTGTGCTCTCTGTGGCTCTGTGGTAGAATTCGTCTCTCTCCGTGACCGGGCTATGCCCCGCCTCTGCGGTGAGAATTTTTTGTCCGTGTGTCTCAAATGAGGAGTCATATTCCATGACTATCCGCTCCCGTGCTGCCGTGGCGCCCCACCCAGGCGCCCGATTCTCATTTAAGGATGTCGATCTCGACGGCCCCAGGCAGGATGAAACGCTCATCCGCATTGTAGCGTGCGGTATTTGCCATACTGATATAGCCGCACGTGACGGAATGTTTGGCCTGGAGTTTCCGGCCGTGTTCGGGCATGAAGGCGCGGGCATCGTTGAAGCCGCCGGCGCTCAGGTCGCTCGGGTTCGCCCCGGCGACAGGGTCGTTATTTCTTTTGCTTCCTGCGGGAAATGCTCCAGTTGTACCGCCGGCCATCCAGCCCATTGCATGGCTTTCGACGAACTGAATTTTGGCAGTACAAGACCTGACGGCTCTTCAACCATCCATGATACAAGGGGGCTTGCAGTAGGCTGCTGCTTTTTCGGCCAGTCCTCGTTTGCCTATCACGCACTGACACACGAACGCAATCTGGTTCCTGTGGATGCCGGGGATAATGAGGGACTCGCCCTGTTTGCGCCTCTTGGATGCGGCGTGCAGGCAGGGGCCGGTACTGTGCTGAACGAACTCAAGCCTCGGCCGGGCGAGTCGTTCGCTGTTTTCGGCGCGGGAACCGTTGGCTTATCGGCGCTGATGGCGGCTCACATGGCAGGCGCAACGCCTATCGTAGCCGTCGATGTCGTAGCCTCGCGCCTGAAACTGGCCGAAGAGCTTGGAGCGACTAACGTAATAAACGCCCTGGAGCAGGAAATCAGCCCGAGACTGAGGGAACTGGTTGGGCCTGTCGATCATGCGGTCGAGACAACGGGCGTTTCGCGGGTGATCGACCAGGCCATAAAATCTCTCGGTCCTTTCGGGAAAATGTCCAAACTGGGCGTTTCTCATGACGAATCGCACCAGCGGGTCACACCCCAATCACCGGGCCCAAATCAGAAGGTCTTTTACAGCATTGCGGGCGACAGCGACCCGCAAGAATTCATTCCTTATATGATCAGGTGTTACAGGGAAGGGAAATTTCCCTTCGATAAGCTGATAAGGCAATACTCTGCACCGGAAATAAACAGAGCGGTGAAGGATTCTCAAGATGGATATACCGTAAAAGCTGTTCTGCGCTTTTGAACCCTTACTAGTGCAGCGTCAACTAAGTTCCGATAGGTAAGGGCCTACAGCCCGTCATTCCGGCGAAGGCCGGAATCCAGCGTTTTTTTAGGTGGTTAAAAGCACTGGACCCCGGCCTTCGCCGGGGTGACGATTCCTTGCAACATATGATAACTTTATTGACAACATACTAGTGCAGCGTCAACTAAGTTCCTATATGTAAGAACCTGCAGCCCGTCATTCCGGCGAAGGCCCATGGCCGTCAACTTTAGCGGATGTGTCGGGGCAATCTCTTCACTCTGCTGCGCTCTCTTCGTGCCACTTTTGTGTTCTCCGTGGTTGGCTGGGGCTGTCCTTATCACGAAGACCACGAAGATCCCACGAAGCACAAAGAAAATGAAAT
>JBEKTT010000072.1:0-26408 GCA_049515795.1 Syntrophobacteraceae bacterium
CGCCAGTCCGGTTCGGAGGGAGGGGCGGCGTCGAGCCGCTCCTACCCCTATCGGCCTAAGTACTCGGGACTTATGTACTGGATCTCTAACTCAGGACACCAGGTTTGTTCGATCGAGGTTATTCTTTTTTGTCCCTTTGGGTCCTGCCTCGAAATACGAGCCGTAAAGGTGTTTTATCCAGCCCGAAGCTTTCCCTGAACCTGTTTAGCAAAAAACGTTGGTAGGAAAAGTGGATGCTGTTGGGGTAGTTGCAAAACAGAACGAACATTGGGGGGCGGGTCCCGGCCTGTGTTCCGTAAAAAAACTTGAGCCTGCGGTTGCGGACTATCGGAGGCTCATGTGCGCTGACAGCTTCCTGGAGCGCCCTGTTGAGGATGCCGGTTGTAATTCGGCTGTTGTATTGCCCGAAAACCTCGCGTACCGTCGGGAGTACTTTTTGCGTGCCTGTACCGGTGAGGGCCGAAAAAGTCAGGACCGGGGCGAAGGGCATGAAGCGGAAACGCCACTTCAGATCTTCCAGAAAATTCTTGCGGGTTTTGGGGTTTGAATCGAAGACGTCCCATTTGTTCACCCCGATCATGCACGCCCGATAGCGTTCCTGGATATAGCCCGCGATGTGAAGGTCCTGATCGGCCACGCCTTGGGAGGCGTCGATCAAAAGAACGCAGACATGGCTTTTGTCAATGCTTTGAAGCGCCTTGATTATGCTTAACTTCTCGAGCTTTTCGCGCGTTTTTCCCTTCTTCCTTATGCCCGCCGTATCTATTAGCAGGTATTTGCGGGCGTCGCGCTCAAAGAGCGTATCAACCGCGTCTCGAGTAGTTCCGGGGATTGGGCTGACAATGACGCGCGGGGCGCCGAGAACTCGGTTCACAAGGGTCGATTTCCCTACGTTGGGCCGACCGAGAATGGATATACGGATTTCCGAAACCTCAGCTTCTTCACCGGCTTCCAAGCTGGCGGGTTCAGGTATAAACTTGACCATATCCGAGACAAGCTCACCGACCCCAAACCCGTGTGCCGCGCTGATTGGGTAGATGTCCTGGACCCCGAGGGCGTAAAAATCGGCCAAAGGACCCTGCTGCTCGGGGCCGTCTATTTTGTTTACTGAAAAAAAAATGGGCTTTGAGGTACGGCGAAGGATGTTAAGAAGGGCGGAGTCCTCTGGATGCAGCCCTGTTTTGCCGTCTGCCACGAAAAGAAGCATGTCGGCTTCCTGGAGGGCGTGGAAGATTTGCTCCCGTGTGCTCTGGTCGAAAAGGGAATCGTCCTTGATGATGTACCCCCCCGTATCAACAAGGGTGAAGCTTTTTTCGTCCCACATCCCACGGGCATAATTCCTGTCCCTGGTGACTCCCGGCAGGTCATCGACCAGGGCCTTGCTGCTTTTGCTTATCCTGTTGAAAAGAGTGGATTTGCCGACGTTGGTTCTTCCAACGATTGCTATTATCGCCATCAATTGCCGCCTTTTTAATATTTGTGTATCGATCAAATACCTGTTTAAGGTTTTTTTACTCCCTTGTAAATGAGCGTATTCACCGGAGACCCTTGACAAATGGCCGGCCATGTGAAATAAAGCTTTAAATAAGTCGACCGATTGTGCCTGCAACGGATGAATAGCCGCCGGGATTACACCGGGATCGATCTGGGCTCTGACTCATCCGCAGACCAAAGTTACCATCCTTTATCAAAGGAGAATTAAATGTACGAGAGACCGGAGGAGTATGCGAAATACTGGGTGGAACAGGCCATAGACTTTTACAAGTTAGTTGGCAAAGACGTTGCCCTGGCTGAGTTTTCCAATTCCAACGGAATGTTTGTCCAGGGCGATCTGTATGTTTTCGTTTTGAGCCCTGCCGGGATAATGCTCGCGCACGGGGTCAACGACAAATTCGTGGGACTGAATTTTCTTGGCGTTAAGGATTCCGACGGCAAAGCGTTTAACAAGGAGATTGTGGACAATGCCAAGAGTCAAACCAGCGGGTGGGTGGAATATAAATGGTACCACCCCAGAAGAAATAAGGTTCTCCCCAAACTGGCCTTTTTTCAGAAAGAAAATGATTTGATCTTTTGTAGCGCGGTTTACAGTTACGAAGACTAGCGCTGCCCAAACGCGATTTTTACGGGTTTAAAAACCTCCTTCAATCAGAGAAGTTGGGCCTTGCTCGTCTTTTTACTACAAGGTGGAAGGGGCGGTAACACCTCGAAGCTAAATTGACAAAGCACCGGCTCAAAGTCGAAACCGCTTCCGGGCAGGAAGGGTGATAAAAGAAACAGGCAAAACGCGAAACTCGTTTTGCCTGTTTCTTTTTCAACGTTTCCCGGAGGGAACGCAACGTTCCTTTTGGTTTTTCTACATTGGCGTACGAGGTTTTTTCCCTCGCGCCTCATGAACCTCCACCGGCTTTCTGGAGAAAGGAGCACGCCATTTGTAAATCAAGTCGATTGCATCGCTGGGACAGCTAAGGACACAGACTTCGCACACTATGCAGCGAGCAGGATGAAAGCTCAGCGTCTTGCTTTCCTTATCGATAGAAATCGCATCAGCGGGACATCGCAGAGCGCACACACTACAAAGCGTACACTTGTCATCATTAAAGACAACGTGGCCCCTGGCATTTTGGAAAGACTCTCGCACCTGAATCGGGTAGAGCCTCGTTGCCGGACCATCCAACAAATTCCTCAGGACGGTGGGTAGCATCACAGGCATTGGTTCATACGCTCCTTTTGGTTTCTTATCTCTCCGTACAAGAGATGCATGGATCGATGGAGAGGACATTAACCGGCACATCCGCCAGCTGACAACCCGGCAACAGGACCAGGACCGCTGGAAGATTCGCATAGGTCGGCGTGCGTATCTTCATGCGTTCCAATTTGCGGGTGCCATTTCCTTTCGCATAGTAGAAGAGCTCTCCCCGTGGGGCTTCGGTGCGCATCACCGCCTCATTTGCCGGAGGATTGCCTTTTACCTTTACAGCTATTTCACCTTCCGGCAATTTTGACAGGGCCTCCAACTGCAGATCGATTGCCTGGAAGAGTTCCCTGGCTCGGACCGCCGCCCGTGAAAAACAGTCCCCGGCACTTTCCACTATCGGTTCGAAATTCAATTCCCCGTATGCATGGTATTTGGTCAAGCGGACATCTTCGGACACCCCGCTTGCCCTGAGCGTTGGGCCGACGCAGCCGAGTGAAATGGCCTGCTCTTTGGTGATGATCCCTACTCCAACAGTCCTTTTTTTGACCGTGTAGTCGCCTATAAGGGCGTTTATCAAGGATTTGCTTTCTTTTTGCACCTCCCCAAGAACACTGACAATCATCCGCTTCTGCTGTTCGTCGATATCCCGCCGCACGCCGCCAACGATGTTGACAGACTGGATAACCCTGTGCCCGGTAGTCTGTTCAAGAAGGTCGAGCACTTTTTCCCTTATGCGCCAGAACTGCATGAACATGCTCTCGAAACCGAACGCATCGGCCAACAATCCAAGCCAGAGGAGGTGGCTGTGGGTACGGGCCATTTCAGACCAGATCGTGCGCAGGTAATTGATCCTGGGGGTCAATTCGATCGGCCACAATCTTTCCATTGCCTCAACCACGGTTGCGCTGTGCTGATAGCTGCAGATCCCGCAAACGCGCTCGCAGAGGTAAATATTTTTGGCATATTCATTTAATTCGCAAGCTTTCTCTATTCCTCGATGGCCGTAGCCGATAACCGGGGTAACCTCCACCACCTTTTCATCTTCATAGGTGAGCCGCAACTGTACGGGTTCGGGAAGTACCGGATGCTGGGGGCCAAAGGGGACTACAGTACGCGTAGCCATTAGTTTTCTTCTCCTTTCGGCTCAGCCTTCTTTTCTTTCAACATAGGCGTGGTGGGACTGTCGTGGGCTAAGAGCATATGTCCGCCGTAATCGATGGCGATGCCTTTGACCTTCAAGCCGAACAGTTCCTGCAGTTCGTTTTCAATCAGCACCACGGAAAGAGTTTCGCCCGACAAACTGGGGACTTCTTCATCTTTGGCAACCGTACACCGGAGGCCGTTCATTTCCGTGCCTCTGTTTGAGCTGAAGAAATAAGTTACCTCCATCTCTGCATCGAGATCATTACATACGGCAGTAACAAACTTGGCTCCGGCGTCAAGCAATTTCTTGCCTTCACTCACTATTGCGCTCTTGTCTATTTTTGTTAGATTCTCCATCGCTGGTCCGTTACCTCGTATTCTGTTTTACAATGAGGGCATGTCGCCCAAAGATGGCGCTGCTCGGTCAGGCTCTGGAGCGCCATGACAACTCCATCGATAATTGCTTCCGGACGCGCTGCACAGCCCGGAATGTATACATCTACGGGTATTACTTTGTCAACGCCGCCGAGGACGTTATAGCAGTTATGGAACACCCCGCCCGAAGAGGCACAGGTCCCAACGGCAATTACCATTTTGGGGTTGGGGACCTGCTCATAGAGATTCCTGAGCACACGCGCCGTACGCTTGTTCACGGGTCCGGTGATCAGCAGGACATCGGCATGCTTTGGGTTGCCCATATTGACAATGCCGAAGCGTTCCACGTCATAGAGAGGAGTCAGACAAGCGAGCACCTCGATGTCACAGCCATTACACGAGCTGTTATCGAAGTGCATGATCCAGGGTGATTTCACGCGAGATTTTTTTATCAAACCCATTTGTCTTAAAATACCCCCTTCATGATATAGAGATAAGCAATATTGATGATTCCGAGAGTCAATCCAACCGACCAGCTCAGACGCACCATCCACCGTGCTGTCATTCTCGCCGCGATGTTATCGACTACAAGTTCGAGCAGGAATGCGGCTAACGCGATCAATAAACCTACCCAGAGGGGATTGGCCCAGAACAGGACTATTATGCCCAGCACCAGCACGATTTCATACCATTCCGCCAATTCATAGATAGCCAAAAAAGGACCGGAATATTCGGTGGTAATCCCCTTTACTATCTCCTGGTGTGCGTGGTGCGAGGTGGAAATATCAAACGGGGATTTGCGCATCTTTATGGTCAAAACATACAGGACCGCAATAAACAAAGGCCACAAAGACTGGAGCAGCGGTTGCTGGCGGCTTATGATCTCGCTAATGAGAAAGGTCCCGTTTTGCGCATAAATCGCTATTGCCAGAAGCAGGAGCACGGGTTCGTAAGCCAATATCTGAAGCAACTCCCTGTTGGCCCCGAAATGGGAGTAAGGAGACTTGGTGCTGAACCCGCCCAGAACCAGTGAAACACCGGCAAATCCCAGCAGGAAAACGAGCACGAGAAAATCCGACTGCAAAACGAGACAGAGCAGGCTCGCGATCATCAAAATCAGATACGCGTAGATCCACACGAACTGCATATTGCTCACTGCTATGCTCTCTTTGCCCAGGAGCTTGAAGATATCATAGAAAGGCTGCAAAATGGGGGGGCCGAATCGACCCTGCAACCTTGCAGTAATCCTTCGGTCGATCCCGAAAAGCAGGCCGCCGGCAATGGGAGCAAGAACTATTGTTGCGATGACTAATATGAACTGATTCATTTCGAGATCACCCCGCATGCAATCATGATGGCCAGAAGCAAAATGGCTACGGTATTTACCCAGGGATTCAAGGCTTTTTCGCCGAGTGTTCCCTGAAAGTAGTAGCCGCCCAGTATGAACTTAGTCTTAATATCGGCTTCAGCGCACCATTCATCCGTATCGGTGCCGCCTGTCTGCTCGCCGCACAGATAAACCGGCCGCAACTGTGTGGACTTCAATCCGAAGAACAACATGGGCAGGAACAAGGCAACACCCAATACCACGTAGAGCGCCCACACGGGGAAAGATCCCCGGACCGCAGCCCCTGTCTGAGCGGCTGAAGAGCCTGCCAGCACGATGTTAGCCCAGCCCGAACCGATCATGCTGTTACCGGCGATGACGTTGCTGGTGGCTGATGCGATGAAGTAATTATAAATCGGCCCGATCCCGAAACCGACGACAAATATACCTATAAATAAAGTCCACAGTGGAACCGAGTAGCTGGGGGAAAGCTTTTCAAGGGGCCATCCCAATTTCGGTACGACCTGCAGAAGCCTTCCCAGCCATTTTGTCCAGAAAACGATGGTCAAAGCGCTTGCCAGTACAAAGAAAACTGCCGCCAGGGGAACTTTGTAGGCCGCTTCTATGGCTATCCATTTGCCAAGCATCATCCCGAATGGAGGCAGGAACATGGACAGCATTCCCACTGCGGTAATGAGGGTGACAAGAGGCGCTTTGGCAGCCAGGCCCTCCATGTCTTCGATCTCGCGGCTCCAGATCTGGTGCTCGATCGTCCCGGCGCAGAGAAACAGCATACCTTTGGAAATGGCGTGGAAAATGATGAGCAGAATCGCTGCGGCTATTGACAACGGGGTGTTTATGCCGGCACAGGCTATGATCAGGCCCAGGTTGGCAATGGTCGAGTAGGCTAGGACCCGCTTACCTGTTGTCTGGCTGATTGCCAGCGCGGAGGTGCCAAAAAAGGTGAATGCCCCGACTATGGCTATGGCGGTGCTCAAGAGAGTTCCGGCATAAGCGGGGGCAAGCCTGAGCACCAGGTACACCCCTGCTTTAACCATGGTGCTGGAATGGAGCAGTGCTGAAACCGGCGTGGGCGCAACCATTGCTCCAAGAAGCCAGGATTGAAACGGCATTTGTGCAGACTTGGTGCACCCGGCGAAGCAAAGAAGAGCTACCGGCAGGATCAAGGCCGCACTATGTAGGCCTCCTCCAATGATGTTTTGAACCGACAGGGCCGAAGCACCCCCTTGAGTCATGTAAAGATAAATGATGGCCAGGATGAATGCCGTTCCACCGGTGGAATTCATCCAGAGAGCTCGCGCGGCATTTTCCAGGGCTATCTGTGTCTTGTCATGCGAAATCAACATGAAGGAACACAGTGTGGTGACTTCCCAGAAAAAGTAGAGCCAGAAAAGGTTGTTGGCGAAGACCAAGCCGTTCATGGCTCCCAGGAACAAAACAAGCCAGAACAGAAACCTGGACTGCCTGGACTTATCGACATGAGCATGCTCCTCATGGTCACGCATGTACCTGATGGCGTAGATACAGATAAGAGAACCGATAATAGAAATGATCAAAGTCATCACTATGGCCAGATTATCGACCACGAAAGCCGGTCTCAGATCCGCATGGGCCTTCATAAAAAATTCAAAGTAGAGAATTGGTATGATCTGGGTCACGGAGAAAATCAGGACCAGCCAGTTGCGTAATTTAAGGCCCAGTACAAGGTAGGTGACAAGAATGGCATAGTCCAGGACCGAAATGAGCGTGCCCCAATCGAAACCTGCAGGGGGAGTATAGGTCAGGGGCCCTTTTGCGGCGAATAGGATGCTGTTTGCGATGAGCACTATAGCCGTTACAACAACAACGACCCCTCGCGCAAAATAATCGCGAATTGCGAGAATCAGGAAGCCAGCCACTACCGGTAGCAAGATGGCGACCGCCATCATTCCATCAGTCATAATCCTATCTCCTTGTTAATTTGGTCCATTTTGGAAATCTGAAACAGCGATTGAGCAGAATTGGAAGTGTGAACCAGGCAACAGGAGCCTTCCCCGGATAGATCGCCGCCCCGCCGGCTTTAACGGAAAGCCCGGAGCAATTCACATCCGAGGTCGAGGCACATCAGCGAATACGAAGAATACATGCACCTGAAATCTTGATTTTCAGGTGGATACGCCCAGAGATAGTTTTTGAAAGAGCAGAGGCTTTCGTCCTGTTTTTCCCATTAGAAAATAGGCGTTTCGAAATGTCAAGTAAAACATTTCACACACTAAAGAATTTCCGCCAGAATAGATCAATATTCGCTAACATATTGTAATGAATTGACTTTATTGGTCTGAAAGAACTTTTGTGAAGGTGCGTCTTCTTTTGGCGCCCGTGATTTTTCCACCCGCGTTGTGCATTTTGGGAAGGGCCATGCGCCGAAAACTTCCGTGCGATCATTCGCGGGCCGCCGATCGTGATCAAGTTTAAGCTGCCGCGTTCTCACCGAGTTGGGGTTTGGTCCTGGCGGACCATATCGAGCCTGGGGATGTGCATGAAATGCTGGATAGGCATTTGCGGGTGATGCAATGTGGGGGCCCGCCATGTGTGCAAGAACGGTCCGGTATTCACCCTCAAACAACTGGCGGGATTACCTGCCGAGTATTGACCTGTTTGAAAAATATCTATATCATCGGCGTAGGTTTCCCCATCAAGTTCATAGCACTTGCGCTTCAGGTTTCCGGGGGCCTGATCGACTTAAAGGAGTGCGCCGGGTTTTTTAATCTGCGAACCCCATCGGTTCCACCATCAGAGGGCATGCGTCATGAATTCCGCAACTTCCTCAAATAGCCGTAAGTTCAACATAGGCATGGTGCTCAACGGGTCCTGTCTCAAGACTATTATGAAAAATCTGCCCGCCGTCCAATCCTCGGGTATGCGATTGGTGGCGGTCGCCGATGTTCAAAAACCTGTCTCGCGCCATAAAAATGTCGAAGAAGCGGGGATAAAGGTATTCTATGATTATCTGGATCTGCTGACAATAGAGTGCCTGGACCTGATCCTGGAGTGCACCGGCGACGAACACATTCTATGCGACATTATGAGCCGGAAACGGCCCACCGTGGGTTTACTCGACCGACAGGCTTCCATGCGGTTGATTGAGATGGCAAAGGGCTATGCAAACAATCCGCTGGCCTCCACCTTGCTGGAGGCCTCGCCGGATGGTGTTCTTGTCATCAGCACGAAGTTGCTTATTACAGACTGTAACCAATCGGCCCAGATCCTCGGCAGTGCAAACAAGGACGACATCATTGGCAAACATTGTTTCGAGGTGCTGTATCGCAAATCAAGTCCGTGCCAGTTTCCTTCAACGATCTGTGTCGCTCGGGAAGCCCTGCGGACCTGTAAGCCGGCCCGCGCGATATATGAACTTGGCGATTTGAACAATGCCTCACAGTTTCGCCAGGTTACCGCATACCCAATTCTTGACCGGCGTGGGGAGATCGCCCAGTTCGTGCTGACGATCCGGGACATTACCCAGGATTTGGGCAAAAAGATCGAAGAGCGCACCGTAGCGCTCAAAAAAGATTTCGCCCGTTTGGCTCAGGAAGATCGGCTCAGCTCCTTGGGGCGGCTCGTTGCTTCCGTTTGCCACGAGATCAACAACCCGATCACGAGTATCGTGACCTTCAACAGGCTTGTCCAGAGTATTCTGCAGTCCAAGATCGGGCAGAGTGTGCCGTCCGATGTTGAGATGTCGAATGTGGCGCGATATCTGGACCTTTCTTTTCGTGAAGCGATGCGCTGTGGGTCTATTGTCAAGAACCTGCTTACCTTCGCCCGGCCAAAAAACGTGGAAGCAAAGGTTATAGAGATTCCCGAACTGGTCGATACAATTCTGCTCCTGACGGAGCATCAGCTCGAACTTGCCAATATACGCTTCGAGGTCCATTTCCCGTCGGGTCCGTTCACTGCATGCGGAGATTACGCCCAGATTCAACAGTGCCTGTTGAACCTGATATTTAACGCTATTGACTCAATGCCACACGGAGGGACCTTAACGATCTCCGGCGAAATCGACGAGAACGCCGATCTCATCTGCCTGGCGGTCGCCGACACAGGGTGTGGAATTGATCCTGAAGAGCTGCCGCGGATTTTCGAACCCTTCTACTCCACCAAAACCGATGGGAAAGGCAGCGGCCTCGGATTGCCAATGGTCTACGGCATCATACGCGAACACCATGGAGACGTGGAGGTCGAAAGTGAGCCTGGCAAAGGATCGACGTTCAGAATTAAGCTGCCTCGGAACCCGGTGGACGGACGGGATGGCGGGCATGTTCCGGGCAAGGTTTCCACCGCGTTGCAGCCGGACCAGTCCCAGGCGAAGGAATTGAGTCCATTGAAGGAGGGAGGAGAAGCCTCCGTATGAAATTATCGACACGCATCATGATTGTGGACGACGAAGAGATGATCTGCGAGTCGCTCCAGGCCTGGTTTGTGAAGGACGGCTATCAGGTGGAAACGGCGTTGTCCGGCGTGGCAGCTCTGAAACTTGTCGAGACTTTTCCCGCCGAGATCTATCTAGTGGATATCAAAATGCCGGGCATGGATGGAATCGAGTTTCTTTCTCGATTGAAGGAACACCAGCCGAATGCCGTAGTAGTCATGATGACTGCTCACGGCACCGTGCAAACGGCTGTCGACGCCATGAAGCGGGGGGCCACGGACTATTTCTGCAAGCCTTTTGATCCCGATGAGCTGTCACTGTTTATGGAGCGCCTTCTTGCCAATAAGGCGCTCCGTGAAGAAAACATCGTCCTCAAGGAACTGTTGAGCGAACGCCACGAGGGCTTTTTCGATGTCTTTATCGCCCACTCCAACGCTATGCGGGCCGTTTTCGCCAAGATCGAGGAAATTGCCCCTTCGTCCGCACCCATTTTGATTACCGGAGAAACAGGGGTTGGTAAGGACATGGTCGCCAAGGCCATTCATTTTAGAAGCGATCGGTCCTGTGGTCCTTTCCTGGCAGTTAATTGCGGCTCGTTATCCGAGTCCCTCCTGGAAAGCGAATTGTTCGGCCACGAGAGGGGGGCTTTTACCGGTGCTATCAAAGCCAGGCGTGGACGCCTGGAGATGGCTCACAACGGCACGCTTTTCCTTGACGAGGTTGGCGAGATTTCACCTAAAATGCAGGTGAGCCTTCTTCGGGCGCTGGAAGAGAAAAGTTTCCTCAGGTTAGGGGGCAGCCAGCCCATTGAGTCGGATTTTCGACTCATCAGCGCCACCCACCGAGACCTGCTTTCTCTGATAAAAGAAAATCAATTCAGAGACGACTTTTACTATCGCATCAACGTGATCACCATAGACGTCCCGCCTTTGCGCGAGCGATTGGATGACATCCCCGTACTCGCCGATCACTTTCTCAAGCGCTACAACGAAGAAACCGGAAAATCCCTGGGTGGTTTTACACAGAAGGCGCTGGATCTTTTGACTTCGTACCATTGGCCGGGCAATATCCGGGAGCTTCGAAACGTGGTAGAACGGGCCGTGGTCATTGCCAGGGGCAGGATGATCGGGGCCGAAGAACTGACCTTCGTGAATCCACGCGCCGATATAGGTTCAATGGTGTCGATGACGCTGCAGGAACATGAAATCAACCAGATAAAAGCCACCCTGGAATCCTGCAACGGGAATATCCTCCGGGCGTCCAAGCAGTTGGGAATCGACCGGAGCACACTGATGCGGAAAATGAAGCGGTATCACATTGGCCGCTGCTGACGCGAAACTCCGGGGCCCCGCTGCCGAAGGCGCCGCAGCAATCACCAGGGGTCTTTTATCCCCAATAGAGGTAACCGCAATTGACGCGCGATCGACGCGGAACGTCCGAGGAAAGCCACATAGATATTGTTCCCATCGGATGGGTGGATGCGCTGGCCGTTTCGGTCGTTGCGGCAAACCTGCAGACATTGATCGGCCTCAATGCTGCTACCTTGCCGTCGCAACCGGATCCCGAGTATGCCTACCTTCCCCTGCGCAGCCAATATGCGGCAGGACAAATAATCAAAGCGCTCGAGTCAATCGATGAGGGAGCACGATTCAAGCTGGGAATCGTCAAGTGCGACCTGTGCACACCGATTCTTAAATTCGTATTCGGCGAATCCCAGCTTGGAGGCAAGGCTGCCGTAATCTCTCTTCATCGGCTCCTGGATAAAGATTCGGCACGCACATATCTGCGAGCCGCCAAGATTGGCCTTCATGAAACCGGGCATCTGCTAGGAATCGGGCATTGCCGGACTCCGGATTGCCTGATGGCTTTCGTGAGCAGCGTCGAGAAACTCGATGGTCTGCCTTCGAGATTCTGCACTGCGTGCAACTATGAAATCTCCAGAAGCCTCAAGCATATCTTCGGCCGTACCTGAAACGAGTGAACCTCGGATGGGTACAGACGCACACCGGCAGGTGCTTTGGGCAAAAAAGAGGGGCTCACCCCTTCATGGGATCAGCCCCTCGAGTTATATGGATACAACCCGGGTGATTAGAATACGTATCATCAGACACCATGTATCCGGAGCCAGGGTCATCGCATGAATTCACGCACCAGCCGATCCCAGCCGATCTCCGGAACCGTTCCGTAAATATCCTTGAGCGCCTCACCACCGGTTGGCATCGTTGGATAACCGGTAATGCCCGATAACAGGCCGCCCAGACGCGAGGCCTCATCGTCGATCCAGGCCATACCCTCCGAGTCGAAAAACAGATTTTTTAGATTATTGCGCAGGGACTTGGGCTGGATTACCATAAGCCACCCTTCTGCGTATGGCGCATCATTTGCTGTGGTCGCTCTTTTCAGAAGGTTATGATTGGTTGCCACTACCTGGCCATCCACCGGGCACAGGCTCGCAGCTTCCTTACCGGAACGCTTCAACACAGCGGCTGGATGACTTTGGCCCACCGTGGACCCGAGACTGGGTATCTGTATCTCGTCCTGAGGTCCCAGAAGCCTGAGAGCGAAATCATCGAGGCCCACACGCACCCGCCCGCCGTATTCGACCCGAGCCCAACTATGGCCGTGGTGATAGTAGTAATTTCGCGCAACGTCGAAGCCGGATGCCCTTTCCACTTCCGGGCGCCTTAGATTGGGCAGGTAGCTCGTGTCCTCGATCATCTGGTCGAATGGACACCTCACGCAATCATAGGCATACGAGCAGGAGCCGTAGGGAATACGACCGCTCAGCATGTGGCGGCACTTGCCCTTGCGCATCATCAGCAGCATCCTGGGAGGCCGGCTGTCTGACTGGCCGCTGGCTTTTCGCTGCTCATCAAAATTGCTCAGCACACGCTGATCAAGGGCGCAGCCCAGACAGTCGAATGCATTTACGCACTTGGTTGGTTTTATCACCCCCGCGCGACCCCATACGCACTGGTCGTTTTCCATCGCAAAGATCACGGGTTGCATTGTTTTCTTACGGTCTTTGGTGTCCATAATGACTCTCCTTCTGCTCCTGCTATGGTGGAAACGGCCATGAAAAAGCTTCCCTCACCGAACTCATGCAATTGCGTTTGCATTCCGGCAAAGCAGGATTCAAGCCAAACGGTCTTTTTGTTTGACGGAATTATACAACCGCCTGAAATGATGGATATTTTTAATAGATGACTTCAACGGGCGGCGAATAACGCCATGGGTGGGGCGGAATAAAAAAGGCGCATATTGCGCCGGTAATTATCCTGAACTCCTTGTTTTGAAAAAATATTAATAGATATCTATATGTTACAAAGGTGAGGCATATTGCGCCACTGCGAAGCGATTTGCACCACTTCGCGATCATCGCAATAACACACTTTCCGTTGGGACACCCTTAACCATGAAAAGATCCGCAAGGTGGTGGGCTAAGCGGAGCCCCGCCCACAAAGCCTTTTCTAGACAGACGGGCGGAACTCGTATTCACGCTCATCGACCTGAAAAACCACTTTGTCTTCCAGGTTCTCCTTTATCCTGCCTTCCAGGACTCTCCTGCAACCAAAGCAAAAGTAGGTTATCTGGTGTGTGGGCGAGTTCTCTTTGTCCCCGGCGCCTTGCTCGCCGCGCGCCAGGGGCGCCATGGTCAGCTTTTGGCAAAACTCTTGCTTCTCCGCCCCGCCCCGGCGGGTAATGACCTTGTAGCTGCCGACAAACTTCAAAGGCATCTTTATGCTCATGGTTTCACTCCAATGGAATCGGCAAATCAGTTCGCCAGCGTGCCTTCCAACTTGTCGAGGAGACTTATCGGCATAGGATAGGCGTCCCTTATAAGATAGAGTCCAAGTACCATGGGATTGAAGGAAATGGCATCAGCAACCGTTGCAACGCTCATCCCTTTTTCTTCCATTTTTCAATGATCTTCAGCTTTCGTTGTTCCATTGCAGACTCTTGTGTCGGATAAATCAAAGACTTGGGCAATATCGCATACCTTTCTTCAAAAAAACAAGTCCTGAGCAAAGATTTCCGGATGGACACCTGTATGGAATAAGATATGGACCTCGGGGTTTGGGACTCCAACAGGCGATTGCTTCTCAAGGGTACAAAAAGTGAAAGGCCATAAGGGGTTTCCTTATGGCCTTGAAACAGAGGAGACTCACAGAATCGATTAAGACAGAGGAAAAGTTTCTACCACTAACGGGACTACAGATCGAGCATTCGAATCAACTTGGTCACAGGAGTTTCAGCATCCGTTCGAGTCCAGCTTGGAGATAATTTCAGAGCGACATGAACCTGAGCTTGGTAAGATGAACTTGAGCTTTCCTTTTTCAGCATCTCCCTTCACCTGGAAATTTGAGCTTCAGCGCGATTCGGTGTTACTGTCCAGTTCGGTTTCCGAGAGTTCCCCGTGCAAATTTGGAGGCGGATGCGCCTTCGAGTTTTACTTCCGGCCGCCATTGACCCTTCCCTTGATTCCTGATGGCTTTAGCGCAGGCAGAGCACAGAGCAGCTTCAAAATCAACGAGATCGAAGGGTTTCTTCAGGAACGTTTGGATCTTCACTCGATGCAGATCATCAGCTACAGCTTGAAAATCATATTCAGATAGAACAATTGCAACGGTCTCGGGAGCAACGAGATTGAGCTTTTCGATAAGAGAGTGGCCATTAGCATCGGGAAGATGATATTCAAGAATCACGACATGAGGAGGAGCTTTCTGAGCAAGAGCCAGCGCTTGAGAGGCTGTTGAGCAGCTATGAAAGGCATATCCGGCCCGATCCAGGAATTTTTCCAAAGAGCGTTTCAATGAAGCATCGTCTTCGACAAGGAGCACAAGATTTTCAACACGCACTTTCGCCTCCGTTATCTTCCTGAGAGCAAGCAGCGTGCCAGGATAGCGGAATCATCAAGATCGCGGCCAACAGCGCGCATCTGGAAGGGTGGCTCTTTGATCGGGGGTAGGGCCTTATTTGGATAATATTCTACATCTTTTCAGGTTATCGCTCACCAGAGATGCAGGGGCTGCTTAAAAAAAGCAATTACTTCAACACCTTGCTTCTAATATGTAGGATATTGTCCACATCAGCAAGATATTGGAGCATTTTGTTCAAAGCAAATAGTGGCAAGAGAGCAAGAGGCCGCGCTTTATTTGCTTCAAAGTTCTATTCCATACTTTTTGAGGCGATAGAGGAGTATGTGGCGGGGGAGTTGGAGGAATCGCGCCGTTTTGGATTTATTGGCGCCGCATTTTTCGAACGCATGAAGGATGACCTCCTTTTCTATCTCCTCGAGACCAACGCCTCCATCGGGCAAGACCATGCTGAATTTTTCCGATTGAATGGCGCCCGGCTCGATCCGGTCCGGCTCGAGAAAGTAAAGATGGCGTCCAACGATCATGTCGTCATTTTCCAGCAGGACGACCCGTTCGATGGTGTTGCGAAGTTCGCGTACGTTGCCGGGCCACGAATGATTCATCAGAAGTTGTTCGGCCTTGGGATTGAAGCCTCGGAATTTCTTTCCGTATTTGTCGTTGAACTCCTCCATAAATATACGCGCAAGCAGAAGGATATCCTCACGCCGTTCGCGCAAAGGGGGCAGGTTGATCTTTATCGTTGCAAGCCTGAAGTAGAGATCTTTGCGGAAGCCGCCCTGCTCGGCCACATGCCAGAGGTCCTTGTTGCAGGCTGAGACAATCCGGATGTCCACCTTCTTTTGCCGGGTTCCCCCCACGGCGAAGAATTCCCCTTCTTCCATTACCCGAAGCAACTTAGCCTGGATTTCAGGGTGGAGATCCACTATCTCGTCCAAGAAGAGGGTCCCGCCATCGGCAACTTGGAGCAACCCTTCTTTGCCTTCTGATTTGGCGCCCGTAAAAGCTCCCTTTTCATACCCGAAAAGCTCGCTCTCTATGATTTCAGTTGAAAAAGCAGCACAATTGAGAGCCACGAATGGATATGGAGCCCGAGGGCTCCTGGTATGAATGAGCTTGGCAAAAAGCTCTTTTCCGGCCCCGCTCTCGCCCTGTATCAAAACACCCGCATCACGGCTCTGCGCGCTCTTTATGGCGAGTACCTGGGCTTCCAGAAATATATGATCATTGCCGATCAACCGATCTACTCCCTGGAGCCTCTGGACTTCCTGCCGCAGGCGGTTGACTTCATTTTTCAGGCCGGCGTGTTCGAGAGCGTTTTGGATTGTCAATTCAAATTCATCGAAGTCGACGGGTTTGACCAGGTAGTCGAAAGCGCCGTGCTTTATTGCAGTGACTACGTCTTTTACCCGCTCGTATGCTGTTATCATGACAACGGTCGGGCAAGGACGCATTTCCTTGAAACGGGGCAGCAACTCAAGGCCGCTTCCGTCGGGCAGTCCGATATCGAGCAAAACGAGGTCTGGATCTTCGCGCTCGGCAAGCATTAGCCCGGCTGCTCCGGTATCGGCTTCCAGAATGATATGAGTTTTTCCCAGGAGTCGGCGCAATGCTGAGCGGAAGGGGGCCTCGTCGTCAACAATCAGAATCTTGTGTTTTTCGCGCATGATATGCTCTCCGGGAGCAGAATCTGAACAATGTGAAGATATTGACGATTGTAAACGAGATTCTGAAAAAATCAGATAAAATTCTACACCCGTTTTGTTTCTGTGATTTCAATTATTTTTCCCTGCAGCCGGAACCGGGTTTTGGATATTTCAAATATGTAACGATCAGCGCCAATGGTTAGCTTTGAGGCCGAAATTCACTCGAATGTGCGCCGGAGCGGGAAGGTACCGGGAAGATTACCCCGAGGTGAAATCTGCCAAGGACCCATCTGCTCTTAACCCGAATTATGCGTGACTATGCGTGAAAGCGATGCTGCATTCGCCCCGATTTTCTGATATTGTGCGTTAAATTGAATTAAAGTGAGGAGGGGCGGCATGGAAGGAGTTGGTGGAAGACAAAATGAGGCCATTCGTCCCGGCTGCGACAGGTGAATTTCCATCAACTTCGAGGGCGCCAAAATCACTTCTGCCCCCGGCTTCCTCCTCGTTGATAGACTTATATAATACCCTGCTCGAAAAAAATGCGCCTGACATGATAAGAGTGGCGACCCTGCTCGCAGCCATGCAGAGAAGCAGGACTGAGGACTGAGCAAGAGCGGCGACCCTGCTCGCAGCTATGCAGAACGCACAGACATTAAACGTGGTGCGTTTGAAGGCAAGCCAAATGTTAAGCGCATCAGAAGGTGAAGTTACAATGGTGTAAAGGTCTCGCTTCGCGAGCTTCGCATTGCTTCACAAAGTGAAGCATGCTGCCAGCCTCCCTTTGCGACATGTGAGAGCGTAGCGCGGAGGCCGACCGCAAAATAGGTCTATCGCACGCTATGGGTGGGAGCGGGAGGCCTCATGCGGCAAGCAGACGAAAGATTCAAACTTCCGGAGTGAGTCTTACAAAAAAGCACACGTAGCCGTAATTCACTGGGGAGAAGAATCATGAAACGATCAAATGATGGCAGACAAATCCAGGGCTTTAATCGTCGATTGATTAAACTATGGTACTTTCTTGTTGTAATTGTAATACAATTTAGTTTTGGTAATGTAGTAGCAGTCGGACAAGAACTCTCAACGGAGGCATATAATAATTTTATGGTGCAAACAAGCACATTGCATGCTCAGAAGGAAAGCCTCTCTGAAATTCAAAAGAAGGTTGATTTCTCCATTATACGCTACTTACACACTAAAGTACTTAATGATTGGCAAGAAACATTGCCAAAATATGACAGTAATGTTAAGTTAGTTGGGCCCAATGAGATATTGGTGGACATAACAGCAAATGTCAGTAATTCTCTTCTGACATTGATAATCAATAATGGTGGGACTATAATTAATAAGTTTCCTCAGTATAATGCTATACGTGCCAGGATTCCGATACTGGTGGTTGAAGTGATTGCCGCGCATACTGATGTCAAATATATCGCTCGTGCAGCCGAGTCCACAACGAATAAACTCACTACCTCGGAAGGGGACATAGCCCACAATGCGCCATATGTGCGCGGTCAAAGCTTTACCGGAACGGGAGTACAGGTTGGAGTTCTTTCAGATTCAGCAGATTATCTAGCCCAAGTGCAAGCAACAGGGGACCTTCCGCCTGTTGTTACAGTGCTGGAGGATGATCCGGGCCGAAGCGGTGAAGGCACGGCAATGATGGAGATTGTTTACGATCTGGCGCCGAATGCTCAACTTTATTTCGCTACCGCCGATTTCGGCCCGGCAAATTTCGCTAACAATATAATCTCTCTAAAGAACGCCGGATGCAAAGTGATTATAGATGATGTGTCTTACTACAACGAGTCGCCTTCTCAAGATGATGTTATATCCCAGGCCGTCAGAACCGTGAGTGAGGCAGGTGTTTTATATTTTTCATCCGCGGGAAATGATAGAAATTTCAATGCAGGTACGGCTGGAACGTGGGAAGGCGATTTTGTGGCCAACAGTGCCTCCCCTGAATTCTCCAATTACCATGCGTATCCGAACGGCGCTATTTTTAATCAGATTCTGTCAAATCCAAGACGAATTGACCTATTCTGGTCTGATCCGCTTGGAGCTTCAGCAAATGATTACGATCTCTATGTCGTCGATGGCAGTGGGAATGTAAAGGCTTCATCGACAAATCGTCAAACCGGAACTCAGGACCCCTACGAATCTATTAGCGTGAGCAATTCGAATCTTAACTACACCAACTACTATGTCGCTATTCATAAATATTCCGGATCGGGGCGATTTCTCCATCTTCAGGCTTATCGCGGGAAACTTAATTATGCGACTCATGGCTCTACAAAAGGGCATCATACCGTTGAAACCGCATTTGGCGTAAGCGCAGTCAGTGCACAAGGCAGGACTACGCCGTTTACCGGCTCCGAGCCTTTGGAGACTTATACGAGCGACGGCCCGCGCCGCATCTTTTATAATCCGAATGGAACGGCGATCACGCCGGGAAACCTTTCCTCCTCGGGAGGTTTGGTTCGAGTTAAGCCCGATATCACTGCTGCGGATTGCGTAGAAACCTCCACACCCGGTTTTGCCCACTTTTGTGGAACATCAGCGGCTGCTCCTCATGCAGGAGCTATAGCCGCTTTGTTCTTATCCGCCAGTCCCAGTCCAACCCCCGCTCAAATCCGTATTGCAATGACGACGGCAGACCTTCCTTCACCAGCGTTTTGGAACGAAGACGCCGGCCATGGGATAGTTATGGCTGACCTCGCTCTGCCGGTTGCTTTGGCGGCTACAACGAGACAACTGCTCTGGGCGGGAACGGGAGGGTATGCCAGCACGTGGACCTTCAACGGCTCCAATAATTATACAGGCTCCAACGCCTACGGCCCTTTCATCGGCTGGACGCCGGTAAACTACAGCTATAACCCATTCGATGGAACAAGGACCCTGCTCTGGGCGGGAACGGGAGGATATGCCAGCATCTGGACCCTCGACAGCTCCAATAATTATACAGGCTCCCAAGTCTACGGTCCTTACAGCGGCTGGACGCCGGTAAACTACACCTATAACCCATTCGATGGAACAAGGACCCTGCTCTGGGCGGGAACGGGAGGATATGCCAGAATCTGGACCTTCAACAGCTCCAATAATTATACAGGCTCCCAAGTCTACGGCCCTTACAGCGGCTGGACGCCGGTAAACTACGCCTATAACCCATTCGATGCAATAAGGACCCTTCTCTGGGCGGGAACGGGAGGATATGCTGGATATGCTGACACCTGGACCCTCGACGGCTCCAATAATCTTACAACTTACAACATCTACGGCCCTTACAGCGGCTGGACGCCGGTGAACTACAGCTATAACCCGGCCGATGGAACAGCAACCCTTCTCTGGGCGGGAACGGGAGGATCTGCCAGCATGTGGACCTTCAACAGCTCCAATAATTATACAGGCTCCAACGCCTACGGCCCTTTCAGCGGCTGGACGCCGGTGAGCTACAGCTATAACCCGGCCGATGGAACAAGGACCCTGCTCTGGGCGGGAACGGGAGGATATGTTGGATATGCTGACACCTGGACCCTCAACAGCTCCAATAATCTTACAACCTACAACATCTACGGCCCTTACAGCGGCTGGACGCCCGTCCAATACCGATAGGATCGCCAATAGCGGGAATGGGACAGGGATGCCCATATGGAAGATGGAGGTGAAGAAGACCGAAAGGTCGAAAACGGCAACGGTCACATTAATGAGGGTTGTTTTGTCCGTAGATGCGCCGGCGCCTGTCTTGACCCGGCATCGGCCGATATGCCCGGGAGCTGACGACCCGCCTGCCGCATGTTCCCGGCGCCGATAACGTTGGGTATATCCGCCGGCGGCAGTGGGTTGAAGATCCATCCCCGTTGCTTCATCCTCCCCGGCGGCGCACTGCCGGTGACAGGTCCCTGCGCCGGCTGGAGATCAAGTCTCCTCGCTGTTCACGGAGCAGCGGTTTAAGCGGGCATGCCGCGGTCAGGTTTTTCAACTGCTTCTTGCCCTCTTGTGCGGGCATCGGCGGGGTTACGGCGCATGATCTTTCGATTTTCAAGTTTCTCGCCTTGCATCTCATTTATTTTGTTATTCGGTGTCTTTTTCCTGTACTATCGATACGGGTCGCCCTCACCCTGGCCCACCGGAACCGGCCAATCGTGGAGTCAATTCAAAATAGCGAACTGGGTCAGCGCCTTTTGTATGGTCCTGGTTGGGCTGTCAGTACTGCAAGCAGCAAAGAGAATCAAGCTTTACAGGGTATTGCCGCTTATTCTGATATCCTGTTCTCTTGCCGGTGTATATTGGAATTATTCCCTCTTAAAATTAAAGAAGTACGGGTGGGAGAAAGCCGCTGCATTGTTTGCCTCAATTCCCGGCAGCCGCGAAAAGAGGCCGCGGACCGGGAGGCGATCATTGAATCTTTGAAAAAACGACCTAACAAGGGACCCATAAGCCTGGTTGGAAACAAAGGCTGCCGCAAGTACCTCGAGATGGACCGGAAAAGGAGTTTCCATTGATTCGAGCAAAGTCGAAGAGGAAGGCAGGTTCGGCGGCAAATGGGTGCTCAAGACCAACACGGATTTTTCGACCGAGACAGTGGCGCTCAACTACAAAGAACTCTGGCAGGTGGAGCATACATCCCGGGATATGAAGTGCGCTCTTGAGACCCGGCCCGTCTACCATCGCCGGAGTGAAACCATAAGGGGTCACGTCTTTCGCAGCTTCCTTGCACTGATGCTCAAAAAGGAACTCTATCGGCGCCTGGTGGCCCGGGCCATAGCCTTGAGTGGGCGCACATCACCCAAGACCTCAAAGCCCTCCACGATACAGTGATCGAAGAAGACGGAAAAAGCCTGCTGGTCCGCAGCCAGTGGAAAGGTGCCTGCGGCAATGCGTTCAAATCTGTCGGCGTGGCGATCCCTTCCACCATCCGCGAAATCTAATTTTTCAAAGTTGGGGCCAGGGTGGTCTACCATACCTGGTGGGGCGTGGGGTACTTCCATGTTGCGTCGGTTTTTTCCAATCTCGACGCTCCGCGAGGTGCTGAGTTCTCGCCTGAGCCCCATCCAATACGGTGGGACAGGAAAACAAGGTTATCAACTGTAGTGACAGAGGTGTGTCCTGAAACTGCCAAAACCGGTCCCATTGGATTACCACTTGCGTGTTTGATAGGGATATATGATCCTGAATTATGCGTGAGCATGTCTGAGAATCATATTGGGTTCACCCCAACCATCTGATATTATGTGCCAAATTCGTCAGAGGGAGGGAAAGCTGCATGCGCGCAGTTGGTGACAAAAAGACAGGGACTATAAGGCCGGATTTCGACAGAACCATTAGCATTGATTTTCAGGGGGCAAAGATCACCACCGATACTGGGTTTCTCCTCATGAGGGAGTTCGATCAGCGATTTTTTAAGTATCCTCAGTGGCGCTGCGTCTCAAATTGACGACCCGAGATCGCCTCGACATACGGATCATTCCTTGCTCCAACTGCTGCGGCAGAGAGTCTATCAGGTTGCGGCAGGCTATGAGGATTGCAATGACCGCCTCGCGGGTGGGCGGGCGGGTTGTGGAGTTTTCGCTTGACCCCACCCAACACCATGGGGCGGGAACAAACTCCAGACCCCGCCAGGTGGAGCCGGGCAATCCGCACTCTGCCGATTCGAGAACAAGATCCTCGCGACAGGTGAGGGGCTGAAGGCCCTCGAAGAAAGCCTCAGCCGATCCGCCGACACCTTGCTTCGACGGAGAAATAAACGTCATCTCATAGTCGATATCGATTCCACTGAAGACCCCGTCCATGGAAATCAAGAAGGCGCCGCCTTCAACGGCTACTTTGAGCAGGTCTGCTACCATCTTCTGTTTTGCTTCACCGGCAAATGGGATCTTTTGGGCGCAAAACTGGGACCCGGAAACGCGCATTCAGACGATGGGGTCCTGGATATTATCTCTCCTCTTGTCAATCGTTACCGATCCTGGTTCGAGAAATTCTGGCTCCGGGGGGATGCGGCATTTGCCCGTCCAGCCCTCTATGAGTTTTGCGAAAGAGTCGCATCACTTACTTCGTTCGGATTTCCAGCAACCGTGGCCTGAAAAGACTCATCGGACCGCACCTGAAAAGGCTAATCGGTCGTCCTCCCGCAAGCGGGATACAGGTGAAGGTGATTGAATTCCAGTACCGGGCAGAAAGCTGGGATAAGCCCCGAAGGGTTGTCTGTAAAATAGAATGGCATGTGGGTGAACTTTTCCCACATGGCGGGTTTATTGTGACCATCTCGAATCTCGAAGCAGAACAAGTTATCACTATCTACAATGGCCGGGCTGAGATTGAAAACCGGATAAAAGATGGATAAAATACCCTCAGATGGGACAAGACGAACCTCGCGGGGCGTGGGGTACTCGCATGTTGTGTCGGCTTTTTCCCTCGCACACCTCGCGGAGCGTGGAGTTTTCGCTTGAGCCCCTCCAATATGATGAGGGCCGGGAAGCGAGCTATTAACTGCGGGGATGGTGGTATCTCCTCAAACTGCCCGAATTGGTCTGATCGGCATTTTTCTTGCGGGTTTTGATTGGAATATCGTATGAGTTACGGACATGTGGCATTCCAAAAGCTTTTTCGGATGGAATCCGAGCCGGAAATGCAGTTCGGCTCGAGTTAGGGGTCAAGTTGACGCATTATTCAAAAATAACGTTCTGCCTCACTGTTGCTTGTTTAGCCGCCCTTTCCATGTCCGCTGCCCAAGCAAGTCTCTGCGAGCCATTAACTGTTAATTCGGGCGTGAGCATCAACGGATATTTGAACGACCAGTACGTATGGTACGACAGCAACTGCCAAGAGCGTAGTGTGGCATTGGCCCTCAACGACACCGTCATGGGCGGTAACGCCAAACAGTTCACCTATACGCCTTTCGTTGGCGGTGTCCCCATCAGCGGTCCGCTGACGGTGAATCCCGGCGCCCAAGCGGGCGGGTTCGGTTATGTGGTTGCGCACCTGGCTAACCCTTCATTTGCAAACGCCTACGGTGCGGACGATTCACCGTTGGGTTCGAGCGACGACGCCACATACGAGCAGCTGTTTCTTGGCAGCAATCACGCCGTCCACCAATACACCCTCAACTACGTCCGCTATGGCATGACCAGTGCGGCGACCACTGCGTATTTAAATTATTATGCGGGCGGCGGCCTCGGACCAGCCCCCTTCCTTCCCTGGGATTGGCTCAACACCTGTCCGGTCGATTCCAATTGCCAATATGTCACCGTTTACAACATGCCGGTCACCATCCAATGGATGTTTGCCACCGGTCGCAATTATCCGGTGTGGTCGGTGACCTTCGATTTGTCTCAAGCCACCGATTATGCAGTAAAATCTGATTTTCGCGCCCCTTACGGAGACATGATGGTAGAAGGCGGCGACGGCTCGGAGACGGTCGGCGGTGTCGGCTGGGGTGACGAATTTAATTTTTTCAGCATACCACCAACCAACGCAAATCTCTTCACGATGAATAACACCTGGGATTACTCCTCGCTCAACGGCAGTGCACCTTATGACTATTTATGGACAAGCGTCACCAGTGCCGAAATGGGTCTGGCTGGAACGCAACTCCTCGCCCAGCAAAACGCCGGGGGTTACACCAATCAAGGTTCCTCCTCGGGGACGTACAACGGTGGCCTAACCGGAAACAACCTGCGCGGCGCAACCAGCGCGCAAATGGGGCCATGCAATAATGACGGCGGGAATGGCACGGTCTATACCCACTTAATGCCTTGCATGAGCGACTGGGCTTACCAGTTGATGCAATACTCCCTCACGAGCGCGACCACAACCACCAATGACAAGCGGCTGGCCTGGGGAGCGGACTGGGGCTCTTTAGGATACGGTTCTTTAACAACCATCAATGGTTACACGGTCAGCGGCTGGCCTAAAGTGAGTTACAGCGTTTATGTGGTGCTGGACAACCACGCGAACAACCCGACCAAGACAATGGCCGAACAAGCCCAGACTATCAATCTGACAAGTTTGACGGCCAGCGTGGGAAGCGTGATCACGGCCGGCCCAACCGGCGTGGGCGATAGCACCCCGATGACTTATATTCCGGCCGGCTATAGTCCAATCTTTAGCACCTGGGAGGTCAATGCATCAGGCAACCAAGCCACCTTGACGTTCAAAGTGAGTAACACAGCGCCATCCACATTGAACACGCCCGTCATAGTCGTCCACAACTACACCGCGTCCACCACCTGGCCCACCACGATTAAATATGACGGCAACACTTTGAATGTCAATGAGGACTACTTCCTGAGCCTGCGCCCTGACCAGTCGGAGCTGTGGATCACGCTGAACAAGAACTTGGCAGGAACTCATACTGTTCAAATTTTGAACTCTGACATAATCAGGTATATGCTCTGGGCGGGAACTGGAGGGTCTGAATCCATCTGGACCCTCGACAGCTCCAATAATTATTCAACCTCCACAGCCTACGGCCCTTACAGCGGCTGGACGCCCGTGAGCTACAGCATTAACCCAACCGATGGAACAAGAAATGTGCTCTGGGCGGGAACGGGAGGATATGCCAGCATCTGGACCCTCGGCGTGTCCAACAATTTTACAAGCTACCAACTCTACGGCCCCTACAGCGGCTGGACGCCCGTGAGTTACAGCATTAACCCAACCGATGGAACAAGAAATGTGCTCTGGGCGGGAACGGGAGGATATGCCAGCATCTGGACCCTCGACGGCTCCAATAATTTTACAACCTACATAGATTACGGCCCTTACAGCGGCTGGACGCCGGTGAGCTACAGCATTAACCCAACCGATGGAACAAGGACTCTGCTCTGGGCGGGAACGGGAGGATATGCCAGCATCTGGACCCTCGACGGCTCCAATAATTTTACAACCTACATAGATTACGGCCCCTACAGCGGCTGGACGCCGGTGAGCTACAGCATTAACCCAACCGATGGAACAAGGACTCTGCTCTGGGCGGGAACGGGAGGATATGCATCCATCTGGACCTTCGACAGCTCCAACAATTATACAACCTACAAAGAGTACGGCCCTTACAGCGGCTGGACGCCGGTGAGCTACAGCTATAACTCCGATGGAACAAGGACCCTGCTCTGGGCGGGAACGGGAGGATATGCATCCATCTGGACCCTCGGCGCGTCCAACAATTCTACAAGCTACCAACTCTACGGCCCTTACATCGGCTGGACTCCCGTCCAATATCAATAGGATTGGCAGCGGCGGGAATAGCAATACGACGAGCGAACCCTCTGCGAGCCCCAAGGAGTGGAGATGCGCGGGGACAAAAAGGGTTCATCCGGCAAACGAGTACCTGCACGACGAGAAAGGACAATATCTGTGTGCTGTGAACTCACTCTGTGGGGGCTTTTTGACTTTCTTGCCCTGAAAGGGCTGCATAGGGTAGCCCAAGGTAAGCGGAGCGCCACCCTGGGAAGAATAGGAGTACAGATTATTTATAATACCCTGAAGGGGTTACATAAAAAGAATATTTAGGATGAAATCACGGCGCGCTTAAACAGCAAAGGGATCGGCTATGCAACCCCTACAGGGTAAAAACTGGTTCTTGTTGGCGTCACAACCCCAGGGTGGCGCTCCGCTTACCCAGGGCTATTATATGTAGCCCCTTCGGGGCAAGAACCCAAACATAGGTACGCATTTGCCGGAAGACCCGAGAATGAGCGGTCGGCCTCCCCGCTACGCGCTCACACGGCGCGAAGGGAGGCCGGGCAAGCCCACTTCACCAGGTGAAGTTGGGCGAAGCCCTGCGAAGCGAGACCCTTACACCATTGTAGCTTCACTTTCTGATGCGCTTAACATTTGGCTTGCCTTCAAACGCACCACGTTTAATGTCTGTGCGTTCTGCATGGCTGCGCGCACGGTCGCCACTCTTATCATGTCA
>JBEKTT010000073.1:0-26147 GCA_049515795.1 Syntrophobacteraceae bacterium
AGGGATTTTCTGACCTCAGTTCGCGTCATCCTCGTTCTCCCGGACTGTGAGCAAGAGACCATTTCAAAAGGCCACTATTTGAAGCCACGGTTTCTCACGACCGACTGGAATTCTGAAGAAGTTATCGCTGTCTTGGCCAAAATGCTGCGCAGTGTGGAGAAATTCAGAGACCCGGTAAGCCATCATAAGCACAGGAGGATTCAAAGTCATGAAAGATAAAGGGACAACTGCATGTGAGACCGGCAGCTACCGGGTGGAACGGGAAGGCAAATACCTCACCTTCTGTCTGGAGGACGAGGAGTACGGAATGGGCATTCTCCGGGTAAAGGAAATCATCGGGATGATGCGGATCACGTCTGTCCCCCAGACGCCGGACTACGTGAAGGGGGTTATCAATCTGAGAGGGAAGGTGATCCCCGTTATCGACCTCCGGCTGCGGTTCGGCATGAGATCAATCGCCTTTACCGACCGCAACTGTATCGTTGTCGTCGAAATCGGTTCGGATTCGGCGAGGCTTCACATCGGAATAATTGTAGATTCGGTATTGGAAGTGGTGAAAATCAAGAGTTCCGATATTGAAGACACTCCCTGTTTTGGGCCAACTCTCAGTACCGAATATATCCTCGGAATGGCAAAGACCGAGGGAGATGTAAAAATCCTGCTCGATATCGACCGCGTATTGACAAGCGAAGAATGTATTGTTTTGGACAAAGTTGCATAACAAAAAGGAGAAGAATGGATATGAGGAAACTTACATTAAGCTCACGACTCACTGTGGGAGGGATCATCATTGTTGTTGTGCCGCTGATGATTATTGGCCTGTTTTCAGTCATGAAGGCATCCGATGCTCTGACGGAACTCTCCGGAGAACAATCCGCCCACATCGCAAAAAAGCTTGCTGACATGACCCAGGTAGCTCTCTCAGAAGAACTCAAGGTGATAAAAGAACTTTCTATGGAGAAGATCACCACTGAGACTGCAGCCCAGGTTGCTAAGGGGAAAGCAGAAGATTCCACAACGAATATTGATAGACTGAATCGTCACCTGTCTAAGATTATGAAGCAAATCGGCGATCAGTATGAGGCGATTATTGTCATGAACCCTGAAGGAGTGGTTTTCGCAGACGGCAGCAATGGAGAAATCAAGGGCCTCAACGTCGCGGACCGCGATTACTTCAAGGCCGCTAAAGAAGGCAAGGCGGTCATTGGGACAGTGATCAAGTCCAGAATAACCGGCAACCCGGCAGTGCCTATCAGTGCTCCACTTTTGGGAGAGGGTGGGGAGTTTGTCGGGAGTATCGCCACTGTCTTAAAGATCGACTTTCTTGTGGAAAAGATTGCCGGGACCAAGCTGGGCAAGACTGGATATGCCTTTATGGTGGATAGTACTGGACGCTTCATCGCTCATCCCAGAAAAGAATTGATCCTTCAGTTGGAGCTGAAAAACATCAAAGGGATGGAGGCTATTACGAGCAGCATGCTGGCCCACAAAGCGGGAGTAGAGTCCTATGTTTTTGAGGGGATTTCCAAAATCTCTGGTTTTGCACCGGTAGGGATCACTGGGTGGAGTGTCGGGGCGACACAGCCAACGGACGAGTTCCTGGCATCGTCGCGCGCCATTCGAAACGGCATTCTCCTCGTAGGAACCATTTTTCTCGGTTTGACAATCATTCTGGTGTTATTCTTTGCCCGCAGCATTTCGAGACCGATTACACGGGTCGTTGAGGGTCTGAATGGAGGCGCCGATCAGGTATCAGCGGCATCCGGTCAGGTCTCCGCCAGTAGCCAATCCCTTGCGGAAGGGGCTTCGGAGCAGGCTGCCGCAATTGAGGAAACATCTTCGTCTCTTGAAGAAATGTCGTCAATGACAAAACAGAACGCCGCGAACGCCAATGAGGCCAATAACCTGATGGCCGAAACCAGCCGGGTAGTCTCAAAGGCGAATAATTCAATGGGCGAGCTTACGGCCTCCATGGCGGAAATTTCCAAAGCGAGTGAGGAGACCTCCAAGATCATCAAAAGCATTGACGAAATTGCATTCCAGACAAACCTGCTGGCCCTCAATGCCGCAGTGGAGGCTGCACGGGCAGGCGAAGCCGGAGCAGGGTTCGCAGTCGTTGCGGACGAGGTGAGAAATCTTGCCATGCGGGCGGCCGATGCAGCCAAAAACACCGCTAACCTCATCGAAGGCACCGTTAAGAAGATCAACGAGGGATCCGAAGTAGTTCGAAAGACCAGCACGGAGTTTCTTCAGGTGGCCGGCAGTGCGGAAAAAATGAGCGGACTGGTCGCTGAGATCGCGGCGGCTTCCAACGAGCAGGCTCAGGGGATCGAGCAGATTAACAAGGCCGTGAGCGAAATGGACAAAGTTGTCCAGCAAAATGCCGCAAATGCAGAAGAGTCTGCTTCCGCTTCAGAGGAGATGAACGCCCAGGCCGCGCAAATGAAAGGGTTTATTGAGGACCTTGTGACTATTGTTGGTGGAACGGCAAATGGATCCGCCAAAGGGATGGAAACCAAGGATTGGAACGATAAACGCGAAAAAGCCCGGAACGTGCTGCAACTCAGTACGGCGCCATCTGGCGGAATGCCCACAAAGATTACATCCAGGGCAAACAAAGGAAACGGCAATCTGAAAACTGCTTCGATGAGGAGCCATGGCAGGTCGGAGCATGTGATCCCGTTTGATGAGGCCGAACTGAGAGATTTCTGATCCGCTCAGCCCACCCCCCCGGGGCTTCCAAAGTCCCGGGGGTATCCGGAATCTAGTTATTATTTACTATGGATTCGCCTCTCGATTGCCGACTTTTGTGTTAAACCGTTTAAAATTTGTGACTGAAAACCACGATAAGGTTCATTGTTGCATCCTGCTGAAGAGATTTCATGCGCTAAATTGTTTATGAAGTCAATATTTCTGAAGCCTCCCGCATGAGCCTCGATATTGCAAGTTTTTGGGGGCAGGCCTTCTCTGCGAGAGAATAATCGACTTGCGTGAGCCTCGCCCTGGCCTGGACCGGCAAGCCGGCGTAAACTTCACGCGCCAGACCGCGTTCGCCGTAATCGCGGTAGTACATCAGGCACCTCATTATGTCGCTAACCGGGACCGCTCCTGCCACAGCTTCATGGCAGATACGGCCACACCCGGCGCAGTAGCTTTCCTGAGTTTCGGCGGCAAATTTTTCCAGCAGCTCGAAATCGCTCCGGCTAAGACTAGTCTGGTTCCGCGCCGCAGCCACATTGGCCGAAAGAATCGTCAGGCTGGGCATCTGGGAGCAGACGCTTGCAATGTGCGGGTTTTCCAGTACGGCCATGATCTTGGCCTGCTTATCGGTAAAGCCGCGCTCGAGAAATCGTCCCGCGAACTGCAGTTCGGCTTCGCTCTCCGTCTTTTCCTGTTTGCCGCCCTGCGTTTTCATGGCGACGAGCCCTATTCCCTTATCCACACAAGCAGCGATCGCTTTTTTCATCTTCTCGGTGTTCATAACCCGGAAGTTGTAAGTAAACATTACTGCGTCGATCCAGTCTTCTTTGGCTGCGCTCAGCAGGTTGTCTTCCATATTGGTGTGAGAGCTGAAACCAAAGAATTTAATTTTGCCGGCCTTCTTCATTTCCGAGGCCCATTGCTTGAATGGCTTGGGCACAGCAATTTCGCTGAAATCATTTATTCCATGCGCGTAGAATAAGTCTACATAATCTGTGGAGAGCCTCTTCAGGGAGGCTTCCAGCCCCTCTGTCATGACGCTGGTATCCCTGGAGCGCAACTTTGTGGCGAGGAACGTTTCCTTCCTGGCGCCAGGATCGTGAGCGAAAAAGCGGCCATAGCCCTCCTCGCTCAAACCATTTCCATAGGCCTCGGCGGTGTCCCAGAAATTCACGCCCCAGTTGCGGGCCTGCCTGAGCATCAGTTGATTATTGATCGTGTCGAACATCCCGCCCAGCGCCAAGACCGACACTTCGACGCCCGTTTTACCCAGCTTGCGCCTGGGGATGGTGGGTTTTCCGGCGTCAGCCTGTTCCGGAGCGGCGCCGGCTTTGCCCATGTCCAGCCCGGTTGAAGCTATTCCTGCCAATCCAATGGTTTTGATAAAGTTGCGGCGTGTTAAACCTTCGCATTTCTCTTTTTGTTCCATTACGCGGCCTCCAGACATTTGGTGAAAATTCTATTCCGACAATTCTTAATTGACCTTCGCCTGAGCTATCCACAGCATCATTTGGTGATAGCCTTGCCCTGCTTGAGGTCGTATAGCGGGCTGATCTTGAGATCGCCTGTGAGGAAATCCTCGGGTTTTCTCGAAATCAGATTGCCTCCAATTTCGATGAACCGAAGCTCGGCGTCAACGGGAAATCCGCTCTGGGCTGCCTTTTCCAGAAGGGCGCCGACCGCCCCGTATTCCTCCTCCACCTTGCTTTTATGAAAAACCCTGCGCCACTCCATCCACTGGCCGGCTTTGCACTGGGAACGATCTACGAAAATGTAATACACAACCTTCCCAGGACAGTCTTCTTCCAGATAGAGGGTATATTCAAAGGGAGCGGACAGGTCCTGCCGGTTTTTGATCCGGTCTTTTTGGCCGTCTTCGATAAGCCAAACCGCCGGACAGGACCGGGACTTCCAAAAATCTTTGACTTTTCCAAACACGTATTGCGGTTCGATTTCATCGGCAATGAAATTGCCGTTCAAAAAAGTCTCCGGGGGGGTGAATTCGGAAAGGCCGTTAAGATCGCGCAGCTTCGCAGCCCCATCGCTTATCGCCCAAACCGGGCTATAGGTGGTGAAAATCCCACAGATCGCCAGAAGGACCGTCAAAACCTTTAACATAGCCACTCCATCGTCTTTTCGATTCCGGTTCACGTGTGAAATCCCGATAGGACTCTCATGCCGAGTTGCTCCAACAACGAATCAATCGGTCCAGCGTATGGTAACAATTATTTAAAAGCCGGACCATACTGATTTTTGAGATTCCGTCACGTACATGGACACAAAGGCGCCGGACACAGGAGTGAAGTTGTTTAAATGAGTTTTTGGTGGTAGTTTGCACATCAACCTCAAGCCTATTCATGGAGATTTTTCTGGACGACTTCACAGGCATAGATCCAAGGGGAAAATCCCCGTCCGAAATAGAACTGGAGTGGTTTGGCAACATCTATCGGCGTGATTTGCCTCAGCTCACCACAAGGGCTGTGCTCATGGGATGTTTGCTGGGCGCCGTCATGAGCGTGTCGAACCTTTACGTGGGCCTCAAAACCGGGTGGGGCCTCGGCATAGCAATAACGTCGTGCATTCTCTCCTTCACTCTTGGCGCTGTTCTCCGGCGCATTGGACTCCTCAATTCCAACCTCTCGATTCTCGAAAACAACTGCATGCAGTCAGCCGCCAGTTCGGCGGGATACTCGACCGGCAGCACAATGGTCAGCGCGGTAAGCGCCCTTCTGATCATACAGGGCCATCACATGCCTTTCTGGACATTGATGGCATGGACCGTCCTGGTGGCGGTTCTGGGCGTTTTTCTGGCAATCCCGATGAAAAGGCAGATGATAAACATCGAACAACTTCCCTTCCCGAGTGGAATCGCAGCAGCCCAGACCCTGCGTTCGCTTTACGCCAAAGGTGAGGCCGCCTCGAGAAAGGCAAAAAGCCTTGGGATAGCAGCCGCTTTTGGCGGTACGACAGCGTTTCTGAGAGAAAACACTCTCTCCTGGTGGCCGGGCTGTCTGAAGTTGCCCGAGATGATCGAATTTCCCGGTAGGCTTGCTGGACAGAACCTGGCGTCCTGGACTGTTTCCTTTGAGTTAAGTGGGATCATGGTGGCGGCTGGGGCGATAATAGGAATGAAGGTGGCCTGGAGCATGCTTGCAGGAGGCATTCTGAACTATTTACTGATCACTCCCTATATCTACCAAAGGGGAATAATCCAGGGACTGGGATACAAAAATATTGTCGCCTGGAGCCTTTGGGGCGGGACTGCCCTGATGGTGACCTCAGGTCTGTTAACTTTCGCCCTTCAGTGGAAGACGGTGTGGAGAGCGATTGCCGGTACGGGGCAGATTTTTCATTGGAAGGGGTTGAAGAGCGCCGACAGGGGATCGAATTCAGATTTGAGCAAGATGGACGGAATAGAGGTTCCGGGAAGCTGGTTTATGGCAGGGCTTATTGTTTCCGGCATCGGGATAGTAACGGTCCAGGTGTTCGACTTTTCAATCTCATGGTGGATGGGCGCGCTCTCGGTAATAATGACTTTCTTCCTGTCCGTGGTCGCGTGCCGCGCAACGGGAGAAACCGATATCACCCCAATTGGCGCAATGGGGAAGATCACTCAGCTATCCTATGGAATCATCGCTCCTTCTGACATCACTGCAAACCTGATGACGGCCGGGGTAACCGCAGGGGCGGCCGCTTCTTCCGCTGACCTTCTGACCGACCTCAAGTCGGGCTATCTTCTCGGCGCAAATCCGAGGAAGCAGTTCATTGCACAATTTTTGGGCATTTTTGCCGGAGCGGCGGTGATCGTCCCTTGTTTCTACCTTCTGGCGCCAACGCCCGATATTCTCGGCGGCGAGAAATTTCCCGCTCCCAGCGCTCAGGTTTGGAAAGGGGTGGCCGAACTGCTCGCCAAAGGCCTCTCCAGCCTGCACGGTTCAGCGAAAATTGCCCTTGCCATTGGGATAGCTGTCGGGGCGCTGCTTTCGGCGCTCGATCGCCTGGCGCCTTCGCGAATCCGATCTTTTCTTCCTTCAGCAATGGGCCTGGGGCTTGCGTTTGTAATACCCTTCTGGAACACGCTGTCTATTTTTCTAGGGGCCCTTATAGCATCGATTGTGCGAAAAACCCGTATAGAAGGACATATTATACCGGCGGCCTCGGGAATAATAGCAGGGGAGAGCCTCATAGGCGTGCTGGTCGCGCTTTTTTCAGCCGCTGGGGCGTGATAACTTAAATATATTCACACGACGAAAGATAAATATGGCGCAAAGGACCACTGCGCCCGCTGCAAGGAATAGCGCCTGGAACCCCGCAAGTTCGCCTACATATCCGAGGCTTACCGATCCGATGAACGCCCCGGCATCTATGCTTCCGGTGTAGGCCCCCGTGATCTTCCCCCTGACATTCTGGGGTTCCCCCCTGATGGCATGTGCGTTCAGCGCGGGATAGAGCAACCCGTGGCCGCATCCGGTAATAAACCCCGAAAAAAAGAGCAGACAGCTTTCCTTCATGAACACCAGCAACAGCAGCCCCCCGCCCACGAGTGCCAGCGCATATGGTATGATCGTGTCTTCGCCCTGACGGTCAATAAAGCTGCCCCCAAACAGCCGGGTGATGATCGCGGCGCAAGAGTATGCGATGTAATAGAGCGATATGAAAAAAATCCGCCTTTCGCTCGCATACGGCGATACGAACCCGTTTACCGCTGCCAGCCCAAACCCGAAAAGCACGGCTACGGCGGCTGTCAAGAAAACCCGCCTCTTTTGGAGGACCAGAAAGAATGAGGACTCAGCCGGCTTGACCAGGGGAACGTAGGTATCCTTCAGTGGATACTGGATTATCAACCCCACACCGGCTATAGCGGCGGCAACGATGAACAGAAGGTCGAATCCCGCCCTGTGGATGATGATCTCGGCTAGAACCGGTCCGAGAGCGGTCCCCATAAGCCCGGATATCCCAAACATCCCGAGTCCTCCGTTCAGGCGTTCATGGGGTATTATGTCGGCAATATAGGTGAATACGGCAGTAATGCAAATCGCGAATCCAATCCCGTGAACGATCCGCACCATAATTAGAGGAAGATAAAAATTATCGAGAGCGCCTCTGAAAAACAGGTATGCAAGAGGCATGAGCGTCATGATCATCGAGCCTGCCGCATAGCTTTTCTTTCTTCCGACCCTGTCGATCATATTTGAAATCCATGGGCGGCACAGGACAGAAGACAATGCGAAAACTCCCATAATGATGCCGATGTCGACCTGATCTCCGCCATGGGCCGTGATGAAGAGGGGAAAAAGAAAAAAGGCGCCGAAGCTGGAGAGGCACGACAGATTCGCTATAGCCAAGAAAAAAAAGGTTCGAGAATAAAGCATCGAAAAAGTCGGGTCCTGTTTTCGAAATATAGCGCCTGCCCGCAGGATCTGGGCACAGTTCGCCAATAGTATATTCTGTTACGATTTATGAAAAGGGGTTTTAAAGTGCTTACATTGATTCTGCCGGTTGGTGAAGAGGTCCAGTGCGAACACAAGCCGGTCATGAGGCCTCCCGCTCCCGGCTATCGCGTGCGATAGACATATCCTGCGGTCGGCCTCCGCGCTACGCGCTCACATGTCGCTACGGGAGGCCTGGCAAGCCCACTTCACAAAGTAAAGCAGGGCGAGGCCCCGCGAAGCGAGACCTTTACACCATTGTAACTTCACTTTATGATGCGCCTGACATTTGGCTTGCCTTCAAACGTACCACGTTTAATGTCTGTGCGTTCTGCATGGCTGCGCGCACGGTCGCCGCTTTTGCTCAGCCCTCAGTCCTCAGTCCTGCTTCTCTGCATGGCTGCGCGCACGGTCGCCGCTTTTGCTCAGCCCTCAGTCCTCAGTCCTCAGTCCTGCTTCTCCGCATGGCTGCGCGCACGGTCGCCGCTCTTAGCATGTCAGACGCATTTTTTTCGAGCAGGGTATTATATAAGTTCATTCTACGAGGATTCGAATGCAAAGCAAAACTAACCGGGACAATCCCCCTCAAAAAGTGGATTTCTATACTCTGATCGCCCCATTTTACGACATCTTAGTGGGGCCGTTTCTAAGACACGCGCGGAAGGGCGTCGTCATAGGCGCGGAGGCAGAAAAATGCCGCATTCTGGATGTAGCGTGCGGGACCGGAGAGCAGGCAATAATGCTGGCGAAGGCAGGGATCGAGGTCACCGGAATAGACCTCTCACCGGCAATGCTTGGAGTGGCGCGCGACAAAAGCCCTCCGGCCGTTGCGCACCTTCTCGGCAATGCTGAAAACTTACCCTTCGGCCCCGGGTCTTTCGACTGCGTTACTATCAGCCTGGCTTTACATGAAATGGCGACTGAGACAAGGATGGGAACAACTGGTGAAATGCTGAGAGTCCTGACCCCGGGCGGAAAGCTGATCGTCTTCGACTACGCAGCCCCGGAGAACTGGAGGTGTGCTTTTGGCCTGGCGCTTTTGGGTCTTCTGGAAAGAATTGCGGGCAAAGAACACTTTAAAAATTTCGTCCGGTTTACCCGCACCGGAGGGATCGATCAATTTCTCAAGGCCTTTCCTCTGAAGGTCATCCGGAGCCGGACTTATTACCTCGGGGCCCTGCGGCTCGTTTTTTTGGAAAAGAGGCGGTGAGAAATCATCCTCCGCTCACTCTGTTCGCCCAGGATCGCCGGAGGGCATTGTGAGATGGCCTTTAAGTTCATCGGCCTCCATTGTCCATTGATAGCCGATCCTTGATGCAACGTTGAACAGTAGCGGACTTTTTACGTGAAAGCGTATGGCTCCTTGTGCCCGATTGAATGAGACTATATTGAGGACGACAAGATCCTCATCATGTTCCAGGTTAATCAGGTTTTTTTTCGCATCCGGGGCGGAGTATGCCATGCCCAGGAAGTCAGGTGCACAAACGACGAAAGCCACGGAGGGCTCCTCCACTGACTGAAGCCATTGGAAGGGGCCGTTTTTATATTCCAGCAGGACATAGCTCTTGAGTTCTTCAAACCCTGGAATCCCCCAGGGGAAAGTGATCAGTTCTTTTTCGGCTATCTCTATTTTTCCGAAACGGGTGGTATTAACCTGCATGAAAACTCCTCGAGTGACAATTCAGGGAATCATTGCCGGTCCGGACCATCGCCTTGCCGACCACTGGAATAGATGTCGAGCAGACTTTCGAACTCGTCTTTGCCGATAAGCGCCGCAGCCCTGTTCTCCTTCTGAATCCTCCTGTAAAGCTCTTCCCTGTATATAGGAATGTGCGCAGGGCCCTTGATTCCCACTCTCACCTTGTTCTGATCGATTGAGGTGATTGTAACTTCTATATCGTCGCCGATCAAAATTGACTCGCCCGGTTTTCTGGTCAGTATGAGCATCGGTTTCCCGCCTCTTTGATATTATCGGTCCCCGGGACAGGGCGCTTAAATATTTCCTTGGGTCCTGTCCGGCCAATACGCTGTTACGGTGCTATTTAGATTATAGTTCCTCTGCTGCACATTGATAGTAATTTCTATATTAATAAAGTGAAGCGTAAAAATCGCCCTTTTGCCCCTCAACGCTCTGATATATAGTTATCATACATTTTGCGCGATGCCGAACTGTGCGCGTGGCCCATAATTATACGGAAACTCCGGATTATGGCTCCCGAAGTCTTATCAGAAGCCGATTTTCAAGTGTTGGGATTGGAACCGGGCGCGAAGCCCTCTGAAGTAAGGCAGGCTTATCGGACGCTTGTCAAGAGATGGCACCCGGATCGCCACCATTCCAAACCTTACGAAATCCGGGCGCTTGCCGAGAAAAAGTTCAGGGAAATCGACGAAGCGTACAGGCGTATTTCCGCAAGCTGGAAAAAAAATCCACCCCTCACGGAGCGTGCAGATTGGCGAGCCGCCAGCCCCGGGACCGACCCTCATGCCGCGCAACGGCCCCGAACAGAAGCTAACGCCACCCCCGCCGCCCGGATCCTGGCGGCAATCAATATCCGAACCTTTTCCAGGGCAAAGATCGTCGTGCCTGTCCTGCTATTGGCGGCAGCCGTTTTCGTTTTGACGCAACTCCCTTCGTTTTTTCCGGATAAGGCGGTCGATACGGAAACTCTCGGCCCGCCGGCTGTCGAACACTCACCCGGGGCAAAAGACCCAAACAGCCCGAAACCACCCGAAGCAACCAGTCCGCAATCTTCCACCGATCTTACGGCCACCCCTTCTCTCGTTTTGCCCCCTGCCCTCCTCCAGCCTCAGCCGACGGCGCCGAACGATTTTTTCACCCTGGGATCGACTACCTCCGAAGTGCTCGCTATCCAGGGGACCCCATCCCGCGTCCAGGGCCAAACCTGGACCTACGGCCTTTCTGAGATACAGTTCAGAAATGGACGCGTCTGGAAGTTCAATAATTTCGGCGGGTCGCTGCGGGTGCGCATGCAGCCCGGAGTCTCCGAGGATCGCATCCCGCCCACCCACATCACGATCGGCTCGAATGAAGAGGAAGTCCTGCTGGTCCAGGGAACCCCTACGCGGGTCGAAAGGGACAAGTGGTTTTACGGCTTTTCTGAGCTTGTGTTCAAGAACGGGCGGGTTGTGGAATACGACAACTATTTCGGCAGCTTGAAAATGAGCCTGGTGCCTTCCACCCTACCCGGCCCGGAATCGCCAAGAGATTTTTTCACAATCGGTTCCACACCTGACGAAGTGCTTGCCGCTCAGGGAACGCCCACCGCTATCCATGGAGATCGCTGGTCCTTTGATTTTGCCGTTGTGATTTTCCGGGACGGCAAAGTCAATGACGTGACCAATTCCGATGGGACCCTTCGCTTCATTGCCCCGGAAAAAACCGGCGATACCAAAGGATCGTCAGGCAGCGGTTAAGAGCAAAGATCGCAAAGAACGCCGAGAGGTAAAAGGTCCTACCCGTTCGCCACAGAGCTTCCGGCTAGAGCCGGTAAGCGGATTGACCGGATTATTATACTGAGAACACAGAGCGGCCTTGGGCTGCAACCAAAAGACAATAAGCAGTTCACAGCAGAGGCGCACGGACAAAAAATTCTCACCGCAGAGACGGTGAACGCTTACAAAAGGCCTGGCGAAAACGCGAAGACCCAATAAAGGCATCTAGCGACTTGACTTCGCTGGCTTAGTGGTAAAGTTAGCTGTGAGCGAGGGACACCATGCTGATGGAGAAAATCTACAACGGCGAGTTTGATCTCGAACTTATCCGCGTTAGCCCTCCCAAGGTGGACGAGGCGAAGGCAGGTATGATTGTTAAGCGCTACCGGGACCTTTTGAAAGATTACCCACCCGGTAAGCTCGAAGCTGACGGCGCTCTACCCGTAGATCTCTTGCGGAAAATGGGGAGTAGCGGGTTTTTCGGCCTAAGTATCGAAACCGAGTATGGAGGCCAGGGTCTTAACCTGCATGAATATTATAGAGTGGTCGATGAGATGGTGCAGCTCGACATCTCCGTTGCTTTCACATTCCTCGCACACCTTTCAATAGGAATAAAAGCAATCCAGCTTTTCGGGACCGAAGAGCAGAGACGTAAATACCTTACTCCGGCGGCATCCGGAGAGATGATTTTTGCCTTCGCACTTACCGAACCTCACGTTGGATCGGACGCTCAGCACATCGAAACGACCGCCCTGGCGAGCGAGGATGGTGCCCATTATTTGCTGAACGGTCAGAAAACCTACATTACAAACGCCAATTATGCGGGCGGCATGACAGTTTTTGCGCAGCTCGACCCGAAGCGGCCGGGGTTCATGGGGGCATTTATCGTCGAGACCGGGTGGGAGGGTGTGCGGGTTGGAAAAGAAATGCCCAAAATGGGTCTCAGGGCCAGCTCCACCGCCGCCATACAGTTCAAAAACGTCCGCGTTCCGAAGGAGAACCTCCTAGGCAGGCCTGGCGACGGCTTCAAAATAGCCATGTCAGTGCTGAATTACGGCAGGCTGGGTCTGGGGGCCGCTTCGACGTCTCTGATGAGCGTCTCGGTAAGGGACATGCTGGAAAGGGCTTCTTCGAGGATTCAATTTCAGGTCCCGATCAAGAGCTTTCAGCTCGTCCAGGAAAAGATAGTGCGTGCTGAGGTCGGCGCGGCGGTCAGTTCGGCAATGAACCATCTGGTTGCCGGACTTCTCCAGAGTGAGCCGCTTGTTCGCGTGGCCATCGAAACTTCCCACTGCAAGCTCTTCGGCACTACGCGCGCATGGGACGCCGTCTATGACGCTCTCCAGGTGGCGGGCGGGGCAGGATACCTGAAAACCCTGCCCTACGAGAAGCGGATGCGTGATTTCCGTGTGACGACCGTTTTCGAGGGCACTACCGAACTGCACTCGATTTATCCAGCGCTTTTGGGCATGCGCCAAATCCAAAAACGGCTCAAAGAATCTGGCCGCTCGCCTCTTGGTCTTGCCTTCGATCTGTTGAAGCTTCTCGTAAAAGGGGAGAGATGGCCCGTCGCCTTCGAGAAAAGGGTGATGCAAAAGACGCTTCGCGAGGCGAAAAAAAGCGCCAAAGCCGCCAGAATCCTCCTTCTTAGCGGGCTGCTGCTCTATGGCAGGAGTATAGCCCATGGTCAAACGGCAAAAAGGGAATTTCTGCTTCGCCGCATCACGACCCTTTCTCTTTATACTTTCGGAATCCTTGCCCTGCTCTGCGAAGCGGACCAAAAACAGAGGGCGGGCGAGCTTGAAGCCGGGGACCTGCGCATACTGGAATGTTTCGCTGCGGAAGCAAAAGAGGCGCGCAGGAAAAACAACCGGCTTTTCGATTCGAAAAAGGAAAGACTCAATTCCGCGCTTTTTCGCGAGAGATTGGATCGGGACAGAGGAAGAGTGAAGAGTGAAGGGTGAAGGGTGAAGGGTGAGCAGAAAAAAATAATTCCTCTTGGTTCTATCGCTAGACGAGGAGCAGTAAGATTCTGAAATTCCTAAATTTCTCAATCCTTAAATTCCTAAATTCCTAAATCCTTAAATTCCTAAATTCCTCAATCCTTAAATTCCTAAATTCCTCAATCCTTAAATTCCTAAATTCCTCAATCCTTAAATTCCTAAATCCCTCAATCCTTAAATTCCTAAATTCCTCAATCCTTAAATTCCTAAATTCCTCAATCCTTAAATTCCTAAATTTCTCAATCCTTAAATTCCTAAATTTCTCAATCCTTAAATTCCTAAATTTCTCAATCCTTAAATTCTTAAATTCCTCAATCCTTAAATTCTTAAATTCCTCAATCCTTAAATTCCTAAATTCCTCAATCCTTAAATTCCTAAATTCCTCAATCCTTAAATTCCTAAATCCCTCAATCCTTAAATTCCTAAATCCCTCAATCCTTAAATTCCTAAATCCCTCAATCCTTTAATTCCTCGATCCCTTAATTCCTCAATCCGATCGTAACGCACTTTTCGAGCGCACGCACGCAGACGGCCGGGAAAGAACGCCGCCAATTCGTTGGTTATCCGGACAAGATCTTCGATCTTCAAAAAAGTTTGCGGAAGCATTTGTCAGGCCGCCCCTGAAATCGCCAGGCAACGTCCCCACCGTTAATGTCCTTTGTCGCACAAATGCAGTAGAGGGGAATTAAAAGTCAGACAGGAATTTAAGAAATCTCGCGCAAAATATCTCGAAAAACCTGTGAAAACAGAATATTAGAGCATAGTGACGTGTAAGACCCTACTGTGGTTTTCCAAGAACAGCAATAAAGTCAGCCTGTTATGAGCAGGTTTCCTGATATGCCTGTGTGATCGTGACGTAAAATGTCATTAGAAATATTGTCCAGTAGAGTCTAACATTTTAGCTGTGCTATCTACGCGAATGTATTTAATATTCTGGTTTTGACGGGATCTATTCCTTAAATTCCTGTCAGAGGTATGGACAAATCCGCGAACGATAATACCTTATTTTAAATAGATAGGTAAGGAGTTGTAATTAAACTGGGTTAAAGGAGGTTAAAAAATGAAGGTTAAATCAACTTTGGTTATAGCGTGTTTGGCTCTTGCTCTTTTCATGGTCGTTGGGACAACGAGGGCCGAGGCGGATTGCTGCGGTCTCGACGCGCTTGCCGCGCCTTTCGTGGCAGCGGGGGCGACAGTTGAGGGAGCGGCGCTGGTATCGGCTGCTATCGTGGCGGCCCCTTTCGCTGCTTACAGTTGTGACAATTGCGGCATTTCCTTTTGCAATTCGTGCGGTTATCCTGAGATTGCATACTTCCCCTATTGCGATCACTGCTGAGGATACCCGATCTTTATTTGATTTCGACTTAAACTCTAAACTCGGGCGGCCCAGGCAACACTTGCCTGGGCCGGTACGGCAAAAGAAAGGATAATAACATCGCCGCAGTAAGGGTTGTTATAACCCAACTTCGACACTTCTCACCTAGTGTCCTGAGTTAGAGATCCACTACATAAGTCCAGAGTGCTTAGGCCGTCATTCCGGCGAAGCCTGCCCCGGAAGTGTCTAGTCCGGGGGCCGGAATCCAGTATTTTTAATAAAATTCAGTCACTTCTGGACCCCGGCCTCCGCCGGGGTGACGTAGGCGTTGGCTCAATTCCCAGACTTCAATTATGTTATGAACCTTAGACTCAGGACACTGGAATCAGCCTTTTGAATCCCGCAAGTACCTGATTACTCATAACAGGGGTAATCATTTTTGAATTTCCTTGTATGACGAAAGGATAAAAAGTTATCTTGGCATACTTCACTTTAACATCGTAATAATGCGTCCATTATGTATGTACGAGTAAGCTGTATGGACTGCTGAGACATTCTTGCCGTGGTCCATCTCTGGGCGCGTCTATCAGGGTGATGAAAAAGGATTGCAATGCCCGCCGCAGGGCGAAAAACCCTATGGACGTCACTCCGGCGAAAGAGACTGTGCCGCAATTCAGTAATGCCCGGGCAAAATCCCATTGGACCAGGTTTTGCTTCCCCCTTTCGTAAAGAGGGATCGAGGGGAATTTAAGTGCCTATGTAGTATCGGAGAATCACAATCCTCCCAGCACCCCTTTAGAAAAGGAGGGAAATACGAAAAATATTACGTTTGCGCCACAGTATCGTTCGCCGGAATGACGTCACCCCGGACCCGATCCTGGGCGGAATCCAGGCGTTTTAAGATAAATTACACACAGCGCCAAATAAACTCCGGGGTTATTTGACCAATGCACCACATCTTTTTCAGATGCGGCTTCAATTCGTTTTTTTTAAGAGCTTGCGTAAACCTTCGTGGGAAATGGTGTCGACCAACTCAAGCTCCACCGCTCTATCGGCCAGCAGGCGCAGTGTCCACTTATTTCGGCCTTCGGGCGGATCTGAGCAGGCAAGAGCCGTTATGTGTGCCGCCGTTAGACCGTCCAGCTTGGGAGGTTTTCCAGGCCGTGGTTTTTCCTCCAGGCTGTTTATGGATTTTTCGTTGAAAAAACGTTTACGTACCTTGTGTACAGTCTGCACGCAGACTTGGAGAGCTTCTGATATTTCCTTGTCTGTTTTCCCAGTATCGGACAGCAGCAAAATGCGGGCTCGTGTAATCTTCCTGGCCAATTTGCGCCCGCTCTCAATCAGGCGTTTAAGCTCTCTGCGTTCCTCATCTGTGAGCTGTATCTGGTACTGTTTTTTCATAGTGGTTGCCCCCCCTCAGGAGGGCAACATATCATAAACTAACTTAGTTGACAATGTACTAGCAACGATCCAATCCACACAGCTTATCAATTTTCTGCTTCAATATCATCGACAGCTGGTCGAACGAGTTATTCGCCAATATTGGGTCGAACTGTTCGCGATAGTTCATCACCAGACTCATTCCCGCGATCCCGACATCGTATACCTTCCAGTTCCCGTCCTTGAGGTGGAGGTAATAATCAAGGTTCTGGTCTCCTACATGGGCTTCGACGACGACATAACCCGGGTATATTTCCCTGTGGCTGTAAGTGATATTTTGTTTAGCATATTTTTCGATGTCTCCCATGTATGTGTTAAAGAGCAGCTTGCTTAACTCCTGCGTAAATTCCTGCTGCTTTTCGGGGGGCACAGTGCTCCATCGTCGTCCCACGGCGAGCCTGGCTATCGCCTCAAAGTCAATGTATCCCTCGACGGCCGCTCGAATCTGGTCCCTTCGGGCCTTGGTATCTTGAGGGTACTGCTGGAGTATTTTGAGGACCTGCTCCGTACCGTTTTTGACCACTGCCTGCGGATCCTCCGCCGCTATAGCCGGTAAGCCCCACAAACAAAGACAAACCACCAAGATGAGCGTTTTGGAAATGAAACGCTTGCTCATCAATCCAATTTGTGAACGAGCTATAAACATTGTTGCTCCTTTATCCCATCTCCAGAGACAGCCGGCAATTTTTGAGGGAAAGAACTACCCTGCAACCATCCGGTTTCTCATCGGCCACCAAGAAATTTTTACCCTCGCGAGCGAACAGGTTGTGAATGTATCGCAAGGGAGACAAATCGACTGCGCCTGACAAAATGCCAACGTTCGGCACATTGCTTTAAGAGCATTTACCATTAACCTCTTTGTTCTAATCCTATCCCCCGTTCCCTTTCCCGGAGAGACATTCTCTCCAGTCGAAGTTTTGCCGGAGATGCGGATTGGAAGGTTCAATTCTACCCGACCGCTTTATGCCATGTAATCAGGCATGTAATAGACGTTAGTAATCATTCTTATTGGTGTCAATCGAGGGACGCTTTCACCGCAGGACCTATTAGTGAGCAGTGAGCGGCGAGCAGAAAAGAATAATTCCTCCTGCGTTCTGTCGCTGCGCGAGGAGCAGTGAGAAATCGAATTCCTCGATTCCAACCACGGATAGACACGGATAGACACGGATAAAACCTCAGTCTCTCATCCCCTAATTCATTTTAGTCAGGCGTATTATACCTTGAGGAGGTTGGGTCTGCAAAACGGGGCAACCGGAAGCGGAAACGCAAGAGGCAGCGGGGAAAAGAACCAAACCACGCGAATGGGTCAATGGGTGAAGATGTGACCCTCATAATCGCCGCAGAACGGCGCGAGTCGAACTGGAGTGGACATAAGCCCAAAGCAGGGATTAAAGGTTCTGGAGCTGAGTTGGAACTGCGTAACCACTGTGTGGCGCGCAAAAATGCATGCTGAGGAAATGATCTAAAATATCTGCAAAGAACCGGCCTAAAAGTCCGGTTAAGAAATAGGAGCATTGCCGGCACGGTCTTTGAGCCGTCTATTCCAAGTGGTCCAGCACCTGTCTGACTCTTACCGCAAGATCATCGCTGCCGAAAGGCTTCTGAATGAAATTTAGTCCTTTGTCCAGAATGCCGCGATGTGCCATCACGTCAGCGGTATAGCCTGACATATAAAGGCACTCGAGGTTAGGGCGGATGGTGCTTAGCTGTTCTGCAAGTTCCCGGCCGTTCATTTCCGGCATCACTACGTCCGTGATCAGCAGGTGAATATCTCCAGGATGCTCCTCGGCAATACGTATGGAGTCCGCAGGAGCCTGCGCCGCAAGGACCGTGTAGCCCAGATTTTCGAGAATCGTCTTACCGAGGTCCAGGATCGCTTCATCGTCCTCAACCAGCAGGATGGTTTCCGTGCCTGTCAGGCGCTTGACGGTAATCTCCTCAGACGGGACCTGTTCGGTTTCAACCTCGAACCGCGGCAGGTAGATTTTAAACGTGGTTCCTTTCCCCGGTTCGCTGGCAACACAAATAAAGCCGTCGTTTTGTTTAACGATGCCGTAGACCGTGGACAATCCCAGCCCGGTTCCCTTGCCCATTTCCTTGGTGGTAAAAAAAGGCTCGAAGATCATCTCGCACACTTCCCGGCTCATACCCGTTCCGGTATCGCTCACGGTCAACAGGACGTATTCTCCGGGAATGAATTCGAGGGTCTCGGCCCTCTTGGAATCATCGATCACAACGTTCTCGGTCCTCATGGTGACCGCGCCTACTCCGGAAATGGCATCGCGGGCATTTACCACAAGATTGGCCAGAATCTGGTCAACCTGGGAAGGATCAATTTTGACATTCCACAGATCCAGTCCCGGTACCCAGAGGAGGTCGATATCCTCGCCGATCAGCCGCCTCAGCATCTTCAGCATGCCCGAGATCGTGTCGTTCAAATGCAGTATCTTTGCGACGGCGGTCTGTTTGCGGGCAAATGCCAGCAGTTGCCGGGTAAGGGCCGCTGAACGCAGGCCCGCTTTGAGGATCTCCTCGAGGTGGTGTTGGAGTTTGTCAGGGGAAACGTCTTGTCCCAGGGCCATTTCCGCCCGGCCGATGATCACGCCCAGCATGTTGTTGAAATCGTGCGCCACGCCGCCGGCCAAACGCCCCACTGACTCTATCTTCTGGGCCTGGAAAAGCTGTTCTTCAAGTTTTTTTCTTTCCTCCTCTCCTCGCTTGCGCTCGGTTATGTCATGCGTAAGGCCCAACATATACTGCTGCCCGGCCATCTCCATAACCTCCGCCGAGATAAGCACGTCCATGATCTCACCGGATTTCCTGCGGAACAGGGTTTCAAAGTCCTGTAGCCTGCCTTGCTCTTCCAGTGTCTTGAGCATCTTAGACCGGTCTTCAGTATTAGCCCACAGTCCAAGCTCCAACGCGCTGTGGCCGACGGTCTCCTCGCGTGTGTAGCCAGATAAGCCCAGGAACGCATCATTAGCGTCCATAAATTGGCCGTCGCTCAAGCGGGTGATACTGGTGCCAACAGGAGTGGAGCGAAAGAACCTGGAGAAACGTTCCTCGCTCTCGCGCAACGCATCTTCGGCCAGCTTGCGCTCCGTAATGTCTGAGTAAGTCCCAAGCACACCAATCACCTGGCCGTCCTGGTCATACATGGGCACCTTGCTGGTGATCAGCCAAGCCTGACTACCATCCGGCCTGATTTGCGGTTCTTCATAATTGAGCTTGGACCTCCCGCTCTCCATCACCTCACGATCATCGGCCCGATAGCGGTCAGCAGTTGCTGCTGAGGCATGCTCATAATCAGTCTTGCCCACAAGCTCACTTGGGTCCTTATAGCCGGCATCCAAGGCGAGAGATTTGTTGCAGCCAACAAATACCGAGCTTCGATCCTTCCAGAACACCCGCTGTGGGATATTGTCAAAGACTGACCGGAGCATCTGACGCGAATTGAACAGCTCGTCCTGCGCCTGTTTACGTTCTGTGATATCCCGCATGGTTTCTATCGCACCGGTGACATTTCCCTGGTCATCGAACAGGGCGGTTGCGGCACCCCAAAGGTATGCCCCCTTTCCTCCATATGTCTCCGGCGCATAACTTTCGGCAACGATAGAGCCACCAACTTTTGAAACAGAGTCGTAGTACTCCATTTTCTTCTCTTCACTTGCAAACACAAGGTCAATCAGTAACGGTCTCCTGTCTCCGAAAAAAGGTAAGGAATACTCGAAATCGCCCTTGCCAATCATTTTACTCCTCGAGATTCCGGTCATTTCTTTCATGGCGCGATTCCAGGCGATAACTTTTCCTGCGTTATTGATGACGAACGTTGCATCCGGCAAGAATTCAATGATGTCAGCCAATTGCCGTTGCGATCTGCGCAGCTCATCTTCAGCCTGCCTGCGTTCGGTAATCTCCATCTCGAGTGCAGTGGTCCTGTCACTAACCAAAACCTCGGTCCGTGCAGTGCGACCAGTCACTACAAGGAGAAGGGCGCAGGCACCGGCGGCAAAAATGAGTCCACCTACCAGTACACTCCATGCTTGAAGAGACCGGTGCTTAGCCAAGTAATCTGCTGTGGGAGAAAAGGAGAGCTGCCAGCGCCGCTCGGCGATCTCCAGGGTGGTTGCCAGCCAGGGTGCAACAGAGGTTACGCTTTGGCTTGTGGTTTTAGAATCATCCCCGGCCGGCGTGGCCGGCATGAGGTCATAGAGCAGTTGTTCTCCTTTGTCAGCCGTCAAGTCGGTGAGCTGAAGCCGAATACCCTGCGTCTTTGCCTCACCAACCACGACACGCATGGCATCCCCTATACGGAAAACGCCGAGAGCAAAGCCCCTGAGGGCTTCACGAAGCTCTTGGTCACCAGGGTTAGAAGTTTTGCGGCCATAGACCGGCATAAAGACTAAAAAGCTATACTGGTCAGCCTTTTCCTGCACTAAAGTGATGCGGCTGGTTCCAACCGGTTTTCCGGTCATGAGCGCCTGGTTCAAAGCACTCATACGGTTCTGGTCCGACGAGAGATCAAAACCAAGCGCCTTCTCATTTCCCTCGTAAGGCTCCACATAATAGACCGGAAAGTACTCGGGCTGTGGCGTGCGCTCTACCAGCAGGCCTTGTTTCGTGCTTTCCGTTATCCTGAAGTCGGGATACCCGTCGCGTCGAGCCGCCTTTTCGTAACCCGAGCGTTCCGCATGCAGCACCCTGGGTATCCATTCCAGGGCTTGAATGCTCTGGTGACGAGCAAGCCAGTATCGTGAAAACGCTCTGAACTTATCACGGTCAACCTGGCTGTAGGCTGAGAAGAAAGCCGCCTCCGAACAAAGGGCATCGAGGTGGGCATCCCACTCCTCTTTTGTCTGACTTGCGATCATTCCAGCCTTTAGCTTGAATTCGTTCTCGATACGCTGCTGTTCCTTGTGACTTACGAATACATAAAGGGAGACTATCAGGAAGAGGAGCAGGCAGAGCGGCAGGGCGACTGAGTTCCGTCTGAGTTTCCAGATCTCTCCGTGCTTTACCGAAAGGCTCAATACGACCGGAGTGAGCAGCATTGCGCCGGTGGCATCACCTACCCACCAGGTGAACCAGTTGAACCAGAAGTCATGTACAGAAATGGCGCCCGCCAACCACAGACAGCTCACGCTGATGGACGCGTTCACCAAACAACTCAACGGCCCGCCCAACAACAAGAATCTGACTACATCCTGCAGCCGGTAGAGGTTAAGCGGGCATCCCACAAAGCGGAAGATCAGATAAGCGCCAAACACGGCCTGGAGGGCGGCGGCGGAGCCGATTACCGCTGCCAATACTGTCGAGACCGACAGAATGGCGCTGCCGGCATTCAGAACGGTCCACAGGTTGGCAGCGAACGAACCAAGCCAGACGCCAACCCAGACCCGATAACCCCACAGGAGGGCGGCTGCTAATGCCAAGCCCGCCGCAGGCCATATGGCTGATGCATAGCCGGGGGGAATGGCCAGCAGCAAGCAAAGCCTCGCCAGCGCAAAATATGCGGCGGCAATTCCGAGAATCGCTATGAAAGATGCCAGGGCGGTTCCATGCGAATATGGATTCTCTTTCATGTTTCACCTATTGGACCAGCGGGGGCATTTGAACAGAAACCTGCAGTTTTGATTTAGCTTTCCGCTGAGCCTCGATGTATTTATAGAGATCAGGCTTGGTAATACCCATCATCATGCAAATATGATCGGCTGTGCGTCTTTTCGCATCGTAAATGGCCAGACTTAACTTCTCGTGGTTGGGCAGAAGTCTCACCGCCTCCGCAAGCAAGTAGTGTAGACGCTTTGCGCGAATGATCCACACAGTTCGATAAGCTGGGAATTTACCGGCATTGGCAAAGGACTCGGCTATGAGAGCATAAAGAACTTTGGGTCTGCTCAGTTCTTAAGTTTGGATCTTTCGTAAATCCTCGTAAGACAGACTCATGAACAACACGAGCAAGAAAATGCCATATCGATTGAGACCGCCTTTAGGCGGAAGTCAATCGCGTTGGGCGTTCGCAGGGCGCCTTGTCCTTAGCTTTCCGCAGCCCTCATCGTTCGATTGGGAGGCGACCCTTGTCCCCTCTCCGGCCCAATTATCTTAATCCTATATGAAGTTGGTTGGAAAGGAGAAAAGCACTCAAAAGCCCGGATGTCTATAGGCTTCTTTTCATCATAGTTCCTTGCCTGAAGGTGAGATCCGACCGGAGAGGCCGCGCAGGCAGTCGGCTGCAACGCTTTGTTAGCTGTGATTTTCGTAGTTTTCCGGCTTTATATGGTCCGCGATTTTCAGGTAATTGAAAACCGGCCCAATCGTATTCCAATTGTATTGTTGAGGTCGAGTTCCTTAATATCGTAGAATGAAACTTACGGATGTGCACTTTGCGTAGCGAATGGAATCGTGATTGCGAATAGCTTGTAATAAAGCCAACTGCCGGCCGTCGATTTCTATCGTCACATCGCGCCATGTGCGTGAGCGGTCAGCCCTGGCAAAGTGATGAAAAAGGGTTCTGTGGTGGGAAAAACGCCTGGAAATTGCTAATGATTTCGTCATTCCGGCGGAAGAGACTGTGTCGCAAACGTAATACTTTTCGTATTCCCCCCTAAACGGTGGCAGGGGGGATTGTGATTTTCCGATACTACATAGACACTTGAAATCCCCCTCGATCCCCTTTACAAAAGCCGGAAGCAAAACTTGGTCCCGCGGGATTTTGCCCGGGCATTACTGAATTAGGACACAGCCTCGGAAGCCGGAATCCAGGCTGTTTCCCAACTAATTGATTTTAAAGCAAAAGACACTGGACCCCGGCTTTCGCCGTGGGACGTGTATAGGGTTTTCCGCCCTGGTGTGGGAATTCCAATCCTTTTTCATCACCCTGCTGGAAATTAGAAAATTGTGAGGGGTCAGCCCTGGGCCCTCGCCAATTTCCATTTTCAAGTGCTGACCACTTCCACACAGAGATTTCGCCCGCCCGGTTCAGTTATTCAGTTTTTCCAGTTCAGACATCAGAGTTTCCATTTTCGGCCGCTCGTTTATGTCGTGGACGTCGATGTACCTGATTATGCCCTTCCGGTCGATTATAAAAAGTGCACGTTCGGAAACGCCGTTTGAGCGGAGCACTCCGTATTTGCTGGTTACTTCGCCGTGGGGCCAGAAATCAGAGAGGACCGGAAACCAGACTCCTCCCATATCGGTGGTCCAGGCAAAAAGAGTCGGAATATTGTCCACCGTAATCCCGAGCATTACAGTGTTTCTTGCTTCGAAAGAGGCCCGCAACAAATTGTACCCCGGCCACTGCTCCGAGCAGACAGGGGTCCACGCGGCGGGTACAAAAGATATCACGACATTTTTCTTTCCGGCGAAAGAGCTAAGTGAAACAGGCCCACCGGAAAGGGATGGCAACGTGAAATCAGGCGCCTTGTCCCCCACTTTCAGGACTGACTCGCTGTCAATAGCCTTAAGTTTACCAGGCTGGTATATCCTTCCCTGGTACTGTTCAGATACGGCAAAAGCTGTAGCGCACAAAATGAGCGCAAAGAAAAAAGTTGAGAAAGTTACATATATTTTGCTCATCCGATATATCCTTTCAATTATAAGCGGCTATTTACCATGGCCCATGCCGGTCCTGGCGCGTACCAGTTCCAGAAAAGCCTTGGGGTCTCCGATGGTCCCCGCCTTCGAATACACGACCTTCCAGCCGCCGGGTTTCTTCCAAAGCACAAAGAAATGAGGAGTTCCTGTCACGCCCAGTTGCGTGCAAACGGTCAGAGCCTCGTCGGTAGTGAGCGGAAACTCTATCTTGAAGTGGTCCTTGAACGCGTCTACCTCGAATGATGAATTTCCTGCGCCGATCCCAAGCATTTTGATGCGCGATTTTAGCCCCGGCTTGGCTGTAATTGCTTCGTAGAGCGCATTAACATTTGGTGCTTCCTTCTGGCAATGGGGGCAGTACATGCTGAAAATTTCAACGATCAGCACTTTCGAATCAACCTTGGAAAGGAGAAACGGGTCCTTGGAGACCTTAAGATATTCCCTGTCATGCATTTCCTGAGGAAGGGGGAGCTTAAGTTCGGGAAACATGTCGCCTTCGGCGGGGGTGTCACCCGCAAACAGCGCTGGAAGCCGGCACTGCGACACGCAAATCAGAAAAAGCAGCGTTGCGGGTATTGTCAGCCATTTGATCCTCATGTTCTTTTCTCCATCATGAAATTGTGCGGGTCAGTCCTTGAAGTTAGAAAGGCATAGTATAATGACTCTTCCACTTTCCTGCCAGTTTCCATTTTCAAGGGCTGGCCAAAGAGCGTCGCGGGGTGGATGAAGGAGCGTAGCGGGGTGGATAAGCTGACCCCTTCCCCACTACCTCGCTACCACGCGCAACGCTATGCTGACAGGATCAAAAACCACGTGCATGCCCAGATGTTCAAAATAGCGGCTTGATCCGTAGATGATCTTCCACTGCGTACGATCAAAGTCAAAATGCGCTTCGGCGGTTATTCCACCATCGGGCAGATTGCCGATAGTCGCGAGAAACTTCATGCCGTTACGCACTCCACGCAGTTCAAGTGTGCCTTCCACTTCGAAATTGGGTGCAGTCAAGGATTCACTAATTTTCCGGGCCGAGTCAATCGTGAACCGGGCTGCCGGAAACTTCTCTGCGAAGAAAAAGTCATCCGATTTTAAGTGAGCAATGAGGACCGGCTGCCATTCGTTACCTTCCAGGCTCAGATTTTTGAGCGACTGCATGTCGATCTCGAAAGTTCCTTTTAACTTGCCTTGCCGTATCGTGATATCGCCCCTCAGCAGACGCAATGTGCCGTAGTGAGTCGTGTTTGGGTTGCGCCCGGTCCACTCGATAATGCTCCGTTCGATGTCGACAGTGTAGCTGTGGTCGTCCAATCTGCACCGATCGTCCTCATCTGCAGCATCCGGATCATTACCCGTTAGAGGATATCCGGCTTCTCTCCAGGCAGCCAGCCCTCCGGTGAGAACAAACACTTTCGAATACCCATGCCGCACAAGCTTTTCGGCTGCAGTGACCGAATCATGGGAAGCCCTGCTGGAGCCGTATAGAACAACCTCCCGGTCACGATCGGGCACGATAGCCTCCACTTCCAAGGGGAAGACAACTTGAAAGACGCAGGCATTTTGGGCGCCTGGCAGATGCCGCTTCTCGAATAATTCCTTTGGCAAGGTGTCAATAATGATCAGATCGGTCTTCCGGCCGATCTTGCCGTACAACTCCTCCGCCGTGATCTTCGCAAAACCTTTCGTATCTTCCATCTCTTTTCCCTCGTATGACAGACTTATATAATATCTTTCTCGAAAAAAAATGCCACTGACATGATAAGAGCGGCGACCGTGCGCGCAGCCATGCAGAACGTACAGACATTAAACGTGGTGCGTTTGAAGGCAAGCCAAATGTTGAGCGCATCAGGAAATAAAGTGAAAATGGTGTCAAGGTCTCGCTTCGCGGGGCTTCGCCCTACTTCACCTTGTGAAGTGGGCTTGCCCGGCCTCCCTGCTCGATGTGTGAGCGCGTAGCGCGGAGGCCGACCGCAAAATAGGTCTCGCGCACGAGATGGGCGGGAGCGGGAGGCCTCGTATGACAGACTTATATAACATCTTTCTCGAAAAAAATGCCCCTGACATGATAAGAGCGGCGACCGTGCGCGCAACCATGCAGAACGTACAGACATTAAACGTGGTGCGTTTGAAGGCAAGCCAAATGTTGAGCGCATCAGGAAATAAAGTGAAAATGGTGTCAAGGTCTCGCTTCGCGGGGCTTCGCCCTACTTCACCTTG
>JBEKTT010000074.1:0-23636 GCA_049515795.1 Syntrophobacteraceae bacterium
CTCCAATAATTTTACAACCGATACAGTCTACGGCCCTTACAGCGGCTGGACGCCGGTGTGCTACAGCTCTAACTCCGATGGAACAAGAACCCTGGTCTGGGCGGGAACGGGAGGATCTGCATCCATCTGGACCCTCAACAGCTCCAATAATTATATAACCTCCATAGTCTACGGCCCTTACAGCGGCTGGACGCCGGTGAGCTGCAGTGTAACGCCAGCCACAGTAGCCACAGTGCCGGGCGCACCGACAGGAGCAACGGCAACAGCCGGCATCGCCCAGGCCACGGTTAGCTTCACGGCCCCTGCATCAAACGGCGGCAGCCCGATAACGGGCTACACCGTTACATCGAGTCCCACTGGCGGTGTGGACGCCAACGCCGGAACAACTGTAACAACTCACACGGTGACAGGTCTGACCAACGGCACTGCCTATACATTCACCGTAAATGCGACCAACGCGATGGGGACCGGCCCGGCATCGTCTCCTTCCAACAGCGCATCCCCAGTACCGGCCGGACGGTACTTGCTGCCTGTGCGCGGCCTTTACGTGCAGGTTTTCGACAACGGCAAGTTCGTCGAATACGGAGGTGATTACGCCGGCACCTTCATCGGAGGCTGCGACGACGCCACGTGGAATTGCGACCAGCCCACAGACCCTAACGAGGCGTCAGATCAGTTGGACCTGATGTCTGCGATGGGCGTGAACATGATCACGCTCGAGCTCCGTTCGACGGACATCGCGTCGAATGCCACCTGCACTGGTACTAATGGGTTCCCGACCTGCTATATGTGCCCCATCTTGGGATTTTTCTGGCCTCAACCCACCTCGAACCAACTGACTAATCTCGTTTCGTTCTTCGACCTTGTTCAGAGCAAAGGCATGAAGGTCATGCTGAGACTCGTCACCGTGCACATGGAGGAACTGCCTCGCACTAACTCAGAGCTGTGGCTCGGGGGGATACTCAACGCGATCAAGGACCACCCTGCCCTGGAGCTGGTGGTGTTCGAGGGCAACACACTTACAGTTTCGACGGGGTGCAACGAACCTCCAAATGAATGCGGGATTCCGGCAGAGCCGCCACTGTGGTGGGGCCCCTATTCCGTCTACGCTACGTACGTACAGTGGGCGATCGGGTATGCGATAACAACACTTGGAATTCCTGCGAACAAGCTCTCGGCAGAGGAGACTGCGGGAAATTACTATGAGGAGGAAAACATCGCCACATGTCCGGGTGGGCCCGACGGAGGACATCTGTGGAGCCCGATAACAGTCATGCAGCAAATTTTCACTAACCTGAACATTCCTGCGGACCAGCAGACCTACGCTCTTTCCATCTACGAACACAACAAGTGCGACGGGGCGGGATACCTTGCTTGTACAGAGACGGGTCCCTACGCCTGGGCGGATGAAACGCTTGCCTCGATCCGTGCGCGCATAGGCTATGCTTCGCGGCTGGTTGCGCCTGAGATGGGCGCGGGTTATCCGACGGGCGTGGTCCCGACCGAATACGCCTGGGAGAATCTGATCGTGGTGTTCCAGAAATACCAGGTCGATGGCGGCGACTTCTGGGTGTGGACGCACGACGTCGCATACGAGGACAAAAATCCGAGCTTCACAGATGCAGTCAAACTGCACGGTTCCGTCACCTATAACCCGGTCGAGAAACAAATCGTGGACATGGGCGGCTTTCATCTGTGGTCGATCCCGAACGGTTCATTCGAAGTGGCCGGCAATACGAGCGCACCCGCAAGTTGGACGATCGCAGGAAGCGGAACAGGAATACGGTATTTTCTGGCGGGCGAGCCCAACGAGCCGCAGGTTGCGACCCGCGGGCAGTACTCGCTGAGACTCGTAACCGGCAGCGGGGCCTCGGACACGGTGACTGCAACCAGCTCCAGCATTTTAGTTGCTCCGAACACCACTTACACGACCACGGGGAACCTGAGGTTCAATTGGACCGGCGACCCGAACCCCAACGGCTCCCCGAGCTCGAGGCCGCAGGTGTTTGTCGCGATCGAATACTTTCAAAGCAACGGTGAACCCTCGGCGATTCGCGGAGAAGATCGATTCAGTTACTTTCAAGAAAACAGCACCGGCGACTTCGCGACCTTCCCCGTGCAGTACACGACGCCGGCCGACGCCGCGGCCGTTTGCATCCAACTGGGGGCGGCGCGCAACGGACTGCCTGCGGCGATCACGTTCGACGCTGATAACTTCCGTTAAAACGTCAAACTTGCTGATATGAGGCTCCAGCATTTCCCTCCAATGGCGAAATGGAACCGCCCTGGGGTCGAACAGAGAATTCCCTCGGGATCGGCCTCTGGATATGGAGCAAGTTCGGGATCTGGCGGCGCCATAAGTGATTACTCGATCCGGATGGCCTTTTCTGTCTGTTATTTTAATAAAACACCGCCGGATTTTGGTCGGGGGGGGCCGAGAGGCCCCCTCGCTCCTGCCGCTGAAATTGCCTCCCGGCGTATTCCCCCCATATAGAGTTTCACCAACACCTGCCCGGTTATCATGATATCAAGGGTCATAACCGCCGGTTCTTCCATTTTCGAAAAGTGGTATCATAAACTAAAGAAACCAGCTTTACGGAAAATGGAGCATTTCAATGCCGGAGTCTCAGGAGAAATTGATTGAAAGCTATTTTGACTACCTGGCAAGATCATTTCCCGTAATGTGCGCCAGTGATGAATTCCACTTTCTTCCTCGATCGGAAGCGGCGGGCCGGTATTACGACCGGATGGAAATCCTCGATCCCGGCTTTATCGAAGAATGTATTTTCACTCTCAGGGAGTTCCGGAGAGATTTCGATCTTCTTGCCGCAGGCGAGGACGACCTCGAGAGACGGATAGACCTGGAATTGCTGAATTCAAGCATAGCCGGCATCCTGATCGAACTGGAGGAAAACCGTTTGTGGCGGCACAACCCGCTGCTATATTTGAAAATAGCTTTCATAGGGTTGGATCACGCTATCAGCAAACCGGCCGGCAGTCATAAGGAGAGGATAGAAAGAACGCTGGCCCGCCTCGGTGCAATTCCCGGCCTGTTCCAACAGGCCGCCCGGAATGTCGATCGCGTGCCCGAGACTTTTCATCAGGCCGCGCTCGCCATGCTGAACGACTGTCGCAGGTATTTGCGCGAAACGGCGCAGCGCCTCACCGCAGAGGATGCCGGGCGACTTTCGCCTGCGTATGAACAGACCCGGTCTGCTCTTGGGGACTTCGGCACATACCTGAGTACTCTTCGCCCTGTCCCGGATAGGGAGTTTTCAGTTCACAGTCTCGAGACAACTTTGCGAGACAGGTTCGGCTCGGATCGAAATCTGTCTGAAGTATTTGAGATTGCCGTTGAAGAATGGTTGGAAAACCTGAGAGAATTGGAAAGCCTGCAAAAAGATTTGGCGCCCGGCAAATCCTGGAGGGAATTGTATCATGGTTACTGTCCCGAGGAGGCAGGCGCAATAGATACCATCACGCTATACCAGCGTGAAATGGAAAGACTGAAACACTTTTTTGAGTCAAACGGTTTCAGGGGACTGATTGCGCCGGGACTGCCGCTGGTTTGTCAAACGCCCACTTACCTTCAATCGGTCCGCGGCTCTGCTTCCTTCAGCGCAGCCTTTACGAAGGACGGCAGGGAAAAGGACTTTTTTTACATCACAACACAGGCGCAACACCACAGGGGCCATGAAATCGGGGAGCTTCGCAGGAGACGTTTTCACAGGGAGTATAAGTTCCTCACCGCCCATGAAACCTTTCCGGGTCACTATTTGCTGGATTTTACGCGGAGAATGCTCGAAAATCCGGTGCGAAGCCAAATTGAATCCCCTCTTTTTTACGAAGGCTGGGCTTATTATGTCGAGTCCCTCCTGACTGAGTACGGGTATGCCGATCACCCAACTGACCGCCTCGTTGACCGCAAACGCCGGCTCTGGAGGGCCGCACGCTGCCAGATTGACATCGGGTTGAATTCGGGAAGACTCGTCCCCGAGGATGCAATGAGACTTTTGACAACAGCCGGCTTTAGTCCGGAAGAGGCCCAGGGGCAGATCGATCGCTTTCGGCTCAATCCCGGCTATCAGCTCTGCTATAGTTTAGGCCGTTTTGAGATTTTGCGGCTAAGAGAAGCTTATGCCGGTCAAATGGGCCATGATACCTTCCACGCGCTGTTGCTCGAGGGAGGAGAATTGCCCTTTCACCTGATCGAGAAACGGCTCAGGCGTCTGGATAGGCCGCATTGAGTGCGAGGCCTCCCGCTCCCGCCCATTGCGTGTGATAGACCTATCCTGCGGTCGGCCTCCGCGCTACGATATCAGGACTGAACTACGCTTCGCTCCCTGAGGACTGAGGACTGAGAGCGAAACCCTGACACCATTGTCAGATGCGCTTAACATTTGGCTTGCCTCCAAACGCACCACGTTTAATGCCTGTGCGTTCTGCATGGCTGCGCGGAAAGAGACGATTCTTTTGTTGAGCAGGGTATTATATAAGTCTATCATACGAGGCCTCCCGCTCCCGCCCCGTCTCGCGGGCGGGCGGGCTGTCGAGAATGGGCGGTCGGCCTCCGCGCTACGCGCTCACACATCGAGCAGTGTATTATATAAGTTTATCATCCGAGGAGGTGCATGGAATGCAAGATTTTACGGGCTACCATTCCGAATGGAACCTCGGCAGCCCCGGCGGATGGGACTATCAGCGTATCACCCAGATCATCGGCAAGACCGTCTGGTCAGCCCTCAACAGTATTACACCCATAGGGGTCGACCTGGACTTTGACCATCCCTTGCTGTTTCCGGTCAACGGGTTCGTGAAAATGCTGCTCGAAGCCCATGAGGCCCGCGAAGGCAAAAATCCAGGTTTGATTGCAGTAGTGGCTGAAGAAGAAACCCTTGAGGATGTAACCGAGAATATCAATCTAGCCCTGCGCCTCAGCTCCTTTGATGGAATTACCGGCGTGCTGATGAGCCCCCGGCAACTGGAACTGAGAAATGGACGAGTCTGCTGGAGAGGTCAAGCCGTATCGATCATTTTCGTGGATTTTAACTCCGATGTGCTGCTGGGCCTGCACCGCAAACATGACCTGAGGCCGCTTCTGCAGGCTGTACGACAAAAGCGCGTGATCAACCCTCGAGGTACGGAACCGATTAACGTCAAAAGTATGTTTGAAGTTGTGGGCGGCGTCCACCGCGGCCGGTTTCACCCGGAGATTGTGAACCGAACCCCCTGGACGCGCCAGTTCCACGCACGCCGCACCGTCGGGCCCGGGGGTGAAGAGATTGACGATTTGATCGAGTGGACATATCGTCATTGGAGCGAGTTGGTCCTCAAGCCTGAAAGGGGTTATTCCGGCAAAGGGGTGCGTGTCGGTGTAGTGAACCCGGACGCCCGTGAGGCGATCGACCTTGCGCTGCGGGAGGGAAGCTACATCGTTCAGAAAAAGGTCCCGCTGGGATTATGGGCTGAAGACAATCCGATATTGGACCAGGAGCAAAGACGCGTGGTCCTGGAGCGCTGTCAAACGGACTTCCGCTGCATGGTAGGCCCCGGCGGGCTTTTTGGCTTCCTTGGCCGCTATGGCGCAGTCCCGACAAACGTTGGCAGCGGGGGCGGCGTTCAACCCTTGGCCGTTCTTCGCTCAGATATGACTATCCGCGATGCGGTGAACCGCATCAACGAGGCCGTCCTGGGGATGAACTATGGTGAGCTGACCGGGGTTGTCCGAATGCAGGAAAGATTGGCCGTGGAGCACCGGTTTACCTATCTGCTGGGGCCTATCAAAGTAGCGCTGCGCCCGCGGGTTATCAGCGTCCGTCAGATACAGTCACTCAATGATTATGGTCATGCTCTGTGGTCGGACTGCCTGATGTTGGAGAAAATGTGGCTTTCCGGCGAACTCGATGAGATTGTCAAGATCGAAGACGAAGAACTTGAAATCGCTCGCATGCAGCCTTGGGGCGGCAGTCCTGCAATTATAGCCTCAGACGGACTGTTTGATTTCGGCGCGAGTCCGGAGCCATCATGACCATCGAAGTGGACCCCGAGTGGTGGAAAACGATATTCGATGAGTTCTACCTGCTCACCGATGCCCGCTCGGTCTGCGATGATGAGATAACCCAGCGAGAGGTGGACCTTATCTGTCAATTGCTTCCGATCTTTTTCACCCACAGGATTGTGGACCTCTGCGGAGGTCAAGGCCGGCACAGCCTGGAACTAAGCCGGCGGGGTTTCACCAGATGCACCCTGGTGGATTACTCTGAATTTTTGCTCAACCGCGCCGCATCTCAGGCAAGACAATACAATTATCCCATGGATTGCATACTGGCCGATGCACGGAGCACCGGGCTCGCCTCCCAAATTTTCGACCATGCGCTCATTATGGGCAATTCACTGGGATATCTGCCTGAACCTTCGGCTGACAGCAAAATTCTTATCGAAGCCAAACGGGTGCTGCGCCCTCGAGGTTGGCTTTTGATTGACCTCGCCAACGGAGAGGCCGTAAGGAACAATTTCAAATCCGAAGCCTGGCACGAGATTGGCGAAGATATCCTGGTCTGCCGCCGGCGCGAACTGAAGGCCGATACAGTATCGGTCCACGAAATGGTTCTGAGCAAAAAAAAAGGCCTAATCCGCGACCGTACTTACTCGATCCGTTTCTATGATTCCCGGAAAATTTCCGAACTGCTCGGCCAGGCCGGATTCGAAGCCGTCAGGATAATAACTGACTTCTCTCCATACAGGGATCAGGGCGATTACGGTTTCATGAGCCACCGCATGATAGCCGTAGGGCGGAAGGCTTGACAGGTTGTTACGCAACAAAAACCAGTTTTTTTGCCCTGAAGGGGTTACATAATACAGCCGGGTTCATCTGATGGACTGTTGTATACAAGAAGCGTCTTTATGCAATCCCTTCAGGGTATTTGGCTTAACCTGCTCGTGCACCTCGTATGAGAGACTAAGTAAAACACTAAGCAGAAGAACATCATTTCTATTGCGCACCCCTTAGCGATAATCTGGTCATAATCTGGTCTTAATCTGGTCATTCCTCTACCGCTTTTAGGCGGAAGGTATCCCGCGCGGGTGGGCGGGAGGGCTGCGGAAGGCGCCCGCTCATTCTCGACAGCCCGCCAGCCCGCCCGCGAGACGGGGCCGTCAGCGGGGCGCCTTCATGGATTTACCGTGGTGACATAGACGAATTTCCCGTTCTCGACCTTGTCGATAACCACGCTCTTTATTGGGTTTCCATCAGATCCCATTGTCAGAGAACCGGAAACCCCCTTGAAATCCTTAGTGCCGGCAAGGGCGTCCCGGACCTTTGGTCCTTCTGTGGAATCGGCCCTTCTTATAGCATCAACCAGAAGGAGATAGGCATCGGCCCCAAGGGCGGAGAAAGCGCTTATTTCCTCTTTGTATTTGGCTTCGTAGAGCTTCGCAAATTTTTTTGCGCGCTCAGTCGTTGCGGCATCCTTGTGAAAATGGCCTGTAAAATACATTCCCTCCACGGCCTTACCCCCTATCTGGATTAACTGGTCAGCCTGAGCGCCGTCGCCGGTCACAATGGGTGTATTTATCCCCAAATCTCGAGCCTGTTTAGCCAGCAAAGCGTCTTCGGTATAATAGATAGGGGCATAAATCAGGTCGGGTTTGCTTGCCTCGATCGAGGAAAGTTGAGCGGAGAAATCCTGATCGCCCGTCTGAATGAATGTTTTCGAAACGATCTTGCCGCCAAGCTTTTCGAACTCTTTCGCAAAGAAGTTTCCCAATCCCACACTGTAGTCCTGGGCGTGATCGATTATAAGAACGGCTGTCCTGGCTTTGAGGTCATTTCTTACAAACCTTGCGGCGACCTCAGCCTGAACCGGGTCAATGAAACAGGCCCGAAAGGCGTACTTTTTGCCCTGAGTGACAAGCGGGTTTGTCGCCGTGGGACTGACGCTCGGGATATGGGCCTTCTCCGAGATGGGATTGCCTGCCATGGTATTGGCGCTGATAGCTTCGCCTATTAAGCCCGCAACCTTCATCTCGACAAGGATGGAAACTGCGTTGGATGCTTCGATCTGCTCGCTTCTTGTATCCAGAAGTACGAGATCAATCTTTTTTCCCAAAACTTCGGGCTCCATAGAGTTCGCGACCTGTATACCCGCCCACTCCATTTTGCCAAAGGCGGCAACGCCGCCCGTCATTGGCAGATAGACCCCGAGTCTAATATAAGTTTGAGCCAAGACAGGCCGGTTCAATAATCCGATCGCACTCAGTACAAGCACCACAACTGAAAAGATTTTGAATCGGCACATTTGATTTCTCCTCGCATTATATGGCTAAGGTATAATATTCCCCACCGTGATAAATACCTTGCCTCAAGAGTTTGTACTATACAAAATATATGGATTCCGTGATACTTTGCGCCCTGGGAGCATTATAGGGGGCCGTATTTTCCAGATTAGACGGTGGGTATGACCTTTTTGCCCGAAAACATTGTAGTTCAAGGACCACTGGAACCCCGCGAAAAAATGGGTATAACTTTTATTGGTCCCGATTTTTTCGCGACAGACGAAAAAGGGGACCTGCTGAGTCCGATTGCATCAGTATTTCCAAAACACCGCTCGATAGTCAGCGTCCGGGGCATTCATGCATACCACGCTTCGCTAATGCTCGAATTTCTCAAGCGGAGATCGCCCGAAAAAGATTTGCGTGAAATCGAGGAGCGTGGGCTCGAGATTTACCAGGATGCGGTGTCGCTGTTCATTCGCGGCGGGTTGATCCTGGTTCGGTCCGATCCATTCGATATGGAACGCGTTTTTGCTGCGGACCGGATACTGCAGTTGTTCTTCCCCCGAGAGCGAATCCAGTTCACCGGGTTGCATATTCCGGAGATTAGAAAGCAATTGCGCCAGCGAGGTGAAAGCTGGCGAATGTCTCCGACCCCAAGATCCGTAGAGGAAGTTTGCTGTCACGTGCAGGCAAGCAAGGTGCAGGTGAGCACCGGACTGACCGTTTATTATAATGCGCCCACCGGAGGCAGGTTCCTCACTTACGATGAATTCATCCGTATCAGGGCGCTGCTCGAGCAGGACCGCACAGAGGCCCTCGCTCGACTCAGGGAGATCCTAAACCTTTTCCAACGCGAAAATAGCTGGGGCGTCCGCGAATTGAGCTTTTTTCTGCCTGCGGACGTCAGTCTCGATTTCGCAGATCTCGAAGAAGTTGTCTGTCTGCTCGAAGTCCTTGCCGCCTCCGAAAGCGCAAAGAAAGTTCAAAGAGCGTTTGACCGTTTCGCATCTCATTTCGCCCAATCGGCCGGCGCCGAGCTGATGGTGGACGATTATCATAACCCCGTGTGGCGAACAACCATGTTCTGCCGTCTCTTCGATATCAACGAAAAAGAGATCGAAGAATGGGCGCTCCACCTCAGCCCCGAATTTCATCTAAATGTGAAATGGCTTCCCGGAGCGTCCATCGTTGGCGATAAGCTCAGGTTCGACCCCGGGGTGCATCATCGCGTCCAGGGTCTGATCTCGCATTTTTGGGAAATATCAGGCGGGCTCCTCTCAATTAATGTCGGGAGCATAGAGCAGTCCCAGAGCACAAGAGAGGCTTCGGGAGAGGAAAGAGAAGTCTATCTGGTGGTAATGACGACCCGAGACCAACAGGATTCAATTCGTATTTTGCGGCTCATCAAATGGGACGTCATTCACCGGATAAAGATGGGCATTCCCCTGGAACAAGCTGTTACCGAGACAATTAAGTACCGCGACTATATTTTCGACAGACTGCATGCCGCGGCTCAAATGGGGTTTCCAATCCTTTCGTACAGCGATATAAGGCTGGATGAGCGGGTCCCCGGATTGGGGCTGATCCCGGCCTTTTTCTTTGAGCGGCAGTATATTTCGGGTGTTGTCACCGACAAGATTCCGATCTCCTGCTACAAAAACCCTAATTTCATAAAAAGTCTGTCCCGCCTGCTCGGCGGCGCAGCAACTTTCACACTCGTACTCGGCAGAGCGAGCCCGCTCACCGGCAAGATTTTCTACGATGACGGCGATGAAGTGATCCAATTCAATTCCAGGTCTATACCCACACGTCTTGTCATAATCGAGACCACAGGGTCGTTTACGGATTGGACAACCCCGCTCCTGGCAATGCTTCCGCAATGCCTCACCCGCTTCAGAGCGCATCTGGATAAAGCCCTTGAGAGCGGTGTGCCGCTGCAGGTGATAAACGGGTCAGTGGGGATATTTGCGGAGGCGCTCTGCAATAAGCTCCATGAGATTAGAGAAATTACATTGGCCCCTTGTTCGAATATCCGCTTCCTGTTCAATGACCGCGCCCCGGAACAGGGGGGGATAAGGGATAGATGGGAGGGGATCATTCACCGCCTGGAAACTACCGACCTGGAGGAATTGCGCGCTTATATGGCTAACAGCCCTGAACTCCGGTTCAAACGGCCGGTAAGTTGAACAAAGCCGTATTTTCCACTCCATATCACCCGCTCTCCGCGTCCGTATTTCTCCACGCCCACCTTTTTTATCTTTGGGTTTCCAATTGCGCCTCGTTCTGTTATAGGAAAGCGGGTCGAAAAGCCGGAGCATAAAAGGGATAAGATGCCTGCAGCCTTTATAACTGGAGCAACGGGGTTCGTTGGACATCACGTCGCAGCGGCCTTGATTCGCAAGGGATGGAGCCTGAGGGCGCTTTGCCGCAGACAATCGGCTCAATACAGGGACCTGCCCGGCATTGTATGGCAGATCGGCGACATTCGCAATCCCGACCAGGTAATGAGCGCTATGTCGGGGGCCGAGGCAGTTTTTCACGTTGCTGCCGATTACAGGTTATGGGCTCGGAACCCGCGCGACATTTACGAGAGCAATGTAACCGGTACGCTCAACGTCATGCAGGCCGCATTGGCGACCGGAGTCAGGCGGGTGGTGCATACAAGCAGCGTAGGAGCGCTCGGGCTTTTTTCGGACGGAACTCCAGCCGATGAGAACACTCCAGTCTGTCTCGATGACATGGTCGGACACTACAAGAGATCGAAGTTCCTGGCTGAGCGGGAGGCTGAAAAATTCCTCGATAAGGGATTGCCTTTGGTGTTCGTCCACCCAAGCACGCCGGTAGGCCCCGGAGACCACAAACCGACGCCGACCGGCAAAATCATTGTCGATTTTCTAAACAGAAAAATGCCCGCTTATCTTGATACGGGTCTTAATCTTGTCGATGTGAGGGACGTTGCCGAAGGGCACTGGCTGGCTTTGGAGCGGGGCAAAATTGGAGAAAAGTACATCCTGGGCAACCGTAATCTCACACTGTCGGAAATCTTTGCAATGCTGGAAGAGATCTCCGGAGTTCCAGCGCCCAGGGTGAAACTCCCCTATCTCCCGATATTGTGGCTTGCCGGAATTCTCCATCTCGTCTCGTTGGTTACCGGGCGTGAGCCGCTGGTCCCTTACGAAGGGGTAAAAATGGCGGCAAAACGTATGTTTTTCGACCCATCCAAGGCGATACGGGAGTTGGGGTTCCCACAGACGCCTGTCGAAACGGCCCTGTCAGAGGCAATCGCCTGGTTTAGGCAAAACGGATACGTTACACGCCAATAGAGGCGGCAACCGTGAGCAGTAGAGGCTAAAACCGTTCCAGTTAACGCTTTTGAGAATCGAGGTTTTGATGCGTTTCCCAGCCAGTCTTTACGTTTCGATGACAAGCTACCTTGTCGGGAAGAAACTGCGTGGAGTCGAGCGGTTTCCCCTCGTATTGATGCTCGAACCGACTCACCGATGCAACCTGACCTGCGCCGGCTGCGGCAGGATTCGGGAGTATCATGACAGCCTTTCCCAGGAAATGTCGCTCGAAGATTGCATTACCTCAATCGAAGAAACAGGGACGCCTGTAGTCACCATTACCGGAGGAGAACCACTTCTTTACTCTCAAGCCCCGCAACTCGTCGAGGAAACGCTGGCACGCGGCAGGCATATCTATTTTTGCACAAACGGCCTGTTGCTCGAGGAATCGCTATCGCTATTCAGGCCGAACCCGCGCTTGACTTGGAACGTCCATTTCGATGGGACCGAGCAAGTTCACGATGCCATAATCGGAAAGCCGGGAGGATTCAACAAGGCCCTTGCCGGGGTAAAAGCCGCCAAAGCCAAAGGTTTCCGTGTAAGCACCAATACTACTGTTTACCGCGACTCTTCGGTTATGGATATTGCCAAGCTTTTTCAGCAGCTCACAAAGGCCGGAGTCGACGGTATTCTTGTCGCTCCCGGTTTCAGCTACGAAGAGGTCGTTCCGGATGTTTTTCTAACCAGAAGTGAAATCGTGAAGAAATTCCGCGAGATCAGCAACTGGGGGCAGGACTTCCCGATAATCAGCACTCCGCTCTACCTGGAATTTGTGTCCGGAAAAAGATCTCTTAAGTGCACGCCATGGGGAAATCCAACACGCAACTCACAGGGCTGGAAATCCCCCTGTTACCTTATAACGGATACTCATTACCGCACTTTTGCCGAACTGATGGATCGCACCGATTGGGACCATTACGTATCCGGCGCTGACCCCCGGTGCTCCCAGTGTATGGTCCACTGCGGGTTCGAGCCCACTACCGTGCGCCAGATGGGTTTGAAGGACCTTTTTCGGATGCTCAAATGGAACCTGAATGTATGAGCTGCTAAGACTCCTCTGGGGAACCATCCTTCTTCGCCCCTATGTCTTTGTTTTTTTTGCCGTATACCTTGTTGCCGGCTGGCGGCATATCGGCTGGAAAAGGACTCTGGCATTTATTCCGCTCGGCTACGCTTTTGCATGGATTTCTGAATTTTCGTCGATTCACTGGGGGTTTCCATACGGGGATTATTTCTACATACAGAACACGGCTCACAGGGAGCTATGGGTTTTTGGGGTCCCATTCATGGATTCCCTCTCTTATGTTTTCCTTTCCTATTGCAGTTACTCGCTGGCCGTTTTTCTTATGAGCCCGGTAACTCTCTGGTCCGGGAATCTAATCACGCTCGAAACATCTCGAATACGGCGCTCCTGGCAGACGCTGATTCTTGGCGCATTCCTTTTCGTCCTGCTGGATATAGTTATCGATCCGGTCGCCCTTCAGGGAGAAAGGTGGTTTCTCGGCCGGATTTACGGATACCGTCACGAGGGGTTCTACTTTGGAATCCCGATAAGCAATTTTGCAGGGTGGCTGTTCGTTGGGGCTGTCCTTACGGATGCTCTGCAGGCACTGGAATGGATTTTTTCCGTGGATCCAAGACTCCACTCGCCCGAAGGCCGCTTATCCTGGATGAGGCTGCTCGGACCGGCGCTTTACTTCTCGGTCCTTTTGTTCAATATCACGGTTACTTTTTACATTGGCGAGATGCTGCTGGGCCTCGTGGATCTGCTCCTGTTATCAGTTCTGCTCGTACCGATGATATTGTTCACGTTCTATAAGAATTCAAACACTTCCGCCGAAGCGGTATATACTTACTTCTCCAGGTCGTCAATGTCCGGGGATTCCCGCTCACTGCCGCTCAATCTTGATTTCACCCGCAATCTTGCCCAACAAAGGGGCTGGAATCCTCAGAAAAGCGGCCACTGACCCGCACAGATTCCTCGCCGCCCGCCTGGAACTGCGCCATGAAAGGTAGAAGGCCCTCAAGGTCGGAGGCTTTCTTATTACTGTAAAAAGCACGCGTGTTAGCCTTATCCTCCCGCTCTCGTCGGCAATATCGCTCAAATTGAACCCAAGGTCATGGCCGATGGGATCGCTTATGGCCCTTAGGCAAATGAAGGGTATTTTATTATGCCAGGCTATTTCGGCCACCGTTGCGGTTTCCATGTCCAAAACGGCCATCTGTCCGGAGGCAAGAGCAGACAGGGCCTGCTTGTCTCCGGGAGTTTGGGCGCTAAGTGTCAGGACCGGTCTGATATAATTTTGGGCCAGGAAATCGGAGAGCGCATTCGGAACCCGGAATTGGAAAACCTCTTCGGAAAATATTCCGCGCGCGCTCACGGTAAAGCAGACATCCCCGGTCTGCAGGTCCGGATGAAGCCCTCCTGCAAAACCGGAAAATATAAGAAGATCGGGGGTGAACCCCGCCAGTTCGGTTTCAAGCGCTTCTTGGACCGATTTTGCTCCCATGCCGCATTCGATCAGGACAATCTCTTTGCCTGGCAGTTCGAACGCGAACTTCCTCGAGGGCCTCTTTCTCAGCAGGCGCCAGGAGGGAAACAGCTTTTTTAGAGGAGAGTATTCCTGAGGCAGGGCTGTCAGTATCAAGATTTTCATGGGATCACAATCCCTCAATTCCTCAATCCCTTTATCTGTGTCTATCTGTTTTTATTCGTAGTTCAGAATCCTTCACTTTCGCAAAAATTTCTGAGGAAAGTCTGTAAAAATTCCGTCCGCCCCCATCGCAAAAAACGCTCGGGCCAGCCAGGGATTGTTTAAGACCCAGACAAGCACGCCGAAACCCTTTTGCTTCAATCTGCGAATTTGCCTCGGCCGAAAGGCGCGCAACCCCGGGTTAAAGGTGAAAGCGTCCAGATCGAGCATCAATCCGACGGGATCGGCTTGAAAACTATCCACAAGAACTCCAGTCCTGATAGAGCTGTCCAATGTTCTGATGAGCGCGAGATAATAATGATTGAAAGAGGAAATAAGCACTTTTTCAGCCGCGCCCAGCGAACGCACCACGCTGACAACTTTTTCCACTATCGACTCATGGCCGGGCCGTCCCGACAAATCTTTGATCTCCACGTTCAAAAGCCAATCGTTGCGAATCGTGAACAGGATGGCCTCCTCAAGGGTCGCCGCCGGTTGGCCTGAATACCTGGCCAGCTCCGATAGCGAAATTTCACCTGCCGCAATTTGCCCGAACGGATCGGCTTTGGCAAACCATGAGCCAAAATCCAGGGATTTGAGTTCACCAAGAGTGAAATCGTCAACGAGCCAGGGACTTCGGCCTGGAAATTTGCTCTGCGCGTCTGATGTTCGCTTCAGGTCAGGATCGTGGAGCAGCACGAGTTCTGCGTCCCGGCTCATTCGCAGGTCGACCTCCCACATCCGGGCGCCGGCCGCAAGAGCTACCCGTGCCGCAGCCAGGGTATTTTCCGGGGCAAGCGAGCGAGCTCCGCGGTGCGCGGCAATCAGCCGGCGGTTTCTAACGGTATTTACAATGTTCTGGCTCATAAGGACGATCCAGATTGTCGAAAAAAGCCTGAAAAATCGCAAAAATTATGCATATTTTATTTGACTTTATGCAAAAAAGTACTGTAGCATACTACCTATGATTACTGTCTTCACCTTATTGCCTCCCGGCATAAAAAGTTGGAGACTGTAATCGCCAAAGAGTTGGTTTCTATAAAACCCTATTCCCCGAAAGCCAGGCCCCCCTCCCTCCTCCTGGCTTTCACTTTTTTATCCCGAAAGGTTGCGCGCCCTTTCCACAACACATAAAGCACTAATTCTCCAATTCCTCAATCCCTTTATCTGTGTTTATCTACCCCGCTACGCTCCTCCATCCGCGGTTCACAATTCCTCAATTCCTAAATCCCTCTATCCGTGTCTATCCACCCCGCTACGCTCCTTCATCTGCGGTTCACAATTCCTCAATCCCTAAATCCCTTTATCCGTGTCTATCTGCGTTTATCCGCGGTTCACAATTCCTCAATTCCTAAATCCCTCTATCCGTGTCTATCCACCTCGCTACGCTCCTTCATCTGCGGTTCACAATTCCTCAATCCCTAAATCCCTTTATCCGTGTCTATCTGCGTTTATCCGCGGTTCACAATTCCTCAATTCCTAAATCCCTCAATTCCTTAATTCAACACTGATTGCGGTTGTTCATGGGAACCATTAGAGATAGAATATTTTTGTTCTGGCGTTTGACCTTTCCGTACGGAGACTCAATGAATATAGCTCTCGTTTTCCCACCCTTCTATTTCGAACCGATGTACAACCTGCCTCCTTTAGGGCTCATAAACCTTGCCACCGTTCTCAGATCTTCCCCTCACCGGGTAAGAATATTCGACTTTCCGCTCGATATTCGCCGCAAAGCGCTTCCCATGGACAGACAAATCTACAGGGCATGCGCCAGGCATATCCTGCAGTTCGCACCCGATCTGGCAGCTTTTTCAGTCCAGTGCACCACCTACCCTCCAGCCGTCCAGATTGCTGAGGAACTGAAGAAATTAGACCCGGCGCTCAAAATAGCTTTTGGCGGACATAACGCTTCATGTGTAGATGAGCTTACCCTTTCGCGGTTTCCATTCATCGACGCAATCGTTCGCGGCGAAGGAGAAATTACTTTCCCCCAGTTGGTTCGGGCTTTCGATGGACAGGTCCCTTTGGCCTCAATAGATGGAATTACCTTCCGCATGTTGGACCGGATAGTCCGAAATCCGGACAGGGAGCTGATCGAAAATCTCGATTGTCTGCCTGCAAGCGACTATACGTTCGTAGCCCCCCTTCATGAATACCGGGACGTCTGCGGCATCGGGCGCTCGATCGCTATCCTGGAGGTCGGCCGGGGATGTCCGCACCGGTGTGTCTATTGCTCTCAGTCGATTATGTGGAGACGAAGGGCGCGCACATTTTCAACCGGCCGGATCATCGGGGAAATGAAAAATCTGGCCGAAAATTTTGGCGCCGAGTGCTTCCTTCTCGCTTTTGATCAGTTTACCGCCAAAAGAGGCTTTGCGGAGCAGTTCTGCCTCGGCCTGATAGACGCTGGCCTGAACCATCTTCCCTGGTATTGCATCTCCAGGCTGGATACGGTCGATAAAGACCTTTTGAATTTGATGCGCAAAGCCGGATGCGAGACAATGTGCTATGGGATCGACTCGGGGTCGAAAAGCACGTTGGCTTTCATTCGCAAAGATATAGACCGCGAGGTCCTTTTCGATAGAGTCAGTGAAACGACCGAAGCGGGCATCGTCCCTACTTTGAGCTTCGTGATCGGATTTCCCGAGGAGAGCAGACAAGACCTTGAAGCAACGCTCGAGTTGGTGCTCAAATCCGCAGCCACAGGAAATGCGAACATCCTGGTGCAGATGACGACCATTCTGCCCGGGACTGACTTGTACGAAAAATACTGGCGCCGGCTGGTTCGAGATGTCGATACATATTTTTCTCTTGGGATTGAGTTCGACCAAGGGAAGCGAATTGCATCCGACGATGCGCTCATCGATTCGGACCCAGCCATTTTTTGCAGCTTCTATAACGTGCCCTGCCCTGCTGCGACCCTTGAAGAACTTAACCAAACGGCAAGTTACTTCCCCATAATCGCGACTCTCTACCCGAGAAGTTTCCTTCTGCTGAGCCTTGAACTGAACCGGTCCATTCTTGATCTTTTTTTCGGTTTTCTCGACCGGGTTCCCGAAATCGAATCTATTCACCGCCTCTGCGGTGAACGTTTACGTCTTACGCCTCAGGCATGCCTGGCGTATTTCAGTGATTTCGCCGCAGAAAGTCTCGCCCGGCATGACATTCTTGTACGGGACTTTATTCCCGAAGTCGTAAAATATGAAACATGCCTGCTCAGTGCAGGAAAAGCCGGGGCGCCCTCTTCGCCGTTTCATATCGACTCTTCCCGGATCGGTGACCTCAAACCGCTGCGCAACGAAAAGATGTTGATCGAGCGGTTCACATTCGATATTCCAAGCCTTATTTTGGAGCTGAAGTGCGGCCATTTTCCGGACACTTGTCCGCAAAGGGAGGTTTTTGTCGCCTTCAGCCGGGCGCCGGACGGCACGCAGGTTCGAGAAATCAACGAATTCGGGTTTGATTTTCTCCGGTTGTGTGACGGACAGTCGACTTTAGAAGAGATAGCCAACCAACTTTACCCAAAATACGGAGCAGATAAAGATCGCGAGGAGTTCGCGATGATATGTGCGGAAGCGGCCGGGACGCTGGCCGGCCTTGAGGTTCTCGCCCCGTTCGAATCCGCATGATCCTGAGGGGAAAGGAGGTGAAAGGGATGCTCCAGGTAAAGGAAATCGAGAAGAAGATCCTTACTGCTCACGTCAATGAAGCATCGACGACATATGTCGTGCCGACGTGACATGCACCCACGGAATCTCCGGTTCGGAGATAAGGGCCTCAAACCCGCTCGGTTTCCGATTCTGAAAGAAGGGATTTTTCGTACTGGCAAGAAAATCAAGATCCCCCCTTTCCTAAAGGGGGGCCGGGGGGATTTTAGCGCGGAGGCGTACACGGTTGGTGCCGCCTCGCGGAGCGTCGAGATCCTGTCTGTGCCGCCGCCGAAGGCAGCGGCCAAGTCGGGCGGCGGTCCCACCGCCAGGGCGGCAAAGAACTCTTTCAGGACAGAAAACATCGAAAGCCGGGGCGCGCAAAATCATGTGTTCCCCGGCTATTTTTGGTTCTTCACGGTAATGAGTACCTGTGGTTTGGATTTTTGCCCTAAGATCCAAAACAGATTTAGACAGGATTAACAGGATTTACAGGATTAACAGAATCGAAAATTTAGGGGTTTAGGGATGATTTAGGGATTATGGGATTGTGAAGCGGGAAGCTTCTGCTTCCTGCTCCTTGCTTCCTGCTCCACGTTGCTCAATTCCTGGATTCTCTAATCCATAGCAATTTCTGTAAATCCTGTTAATCCTGTTAATCCTGTAGAAAAAGCTTTTCTCTCCTTGACCGCACTATGCCCCGTTCTTCGTGGTGAACCCTTACCGCTCCGCGAGGTTTATTTGATCCCATGACGCCAAATTTACAAACGCCGCATGCGGCCCAGCCGCTCGAACCGGGCAAGACGGATTTCATAATCGACGGGCATGTCGATATCCTCCATGAAATGTTCAAATCGCATTCGAATGTGCCTTTCGAAGAACTGACCGACCTTCCGGTAACACTGGAAAAGATGAAAACCGCTGATGTGATCGCAGCAGTTGCCGCCCTGTATTGCCCGGACATTCATAACGGCGCGGCGGCAGGCGATTTTTTGTCAAAACTTGTGGTTTACGCGGAACGATATCTTACGGGGCTTTTTCATATAAAATCGGCCGAAGATCTCGATGATTGTATCAGGCAAAAGAAGCCCGGGATGATATGGCTCATCGAAAACGCCGATGGTTTGTTGGAGTTTGATCGTGCAAAGCTCTCGGAGGCAAGCATTAAAGTGGCCGGCCTCACACACATGGGAAGAAACAGGATTGGCGACGGCAATAATGTCCCGTTTCCGGAAGGGTTGACCTCCGAAGGGAAGGCGCTGGTCAAGGAGCTTGCCCGGGAAGGTTTTGCGTTCGACGTGGCTCATCTTGCGGAGCCCGGTTTTCGAGACCTCCTCCGGCTCTGTGAAGGACCGCTCCTATCTTCCCACACCGGGGTGCGCGCGCTTGCAGACATTCCCAGGAACCTCACCAGGAACCAGGTAGCTGCCATCCTCGAGCGCAAAGGCGTCATAGGAATAGCCGCCGACCCGGCAATGCTCACTCCCTCCGGGGAGGCTTCCATCCAGGACATATTCCGCCACATTGACTGGATAGCCCAGTCGTTTGGCGCCGGCGGGATAGGTATCGGAACTGATTTTTGCGGCTTTTTCACCGTAAACGTAGGATTTGAGGACATCACCAAGCTGACGGACCTGACCCGCATAATGCGCGAACATGGATATCCCGAGCAAGACATTAGAAAAATCATGGGGGAAAACTGGCGTACTTTCTATACATCATTACTGCGCTAGGCGGTGGGACCGCCTGCCGAGTTGGCCACTGCCTTTGGCGGTGGCCGCAGAGGCTCCGGCGGGCTCAATCCCCGATCTCGACGCTCCGCGAGGCGGTACCGACGTACGCCTCCGCGCAACCCCTCGATTTCCTTGCCAGGACAAAAACGTTCCGGCTAAAGCCGGTAAGAGGAATGACCAGATTATGCCTCCTTTCCGGATGGAAACTCCTAGTTCCTTATCCAGTGTTTCCAGATGGACATCAATTGGGAAAACACCTGCGAGGGCTTGCCTGGTAACAAATTCCATTTTCAAGGTCCGCCCTTTTTATTCCGCCGGGGAGAGGGGAGCATAGCCGTAGCATGAGTGGGGCGAGAAAAGGTTTTGGTAATCGTCTGGTTGACAGGTGTTGGCGCTATGCCCTGCTTACTCTTCACCCTTCCCGCTTCCTGCTCCCTGCCTCTTCCGTCTTGAGTTTCACAAGTTATTGTAATACCATATATGCATAATCGTATTATGCAAGTCATACAAGGATTTCAATGAAAACGATCTACATAAGGCTGACGGATGATTTGTTGGCCAAGATGCAGTGCGCCGCCAGGAAAAGAGGCGAAACCAAGTCAGCCGTCCTGCGCGAAGCCCTCAAGGAATTCCTTTCCAACGAGAAGAATCAGAATATGGGTTCCTGCCTCGACTATGCGCGTGATCTTGCGGGGTGTGTGCAAGGCCCGCCGGATCTTTCAACGAATCCGGCACACATGGATCGTTACGGAGAATGAAACGTCAGGTCGTCCGACAAACGAGCACCCGTGGCCTGGCTTTTCCGGGCCCTGAAGGGGCTGCATAAATAAGCGCAGGGTGAAGTTTTCACCCTTCACCTATTCACCCGTTCTTAATTCACTCTTCACCCCTCACTCTTCACTGGGGGGCATCTTACAGCAATGATTCCGAGGCCAAAAATGGCCTTCTAAGCACGAAAAACGCCTGTTTTCGGAAAACTAGTCTTTAAATGGCGATATGTTAGCTTGGCCCGACCCCATTCGACGGAGGACGGAAGACGGAAGACGGAGGACGGAAGGCTGAGGGCTGAGCAGAGCGCGCTTGCGCGTGTACGCCTGGCGGAGCCTGGAGATCGAGGGGAAATTTCCCCCACCCGGCAGAGCCTGGAGTTATCATGCGCACTTTGAACGCGACTTGGTGTTACAGCACGGGCAGCGTCTGAATCGTCGTGTCTACCCGTGAGGCAGCCGTTTCTGGGGGACTTCTGCCTCCGACCCATATCAATCAACTCCTGCAGCAATGATGAGAACTGAAGGGAAAGGACTGAGGACGGAGGACGGAGGGCGGAGCCAAAAAGGCCAGAACACGAAGGAATCTTCCGAGAGAAACAGCACGGATTCAGGATTTAAGCGCCTAAAAGTGAAAATCAGATACTCATATTCAGTTGTCAAAGAGTTTCATTGGCTTACTGTATTTCCTGTAAATACAGGGCAAATGCAGGGGCTGATCGCACAACAAGCTGATTTAATTGACAGTTTCGGATTAGCTTCTCCGCAATAACATGTGATAACAGGAGCGGGAAGCAGGAAGCGGGAAAACCAACTTTCACCGCAGAGGAGCAGAGGAAGGCAATTGAACGAAAAGACAAGAGTAAAAAAGCAGTGAAGCGGGGAGCGGAGAGGAAGAATGATGAATGATGAGTGATGAGTGATGAAACCAATTTCAGCTCCCCGATTCCTTCGACATCTGCAATTTGGTTGGCAGTATTGTATCGCAAGGTGATTTTGCTTCGCCAAACGGCAACCAAAAACGGCATCGAGAACCGGCAATAGAAACGGCAACCAGAAGCGGAAAAAAGAAAAGTGAGGGTGCGGGGTGAGAGGTCATTGGTCCTGCCTCTTACCCACTGCCTCTTACCCATTACCTCTTACCCGGACCAATATTGTGTCGCCAAACGGCAACCAGAAGCGGAAAAAAAATAACTCCTCTTGGTTCTATCGCTTCGCGAGGGCAATAGAAACGGTAACCAGAAGCGGCAACCGTCCTCCGTCCTCTGATAGAGAGCTGGACGGTAATATTTCAAAAATAGCAGAACATATGTTAAAAAAATCGCAGATTTAACCTATTGGCAAGCTGTACGGAGTTTCACGGGGCGGGCAGTAACGGCCGCCTTGAAGGCAAGTTCAGTTCGTCAGGGGACGTTTAATATTCTTGCGCTGTAACCCGTATGGACTTCCCGTCTCAGTGCCGCTCGATCTGCGGGAACGAGTTTGACAACGACGAGCCTCATCTGAAGATGCCGGACGGTATGAGATATCCGGAGCAACCGCATAAGGATTAGGGATCGCGTCGCCTCCAAAAGAACCATATAGGGCGTTGAAAATCCGGGAATTGTCGTTGCTAATTGCGTGGACTTGGTGGGCGCCAAGGATCGGGCCATACGAGACGGCTTCCCCCCACTAGCCAGGTACCAACCACCTCCGGATTACCAAACCGCTCCTTGTGCTCCCCGCGTTGGGTAATGGAAAGAGTGACCACCCAACAAAGCGTTGCCCCTGCGCTTATGTGGGGTTCTAATAAGTTGCGACAGATGAGAAGTTCTCCGCCAACCCTAGAGCCGGCCCCGATGTAATGCCTTTCCCGCAGTTCATCATTCCAGTAATGGAAGCGCGCAACGGCCTTATCTCCGAAAGTAATATGGATCTGCTCCCCATCAGTGTCTATGGTTGGCGCACCAGAGAAAAGCCAAGTCGCAGGCAAGTGCAATCCACGTTGGTCCCGCTCAGGCAGGAGCCAATCTAGCCTGAGTTTACTACTTAGCCATAGAATCTTACCCGTATCTCTGGAAAGCCTTGTCATTTCAATAAGATCGATCATTCAGTATCGTATTACTCTACTCCTTTGAGGTCTACCTTCCATACTTTTATATACCAGCAGAATATATCTCTTGACTTTATGACTCAATGTATTACCCTCCTTTTTAACCGGAGGGCGATCATGACTGCCATCATCAAAAAGATCAAAAAGGGCAAACCTTATTACTATGCGGTCGAATCCAAACGCGTCGACGGCAAGCCGCGAATCGTTTGGCAGAAGTACCTCGGAACAATTGATGCCATTATCGATCGAACCGAAGGAGCTCGTCCGCAGGTCCCCAAAGAAACTGTTATTTTCGAAGCTGGAGGGGTCGCGGCTCTGCTTAGTATTGCCCAACTCTTAAAGCTACAGGAACTCATCAATGAAGCTGTCCCAAAACGTGAGCAGGGACCGAGCGTCGCACACTATATCCTTTTGGCGACCCTCAACCGGGCGCTTGCGCCGTGTAGTAAACAGGCCATTGGCGATTGGTATGCATCAACGGTCCTGAAACGTTTATGGCGTTTGCCCAGTTCCGTTTTCTCCAGCCAACGTTTCTGGGACCATATGGACATGGTGTCAGAGCAAGCTATTGAGCGGATACAGGAGCAACTTATCCAGCGTATACATGCCGCTTTCGGCATAGATCCCCGTATCTTGCTCTATGATACGACAAACTTCTTCACGTTTCTGGCTACAAGCAATGGACGGGCTGTTCTTCCCCAAAGGGGCCATTCAAAAGCCAAACGCCACGACCTGCGTCAAGTTGGTTTGGCTCTGCTCGTTTCAAAAGACTTCCAGATTCCTCTTTTGCACCATCTCTATCCCGGCAACACTCCAGACGTGAGCTTGTTTCCACAATTGTCCAAGGAGTTGATAGCCCGCTACAACAAACTCACGGGGATCTGCGAGGAAGCAACTCTCATCTTTGACAAAGGCAACCTCTCTGATGAGGTCATGGAGAAACTGGAATTCGCCAATGTTGGCTTTGTCGCAGCGCTCTCGGCCAATCGTCTCAAAGACACTCTGAGCACTCCCCTTGATCAGTTCAAGGAAATACCCACCTTGCCTGGAACCCTTGCTTTCACAACTTCCCAAAGAATATGGGCC
>JBEKTT010000075.1:0-23210 GCA_049515795.1 Syntrophobacteraceae bacterium
GATACCATTGTCTTTAACGTAAATTTGAAAAGTTCCATCGTCTGTTGTGGTGCTGAACAAATCAACGACCGGCCTCCCCCCCTCCTTGTGAAACTTGAGAGCATTGCCAATCAGATTTTGGAATAGCTGCCAAATCTGTGTAGGATCGGCTTGAATGGAGGGGAGTTCTCCAACCTTTACTTCTGCTCCCGTCTTTTTGATTGTAATTTCCAAATCGGAGAGGACTTCCTGAATAATGGCATAGACATCGACTTCTCTGAAAGGCTCAGGGTTTGTCGTTACCCTTGAGTATTCAAGAAGTCCTGTGAGCAGGGAGTGCATGCGCTCAGCCGCATCGAGCATCCGGTTCAGATAGTCATTGCCCGTCTGTTCGAGCGAATCGTTATACTTTTGCCGGAGCATGTTGCCAAAAGAGATGACCTTGCGAAGAGGCTCTTTCATATCGTGTGAGGCTATGAAGGCGAAATCCTGGAGGGCCTGATTGCTTCGCTGCAACTCGGCTGTACGCTGCCGCACAAGAGCTTCAGCCCGCTTGTAGCCGGTCACGTCGCTAAGAATCCCGACCGCCCCCACAAGCTTGCCTAAATCATCGAACCAGGGAAAAGAATGGTCTCTCAACCATTTGGGGGTTCCGGTCTTTGTGGCTATCAAATAATCTGCCCGGTACTCGCCGGTCTTCCCCGCAAGACGGTCTTTACGAATCACTTCGGCAGAAACGTCCTCTTTCCCCGGCAAGTCAATCCGTGTAACCAGGTTGGAAAACCCAAGAGTCTTAATTTCTTCCGGGTAGTACCCCGTAAGGTTACTGATCCCTGGACTCAAATAATCGTAAGTCATTGAGTCGTAGTGCAGGCGATAGATTACATCCCCCGTGGTTTCTACCATAAAACGGAAACGCCTTTCGCTTTCCCGCAGCAAGTCCTCGGCTTGTTTGCGGTTGATCTCGACAGATGCAAGATTGGCGATGAGGAAGAGGGTGTCCAGGTCGGATTGTGAAAAAGCGGTCTTCGTTCGATTAAAGACGTAAAGTACACCCAGATTTTTTGTCCCCGTCTGAATTGGAACCGCCATTCCCGAGATTATTCCCTCATCCGCGATGATTTGGTCATCTGGTCCGTCGAAGCTCTTCTCCGCTAAATAGTCATTAACGATGTAACCTTGCCTCATTCTTGCGGCCATCCCCCCCAGGCCCCTGCCAAAGGGGAGTCGCAGGTTTCTGAAGGCTTCCGTCTGGATTCCGGATAAGGTATGCTTGTAAAAATCATCCTGGACCTCATCATGCAGCGCGATATAGGATATTTCAGAACGTAATATCTGCCTGCATTTATTAACAATGAGCTGGAGATATTCATCGAGGCTCCGATCACTAGTCATGGCTACAGCGAGGTCATATAATCCCCTGAACTTTCTCAGTTCATTTTCCAGATCCGTCTCTACCTGTCTTCTTTCAAGAATTTCACTTTGCAGGTCTGCCAACTTTTGTTTCAATTCTTCATAGGACGGTTTTTTAGCCATGATAACATCCGGCAATTGCTGTCGAGGTCGAGGGCACTGCTTGCTTTCCGGGTACTGTTGTCCGATTCAGGAAATAAGAAAGAGGTGAACTCCGATTTTGTGGCATACCGGAATTACCGCAAACTATTAATGAAAAAGGCAAATTACATTCGTAGCAACGCAGGATAGCATAATCTTCCGCAATTGTCCAAATTTGTTGATTAAAATCGTTTCGGCAGCAGTCTGCAAAGCGGTTCCCGGTTCAAGTGGTTGTTGCCCGAAGATGCAGGTTCTCCCGCGAAGATGCTCTAGAATCGTCGGCCGGCTCCCCAGCGTTGCCCTTTCCTCCGGGCGGGCAATGACATTTTAGCATCTCAAGCTTAAACGGATATCATCGAAATGCAGTTATCATCGTTATTTTTCAGTTGACAAAAGGTGAGGGAAAAAGCAAAGGGGAGATAGATGCGCTAAGTTGCAATAACAACTTTAAATCACACAGAAAATGAGGCTTTGTTACGTACAGCCCTCCTATTTGTAAACCGACGAGTCTCAGCCAATTTGTGAAGATTTGCAGATCAGATTTTGAACAAGATTGCCACGCTCGACGTCCCAACCGGCCGCCATGCCCAAATATTGAAAAAGTCCTCGGCGGCAGGGGCAAAATCGGGTGTTCGCTTTGGTTTAATGCGTGCCGTGAACCCCTAGGAATGCCGGGCAATGCTCAATCTCTGGAGATTCAACTATTCCGGTTTGTTCGACAGCCCATCAAATTTCATCTTCGTGCTCTTCGCTTTCTTCGTGGTGAAAGCTTACCCTGCGTTGTAATCGTCCACCGCACCTTGCAAATAATTTTATGCACCACGAAGGAGGAGCGCAGCGGGGTGAAGGCCTCGAAGAAGATAGGGGGGCGAAATGCCTGGTCTCCACACCCTTTGGTTTCTTGCTTCTTCTTCGTGCCCTCTCCTTGACCGGACTATGCTCCGTTCTTCGTGGTGAATGCTTACCCTGCGTCGGGGTATTTTCTTATTTCCTCTTCTTTGAGAAATACACGCAGGCCTCCTTCGGCGAGGGCCGTCATTTCGTTTTCACCGGGAAAGACGAAAACAGGCCCAAGGAACTCAACCCATTTTTTGATCGCGCCTGTCACTAACTCCGAATGCGCCATGCCGCCGGTCAGAATGATCCTGTCTACCGCGCCCTTTAAAACGACACACATGGCACCGATGTCCTTGGCGATCTGATAAACCATTGCTTCGAGGATGAGCTTTGCTTTCTCATCTCCGGCCCCGATCATCTCTTCAGCCCTCTGAACGTCCCTGGTCTGAAGGTAAGCATACAGCCCTCCTTCTCCCACTAGGCGCCTTTGGAGCTGTTTTTTTTCCATCCCCCCGTCAAAGGCGAGGTCAATCAGATCCAGTGTCGGAAGAGATCCGGCTCTCTCCGGAGTGAAAGGCCCTTCGGCAAGCCCGTGGGTGCAGTCAATGACCCGGCCCTTCTGATGCGCGCCAACGGTAATGCCGCCCCCCAGATGGGCCACTACGACGTTCATCTGCTCGTACTTTACCCCAAGCTTTGCCGCAAGGCGTCTTGCCACCATTTTCTGGTTCAGGCTGTGAAAAGCGCTCTTGCGCTCAATTTCCGGAAGACCGGAGATCCTGGCCAGAGGGTGAAATTCATCAGTGCTCGGCGGATCGACCACTATGGCCTGCGCGCCGTACCTCCTCGATAAGTTCAAGGCGATTGCGGGACCCAGAGCCGAAGCATGCTTGCCGTATTTTCCCTCGAGCAGTTCCTCGCACATGGCGTCATCGACTTCATATGCGCCGGCCGGGGCCGGCTTTCCAAGACCTCCGCGGCTGACAACCATGTCGATTCCTTCCGGGTCGATCCGGTTTTTTTGCAAAAAATCCAGAACACCCGCTTGCCGTTGAGGGATCTGCTCTCTCATGGAAGGGTAGGGCGCCTGCTCTTCACTTGGATAGGGAATCGTTCCGAGAACCATGGGTTCGCTACCCTTGAACCAGGCGAGCTTTGTCGAAGTGGAGCCCACGTTGATTACAAGCATGCTACATTGCCTGTCCATCCCCTTCTCCTCTCCTCAGAGCCAAAGATGCCAGCGCGATTTCCACCAACCTGCATTCATCAGAGACAAAGGGCACATCCTGTATTACAGGGGTTGTCGTCCCCATGACTATACCGGCTGTATGGATTCTTCCAAAGCAAACAAGAGATTCCGCCAGCAGGTAGCCCGTATCGATTTCAGGAACTAAATAGATATCCACGTTGCCGGTGACATTGCTATTTATCCCTTTTCTCTTTGCGGCAAGGTGACTCAGAGAGCAGTCTATATCTAGGGGACCCTCGACACGTGCTTTTCCGAACTGCCCTCTTTCAGACATCTTGGAGAGGATTGCGGCATCCAGAGTTGAAGGAATACCGGGATTTACCTGTTCTACAGCGGCAAGAACCGCGACTTTAGGAGTGTCGATTTCCAGTATCGCCGACAGGGACAGGGCGTTTTCGAGAATCAGCCGCTTCTCGGTAAGTCCTGGATAGTTGTTCAGGAAGGTGTCGGTAACAAGGATCAGTTTGCCGCTTTCGGCCAGTTCGAAGACGGAAACATAACTGGCCGCCTTTGCCTTCAGCAGCCCCGTCCTGGCGTCTAGGACCGCAGAAAGGAAGGCGTTCTGATCGAAGCCCCCCTGCATCAATATGTCGGCCCGCTTTTCGCGAATAAGGGAGATTGCCCTCTGGAGCACGCCGCCTGGATATCTTTCATCCACGATCTCATGTTCCATCGACGCGAGTGGACCCCTCTCAGTCATCTTCTCTATTGCTTTGCCGTTGCCGATAAGGCAGGGAATAATAAAGCCGGCTGCGGCCGCACGGCAGATCAGATCCAGGTCCTGCTCTCTGAAAGAAGTCACGAGTCTTACGGGTCCCGCGCTCTTCGCCGCTTCAAGAATATCATTAAAAGATTTCACCATCTCATTTTCCGCCTTTCATCCGCGCGGCTATGGCAACGCACATCGCCAGTTGCTGCACTATGGAATCGGTGAAATCGGAGCGCGCGGGGATACAGACGGGCCCCCTGGAGGTTGCAACCAGGGAGCACCGGGATACATTCAGGACAAAATCAAGCTTACATATGATGTTGCCCGTATCCAGGCAGGGGACCAGCAGGATGTGGGGCATCCGTTCCAGGTTCAAGCTGTCCCAATTTACGATACGGTTTCCCTTGCCGGCAAAAATCTCGGTAAAGGAAGTCGCATCGACGATCTCGCATTCCCCCAAGTCCCCGGAATCTGCAGCTCTCCTGATCGACTCGTAATCCCGGTAAGATGTAAGGGCGCCACCGATTTGGCGCTGTCCGGAAAGGACAGCCATCGAGGGTTTCGAATACCCGAGAAGCCGATAAACAAAAAGGGCGTTTTTGCAGATCTCCAGTTTCGCCTTTGCATCCGGTACTATATTGACTCCCGTATCCGTAAAGGCAACCAGGTGATCGAGTCCGGGGACCTCCCAGAAAGAGATGACGCTGACGTTCGTTCCGGAACCGGTTTTCGCTTCTTCTCTGATTATCGAACGGTAGATATAGGAAGTAGGGATCTGGCCTTTGCTTGCGATCGGCAGTTCTCCCGAGAAAATCATGCCTATTCCAAGGTTTGAGATGGCTTGGCGATCGTCATTGCTGATAGTTTCGAATCCGCTTATATCAAATTCAACTTTCTCCGCTACCCGCTCTATCCTTTCCTTGTTACCAATGAGGACGGGCTCGATATAGCCTCTCTGCCAGCTCTTTTTTACAGCCAGCATGAACTCCTCGTCTTCCGGGGCAAGGACGGCCACCCTCATGGGCCCTTTTTCGGAAGCCAGGTCTGCAAAATCTCTAAAGGACCTGATCATTGAAAGCACCCTTTCAGTTTTCAGTTTTTCAGAAGGGGAGGGTAGGAGATTTTCAACACTGAGATCAAACCGGCGATCTGTTTTCCATATGCTCAGCTCGCTCCAACCTCTTCAGAAAGGATTGGAACAGTGCCCATTCGTCCGGTGAAAAGCGTCCGAGAAACTGGCCGTTTGTCTCTTCAAAAATGGAAAGAATAACTTCACGCACCTGCATTGCCTTGGCGGTGATATGAATACGAAGGACCCTCCTGTCGCTTTGATCCGGCCGGCGCTCGGTCCATCCGTCCCTCTCCAGCCGGTCCAGCAGCCCGGTGATTGTGGCACGATCCAGGGCTGTCTTATCTGCAAGCTGGCTGGGCAATAGCCCGTCTTCATCGTAGAGGGCCACCAGCAAAAAGAACTGACCGTGAGTCAGTCCCATGGAGGTGAGCTTTTCCTTGTAATAACGAGTGATTTTGCGGCTGACTGCGCCGAGTTGAAAGCAGATGCAATCATTAAAAACCATGGAGCAAAACTCCCCAATCGAAAGTTAACGGGTATTTCCGGATCACCCGTGAATCAGCTCCGGGAAAAAAGATTAGCACACTGATAATTCGTATGTCAATGGTTACCTTGCAAACCGTAATATGTCGGGTCAAAAAGGGCTCATCGGGCTTCCAGCAGTGTTCTAACTTTGCCGTGTCCGTGATCGGGGGATGATCGGCCGGGAAAGCACAGAGAAACTGGAAGGGCCGGCCGATAGAGTTACGGCAAGAAAGTTATTGACGCGAAGTCGATTAGGTGTATATACTCTCATTGTAATTTCGGCTCCTCCCGTTCGCACTATATTCAAGTTGAAGGGAATATCCGATCGCAGATTATCTCCCTTTATCGAGAGTCGCAGGCTTATTTTTTTAGTTAAGTACGTGTATATACACTGATATCAGGAATCGGAGTTCTCATGAAAAAGGAAAGCATGTCGCTAATCCGGCATACCCGCAAAACAATAGCCAGTTTCCGTCCGGAAAGGGTGCTTTTCCGCCCTGGCGGTGTCAATCTTCTGGCTTCCTTGTGCGGCGTACCCCTTCCGCCTAAAGGCGGTAAGAGGAATGACCAGATTATGTACGCCTCCGCGCAAGCCCTCGATTTCCTGGCCAGAACGAAAAACCCCTCCTTCCCGAATCGGAAACTGCAAGCGTCTCATCCGGTGTTTCCGGATGGACACGAGCCAGGAGGCACAAATGACAACATCTAATATGGGCAGGGAGAATGGAACTTATTCTGCAGAGTCGGTAAAGAAAATCTGCCTCGATGCCGGGGCCGACGATGTGGGTCTGGTGGATCTGGAGCGGGAGTCGCTGCAAAAGGAGCGAGAGGGAATCTTACACGTCTACTCCCTTGCGCGCAGTATCATAGCCGTCATCACAGTGAATAACCGCGAGAACATTCAGAGTCCGGCCCGTTACGTCGCCAATGAAGAATTTCATCATACTGGAGACAGGACTTCCAGCGTTTCTCGAGAAATCCTTCGCCGCCTGAACCAACTCGGCATTCGTGGGGTCGTCGTCAACAAGGGATGGCCCATGGCTATGGATCGGTATCCAGGGAAAATCTGGGACGTAAGCCACAAGATCATGGCGGTGGAGGCCGGTCTGGGACACATGGGGATGAACCGGCTTGTTTTACATCCGAAGTACGGCAGTTGCATTCAGTTGGAAAGTATCCTGGTCAACGGGGTGTTCGATGGATATGATCGTCCCATCGAGGAGAACCCATGCTTCAAATGTAACCTATGTGCAGCCGTCTGTCCCACCGGGGCCATCACCAGGGACCAGCCCTTCGATTTTATGGCCTGTATCACTCACACCTACAGAGATAACTATGCCGGGTTTCAGCAATGGGTGGAAGCCATGGTTACCTCTCACGACATGGCGGGATACCGTTCTCATTTCGATGATCGGGAGACGGCCTTCATGTGGCAGTCTCTGATGTTTCGGATGAGCTACCGCTGCAGCTACTGTATGGCCGTTTGCCCTGCAGGAGAGGAGGTCAAACCCGTGTACCTTGAAAACAAGAAGGAACATGTTGAAAGGGTGGTGAAGCCTCTCAGGGATCGTCAGGAGCGAGTGTATGTTATTGCAGGGTCCAAGGCTGAATCACGGGCCAGGGGAAATCCCTGTAAAGAAGTCAGGATTGTGCCGGCAATGATGCGATCACGATGATAAGAACTGGCAATGGAAAAGCCGGAGCACGAAGCAAGGAGCACGAAGCAAGGAGCACGAAGCAAGGAGCAAGAATAGTCGCCACCGGCCGCGATGTTCAACTATTTAAAAAGTCCCCGGCAGCGGGGAAAATCGACTGTTCGCTTTGGTTTAACTCGTATCCTCAAACGTCACTTGATGATGCTAGGCAACGCCTTGCAGCATGAAACTTGCCGTCTAATAAGCTCCTCGCATTAGCCGCCCGGAACTGATAGACACGCCATGACGCCCAGCTCAATAAATGTAAGCAGCGGTATATCCCATCCGTGAAATCCGGAGTTTGCGTGTAATCCGTGGTTCTTTGCTTTTAGGGTTCGTGGAAGATCATGCGTGGGTGCCGTTTTTTGCCACGGATACCTCGGATAGAGACAATCAAGTAAATTCCATATTTTCCCGTGTAGCTGCACTTCGCCGCCCCCGGCAAAAATGCAGCGGAATCCATTTTGCAAATTTGAACATCATGCCCCTTCACGTGATCCACGATGTTTTTGAATTCTCCTTAGGATACGTCTCTGTGAGGCAGGCGTGAAAAGTGTCGATTTGACTCCATTATTGCACAGTGCCCAAGTCCCTTGCCCTCGGATTATTTCTGAAGTATTTTGAAAGAGAAAAAAAGCGCTAAAGAGGGGAAGTTTTTCATGCCGCCAAAGGTGAGGGAACTTAATGGAAGATAGCGCCAGGTATGCAAAAATAGTTGAGTGGTCAGAAGAAGATCATTGCTATGTAGGCAGCGCACCGGGATTGATATACGGCGGGACCCATGGCGCCGATGAAAGGGCTGTCTTTGTGGAACTGTGTCAAGCGGTCGAAGAGGCCATCGAGCTTTATCGCAAAGACGGCAAACCATTCCCACCCGCAACATCGGGTCGTGACTTCGCCAACAAGATGCAACAGGTTGCCTGACCTGCAGGCGGTGTATCGGGGACAGCCTCACGGGCGGGCGGGCTGTCGTGATCCCGGGATCGAGTCCGGGGCATGTTCTGATACCAAATTGCGTTCAAAGAGCGCCTAATAACTCCAGGCTCTGCCAGGTGGGGGAAAGATTTTTCATTTTAAAGATACCCCGCACCCGCGAGGATTTCGGCCTACACGCGCAAGCGCGTGTGGCCGAGCGCTCGGCGCTGTCGGCGGCAAGCCACCGTATGCGCGGGGCCGCCGCCGCAGCGCCATAGTGAGCCGCGTAGCGGCGAGGGGGTGTGGGGGGCGTAGCTCCCCGCGCTTTTGAAAAACATCACTATCCCCCTTTAGGGGGACCTCAAATCCTAAGCCCTAGCAGCCTTCACCCGAGCCGGGGCACCCCAGGCCCTTCGAGCAGCAGCCTCGCCGCCGGGCTTTGAACTCATTTAAACCTCTGCCGGAATAAACCGCAGCGAGCGCCGGCTCGATGAACCCGCTGATCTCGATAGGTTCTATACCCGCTTGTGTAAGCGCATTTGCCGGATTTTCCCCGATTCCGGCCACCAGGACAGCACGGCAGTCCTTGAGGGTTTCAGCCAATTCCTTCCATCTCAAGGCGCCTCCGCCAGGTTCGGGGGCCATGCGCTCCCCGATGCAATGAAAGCCCTCTTCAGTCCTGGACCAGATCTGGAGCCTGTACGCCTCTCCGAGGTGCTGATTTACCAGTATCCCCTCCATTGTCGCAACTGCAACATACGGCCGTTCGGCAAGGCCGGGGGCAAGACCCGCGCATTGCGTAAGACAACCGCGAAGCTCTTCGCTGCGGTCTTCTCCCAGCAGCCCAACCGCATCGGCCCTACATCTGGTGCAGTGGCGCATCTGGGGCAGGTAACGCCCGGCCCTTGCGCGGATCTCCTCGATCATTTCCCCGCAAGGCTCCTCTATATCCTCAAAAGGCGTATCCCTGTTGGGGTGCATCGGCATGCAATTGAGTACATCGACCCCCAGACCCGCCATGGTCCTGGCGACTTCTTCGACGTGGCGGTCGTTTACGGAAGGAACGACGATAGTGTTCACCTTGACCGTAACGCTTCTGCTCTTTAATCCTTTTATGGCGGCAATCTGCCGGTCGAGTAACAGTTCGGCGCCTTGTAAGCCCCGGTAGATGATCTTTCCGTCGCGGACCCAACTATATATCTTCTGCCCGATTTGCGGGTCGACGGCATTGACCGTTATAGTGACATGGGAGACGCCGATTTCGGCGACTTCGTCCAGATGCTCGGCGATTCGGAGCCCGTTGGTCGAAAGGCACAGAAGAATATTCGGATATTTTTCTCTTATGAGACGCAGTGTCCCGAGCGTTTCCTCCGGGTTGGCAAACGGGTCTCCGGGGCCGGCGATTCCGGCGACTGCTATCCGCGTCTCGCGTTCAAGGACTTTTTCCATGTACAGGGAAGCCTGCAACGGGGAAAGCAGAGCGCTTGTCACTCCCGGCCTGCTTTCGTTTACACAATCGTACTTGCGGTTGCAGTAGTTGCACCTGATGTTGCAGTGAGGCGCAACCGGCAGATGGACACGGCCGTATGAACCCTTGACTGCTGCATTGAAACAGGGATGGCGGCTTAAATCGCCCGAGAAGTTCATTTCAAACTTTCCTTTCTCACATGTATGCATAGCCAACCGGCGAATCGTTTTGATTTCCCTCGATGAGGGCGTTCACAATGCGGTCAAGAAGCGATTGTGTTCCTCTGTAGCCCACGTGAAGGATTCTCTGCGCTCCGAATCGGTCGTGGATCGGAAACCCCACGCGGATGAGGGGAACGCCGAGCTTCCTGGCAAGCGTGTAACCCTTGCTGTGCCCGATGAGCAGATCGGGTGAAAGCTCGAGGGCGAGTTCCTCGATCTGCTGGAAATCCATTCCTTCATGGACGGCGGGGACGGCGGGGACGGCGGGGCCGTCAGGGCTTGGGAACCAGGACCGCCAGCCAGATTCCCCACTCAAACCTTCGGCGGCGGGGACGGCGGGGCTCGGGAACCGGGACTGCAGGCCAGATTCACACGAGGCGGACGGCGGCGCTATCCCGGCCGTAACCCGCTCTATGGCCGGCTTGAACCGGCCGCTCCTGCCGCCTGACGCGCAAAGTACCGGTGTAATGCCGACCTCGGTCAAAAAAGAAGTGAGCGCAACTACCAGGTCCTCTTCGCCATAAACGACGGCACGCTTGCCAAAGAGGTATTTGTGCGCGTCCACGTAGGAATCGACCAGGCGTCCCCTTTCCAGAACGTGCTTCTCCGGACGGTCCGTACCGCTCAACTGCTCTAATGCGCCGAAGAAAACGTCTGTTTCGCGAAGGCCTATCGGAATTCCCATACTGTGCAGAGGCGTGCCGAAGTGCTCCTCGAGAAATTTCCCGGCCGTTTTGCAATCCAGGGTTGTGCCGAACTCAAAGGTTGCAGCCGCTCCTCCCATGCGCCGTATGTCTTCTATAGGTGTGCCCCCGCTGGGGATCTTTTCATAGTCCTCCAGGGCCGGTCCGTCCAAGGTCATTGAGAAGTCTGGCAGAATGACCGCCGGGTACCGGAAATCATCTATGATTTCCTTGAGGTGTCGAAGGTCCTCGGGTGAGAGAAAACCCGGCAGCAGGTTCAGGGCGGGCGGGCGGGCTATGTGTGCGCTAGTCCCATCCTCCGAGAGCTGTTCGACCACTGCTCTTACTGCGGCATGGAATCCTTCCATGTGCGTGCCTGAGTAGCTCGGCGTCGATACCGTCACCAGCGCCGGCAGGTCCCGCAAGCCGCTGTCATGCATCTCCCTGCGGAATTCATGTACGATCGCCGGCACGTCATCGCCTATGGTTTCCGTCAGGCAGGTGGTCGCAACTCCGATGAGTTTTGCTCCGAACTTGGTCATGACGTTTTGCAATCCCTGTTTGAGATTGGCTCCTCCGCCATAGACCGCATGTTTTTCTCCAAGCGATGAGGAGGCGATGTCCATAGGCTCTCTAAAATGACTTATTATGTAGCGGCGCATATAAGTTGCGCAGCCCTGGGACCCGTGCAGCAGGGGCACGGAGCCTTCGATGCCCCGGAAGGCCAGGCAGGCCCCAAGAGGCTTGCAGAGCTTACAAGCATTGGTAGTGGACATGTATGGCGGATGTTCCATCTCAAACCTTCTTTTCTCTTCGGGGTACAAAGCGCCAGACCGGGCTCATGACCGAGGAGTGAACTTCCCTTGCGAAGTTGAGCATCCCCACAAACCCCTCGAGAGGCTGCTTGCGTTCATGATTGTGGTCGCAGAATCCCACCCCGAGCTTGTAGGCGATGGGCCTTTCCTTGACACCCCCGACAAAAATGTCGCAATCCTTTTCCTTGAGAAAACTGGAAAGCTCCAGCGGATTGGAGTCATCGACTATAATGGTCCCCTCGTCGGTGATCTCGTGCAGGTCTCTGTAATCTTCCGCCGTACCCGTTTGAGACCCCACCATGACGACCTGCATTCCGAGCAGACGGAAGGCCTTGACTAGTGAGAAGGCCTTGAAGGCCCCTCCTACGTAGATAGCGGCCTTCTTTCCTGAGAGGTCTTCTCTAAATTTCCGGAGCTCCGGATAGAGAACCGAGAGTTCATCTTTGACCAGTTGCCGCGTTCGCTCGATAATCCCGGGGTCCTTGTCCTGGAAGAATCCGGCAACGTCGTAGAGCGCCTGGGCCATGTCCTCAACGCCGAAGTAGGAAACCCGCAGAAAGGGTATCCCGAAGGACTCCTTCATCATTTTGGCAAGTTCGATAGTGGCGCCGGAACACTGGACTAGATTCAGAGCGGCGCCATGCGCCCGCATGATCTGTGCGACGCGCCCGTCCCCGGTTATATTCGCAACGGTCTCGACGCCCATCCTTTTGAAGTAATCGCGGATGATCCAAAGCTCTCCGGCCAGGTTGAAGTCCCCAAGAATATTGACACTGAGAGCCGAGATGCCCGTGATATCTCCCGTTCCAACCAGCCGGAACATGGCTTTGCAGGCGGCGCTGTACCCTTCGCGCTTGTTTCCCTTGAACCCCTCGGATTGAACCGGAATAACCGGGATTTTCTTTTCAGCCGCCACCCGCTTGCAAACCGGCTCCAGATCGTCTCCGATGATGCCCACGATGCAGGTCGAATAGACGAATGCCGCCTTCGGGTGATGGCGCTCTATCAGTTCTGTGAGCGCCCGGTAAAGCTTCTCCTCGCCCCCGAAGATGATATCCATTTCCTGGAGGTCGGTTGAGAAACTGAGCCGGTGCAGGGCAGGGCCCGAGGACAGGGCGCCCCGGATATCCCAGGTATATGCCGCGCAGCCTATGGGGCCGTGAACGAGGTGCAGCGCATCCGCAATCGGGTAGAGCACGACTCTTGAACCGCAGAAAACACATGCCCGCTGACTTACAGCTCCGGCAAGGCTTTCCCGGTTACAGTCCATGTCGAAAGGCTCTTGGCCCTTTCTGTGGATCTGGTTCTCGCGTTCCTTGAAGATTACTGCCTCGACGGCGCTCATTGGATTTCCCTTCCCATTGTTTTGCGGACGTACCCTTCTCCAGCAGGATGCTGAAAAAGGATTGAACTTGCCACTTTACAGTAAAAACCTCGTGGGGGCGTCACCCCGGCGAAGCCTGCCCCGGAAGTGTCTAGTCCGGGGGTCGGGGCCCAGTGTTTTGTTTTAAATATCAAATAGTTCAAAGACCCCTGGATTCCGGCTTTCGCCGGAATTACGAAATCATCGGTCCTTTTAAGGCTCTTCTCCATCAGCGGACCTTTTTTCAGCACCCTGCTAGAGGAGGTAGCCTTCTGCGGGCTTTCCTTCCTCGAGAGCGTCCAGTATTTCATCGATGACGTTTTCACCGCTCACGTTTCGGTACCAGTATCCCTGGGGGTAGATGATAAGGATCGGCCCTTCCTCGCAAAGCTTGAGGCAGCCGGTGCTTGAGACGATGGCATTCATGCCTCGGTCTGCAATTTCCTCTTCAAGGTAATTTATGAGCTGCATCGATTCTTTTTTGATGCACTTTCCCTTGGCTTCAAGGCCTCTGAAACTGGCGCAAACGAGTATGTGGCAGTCGGGCTTTTGCATTTTCGTCATCCTTTGATGTCTCTAGAAGTTCATCGCGGGCATTGCCCGCTCCTACTTGGTGGGCTGCGCTGCGCTTAGCCCACCCTACGGTCCTCTTCACTCTTCCTCGCGTGGCGATAGAACCAAGAGGAGTTATTTTTTCCTTTTTCTGCTCACTGCTCACCGATCCTGCTCACTGTTACATGACCAGTTCAAAGAATTCCTCGGGGGAATCCCTGTCTTTGCGGTCGAGGAGCGCATCGAGTATTTTTTCGAGCAGGCGTATTCCTCCCATGTATCCTACGGTGGGAAAGTAGCTGTGCCCGATACGGTCCAGGATAGGGAAGCCGAACCTGATAAAGGGGATGTCCTCGTCCCGCGCGATGTACTTGAGATAGGTGTTGCCCATCATGAGGTCGACGGGATCGTTTTTTATCCACTGGTGGAAAAGGAACATGTCGCCCCCCGCCCTGACATTCACCTGGCGAGGAATTTCCCTGGTGATCTCCCGGATTCTGGACTCGAATTTCTTGCCGGGGCTGCCGGTGACAATGTGGATGGGCCACATGTCGATCGAGACGAGAAACTCGGCAAGGGAGACGAGTTGGTCCGGGTCTCCTACAAGCCCCACCTTTTTGTGATAGAAGTACTGGTGCATGTCGGTGATGATGTCCAGCAGACGTCCCCGCTCGATGTTGATCGAATCGGGGACGCTAACCCCCGCCACGGTCCTGAGCGTATCGATGAATGAGTCCGTTGCCCTAAGACCGATGGGCAGCTCGAGCAGTTCACAATGAACGTTGCATTTCACATCCAGGGCGCGGGCTGCCGGCCATGAAGCGGTCGAGCCGAGCGCAACGGTAGCCTTGCTGTCACCGGTGCTCATCAGGGCGCCGACTGTGACGCCGCCCTTTGGGTACATTTCAAATTTCCCGGTTTGAGGGCGATTCAAAACATTGGAAGTGTCCGGGAAAATAACCGTCCTGATGCCCAGTTCGCAGGCAATCCTTCTGATCTCTTCCATGTCCGATGGCTCGACATATCCGGGGATGATGTTGATCTGCTCCGAGCGCTTCCCGTTTGATGCGGAAAAATAACTCACCATGGCTTTAGTCATATTCGCAAAGCCGGTTACGTGCGATCCGACATAGCTCGGCGTATTGGCGTGAATGACGAACTTGCCCTTGGGTATCTTTCCCTCGGCTTCGGCTTTTCGCGCTATCTGCGGGATATCGTCTCCTATGGTCTCCGACAGGCAGGTGGTGTGCACGGCTATGACGTCGGGATCGTAAACCGTAAAGATCGTATCTATTGCCTGTGTGAGATTGGCCTGCCCGCCGAATACGGATGCCCCTTCGGTAAAGGAACTCGTTGAGGCCATGACCGGTTCCTTGTAGTGCCGGGTCAGGGCGCTGCGGTGGTATGCACAGCATCCCTGGGAGCCGTGGCTGTGAGGCAGGCAGCGGTGAATGCCCAGCGCAGCGTACATCGCCCCGATCGGCTGGCATGTTTTCGCCGGATTTATCGTGAGGGCGCTCCGTTCCCTGATCTCTTTTGGTGTATGTCGAAGCAGCATGAGGTTATTCTCCCTTCAGCCGATCACTGGCATGCATAGGTTGCGGCAAGTTCGGGATTTGTCTGCCAGGGCGCTTTCAGATACGACCATACTTTGCTGTTCACCATGCGGTCGATTTCCTCGTAGAAGTTTACCGCGCCCTTGAATCCTGCGTATGGACCACCCGAATCGTAGCTGTGGAGCTGCTTCATCGGGATGCCTTTCTTCTGGATGGCGTACTTTTCCTTGATCCCTGCGCAAAAAATCGCAGGCTTATAGATGTCGATCATTCTTTCTGTTTCGTACTGGCTGATATCGTCTATGACCAGGGTCCCCTCGGCCATTTCGGCCATCATTCCTTCGTAGTCTTTGAAGAAGAAACCCTTTGCAGCAAGCTCTTCGATCTGCTCGGCGCTCTTTCTGGGGCGGTATCTGTCCGGGTCCGGATCGACAACCAGTTCTTCGATGTTTCTGCTGTCCGCGTCAATCTTTATGCCTGGCAACACCCTGCGGCCCTCGTAGTCATCTCTGTGAGCGAACTCATAGCCGGCGGAAATCGTCTTCATGCCCATCTCCGCAAAAAGGTCCTGGTAATGGTGGGCGCGGGAGCCTCCGACAAAGAGCATGGCGAGCTTTCCTTCGCAACGCGCCCTGACCTCAGCCTGAACTTTTTCCACCTCCACCATCTCCTCGGCTATGACCTCCTCCACCCTGCCGGTAAGCTCCTGATCGTCGAAATACTTTGCGATCTTGCGCAGCGACTTTGCAGCGGATTTGGCACCGATGAAGTTGATCTTTATCCAGGGAATGCCAAATTTTTTCTCCATCATCTCGGCGACGTAATTAATGGACCTGTGGCACATGATTGCGTTGAGGTCCGCCGTGTGCGCGCGTGCGAACTGGTCGTAAGTGGAGTTGCCGCTGAACGTGGCCACTGGGGTGATCCCGCATTTTTCCAACACCCGGTCGATCTCAAAGGCATCGCCGCCTATGTTGTACTCTCCGAGCATGTTTACGCGGAACTTGCCTTCCTTCGCCGCCGTATCATCAAGCCCCACAACGTGCTTGAATATGCCGTTGTTGGCTATGTGGTGGCCTGCCGACTGGCTTACTCCCTTGTAGCCTTCGCAACTGAAAGCGAAGACGTTGATCCCGAGCTTCTCTTTCATCTCCTTTGCCACGTTGTGAACGTCGTCGCCGATCAGTCCGACCGGGCAGGTGGAAAAGACACTGATGGCCTTGGGCCTGAAGAGGTCGTAAGCCTCCTGGATTGCGGCCCTGAGCTTTTTTTCGCCCCCGAATACGATATTCTCGTCCTGAAGGTCTGTCGAAAAACAGTAGGTCATGAAATTTGGGTCTTCGCCAGTAGGCGGCCTGGTCTGATTTCGCCTGGTGAGCCAACTGTAGAATCCACACCCAATCGGGCCGTGAGTGAGGTTTACGAAATCCCTGGTCGGCCCCAGCACCACTCCCTTGCAGCCCGCATAAGCGCATCCGCGCTGGGTTATTATGCCGGGAATGGCGCGGGTATTAGCCGCTATTTCAGGTACTTCGCCCTCTTTGTTTATGACTATCTGCTTCGCTCGTTTGCGGGCGACTTTGGTCGGGTACGCGGCAATCAGTTCCTTTTTTACGGTGTTCGGGTCGATTGTGCCGACATCGAGTGCCGCTCTTCTGTCGATCATTGCAGCCATCGGTTTCTCCATTTTGGGCAAAAGGGTGTTAAAGTTCGTCGAGGACAGTCTCGCCCCATTCCCCGGTCCTGACACATACGGAGTCCTGGACAGGGGTCACGAAAATCTTGCCGTCCCCCGATTTTCCTGTGCGGTTAACCCTGATTATCGTATCTACAGCCGTATCGACCAGGTTGTCCGGCAGGACGATGAATAGGAGCCTTTTCGGGATCAGGCGCTGAGAGTGACCGAGTTGGGCTATCGCTTCCTCATATCCTTTCTCCGCACCCTTCAGCAGGGAGTAATCGACCAGGCCCTTTCCTCTGCCCAACGCATCCCTGGCGGTCATAGAGGAGATTCCCGCATCTGACAGGGCCTTTTTCGTTTTGTTCATCATGTTCATGCGGACAATGGCCATTACCTCTTTCATAGCGCTACCTCTTCAAGTTCGCCTGAAGACATCTCCCTGATCCCGGAACTGATTGTGTAAACCTCCTGTACCGAAGAGACGAAGATCTTCCCGTCTCCGTATGCGCCCTTTGCGCCGGTCCTGGCGGCCTCGATAACGGTTTTGATCACATAGTCCTTGTCCTGGTCCTCTACGACGGTGAGCAGCAGCTCTTTTGGGATTTCGTCGTAGGTGATCTCTCCGATTTTTATGCCGCGCTGTTTGCCGCGGCCCACGACCGAGATCTTGGTCACCGCCGGAAATCCTGCCTCCATAAGGGCGGCTAGAACATTATCCACCTTTTCCGGCCTCACAATCGATTTGATCATTATCATGGCGAATCTCTCCTTACCCGTTTAGCCTCTCTTATCCGGCCAGCCCGTGCTCGATGAGAAGCTTTTCCAACTGGTTCGTATCCATCGGTTTGGGGATGACCTGCATACCGTTTTTCTCGATCTTGTGCGCCAAGGTCCTGTATACATAGGCCTGGCAATGCGCCGGATCGAATTCGATCACTGTCTTGCGGTTGATTTCGGCCCTCTGGACCATGTTGTCCCTCGGCACGAAATGTATCATTTGAGTCCCCAGCTTCTCGGCGAACGCTTCGATCATTTCTCGCTCGTTGTCAACTTGCCTGCTGTTGCAGATAAGCCCGCCAAGCCTGACACCACCGGCTTCGGCGAATTTGACGATGCCTTTGCAAATGTTGTTCGCCGCGTACATGGCCATCATCTCGCCCGATACCACGATGTAGATCTCCTGGGCCTTTCCCTCGCGGATGGGCATAGCGAAGCCGCCGCACACTACATCGCCCAGTACGTCGTAGAACACATAGTCCAGGGCCTGGCTCTCCGCGTAAGCCCCGAGCTGCTCGAGCAGGTTGATCGATGTGATGATTCCCCGGCCTGCGCAGCCCACGCCCGGTTCAGGACCTCCGGATTCCACACAGATGGTATTGCTGAAACCGACTTTTCTGATGTCGTCGAGTTCTACGTCCTCGCCTTCCGTGCGAAGGGTGTCGAGCACGGTTTTCTGTGCGAGCCCCCCCAACAGCAGCCTCGTAGAATCAGACTTGGGATCGCAGCCCACAACCATGACCTTTCTGCCCATTTCCGCCAGACCGGCCACCGTGTTTTGGGTAGTTGTCGACTTGCCGATACCGCCTTTGCCGTAAATGGCAATCTTTCTCATTGGAAACCTCCTATCGAATAGAGATCGTTGTCATTCTCTAAAGCAGGAGGCGTGCCAATAGGGCTTAATATTGATTAACTGGCTGTTATTATTGGATGAATTAATTATGGACCTGAGAAATGCAGGACTCGCTGGAAAGCCGGAACCAGACACAAACGTAAGGTAACTCACAAAAATGTAGGGTTTTTCTTTGGGGTTACCCGGCAATCAGGGCTTTTTAAAGGCTCTTGCAAAAGGATTGTTGAACGCGCCTTTTTTTTCAGCACGGGGTCCTTTGTTGTGTCTTACCCTCTCAGAAGGGGGGTCTCCGTTTCCCGGTTTCGAGGCCTCGAGCACTGAAGCCGATTTCATGGAAAGCGAGACGCGGCCCCTTTCCAGATCCACACTGAGAACGGTAACGGTAACTTTTTGATGCACCTGAACCACCTGCCGGGGATCTTTCACGAACTTGTCCGAGAGTTCGCTCACATGGACCAGGCCGTCCCGGTGAACCCCGATATCCACAAAAGCACCGAAAGCCGTAACATTGGTTACGATTCCAGCCAGTTTCATGCCGGCCTCGAGATCGGCCAATTTCTCAATCCCCGGTGCAAAGGAAAATGATTCAAAAGTCTTGCGGGGATCTCTGCCGGGTTTTGCAAGTTCCAGCAGTATGTCAAGCAGGGTCGGAATGCCTGCTTGCTCTGTTACATACAACGCCGGGTCGATTTTATCCCGAAAAGACGCGTCGCGCATCAGGTCGGCCGGAGAACACCCCAGGTCCCCGGCCATTTTTTCCACAATGTGGTAGGATTCCGGGTGGACAGCACTCGCATCCAGCGGATTTTCTCCACCGGATATCCGCAAGAAACCCGCCGACTGCTGGAACGCGCGCGGGCCGAGGCGGGGAACTTTCCTCAACGCCTCCCTTGAGCGAAACGGCCCGTTATCCTCCCGGTACCTGACGACGTTTCCGGCAAGTTGAGCCCCGAGCCCCGAGACATAAGCAAGGAGTTGAGGGCTTGCCGAATTGATTTCAACGCCGACCGCGTTTACGCAACTTACCACCACATCGTCCAGGCCCTTCCTCAACTCGGTTGGATCGACATCGTGCTGATACTGGCCGACACCGATTGATTTCGGGTCGATTTTGACCAGTTCCGCCAGAGGATCGATAAGACGCCTTCCTATCGAGACCGCACCCCGGACGGTCAGGTCATGATCAGGGAACTCCTCACGGGCCGCGCTGGAAGCCGAGTAGATGGATGCGCCGCTTTCATCGACCATAACTATCTTGACTTCTTCCGAAAAACCGAGACCTCGGATGAAGGATTCAGTTTCCCTTCCAGCGGTGCCGTTTCCTATGGCGATGGCCTCGGTGGCGAACTCAGAGGCAAGGGAGCGGATGTGCTCCGAAGCCTTCGCCGAAGACTGCGCCCCCGAATGCGGGTAAATGGTCTCGTTGTGGATGAGCTTTCCATGGGGGTCCAGACAGACCAGCTTACACCCGGTGCGGAAGCCAGGGTCTATCGCCATGACCCTTTTGAAGCCCAGAGGCGGCTCCATCAGAAGGTGGCGTAGATTGTCGGAAAATATCCTGATAGCTTCCCTGGCCGCGCGGAGTTCGGATTCGTGCTTGATTTCCGTCTCAAGCGATGGTGCGAGGAGCCTTCCATAGCTGTCACGAAAAGCGGCCCTGACCTGCTGAGAGGCATCAGACTCATTTTTTACACAAATGGATTCAAGCAAGGACATAGCTTCATCTTCAGGAGGCCGTATGTGGACTGTCAGGAAGCCCTCCTTCTCACCACGGCACACCGCAAGCATCCTGTGCGACGGCGCACCCGTTACCCATTCTTCCCTGTCATAGTAATCGCGGTACTTAACGCCTTCCGCCTCTTTTCCGGGCGCAACTTTGGACCGGAGAAGCGCTCTGTTCACAAATAAAGTCCGGAGCTTTGCGCGTGCATCGGCGTTTTCGTTTATCCATTCGGCAATTATATCGCGAGCCCCTGCAAGAGCTTGTTCTGCGGAAGAAATGTCCTTTTCGGGGTTGATGAAGTTCCGGGCTTCCACAAAAGGATCGATGGCCGGATTTTGCTCGAAGAGCAGAATAGCCAGAGGCTCCAGTCCTCTTTGTCTTGCCATGGCGGCCCTGGTTCGGCGTTTCGGCCGAAATGGTAGGTAGATATCTTCAATCACGGCCAGTGTTTCAGCCAGGAGTATCCGGTTTTCCAACTCGCCGGTAAGCTTTCCCAGATCTTTAAGGGACTTTAAAACCGCGGTCCTGCGCTTATCGAGAATTTCGAGCTGCGCCAGCCGGTCGCGAACCGCCGCAATAAGGATCTCATCCAAGGAACCGGTGACTTCCTTACGATATCGGGCAATGAAAGGGACAGTCGCACCTTCCTCCAACAGTCTGGCTGTTGCCTGGACCTGGCGCGGCTGAACATTGATTTCGCGGGATATGGAGTCTATGTGGTGTTCGTTCATGATTTCCTTTCAGTCGTGAGTTTAAAGCCGCTCGATTTGGGCCTGTCTGTGTTCTTTCGATATCACTTTATTAAACCCCGGGGCAAACCCATTATTTCAGACCCGATTCGGATTATAACTTGCCCCACGGACCATGCCGGGGTAGAAAAACCCATGGCAGGCAAAAAACTTCAAAGCCATATCTCCATGACTCGTTGAAAAGGCAAAAAAACTGGCTCCAAATAATGGATTCGAGTATCGGGAGCAAATAGATAATCGAGGCGCCGGCCTTACTGTTCTGGCCTACCTGGCCCTCAAATATCGCCATTCCTCGGGGGCCGATTGGCTGGGCCGTCTGGAGGCCGGCCAGATATATATTAATGACCGGCAGATCGGACCCGGCTTCATTCTGAAAAATGGGCAGTTGCTTCTGTGGCGCCACCCGCCCTGGGATGAGCCGGATGCTCCGCTTGCTTATTCCATCCTCCATGAAGATGAAGACCTGCTTGCTGTGGCCAAGCCTTGTGGACTACCGACACTCCCCGGCGGCGGCTTTCTTGAACACACACTCCTTGCACTCGTGCGCAAAAACCACCCTGAAGCCAACCCATTACACCGCCTGGGAAGGGGAACCTCGGGGGTCGTTCTGTTCGCACGCACCGCACGGGCCCGATCGGATATTTGCGCGGCCTGGCGGCGAAAAGAGGTTAGCAAAATCTACCGGGGGCTGGCCAGCGGCTGCCCGGCTGAGGATAATTTTATTATCGAAGCGCCGATCGGACCTGTTCCACATCCAAAGATTGGAACTGTCAATGCCGCCTGTCCGGACGGAAAATTCGCTTCGAGCAGGGTAAGCGTCCTGGAGCGCAGAGGCGGTGAGTCATTACTGGAGATCAGGATCGATACGGGAAGGCCCCATCAGATCCGCATTCACCTTTCATTTGCAGGGTACCCGCTGGTGGGAGATCGTCTCTACGCAGCGGGAGGAACCATCAATGATCCGGAGACACTGCCCGGAGATACCGGCTATCTTTTACATGCCGAACGTCTTTGTTTTAGTCATCCGGCAACGGGATTACCCTTCGAAATCCAGTGCCCTCCTCCTCCCGAGCTTGCGTTGGACTGTCGCAGGAGTATCCCGAAAAGAAACCGCAGGACCGGCAGACGGTGAACTATTGGTAAAATGCTCACCCTCGAAAGTGTCGGGAATGGGGATTGACAAAATCCGGCAGATTTTCTATGTTTCGCTGGAATATCAAAAAAGGTTCTTTATGAATAAACACCTGTTTCCCGATATTAGCTCTTTTCTTCCGGGCCGGCGCCGACCGGATGGGCCTGTTTTTTTGTTTTTTTCGGGCTTCTTTTTTTTCTTCTTCAGGAGCGTTCACCTGGGATATTAGTTCATGGAAAAAGGCCCCCGGGTGGAGCAGGAATCTTCCCCGGAGCCCCTAAGTGCCAAGCCCCGAGGAGTTTTCTTCGGGGTTTTTTTATTGCAGTCGACTCAAAATCTGATCGGAGGATTTGCCGTGATTCTCGTACTCGAAAAAGGAATAACAAAGGAAGAAGTTCAAAGGCTCAAAGACGTGCTTCGTTCCGAGGGCCATATGGTGAAAGAGATAGGAGGGGTGGAAGAACGAGTCCTTGGAATTGTCGGCATGATGTACAGGGAAAGCGCATATTATGAATCGTTGCCCGGCGTGGAGAGGGCCGTTCCCATATCCAAGCCTTACAAGCTGGTGAGCCGCGAACTGCATCCCGCTGCTTCCATCATAAAAGTCGGAGATGTCGCCATAGGCGGGGACCGCCTGGTAGTTATCGCCGGTCCATGCGGTGTTGAAGACAGGAAGACAACTCTGGACATTGCGCGCACCGTGCGCAAACACGGGGCAGTGCTGTTCCGGGGCGGGGCATTCAAGCCGCGGACCTCGCCCTATGCGTTCCAGGGTCTGGGAGAGGAGGGGTTGAAGATACTCAGTGAGGTGAGGGAAGAGACCGGGCTTGGCATTGTTTCGGAGATGACCTCTCCGGGCCAGGCCGACCTGATGATGAAATACGTCGATGTTGTCCAGGTCGGTGCTCGAAACATGCAAAATTTCGAACTGCTGAAGTCCGTTGGCCGAATCGGCATGCCGGTGCTTTTGAAGCGTGGATTGTCAGCGACTATCGAGGAATGGCTCATGTCCGCCGAATACATTCTCTCGGAGGGAAACGACCAGGTTATTCTGTGCGAGCGCGGAATTCGCACATTCGAGCGCTACACGCGAAATACTTTAG
>JBEKTT010000076.1:0-22337 GCA_049515795.1 Syntrophobacteraceae bacterium
CTGGAACTCCAAAAATATACCTGACGGCCAGATTTGTCTCATTACACTAATTAGTCTGGTATTCCAGGATGATAGAATGGCTTTTTAGGGTGATTTGGAAAACTGGAATGTTAGCATCATCATGTCGGTTTTCGGATTGCTTAGTATATTGCTTGGCCAGTACTGGCTTTTGTATCGACCTGCTAATCCTTATACCAGGCCACTCCTTGAAACGCTCACATTATTTTCATTTGGCTTTTCAGTGCAAGGATGCCTGCTCACTGGCACATACAACGTAATAAGGAAATTATTGAATGATTCAAACACCCATGGTGAGCAGAGCCTGGGTAGAACCTAGGAGTATTGAACCCTGTTGTGATGAAGCTTTTTCCGTCCTGCTTCCTGGACCTGGACGGGGCGTTAAGCGGCCAGGACCTCAAATAGAAATAGCCATTTCTGTTAATCCTTTTAATCCTGTCTTACAAAGCTTTTCTCTCCTTGACCAGACTATGCCCCGTCCTCTGCGCCTGCGGTTAACGCTTACGCATGGTGCGCGCTGGCCGCAAAGATTTGGAACCCAATCCGGTGACAGACCGCCTAATCCGCGAACTCGGGACTTATTTCAAACCTCCCGAGAAGCTGGTAAGATTTTGTTTCGAAAGTGTGCTTCTCTATGTTATCAGATTTCAGAACAAAGGGAGGTAATGCAAATGGAAGAGAAAAAACCAGCGGTTGATCCGAAAGCAATGCTTGTCTCGATCTTGGAAATCTTTCAGGCGGTTATCAGTGCCCCGGCGTCGTTTTATAGGCAAATGCCAACTTCGGGAGGCTATACCGATCCCCTTATTTTCGCGGTTGTCATGGGTGTTGCCGCCGGCATCGTCAGAATCGTCGTTAGCTTGCTGGAGTTTTCTTTTGCCAAATTCTTCATGCTGTTTTTGGCCGGGGTGATAATGACCCCGATATTGACAGCGCTTTTCACCTTTGTGGCAGCGGCCATTCTCTTTGTAATCTGGCAGCTTATGGGGTCACGGCAATCCTATGAGGTCTCCTTCAGGTGCGCGGCCTATGCACTTGCGATCTCCCCTGTTACCGCCGCGCTCAATTTCATTCCATATCTTGGAATTGTAGCCGGCCTGGCATGGATGGCCTACATTCTCGTGTGTGCTTCGGTTGAAGTTCACGGGACGCAGCCAAAGATTGCCTGGATGGTCTTTGGCGCTGTCTGCGCCATTCTTGCGCTCGGCTCCGTTTCGATGCAGCACACGGCGAGGAGCTTCCAGCATAACATGGAGAGCATGGGAAAAGGGCTTGGCGATATCGAGAAGATGAAGCCCGAGGAAGCCGGTCAGGCGGTTGGCAAATTTTTGAAGGGCATGCAGAAGGGCATGGATAAGTAGGGGTCCTTAACGCACAGAGCCGGGTAGAAGGCGGAAAATGGCCGAACCGAAATTGATCTACCGATGCCAGCAGTGCGGCTACATAAGCCCGAAATGGATGGGCAAATGTCCCGAATGCCGGATTTGGCACAGCTTCTCCGAGGAGGTGGCGCCCGGGGGGGCCAGAAAACTGGCCTCGAAACTCGCAAGAACTCTTTCGACCCATCCGGTCAGCCTCGATGAAATCCAGTCCGACGGCGAAGTGCGCTTCCATACCGGCATCGGCGAGTGGGACCGGGTGCTGGGGGGAGGTCTGACAAAGGGATCTGTGGTTTTGCTCGCAGGCGATCCGGGCATCGGGAAATCCACCCTTCTTCTCCAGGCGCTTTCCAGGATGACCAGGCAGGGCCCTGTTCTCTATGTTTCAGGCGAAGAGAGCCCTCAGCAGTTGAAGTCCCGCGCTCAGAGGCTGGGACTCAGTTCCCGCGACCTGTTCATCTTTTCGGAAACCTCACTGGAAGCCGTACTTGACGAAATCGAGAAGAACCCTCCTATGGTCGTAGCGGTGGACTCCATCCAAACCATGTACACCAGGCTCCTCGATGTGGCCCCGGGGTCCATAAGCCAGGTGCGGGAATGCGCATCGAGACTCATGAGGACGGGCAAAGAAGGCGGCATAAGCATTTTCGTAATCGGCCACGTTACAAAGGAAGGCGCCATAGCCGGTCCGCGCGCCCTGGAGCATCTGGTGGACACCGTTTTATACCTTGAGGGGGACAGGACGCACACCTTCCGGCTGCTTCGGGCGGTCAAGAACCGTTACGGCTCGACAAACGAAGTCGGGGTTTTCGAAATGAAGGAAAGCGGCCTCGAGCAGGTCCCCAATCCCTCCCAGCTACTTCTGGCCGAGCGCCCCAAGGGGGTCTCCGGCTCCGTTGTGGCCTGTTCCGTAGAGGGGACTCGTCCAATCCTGGTCGAACTTCAGGCCCTGGTCAGCTCGACCGGCTGGATGCAGCCGCGCCGCACCAGCATGGGAGTTGACACAAACCGGCTCTCGCTTTTGCTTGCAGTGCTCGAAAAAAAGCTCGGGTTCAACTTTGCACAACAGGACGTGTTCATAAATGTGGCCGGAGGAGTGCGGCTCATAGAGCCCGCAGCCGACCTGGCGATGACCACTGCACTGATGAGCAGCTATCTGGACAGGCCGCTTCCGCAGGACCTTGTGGTGTGGGGCGAGGTAGGGCTCGCCGGTGAGGTAAGGGGAGTCGGCCACAGCGCGCTCCGGGTGGGGGAGGCATCCAAGCTGGGGTTTACCGCCTGCCTTATGCCCAGGAGCAATTTCGAGCGGCTTTCGCAGGAAACGGATGCCCGCCACATAGGCGTCCGTTCCCTTCAGGAGGTCATGCAGACAGTTTTTGAGGGAAAAACGGGACTGCCCCGGAGCGGCGCTCAGTGATAAACACCTGCAAATTCTGCCGAATAATTTCGGGCGAACTGCCTGCCTCGATCGTGCTGGAAGATGAATTCTGCGTGGCTTTCCTGGACAGCCGCCCACTTTTTCAGGGCCATTGCCTGCTCGTCCCCAGGGCCCATTACGAGACGCTGATGGATCTGCCGGACTCCCTCATCCGGCCGCTTTTTTCGGACGCAAAGCTCCTGTGCCGCGCGGTCGAGGAAAGCATGAGCGCGGAGGGAACTTTTGCGGCAATCAATAACAAAATCAGCCAGAGTGTCCCCCACCTTCATGTGCACGTGGTCCCAAGAAGAAGGAAAGACGGTCTGAAAGGTTTTTTCTGGCCAAGGTACCGGTACGCGGACGAAGGGCAAATGCGAGAGGTTGCCGAACGGATCGGGGCCACTGCGCAACTGATCAGGTCCGCGACAGAGTAACCGTGGGCCATTCTTGCCGCTCTATGACGCCATCTACCTGGTACCCGGGTCGAGCGAATTTTTTGACCGATTCAAGCCTGCTTTCCAAAAATCCGGCCAGTACGATCCGCCGGGCATTCCTCCACTCCCCGGCCGCAAGGGTTTTCTCCATAACGGGCCATTCCAGGTTCATCACGAAAAGGTCCGGGCGTATACTCAGACACCCCAGCCGGTCAGCCTCTACCAGGGCAATCCGGTCCGCAACTCCGTTTGCCCGCGCGTTTTTCCAGGCGGTCTTCAGCGCGAGGGGATTACGGTCTATTGCCAGGACGAATTTTGCTCCCGCCAGGGCGCATGCGATGGCAAGGACCCCGGTTCCGGCGCCAAAATCCAGCGCCGTAAGGATTTCATCGGACCCGAAAATTTCAGATATCGCAAGCAGGCACCCTTGCGTGGTGGGATGAAGGCCCGAACCGAAGACAACTCCGGGATCGATGAGAATTGCGATCCTGTCCGGCTTATACGCCGGGTCAGCCGACAGCCGGATGTTGAAAGATCCAAGGGTGATCTGAGGGAGGCAAATGTCCTGCCATTTGTCATAGGGTAAATCGTATCTAGAGGTTAGCCGCCAGTCGGGACGAGATTTCAGCCACTCCGCAATGGGTTCGGCAGACTCTTTTCTGTAAAAAAGATAATAAAAAGGCGGTTCCGGCCAAATCCCCTCGAGGCCTTCATCGGGGAGATTGCCGGGCCGGCCGCTTCCCTTGAGCTCATATACCCGGAGCATCGCCCCTCACCATATCTAACCGCTCTATGCCGGCCCAAAAGACAAAATCCTCCGGGACAGGAGGATTTTGTCTGAGTTCAACTCTGCAAACAGCAACGTTATTGACTGGACCTTCTCCCTTTGGAAGTCGCACCGCTCTGATCAGGTGGCTTTTCGGTCTGTATCGGAACGGTCTCTTTCTCATCAAGGGCCGATTTGTCTTGAAGAATCAATTCAGGATCGCGTGTAGCCGCCGCCTCGGCCTCCACCGAGGCCGCCTGCGGCTTTTCTTCCGGCTTGCCGAAAACTTTTTCATTTATCTGTTGGGCAAACAGGTTTACCTGGGGCATGACGTCGTCGAGTGTCTTCATTTGAGCATAGAAGGAGACAGGCTCCGTTTTGCGCGACACCGGCACCATTTTTGCCTCTATACTTACCGACTGGCCCGTGCTGGTTATGCTTCCGTAGAGAACATAATCCGCCTTGAGGCCGGCGCCGATCCGCAGGGCCTCGCTCTGCGATATTTCCTTTGCTCCCTTGACGGCCCTGTCTGTTTGCAATTTGTCCACGACCTGCGTCTTTCCCTGACAGCAAAGCCGGGAACAGATCATGTCGCGGATTCCGCCTTGAAGGTAATTAAGATTTGCCGGGGTGTTCATGGCAAAGGGCAGAATCGCCACCCTGGCCTTCGAGGTGTCGCCCGCAGGGCTTTGAGCAGCCATACAGGGCGCAATAAGTCCTGAAAACAGAAATAAAAACAACGCAAATAAAATCACTGCCCTGCTATAAGACATGCCATTCTCCTTCGGGATGGAATCTATATTCAGTTGAATAAACACCCGCTGATTGCAGATTTTGGCCACTCATGCAGCGATATTGTCCGCCTTTGCCGCAAAAAACTCCAATTCCAGCCGTTTTCGGGAACTTGGGCTCAGAGCAGCCCTTTTCCCCGGTGCCGTACAATAAATCAGGCTTGGTCCCCTTATCAAGTCTTTTTATTGTCGTTCGGGATGAAGTGAACCTGGATTATGCCCGGGTTAGCGTGAAACTTATGCCGTATTAAGACCATCTCCATCGATTTCCAGGGAGCAAAGATCACATCGGATAGCGGCTTACTCCTCCTGCGGGAAGTGGATGAACGGTTCGGATGCTTGAGCAAAAAACATCCGCAATTGATGACCTGAGGTCCGCAAGCCGGACGCATCATTCCTTTCAGCGATCCCGCAGGCCCGGTTCGATCGTCAATTCTATTTGTGCAAAAAACCGTATCGTACTGAATCGATATGATACGCTTTCTATTGACTTAAGCTTTCAGAGAATTGTAAGTTCAAGCCCTTGATAGCACCACTCTTGATACAATACGAAACATCGCGTTACATATTGCAACAATAATGAAACAAGCTATTGCATAATGCAATATTCCCGGTGAAACACAATCTCCTGGAATTTTGCAAAATGTTACAATTTAATGACGGCTTCTTATTACTGAAGCTTTTCGCTTGACATTGATCGAAATTCTGAAATAGAGTTTTTTTCCAAATTATGGAGAGGGGCAAACCGTGGATTTTTCCTGACAGGAAAGGAGGTTAAAAGACCAATAATATCGTAATGATGGGGCTTAGTAAGGAAAGAGTTCGAAAATAATGTCGGCTTTTGAGGAGGAAATGGTATGAACTGTTTTCTGAAATTGGGGCAAAAAGTGATGTTAAAAGCGTTGACCGTAACGGTGCTGCTTTGCGCCTTTACGGTCTTCATGGGCGGTTGGGCATTCGCTCAGGAAAAGAGTGTTGCGGAAAAAATACTCGACATCATGTTGAAGAACCACGAGATCAGTCAGGAGCAGTACAATGACCTGCTGAACCAGGCCAAGGCCGAACAAATGGCGGCGGCCCAAAAAATTGCAGAAGCGCAGAAAGCGGCGGTGGCAAAGATAGCGGCGCTGCCGCCTGCAGAGCGCCAACCGACAGATTTCAGGGCCTGGTTTAATAAGTCTGACGGCCTCCATTTTACTACGGAAGATAAGGCTTTTGACTTACATGTCGGAGGCAGGATCCAGTTTGACATTGCAGATGCGGAACCGGATAGAAATGTGGCCGCCTGGGGGGCGAACACAAGCGCATTCAAGTCCAGTCATGGCTCGTCCGCTCCGGTGGCAGTCGGTGGGTACGGGGACCAATTGCGCAGAGTGAGACTGGACATTGACGGGACTCTCTGGAATAACATCGAATTTATCATTCAACCCGATTTTGCCCCGTCATATAAGATCACTACCGGCCTCGCCAGAAGCACCAATGGCTCCACCGCAAACTTAGCCCTCTATGATATCACTACAGGCGCTGCGGTCACTTTCGCGGACGTATGGGTGGGCGTCAAGGACATCCCATATATCGGGCGCATCAAGGTGGGGCAGATGTACGAGCCTATCTCCATAGAACAAATGACCTCCGACAACTGGAACACTTTCATGGAGAAGGCCCTCCCGGTTAATGCATTCATTCCCGGCCGCATGGCGGGCATCGAGACGCAAAACACGATATGTAATGATCGCATAGGCTGGATGGTGGGCTATTACTTCCAGCAACAGGTAGCAGTATCAAGCAATGGCGTACCCCTGGATACGACCGGAGATCTTTTCTCACCACATTTGGATGCCACGCAGGTAGCGACCAGGCTCGTGGCTCTTCCCTGGTATGAGAACAACGGAGAACATCTCATCCATCTTGGCATAGGCTACACCCATGAGTTCCGTTCCGATATTGTATCGACTTCTTCCGGTGCCGGCTTTATTAACCCCGGCACGCTCGACTTCAAGTCCTCACCCGAAGCGAATCTTTATAGCCCACTGGTCGACAGCGGATATTTCCTGGCTCGAAGTGTGGATATCATAGATCCGGAATTTGCAATGGTATTTGGACCCTTTTCCATGCAGGCTGAGTACATTTATGCCATGGTCCACGATGTCGAGAATTATCAGACCGGCGCGCCTCTATCGAAGACCCAATCTAATGCCAGTTTTTACGGCTGGTATGCGCAAGCCAGCTACTTCCTGACCGGCGAGCATCGCAATTACGCTAAGACCGCTTCGCCTGCCACTTACCAGGAGACCTTTGGCAGGGTATACCCGAATCATAACTTTGATCCTAGAGCTTGTGGTCTCGGGGCGTGGGAACTGGCTTTCCGGATTTCCCAACTGGATGTCAACGACTTCAATGCCGGTTTCTTCGGCGGTATGGAAACCGACATCACAGCCGGCTTAAATTGGTATCTGAATCCAAACGTCATGGTGAAAATGAATTTTGTTCATGCGATGGTTGACGCTCATTCGCAAGGCAACAGCACCGCCAACTACTACGGCCTGATGCCAACGAGCGGCACGGACAACATTTTCGAAACGCGCTTCCAGATAGCCTTCTGATGATTTGCCAGGATTAATCTCAGGAGGTCCCTACGCAGCCCCCTCGGCCGAGCGGTTTTGCTCTGCGGAGGGGGCTTGCTCACTCACCCCTTCCCACGTTGCTTTCCTCGTATGATAGACTTATACAATACCCTGCTCGATGTGTGAGCGCGTAGCGCGGAGGCCGACCGCTCATTCTCGACAGCCCGCCCACTCACCCGCGAGACGGGGCGGGAGCGGGAGACCTCGATGCTTGACATCGGCCACGAAGTCATGTTCTTAAATACTTCGCCTGTTGAAGTCTTGTAATGGTTGCGAGGCGGAGCATTTTGCTCAGGCGAGCAAGTACCTGACACCACGGCCGCCAACCCTTATGAGCTCGGCGCGCGGCTGCAGTGGAACTTCTAGTCTTAGATCGGTTGGCCTGACAGGGTGATGAAAAAGGATTGAAATTCCCACATCAGGGCGAAAAACCCTATAGACGTCACCCCCTCGAAAACCGGGGTCCAGTGTTTTTTGCTCAATATCAATTAGTTGGTGAACAGCCAGGATTCCGCCCCGGATCGGGTCCGGGGCTGGCAATGCAACTCTTTCGCGTTCTGGTTGTGAGATCATCATCCGGGCAACGTTTTTTGCGCCCGGCGCCATGCTGAGGCAAATCTGATGGCCAACTTTTTCAAAGTCAAAACCGCCGGCGAGGTTTTGTCCATCATGGACGGGATTCAGCCGCTGTCACCAGAGCCGGTTTCACTCGCACTTGCCTGCGGCAGGAGGCTTGCTTCGGATATCACGGCAGCCGAGCCGGCGCCTCATTTCGCGCGCGCGACGATGGACGGTTATGCTGTCCGTGCGCGGGACACCTACGGAGCATCGGAAAGCCTGCCCGCCCTTTTGGAAAGATCGGGCGAGATAGTCATGGGCGAGGCGCCCAGGCTTTCTGTCGCGCAGGGAAAGGCTGTGGAGGTCCCGACCGGCGGAATGCTTCCCGAGGGCGCCGACGCGGTGGTGATGGTCGAATACACTTCGCTGCTCGACAATACGACAATCGAGATTACAAGACCCGTGGCGCCTGGCGAAAATGTGCTCAAGGCCGGTGACGATATAGCGCTGGGCGAGACCCTGTTCAGGCAGGGCGCCATGCTTCGGCCCCAGGATGTCGGCGTGCTGGCTGCCCTCGGAATAGAGGAGGTGGAGGTTTTCAGGGTCCCGCTAGTCGCCCTGATTTCGACGGGCGATGAAATAGTTCCGGTTCAGACGCGCCTTCTTGCGCCTGGAAAGGTAAGGGACATTAACAGCTTTAGCCTTGCAGCCCAAATCAAATCCGCCGGAGCGCGGATCGGCGTGCAGGAGAGGCTTTCCGACCGGCTTGAGGATCTGGTCTCGGCCTGTCAGGCGGCCCTCATTGACCATGATGTGATCGTTCTGTCAGGCGGCAGCTCGGTTGGTGTGAGGGATTACACTACACAGGTCTTGGCGGCTCTGCCCGAATCGGAGCTTCTGGTGCACGGGATCGCGATCCGGCCCGGCAAGCCGACGATCTTCGGGCGAGCAGGCGGCGTCCTTTTTTGGGGACTTCCGGGTCAGCCGGTATCCGCGCTGATCACCTGCCAGGCATTCGTGCTTGCCTCTCTTCGAAAGCTGCAGGGTATGATGGAAACCGAACTTGGCCAGGAGTGTGCGCTTAGAGCGATCCTTAACCGGCAGATCCCGTCAGTGCACGGTAGGACCGATTATGTGCCGGTTGTCCTGTCCCGGGGAAGCGGAGGCGCTATGGAGGCATCGCCGATATTCGGCAAATCGGGGGCGATCAGCATCCTGGCCCGGGCCGACGGATATGTGGTCATTGCCGAACATGTGGAAGGTCTTGACCGCGGCGCTGAGGTTTCCGTTTTTTTCTTTTAGACGTTTAGACAGGATTAACAGCATTAACAGGATTGACAGGATTGATAGAAAAAGAATGGAAATGGGACTGGATGCAAGACGCGGCCCTGACGGAAGAAATCATTGGGTGCGCAATGAGGGTCCACCAGACATTGGGACCAGGGTTCCTCGAATCCGTCTACCAGAAAGCGCTGGCCCACGAATTGAGCAAGACCGGTCTGAAGGTGGAATGTCAGCGGGCTGTTCAGGTTGTCTACGATGGTGTCGTGGTCGGCGATTTCATTGCCGACATGTTGGTTGCGGACAGGTGCTTGTCGAGAATAAGGCCGTGCAATCCTTGGTGCAGGGACATGAGGCGCAACTTGTAAACTACCTGGCAACCACCGGCATAGAGATCGGACTGCTTCTGAACTTTGAGGCATCGAGTCTCCAGGTTAAACGCAAGTATCGCACGTATCGTTCAAAAGGCCAAACAACAGCACGAGAGCCATAACCTCGCGGAGCGTTGATCTTGCTGTAAATCGTGTCTAAATCCGTGACCTGTCCCGGACTGGATCCGGGACTAGGGGTGGGTGGCCTGGAGAATGCTTTTCACCAAATCGGCAATTTCTTTATCTTGAAAATCAGGCTTTTCTGAAGGCGCCCATGTAAAATGATCTGCTTCTTTCCATTTCCTGCGTACAGCCACTGCATTCCTTCCCTGCGGCGCCCACACGCGGGGATCGGTCGGCCCAAAGACGGTGATCGCCGGTATTCCAGCCGCTGCCGCCAGGTGACTCACCCCCGAATCGCTTCCGATGTAAAGCCGGCACATTGAAAGCAGGGCGCAGAGCCTCAACAGGGGCAGCCCGCTTACGATGGGGACCCCAGCCTCCCGGATGGCCCCGGAAAATTCGTCCATATAGTCATCGGCAGGTCCAATGGACAGGAGCACTTGAAACGACGATTCCCGTCGGATCCAGTCAAGCAGTCCATGCCAGTTCCCGAGCGGCCAGACTTTGTGCCGGCCGCCGCTTCCCGGATGAATGAAAACCGGCTTGGAATAAATCCCCAGTTCACGAAGAAGGTCCCTTGCGGCCTGTTTTTCAGAGACAGGAGGTGACAGAGTAAGGGGCTTGCCGCCAATCGGCCACCCAAGGCCGTTCAATTGCCTGCGCAGGAAACGGGAAACATGACAAGGGGTATCGTTTGCCGCAGGGAAAGATTGAACCCAGTTTACTTGTGCCGAAAGGCGTGCGGAAAGTCTTTGGGCCATGACGCGAGATCCGGTCTGGCCAAAGATGAAAACCTGATCGGCCTGGAGCAGGAAATCGGGAAGAGCAGCGGTCTGCCAGAGGCTGTCGTGCAGCAGGCAGGAAATGAGAGTGCCTTCAGGGGAATGACATTCCCCCAGGTAACTCTTTGCGGTCAACAGAGACACATGCTCCGGTTTTGACCAGAAGTCGATACGCGACCAGGTAGAAGTCCCGGCAAGCTCATCTATGGCGGAAGCCGCCATGAGGAAATCCCCAAGCGCCCCCTGATGGAAGACAACGGCCCTTATTTTTTCTGATGGACCTACTCCCTTCATGTGGATACGCAGCGGTATCTTTTCTCAGGTTTTGCCGCAATTTCCAGAAAATCGCAAATTTTGAAATCGGGGTTGTTTCGCGTGAAGTAGTCTATTTCGACGTCGGCCAGTTCGCGGTAAACTACCTCCCGCAAATCCAGCAGCGCATTATAGGAGCGAAACAGCGCCTCTTCAACGCTTTCGCCGGGTTCGATATTGAAAATTCCCCTCCACAGGACCGGCCGTGGATTTGACAGATATTGCCGCAGCATTGCCTCCCTGATTACGGAGGGAACGGCGAAGTATACGATCGTAGTCAGAGACCTGAGCCTTTCGAGGAGATTCTCTCCAGTATAGATCACGCTTCCCGTGGTATCGAGCACGACATTTGCCTCCGAGCCGGCGCAGGCGTTTTCATCGATCCAGTCGAGAATTTCGGCCATGAGTTGCTTCTCCAAGGAAAGATACAATCCTTCCCTCTCCTGGTAGCCGTCCTGGAAGGGGAAACCCATCCATTCGCCAAGGCTCAGGGGGCTTAGGTCCTCTCGCCTCAGCTTATCAGAGAGTTTTTGAGTAATGAGAGCGTCGAGGCAAAACCGTCTGAATCCGTGCCAGGCGAGCTTTTCCGACCAGTACGACTTTCCCGAGCCTGACATTCCAATTAGAGAGATAAGCACTCAAACTCCTATTCCGAAGCAATGCTTCCAGCAGTTATGATTCATTTTTATCATCTTTTATCTTTGACATAAAGGTGGAAATAGGCAAAAAAACCGGCAAACCCGGAGAAGAAGAGGACGATTCATGCAGCCAAAGAGTATCCCTTTGAAAGAAAGAATCATTTTTGCGCTCGATGTGGACTCTGCCGACCATGCAAAAAAACTTGTCGAGCGCCTGGAAGGCCATATCCGGTTCTTCAAGGTCGGACTCCAACTATTTCTTGCAGGTTGGTTTCCCGTCGTAGAGCGGATAGCTGAGCGCGGCCACAGGGTAATGCTGGATTTGAAATTCTATGACATCCCGCAGACCGTTAAACTGGCTGTCGGGCAGCTCAGGGGCAAAGGCGTCACATTTGCGACGGTGCATGGAAACGAGCCGATCGTAACGGCGGCCGTCCAGGCCGGATCTGAGGTGAAGATTCTTGCTGTAACGGTCCTCACCAGTTTCGGCCAGGAAGATATGGAGGGATTTTTCGGCATCCGCTGTAAAGTGGAGGACTTGGTTGTCGAGCGCGCGCGGCGGGCGATTGACTCCGGGGCCGCTGGAATCGTGGCCTCGGGCGTCGAAGCCCGGCGCCTCAGGAGCGAATTAGGGGGCGATTGCCTGATAATAACTCCCGGGATTCGCCCAGCCGGGACCGATGCCGGGCGGGACGATCAGAAAAGGACCATGACGGCCGGCCAGGCAATCAGGGCCGGGGCGGATTACATCGTCGTCGGCCGTCCTATCCGCGACGCAGCCGACCCGATTCCCATCATCGAAGCGATGCAGGAGGAGATCGAGGCAGCTCTTCAAAGCTAGCGCGGCAAGACTTTTGTTGGAACTGCTGCTACCAGCTTATCCTTAGCGTCATCAAAGATTTCTTCGCATCTTCGTTGTTAAATCTTGCCGCTGTTTTCAGGTCCTCAATCGCATGTCGGCTGTCGCCAAGTTCTCCATAGACAACAGCACGGTTATAATATGCATTTGCATAGTCAGGATTGATCTCGATGGCCCTGTTATAATCTGAGATCGCTTGCCTGTGATCGCCAAGCCTGCCATAGGCCAAACCCCGGTTATTAAAGGCCAGCGCATGTTCAGGATTGATCTCGATGGCCCTGTCATAATCTTCAATAGCCTGCCTTTGGTTGCCAAGTACGCCATAGGCAGCGCCCCGGTTACTATAGGCATCAGCATATTTGGGATTGATCTCGATGGCCCTGTCGTAATCCGAAATCGCCTGCCTGTGGTTGCCAAGTCCGCCGTAGGCAACACCCCGGTTATAAAAAGCCTCTGCATATTCAGGATTGATCTCGATGGCCCTGTCGTAATCCGAAATCGCCTGCCCGTGGTTGCCGAGTTCGCCGCAGGCAGCGCCCCGGTTATTATAGGCATCAGCATATTCAGGATTGATTTCGATGGCCCTGTCGTAATCCTCAATCGCCTGCCTGTGATTGCCGAGTTCGACGTAGGCAGCGCCCCGGTTACTATAGGCATTAGCATATTTGGGATTGATCTCGATGGCCCTGTCGTAATCCGAAATCGCCTGCCTGTGGTCGCCGAGCTTGGCATAGGCAGCGCCCCGGTTATTATAAGCATCAGCATATTTGGGATTGATCTCGATGGCCCTGTCATAATCTGAAATCGCCTGCCTGACGTTGCCAAGGCGGTAATTGGCATCACCCCGATTTTCATAAATAGTATCATTCTGATTGGTAACTTTCAGGGCATGATCATACAACGCGATGCTATTCCGCCAGTACCCGACCTGTGTCCATGTAGCAATTAAAAGGCATGGAAGGATTAATGCCGACAGCGCAAAAAGCGCCTCTTTCCGGTAAGGCCATTTTTTCAAAAGTTCCGGGATACCCCATGCAGCCATGACGAACAACCCGATCAGGGGGATATAAGTATAGCGGTCCGCCATGGCCTGAGCGCCGACCTGCACAATCCCTATGACAGGCAAAAGTGTACCGGCAAACCACAGCCATCCCATTGCCAGGTAGGGGAATCTCTTTGCCGTCCGGATAACCGCGAAAGTTACGGCGCCAAGGAATAGAACCGCCCCCAGGACCTGCCAGAGCGGCCGCAACCCCGGATGAGGATAAAAAACGGCAAGATTATTTGGCCAGATGGTCTTTCCCATGTAGATGATATAAGAAACGAAGGCATTCGCGATACGAACACCCGCTGGAAACGCCTCAATGGATCCTACCGCTCCTCCCTTTTTCTGAACGACGTATGTCACGATACATGAGAGTGCTGCAAGCGCAAAAAGTGGGATTTTTTCCCGGAGCAGAGGGCGGACCAATGCCCATTGGTATTCATGAGCCGCTGGTTTTTCTTCTTTCACCATTGCTTGCACAGCACGCCCCGGACCTGATCCGGGGGTGCGATTTCTGCTCGATTTTCCTTTTCTTTTATTCGCAGATAAAGGCCCATTTACCCTGGTACGGAATTCCTGAGTGGCTTGCTTTGGCTCGAAACGCTTCAGGGGCCAGTAGTCCAAGAGCATCAGGGCAAAAGGAAGGGTTACCAGCATGGGTTTTGCCATCAAGCCTAAAGCAAAAAATATGAAAACAGCCAAATAACGGAAAACGGGAGATGGAAAACGGAGGATACCGGTCCACTTCTCTCCGTCCTCTGACCTCTGTCTTCCGTCCTCCGTTCGATGCTCGACATAATGGATATAGGCGACCATAGTGAGCATCCAGAGAAAAGTGGAAAGAACATCCTTTCGCTCGGCCACCCAGGCGACGGATTCCACGTGGAGAGGATGAAGCGCAAACAAAGCCGCAACGAAAGCGCTCTTCCATGGCGCTTTGGTCATCCGGTGAAAAATAAAAAAGATCAATAGCGTATTTGCAATGTGGAACAGGAGATTAGTCAGATGATGCCATCGCGGCTTTAAACCAAAGAGTTGAACATCGAGCATGTGGGACATCCATGTCACGGGATGCCAGTTTGCGGCATGACCGGTCGTGAACGCCCATCGAATCGCCTGAATCGTGATGCCATGCCGGATGTGGATGTTCCCAGTTACGTATACATCATCGTCAAAATTAGTGAAATCGCACTGACTGACCTGCCAGAAAGCTATGATGGCAGCGGCTGTCAGAAGGAGGTAAATCAGCGGAATTTGCTTTTTCCGAAATGTAGAACACATCCGATCATTACTCTTAAGAAATCTTGATGATATCAGGGTACCCGTTACCAGTCCATCCCTTGGCTTTTCAAGAAGTTCTTTGCTTCTTCATTGTCAAATTTTGCCGCTGTTTTAAGGTCCTCAACAGCCAGCGTGTGATTGCCAAGTTTGGCATAAGCGACAGCGCGGTTATAATATGCCTCTGCATGTTTGGGATTGATCTCGATGGCCATGGCAAAATCTGAAATCGCCTGCCTGTAGTCGCCAAGTTTGCCATAGGCAACACCCCGGTCCATATAGGCCTCCGCATTTTCAGGAGCTATCTCGATAGCAGTGTTGTAATTCTCAATTGCCTGCCTGTACTTGCCAAGGCCCTGGCAAAGAACACCACGGTTATAATGGGCCTCAGCATATTCAGGACTGATTTCGATCGCCCTGTCATAATCCGAAAGGGCTTGGTTGCGGTTGCCGAGTTTGTAATAGGCTGCGCCACGGCCGTTATAAGCCCCCGCGTGTTTAGGATTGATTTCGATGGCCCTGTCGTAATCTGAAATCGCCTTCCTGTTGTCGCCAAGTTTGGCATAGGCAGCTCCCCGGTTATCATAAGCATCGGCATTTTCAGGATCGATTTCAACGCCCCTGTCATAATCCGAAATCGCCTGCCCCTGGTTCCCGAGTTCGCTATAAGCCGCACCGCGGTTTAGATACGCCGCAGCATATTTAGGATAGATTTCGATGGCCCTGTCATAATCCTCGATCGCCCGCCTGTAGTTGCCCAGTTTTCCGTAGGTGATACCCCGGTCATTGTAAGCCGCAGCATATTTAGGATTGATTTCGATGGCCCTGTCATAATCCTCGATCGCCTTTGTGTAGTTGCCCATTTTGTCGTATACAGACCCACGGGCCCGTTGAATAAGGACATTATGACTTGTGACTCTCAGAGCATAATCAAACAACGCAATGCTATTTCGCCAATACCCGACCTGAGCCCGGGTAACAATGAAAAAGCATGTCAGGATCGATGCCGATAACGCAAAAAGCGCCTCTTTCCGGTAACGCCATTTTTCCAAAAGTTCCGGAATACCCCATGCAGCCATGACGAACAACCCGATCAGGGGGATATAAGTATAGCGATCCGCCATGGCCTGAACGCCGACCTGCACAATCCCTATGACAGGCACAAGTGTACCGGCAAACCACAGCCATCCCATTACCAGGTAAGGGAATCTCTTTGCCGTCCGGATAATCGCGAAGGTTACGGCGCCAAGGAATAGAACCGCCCCCAGGACCTGCCAGAGCGGCCGCAACCCCGGATGAGGATAAAAAACGGCAAGATTATTTGGCCAAATGGTTTTTCCCATGTAGATGATATAGGAAACCCAGGCATTCGCGATACGAACACCTGGTGGAATTCCCTCAAAGGATACAACCGCTCCTCCTTTTTTCTGAGCGAAGTATGTCACGATACATGAGAGTGCTGCAAGCGCAAGAAGTGGGATTTTTTCCAGGAGCAGAGGGCGAACCAATGCCCATTGGTATTTATGAACCGCAGGTTTTTCTTCTTCCACCATGCCCTGCTCAGCACGCTTCTTTCCTGATTTGCCCTTTCTTTCGTCCGCAGACAGCGGCCCCTGCTTCCCTCCCGACTTTCGTCTGGATGATGTCACCCCGGCGGAAGCCGGGGTTCGGGCTCCCTGCTGACTTTCCTCTGTGCGGATTTCCCGGGCTGGTTTCTTTTGCTCGAAGCGCTGCAGGGGCCAGTAGTCCAAAAGCAGCAGGGTAAAAGGAAGGGTTACCAGCATGGGTTTTGCCATCAAGCCTAAAGCAAAAAATATGAAAACGGCCAAATAACGGAAAACGGAAGACGGAAAACGCAGGATACCGGTCCACCTCTCTCCGTCCTCTGACCTCTGTCTTCCGTCCTCCGTTCGATGTTCGACATAATGGATATAGGCGACCGTGGCGAGCATCCAGAAAAAAGTTGAAAGAACATCTTTTCGCTCGGCCACCCAGGCGACGGATTGCACGTGGAGAGGGTGAAGGGCAAACAAAGCCGCCACGAAAGCGCTCTTCCATGACGCTTTGGTCATCTGGTGAAAAATAAAAAAGATCAATAGCGTATTTGCAATGTGGAACAGGAGATTAGTCAGGTGATGCCATCGCGGCTTTAAACCAAAGAGTTGAACATCGAGCATGTGGGACATCCAGGTCACGGGATGCCAGTTTGCGGCATAACCGGTCGTAAAGGCCCACCGAATCGCCTGCGTTGTAATACCGTCCCGGATATGGATGTTCTCAGTTACGTATATATCATCGTCATAATTAATGAAATCGCACTGACTGACCTGCTGGAACGCTATGACGGCAGCGGCCGTCAGAAGAAGGTAAATCAGCGGAATTTGCTTTTTTGCTAACATGGAACAGGTCCTGTCATATCACCTGGCGGTCTTCCGCTTGAAGACTATCAACTGACTCGATCCGCGCTTCCGGAGGTGAAGTATTCGGCTTCTTTATCTATCAGCCACAGTGTGCGGTCTAAATAGATGCAGGCCACAACGACCGCCTTTTAGTAATTGTTAATGTAACCGTTCATCCAGGCAAATAACTTTTTCTCGGATTCATGAGGTGGGAGCCAGTCTCGTGAGACACAACGTCTTTCCAGTGCGGAATCTCCTATTGAGAACGGTCACCCGGTGGCCGATGGGAGTCATCCAAAGACGGCGCAAGTCTGCTTACGTATTTCCTCTGTACCAGTTTTGCAATGAGCGCCAAAGCTACCAGGAATCCAAGGGAAAGGGCCATCCTGGCAAAAAACAGCCGGCCCCGGTCTCCCGAAATCCAAATATCCCTTATCTCACCGATGAAAAAAGTGGTCACGAAAATGGTTACGACCTCACCCAGGGCAGTGGCGAAAAAATAGTCCCAAAATCGGACCTTCGTTAGTCCCGCGCCGTAGTTCACGGGCGCGAAGGGCACAAACATCAGCCGGAGGAAAAGCACGGCTTTGAAGCCATTGCGTTCGATCATGCCGTCGTACTTCCTCAGCCTGTCTCCGACAAGGGAATAGACAAACTGCCTTCCCAGCCTGCGGGCAGTGAGATAGGAGATCACCGCCCCTGCAAGGGCGGCCGGGCACACGCAGGCAAAGGCCAGGTAAGGCCCGAACATGGCCGCACCGACCGCGACAAAAACCGTCACCGGGACAAAAAGACACGTGCCAACCGCGCAGAAGATCACAAGAAGGGCTGGACCCATTAGACCGGCTTTACCGATGATCCCTTGGAACCGATCTGGTCCGAGGTGTGCTTTTATGGGCGAAATCTCCACGAGACCAATCGCAATCCCTGCCAGAGCCAGCAGAATGAGCGCTTTGACAAGTGTCCTGCGACGATCGCTCTTCATTATTTTGCAGGGTTCTGCCATTCAATCACAATTTCCATCACACTGCGGTCACCGCGACGGGTGGAGCATATGACTCTTTTTTCGTCTATCCGCGATCGTATTGAAAAAGCCTCGAGTCAATGAGTTTCATTTTCGCCAGGCGATACTAACATGCCGTTGTGCACTCGAATTCATATTGGCTCCTGTTTCAGTCACCACCTTTTGCATATCTTAAAAACGCTGTCAAGTGGTTGGTTTTTCACTGCGACACTCGTTCGAAAACCATCAGGGGCGGCGATCCATCCGATAGAAGCGTATAGTGAGACCGGGGGTCTGGGAAATTACCCCAGGGTATGTCGGGAGCGTTCATAACATGGGCTCGCCACCGGCTTTTCAGCAACTCCCGCAGGTAGATGGAAGTATGACAAAACTCCACGCTTCGCCTGTAAACGGCAAACCGCACGTTCCCCGCGTCTGTGACCCGAAAGCAGGAGATGCCGCCGCGGACCCTGTTTGGAAGGTAAAACATCAAGGGCTTATCTTCATAATTGCATAGTATTTCGTCACCCGGTCTGAGGCGTTGGCGAAGGAACTCCACGGTTGCGCGATTCGGGTCGTCTTCCCCCCCGCCTGTCAAATCCCCGATGAGAAGCCCGATTTCAGGCCTCACGACCGATGAAAGGTAATATTTTGTACCGTGTTCCTCAGGAATAACAAGTCCTCCCGGCCAGGAGGGCAGATTGGTGATCGCGAAAAGAAGCGTTGTGGCCGCCACGGTAGATGGAACCAGCCAGCGGACATCCTTTGCGCGCGGAAGGAGCCGCGCCGTTTCCACTATTCCATAGGCCACCACAATGGCCGAGAGCGTAGTGAGGGGAACGATATAGCGGTAGAATGGCAATGTTCCTGCTATGGCCATCCAAATCGGGAGCACGCAAACGATTGCAAGAGACAATCCTACCAGGGGCAGCGATTGGGTATTGGAACGGTCTTTCCTGTTTACCCACAACAGCCAAAGCACTACCGGGATAATAGCAAGCGGAAGCTGAAACTGATTAACCTCGAACACCATGGTCCAGATTGAGTTGGACCATTGAATCGCCATATACTTGGTTCTGCCGGCTAATTCGTAATAGAGGAAGAAAGGAGCGGTCACCGCGCAAAACCCGGCAAATACCAGAACGGTCTCTCCAAGGCGTCGGGTTCTGGTGATGACAGCGTGCAGTCCGAGAATTCCAAGAACCGGCCACACGGAACCATAGTCCATTTGGAACCACATCCAGGCGGCCCCAATGAAAAAAGGTCCGCCCCATCGCCTGCCTTCCCTCCAACGGAGATAAGCCTCCAGAGTAACGAGCAAAAATAAGGACGACAATGCGTAGTAGCGGCATTGCCGCATGTGCATGACCCAGAACGAATTCCCGAGCACGAGGGTTACAGCGGCCACCGCCGCAACCGGCGATGCGAGCCTTCTGCGTACGACCGCATAAAGCAATGCCGCAGTCAGGGCGCCGGCTAAAGCAAAGGGCAGCCGAGCCGGGACGGTATCGTGCCCGAAAAGGGCAAGAGAAGCCCCGGCCACAATGAATTGTCCCCATGGATGTCCTATCCAGGCAGTATCGGCCTTGAAGTCCCCACGCTGCACATGGTACTGAACCGCTTCAGCCGGGTCGCCAGTCGGAAGCTCTTGTGCCTTTTCAGGAAAATAGAGGTCCAAAGTAATGAGGTTGCGGCCATCGTACGCCAGGGGCCGCCCGTAAGACATCATCCTCTGCGCCAGCACAGCCGTATCCGCTTCGTCCTGCCACAGATATCGGGCGCCGAGGTTCCAGCAAAGCATGCCCGCGCTGATTATGAAGACGGCCAGCAGCGGCAGAAAAAACTGTAACGGCGGCCAAATTCTGCTCAGAAGTTTCGGGAGCCCCGGCGGCTTCTCTTTCATCTATACCCAATCCCCTTCAGGGAACGCTGAAGGATTGTGCTTCCTTAGCCGGAGGAAAAGCACGGCTTGGAAGCCATTGTGTTCGATCAGGCCGTCGTAGTTCTTCAGCCTGTCTCCTATAAGCGGATAGACAAAATCCCTTCCCACCCTGCGGGCAGTAAGATATGAGATCACCGCCCCTGCAAGGGCGCCAGGGCACACGCAGGCAAAGCCCAGGTAAGGCCCGAACACGGCCCCGTAGCGATCCCGACAAAAACCGTCACTGGGACAAAAAGACACGTAAAAACCGCGCAGAAGATCACAAGAAGGGCTGGACCCATTAGACCGGCTTCACCGATGATCCTTTGGAACAGATCGGGTCCGAGGTATGCTTTTATGGGTGAAATCTCCACAAGACCAATCGAAATCCCTGCCAGAGCCAGCAGAATGAGCGCTTTGACAAGTGTGCTGCGGCGGACGATCTTCATCATTTTGCCGGGTTCTGCCATTCAATCACCATTTCCATCACACTGCGGCCACCGCGCCAGGGTGGAGCATATGACTCTTTTTTCGTCTATCCGCGATCGTATTGAAAAAGCCTCGATTCAATGAGTTTCATTTTCGCCAGGCGATACTCACATGCCGTTTTGAGGCAACCGGCTCCATATATAACACTTCGCCCGAAGTTTATTGAGGACGCCTCGTCGAAATACCTGGTCGGGCAGCTTACTTCGGCAACCATGTACCCAAGCCAGAGGATCTGTGCGATCATCTGATTGTCGAAAACAAAATCGTCCGAGTTCGCATAGAAGGGGACTTTTTCGAGCAGTTCGCGTGAAAAGCCCCGGTAACCCGTATGATACTCTGAAAGCTTTGCGCCCATAAGAAGGTTCTCGGCAAAGGTGAGGGTCCTGTTGGCTACATACCTCCACAGGGGCATACCCCCTTTGAGGGCATAGCCCCCGAGAATCCTCGATCCGAGAACGCAATGGTAGAGGCCGTTTCCGATCATTGCAACGAAAGCGGGAATGAGTTTTGGGGTGTACTGATAGTCGGGATGGACCATGATGACGATGTCTCCTCCCTCCTCCAGTGCGCGCCTGTAGCAGGTCTTCTGATTGCCGCCATAGCCCATGTTACTCTGGTGGGCATACACCCTGGTCTTCTTAAGGCCCCTTGCGATCTCGACCGACCTGTCATGACTGACATCATCCACGATGATAATCAAATCGACGCAGTCCTGGGCCAACACCTCCGAATGGGTCTGCCTGAGTGTCTTTTCGGCGTTGTAGGCCGGCATTACCACGACGACTTTCTTGTCTCTGAACATAAGCTATACCGTAGTTCCACCCGGTTGTACCGGCAGCCCGGAAACAGGCAATGGATTCACTCGCTTTTCGGATGCCCCTGGAGCGTGCCGTGCACTCGAATTCAGATTGGCCCCTTTTTCAGTGACGTGCTTTTGCATATCATGAAAATGCTGTCAAGTGGTTGGTTTTTCATTGCGACACTCGTTCGAAAACCATCAGGGGCGGCGATTCATTCGATAGAAAGGATATCTTCACAAGCACGATGAAAGTTGATATTTTAGCCGGTGTTCCTCAGGAAAAACAAGCCCTCCCGGTTGGTCAAAGACCATGTCAAAGTCGTGAGAGCGCTATTCTGGCAATGCTAAACGAGTTCAGGTTTTAAGAGCAAGAGACATTTTGGAGCGATCACTGGCGATGAAGTAGCCAACTCTTGAGAGGGATTGGTATCAAACCGATGCTTGCCCGGTTTCTTTTCAGGCTGATGTCCTGGTTTCCATGGGGGCCTTTTTCTTTTTCGGCAAAGCTTTTGATGCGGCGGCGGTTTTACCGGTCATCACCTTTTTGTCCGGCTGGTGCTTCGATACAGATTCGGTTTTTGAGACCCCTTGCCTCGATTTAGGTTTTGAGGCCATTGCCGGTAAGGTTTCGGCATCCATATCCGGCGCAGGTCGTGGGTGGGACACGGGTTCGGCTTCGGCCACGGTTTGCCTTCCGGCGTATTCAGCTTCGGCAACGATGTTTGATTCGCTCTCCGGGACACCTTCTCTTTGCTTTAGCCACTGCACGATCTTGGGCGTAAATTGTTTCTGAGATTTGGAGCTTACGTAGATCCCGATATGGCCCGTTTCGAGGCAAAGGTCCCCGGTGTCCCGAGTTCCCACCTTGCTTGTAAGCAACTCGCAGGCGCCCGGCGGGACCAGGTGGTCATATTTGGCCTAGCCTGAGTTTACTACTTAGTAGTCCATTTCATAAATTCGGTGACGTATCCAAACTGAACTACGCAGCCGCCCGCAGTTCAATTTGGGAATTTAGCTTGTCGATTAATTTGTTCAGCGTCTCTCGAGTGA
>JBEKTT010000077.1:0-21892 GCA_049515795.1 Syntrophobacteraceae bacterium
CCCCTGCCGGGATGGTGGAGGGGGTCAACTCAGGCATCGCCAAACGCAAGGCGAGGATTTCCTCGCGGGAAGGCTCAACAAATGTGATTTTTTTGTTCGCTTCCAACGCAGCGATAGCCGGGAAGGGTGCGCCGACCGCCGCCGCCAGCACGTCGAGCTTTCCGTCCGAAATCTCAGCGGCGAGTTCCTCCCAGGCGCCATAGGTCAACTCAGCGTCGATTTTCAGCGTCTTCAGAAACATCGGGATATAGGTACCGGCCGTACCTCCCCGTGGGCCAACGCCGATCCTCTTCCCTGCCATACCTGCAACAGAGCGGATGCCGGAATCCTTCAACGCAACGAATTGGAACGGCGTGTCGTACATTGGAAAAAGCGCACGCATCGACCGGTATTGTTTGCCGCTCGTCCACTCCGCAGCGCCGTTCCACGCCTGCAAGGCGGCACCCATCGTGACAAAGCCGAGCTGCGCTTCACCAGCCTCGATCATTTGGATATTCTGATTGGGTCCTTCGGTGGTCAGTTCCGTCACCGGCAAGCCGAGGGCGCGCGTCAGGATTTTCGCCAATCCTGCGCCATACACATGGTATGTACCGCCGGGTGAGGCCGTCACAATCGTCAGGGTTGCCGGCCAGTTGGGGTCGGCCGGCAAAACGGGCGTCGCCAACGCGGCGAAAGCCGCCAAGGCGATCGCCAGGATGCCGAAAATGCGTGCTTTCATAGCTCGTGTCTCCCCTCGGTATTCGCGAGTTGCCGATGACAAACCTGCGCCTTTCCGTGCTGCGGGGCAGCCAGCCAGAGCCTGCCCCGGACCCGATCCGAGGAATTTGACGCGAAGCTGTGCGGGCGCCCATGCACAGGGCCGGTCAGTTTTCACTCTTCGGCTGTGGCTTGCAGCACGGCGGTGGAGCTGTCCTCGACGTCCGCCAGGGGCAGCAAATCCTCTTCATAGTCACCGGCCAACACTCTTGCCGCCTTTGCGGCGTCGAACGACCTCTCCCACTTGGCGACTATGACTGTGGCGACGCCGTTGCCGATGAGATTGGTGATGGCGCGGGCCTCCGACATGAAACGGTCCACGCCTAGCAGCAGCGTTAATCCGGCCACCGGCACCTTTCCGACCGATGACAGTGTTGCTGCCAGGGTGATGAAGCCGCCTCCGGTCACAGCCGCTGCGCCCTTCGAGGTCAGCAGCAACACCACAAGACTCGCCAGTTGATCGCCCAGCGTCAATGGGACGTTGGTCGCCTGGGCAATGAAGATCGCCGCCATCGTCAGGTAGATCGAGGTGCCGTCAAGATTGAACGAGTAGCCGGTGGGTATCACCAGACCGACCACCGACCGATGGCAGCCGAGGCGCTCCATCTTTTCCATCATCCGCGGCAGCACGGACTCGGACGACGACGTGCCGAGCACGATGAAGATCTCTTCCCTGATGTAAACAAGGAATCGCCACAGGCTGAAACCCGCGAGCTTTGCCACCAGCCCGAGGACAACGAACACGAAGAGAAAGCAGGTCATGTAAACCCCGGCCATCAGTTTGCCAAGGGATAACAGCGTTGCCAGCCCATACTTACCTATCGTGTAGGCCATCGCCCCGCCTGCGCCGATCGGGGCGAGCTGCATGATCATCTCGATGATCCGGAACAGAACGTGGCCGGTTTCGTCGATAAACTTCAGGATCGCTTCTCCACGCGGTCCGACCCAATTGAGCGCAATCCCAAAGAGAATGGCAAACAGCAGCACCTGAAGGATCTCGCCCTTGGCGAACGCGTCGACCACCGTGCTGGGAATGATGTTCACAAAGAACTCTTCAGTGGAGTGGATATGCGCCGCCGTCGCGTAGCCAGCGATCGCCCTGGTGTCGAGTGTGGCCGGATCGGCGTTAATGCCGGCTCCCGGCCGCAACACGTTGACGACGACCAGACCTATGATGAGCGCAATCGTCGACATCGCCTCAAAATAAATCAGGGCTTTGACGCCAACGCGGCCGACATCTCTCATGTGCCCCATCTTGGCGATGCCGGCAACAACGGTGCAGAAGATGATCGGGGCGATCATCATCTTGATCAGTTTGATAAACGAGTCGCCCAGAGGCTTGAGCGCCTGCGCCGTTTCGGGGAACAGGAATCCGATCGCCACACCAAGGACGATGCCGCAGATGACCCGGAAATAGAGCGTGCGATGGAACGCATGTTTTTGCCCGGACATTTATTCCTCCCTTAGCGATCGGCGGGTGGCAGGGGTGATAAGGTGGGGTTATAAAAAGTTATTTTTGAAGATTTTTTGGGTAGCACCTGTCGTGGATGCTGTCAAGGACATTTACTTGGTTGAGAGTTTGATCGAGATGCAGGATAATTGAATGGGCCTTGCGGGTGTTCGAGGAGGTTTTTCGAGTGAAGTCCGGGTGCAAAATGCGTTTCAGCATCCGTTGGTGATTAAATTGATGCAATATTAAGGAAGCTTCGCTCATTTTGAGCTCACTGAATCAGGAGGAATACCACCATGTATAGCGTAGCATACGAAAACGATGACATGATCATTCGCTTCAATAAAGATTTAGCGGAAGGCGACGCTCTTTCCAGGTTTCTTGGCCATATCAATCTCCAATCGATCCTTAAGAGAAGTACACGTGGAGATGCAAAGGAGAAAATGAAGCTTCAGAGGCGTCTCAGGGATTTTCCCACAGGAGTTGCATTGCTCCGCAATCCCGCGTTGAACAAGGGGACTGCATTCACTGAGGAAGAACGGGACGCTTTGGCTCTTCGCGGGCTCCTGCCTCCTTATGTCTTTACTATAGAAGAGCAGCTTATGCGAGTTCTCAGGAATCTGAGAGCAAAGCCATCGGACCTGGAAAAATACATTTTTTTGGTCAGCCTCCAGGATCGAAATAAGACCTTATTCTACAAAGTGCTCCTGGAGAACATCGAGGAACTAATGCCGCTCGTTTACACCCCGACGGTAGGACAGGCTTGCCTGGAGTACGGCCATATTTTTCGCAGACCACGAGGCATATTTATTACGGCTAAAGACAAAGGCAGGGTAGCCGATCTTCTGGAGAATTGGCCTGAAAAGAACATACGCATCATTGTTGTCACTGATGGAGAACGCATTCTTGGACTTGGAGACCTCGGTGCGGACGGGATGGGTATTCCCGTAGGAAAGCTTTCCCTCTATACCGCATGTGCCGGTATTCCCCACACTGTCACCCTTCCCGTAACCATTGACGTTGGAACAGAAAACGAATTGTTGCTGAACGATCCTCTCTATATCGGCCTAAAACAGCGGCGCCTTAGGGGAGAGGCCTACGACGAGTTGATAGAGGAGTTCATTTTGGCGGTGCAGGAGGTCTTTCCGGCAGCTCTGATCCAATTTGAAGATTTTGGCAATATTAACGCATTTCGCCTGTTGCGGAAGTATCGCAATGAGGTTTGCACCTTCAATGATGACATCCAGGGAACGGCCGCAGTGACTCTGGCGTGTCTCTATTCAGCCTTGCGCATAACCGGTGGAAAGCTCAAGGATCAAAAGATCCTGTTTTTGGGGGCGGGTGAAGCAGGAATTGGCGCCGGAGGTCTGATAGTTTCCGCGATGGTTGATGAGGGCTTGTCCGAAGAGCAAGCACGCCTACGATGCTGGTTTGTTGATTCCAAAGGCCTGGTAGTAAAAAGCCGCACTGATTTGACCGCGGATAAACTCCTATATGCGCATGATCACGGATTGGTCTCAGACTTCCTTGCCGTTGTTGAAGTGCTCAAGCCTACGGCGATTATTGGGGTTTCCGGAAAGCCCGGAATGTTCACTCAGCCCGTGCTTGAAGCCATGGCAAGGATCAACGAAAGGCCAATTATTTTATCACTCTCAAATCCCACTTCCAACACGGAATGTACTGCCGAAGAGGCCTATACCTGGACAGACGGTCGCGCCGTTTTTGCAAGCGGCAGCCCGTTTGCTCCCGTTACGGTCCATGGGAAGAAATTTGTTCCAGCTCAAGGGAATAACGTTTACATTTTCCCTGGTGTGGGTTTGGGCATCATCGCAAGCTGGGCTGGACATGTGCCTGACGAAATGTTTCTCGTTGCAGCAAGGGCCTTGGCACAGCTAGTGTCAGAAGCCGATCTTGAACAGGGGCGAATTATTCCCCCATTGACTCGCATCAGGGAAGTCTCTGCGGTAATTGCTACTGCGGTAGCCGAGGTGGCATACAAACGAGGCTTTGCGACCAAACCGAAGCCCGAAGACCTGCCAGAATATATCAGGTCATTGATGTACGAGCCCGAATACCATAGTTATATCTGAGGGCATCAGGAGGTATGGACAAATCTGAGAACGATAATACCTTACTAAAAGTACATAGGTACTACTGGTTTTAATTAAACTGAGTTCCAGAAGTTAAAAACATAAAGGTTAGATCAACTTTGATTATAGCGTGTATAAGTCTTGCTTTGCTCACGGTCGTTGGGACAACGAGGGCGCAGGCGGACTGCTGCGGTTTCGACTTGCTTGCCGCGCCTTTTGTGGCAGCGGGGGCGATAGCTGAGGGAGCGGCAGAGGTATCGGCCGAAATCGTGACGGCCCCTTTCACTGCTTTCAGTTGTGGCAATTGCGGAATCACCCTTTGCGATACGTACTTTCCCAAGGTTGCATTCGCGCCCTGCGGTTGCGGTGAATACTGAGCATGGGTTGCCGGATACCCGATCTTTACTTGATTTAAACTTGAACTCTAGACTCGGGCAGCCCAGGCAACTTTTGCCTGGGCCGGTACGGCAATCGGTTTGTGTACATCCATACCCAGGGTGGCGTCTCGCGAGGCGCGGGACGCCACCCTGGGCTAACATTTTAAGCCTAAACTTCGGGCCATTTCAGCCAGTTTCGCAATTTAAATACCGCTGTGGTCGCAACTTGTTATCAGGCGGCCGACTTGGGATTTTGTCCGTACCGATTGTCTCCTGTCTGGCTGTCCTGCACCATGAACACGAGGAGTACGACGGTGCCGATCAGCGGGACGAGGCCGATAAGGAGCCACCATCCGCTTCGATTCGTGTCGTGGAGCCTGCGAACCCCAACAGCAATGCCTGGGATTAGAACGCCCAGCGCGTAGATAGATGCAAGCACGCTGCCGTTGATTTGCGGTGCAATCCGCAAGATTCCTTCGATGAAGCCCAGCACGAAAAAAATGAGGAGGTTGAAAAGAAAGAACATCCAGTATTCTTTTCGCCGTGCTCGTCCGCCAAACACCGCATACTTCCTTAATACCTCGAAATACCAGTTCATATTGTCTCCTTTACCTGGATGCCACTCCAGAGCGGTTAGCCGGCTGCCGGACATGGCGCCGCCTATAGTAAGCGGATGGACCTTCGTGCGCGCATCACGATCGTACTCCAGCCCAGCAGAGTTGCTCCCACGATGAACCAGTATCCGGGGACCATCCTCATCCACGGACCGTAGTACCACATTAGGGCTGAGAGCACCATACCGCCGGCAGCAAGCGCCAGAAACTCAGGGTAGCGATCGGGCCGATAACGCAAGACCATAAGGAGCACATAATAGCCGGGTGCGAGCAACGGCACGAACCAGCGGATAGTGGCGCATAACCCCGAAGCGTTGGCGGAACCCCATGCATAGACCAGCCAGGCAGCCCCGCTCCAGGCGAACGAAAAGAGCATTTCCGGCAACTCCGGCAGGGACGCTCGTTTTGCGATCATCACCGCGATGCCGCCCAAAAATGCAAGGATCAATACGGGCTGGTGCAATAGAAAGCCCTTTTTGCCGAACAAAAGCTCCAGTGCGTAAGCCAGACTGCGCCAGATGCTGCGATGAAGCCAGGGACCTGTGGCGTTGCCGGGGTCGAAGGGTGAACCAGGCCAGAAAAGATATTGGGCAACGGTGTTGACGGGGCGGAATGTCCCACCGATGTGATAATTGAGTAAATGATGCAGGACAATTAAAGGAAGAGCGGAAAGGAAAAATACGCTGACCATGCCTGGGCCCCTTCGCCCGATGACGCGGCACCGGTAGATGATCAGGGGCAAAATGGCGATCAGCAGAAGAGGACCAAGAGCAAAGTCCATGCAATAACCCAGGCCGGTAAGCAATCCTATGCCTGCCATCAATCCACGAGGTGAGGGGCTCTGAAGAAGCCGTTGCGGCAGGCAATGGAGGCAAACCAGCAGAGCAGCCGCCACGGCGAGCAATCCCTCATGGCTGTTTACCTGCCTGGCATACGCGAGCGCCGATGAACCCAGAGCAAAACTGATAGTCACGGCAAGCGCCATGGAGCTTCCGGATAATACTCTCCGTGCTGACAGGTGAATGGAAAGCACCGCCGCCACATACGCCAATCCTGAGGAAATGAGGGTCATCGTGTAGACGAACAGGTCGGGTCGCGAGCGGGCCTGCAACCCGGTGATCCACTCCAGTACCTGATAGCATGCGGCCATGAAAAGGGCTGGGACCATGGGTTTATCCGAATAGAATCGGCCTTTGATCAGGACTTTATCGAGCGTGCCGCCTTCCATGAGACTTCGTTCCTGTGGGGGATAAGGTTTGGCCTCAGCTTCTTTGGCCCTGGCCGGATCGACAAAAATTGACCGGTCAATTGACAGCGTTCTGAAATCCACCAGACTTTCGACCAGAGCCAGGCGGCTGCCGTCGTTCCACCCGCCGGCGTAAGGCCGAGCGCTGACCAGCGCCACTGTCAGGCTCACCATTAAGACTAAAATCAGTTCTCTGCGGCTAACATTTTGGCTCATGGCTGCTACAGAAACCCTTTACTTGATCTCAAGCTTCAGTTTCCTTCCCGCATGATGGAGCTTCAATTCCCTGGCGCCAGGTTCCGCGCTGCCGTTAAACAGCACTTCGGTTCCGAATTCGACCTGGCAAATGTATGCGATTGCATCCTGGAGTTCTTCCCTGCGAACAGGTCTGCTGAAATCTTCCGATCCAGCCTCAACCGGGTTGATCCTGACCTCTCCGCCTCCGGCCAAAGCGGCAATCTTTTGGGCGGCGTGTCTCTGTTCGCGGTAGCAGATGCCGTATTCCCCGGTGGAGCCGTTATTTGCCTCCACATAGGAGAGAACGAAAGGGTACTGAAGCGCATATGAGATCAACCCGGCAAACAGCAGGACCCTGACCGGGCTTCTCCATGATTTTCCGTATGCATAGAGGAGCAAAATTCCCTCAGAGAGGGCCAGGATCGAAAAAGGAAGCAAGATGGTGTAATGATGCGGATGTACGACAAAACGGAGGATGAAGTAGATCAGGAAAAGATACCCTATGGAAAGTGGGCAAAGCAGGTCTTTCAGATCGGAACGCCCTGCCGGACCTGGTGATGCCGGTCTGAAATATTGCACGGCAGCTTTGGCATAGCTGAAAAATCCCAACAGGAACGGAAGCGCAAGCAAGTAGCAAAAAATCAGGACTCCGCCGGGAAAAGGCGGAGCGGGCCAGCTCCATGCGCTATTGCTTCCGGAAAGCAGGTGGGCCCAGAAATGGTTTCCCGTCGCAGTAAAGACTATCCACTTAAGCGCGGTTGTTCCGAAGTACATATATTGGCTTCTTGCCGCCCATTGTGTAACGCCACTCTGCTGGAAATGATGGAAAAAGAAGCTCACATAGGGAACAAAAGGCAGCACGAACGCAATAAAACCGCCTACCGCCCACAGGAGGGTGGTTTTTGGCCGATTAGCCGCACTGATTGCCGGCTCGTTTGGGGCAAGTTTGAATGAGGCGGCAGCAAAACCGATCAGCAGGATTACATAAAATACGCCGCTGTGGTGCAGTTGGAACGCAATCGAGGCGAACAGGCCAATCGGCAGGAAAAGATGGGGTTTTTCGCGAACCCTGAGTATCATCAACACCAGGGGAATTACGAAAAGCAGCAGCAGGTTCGGCGGCCAGATTTTCCGGCTGCAGAGGATCAGATAGGGTGATAATGAAAAGAGAAACAGGCAAAGGAGAAACTGTGTCCGGTCCCTGGCGAATGTGGCAAAGAAAAGTACCGAGAGCATAAGGACGGCTATATTCACGGCAAGGAAAAAAGCGGTAATGATGTACGGATCGGCGCTACCGGCTGTCATCAGGCCCATGATATACGGGAAAACCGGCGCATTGGGGATACCGACGCTGGACTGCATGCCATGCTCGATCCACCAGTGCTGTGCAGGGGCCGAGAGTCCCTCCATGATTGCCGTCAGCTCATCCCCCTTGAATTCGAAAGTATCCAGACGGAACGCGCGAAGAAAAATCCCCAAAGCCAGCATAGCCCACATGCCGATCCTCGCGCTTTGGGACATCTGCGCCCACAGCCGTCTGAATGCAGCAAAGGAAGAACCCGTGGATGTTGATCCCTCGAGGTACATGTGAGCCTCCCTGCGTCTTTGTCTCGGCATATCGCAGAACTCAAAGCCGGCGGCTCGGATAATCGAATATCCCACTAAAAAAGGCAAGAGGAAGCTCAACAGGACCGCTTTGGGCAGTTTCAGGACACACCACTTGCGTTTTTCATTGGCATATGGGAACATCCTATGGACTTTTATGTTCAAAGTGCGGTGAACGGTTAGTGGAGGTTTTCATGTGGGTGAACATAGTATCTTCATTCATGGTGCTGTTCATGGTGTTTGTGGATTCTTCAGTTTCCTGTAAGGGCGATGAAGGCCGTGATAAGACGTCCGGCTTAACGGAATATCACTCTTTGGCAAGTGAAAGAAAGTCTGGGGACTACAGGATCAAAGTTGACCTGTCCGGGCAGGTCCTCACCATGGATATCCCCAAGATGGTCCGTCATGGGGGCGGCGGTGAGGACAGGCTCTATCCAACCCCGGGAGATCTTCACCCGACCAACGAAGGTGGCGCTCCGGATGGGGGCCGTGTCGACTTTGTTTCCGCATCCATTCTGTCGGCCAAGGCCAAACAGTTTGATGACGGGCTTTATGCGGCCGCTGAGATAGCCATGCAGGAAGGGTTGCCGGGCGTTTTGGGAAAGAAAATGTTTCTGTCGGCCCTTTTGGGCACCCTTAAGGACCTCGGTGATCCCTCCATCTCTCAGCAGGAAGAAGAATGGTCGAGGGCTTTTATTGCTGCGGCATCCTCGCTGGGAGGGCAGGACTTAGGCGAGGATGCAAAGGTTACGGAGTTAAGCCAAAAAATAAAGGAGGTCTTCCTGCAAGAACCTCTTCGCTCAAAGCCAATAGGGTTTTACACATGGAATGACGAACTCGGCAAGATATTCCGGCAGGATCGCCTCCTGCAAACCAAACTTGAGAAGAGCGCCGCACTTGCGCTGGCCATAAAAAAGAAAGCCGGACAGACAAAAGATTTCTATTTTAAGTACCTGGGGTTTACCGAAAAAATGACCAACCCGTTCCCATCGGATGTTACGGATTTGAGGGCTTGCATCAAGGATCCTCTTGCTACTTGTGGGACTGGGGAAACAAAAAAAACGGTCGTATTCTTTCCACCATCAAGATCTTATGAAACAGACCTTGTAAAAAAACTCTACGCCAATAAACCCATCCCTGACAATTTCAATCTTGCTGAAACACTGATCGAGGAAATCAAGGCAGGCAGCATCGATCTAACCCCCCGGGAAAACTCCGGCTGGTATGACTACCAGACGCATTCCCTGGAAAGCCTTATCCTTCCGGACAAGTTTCCTGAGGGCAAAAAGCTGGAGTTTACCCAAAGTTACAGGGAAGAGCTGGAGGAGTTGTTCAAATCTCTTCTTGCCCTCACAAGGGAAACCCACATCAAGCAACTGGAAATTCCTCTAATGCTCACTGCTAAGTATCACCCAGGGCCGCCTGAGCAAAAGATACGCATAGATATTTCCCCGGAGCTCACTTTAGAGCCGCTGGCAACCTACTACTTGAGAAGGGCCCGCTCTTATAATTTCATCCATATCGTACTGAAAGATATGCTTGGAGAAAGCAATCTCGCAAAGATACACCGTTTGACGGCATCGGGACCTGTCAAGAAGGACCTCTCCCTTGAACTGAAGGAAATGGAGGCGCTCTTTTTCGGGGCGGCCTTAATCGTTGCAAATGAAACCGGCTGCTCTCTACAGATAACAAAAAGGGACGGATCGGGTAATGGCGGGAACAAGGACATCGAATTTGCCCGTCGCTGGATGAATCATCTTTCCGACGATCCGGATGTTTCACGCGATAACAGGATGATGGTGCCCGTCTTTTACGATATCCAGAAAAGTATGACGAAAGTGTGGGTAGTTTTAGGATACGAACAGAAATCTGTCGAAGTGGGATTCAAGTCGACTCCGCAAATTAGCGTTTTTGAGGGCAAAGGGAAAAAGATTGATGAATCAAGACTCGACGTACATTACAACGATCAGGTACGCTCCCTGTGGTACCCTGTTTTTGCCGAGATTTACGTAAAAAATATCCTGGATAGAGATGAGTTCAGGAAGCTTTGCGACAGATACGCCACGAGGCCGGAGATCCTAAAGGCGCTCCAGCAATAGTTCCCACGAAGAACCTGGAGTTTGAGTATAGCCGCAACGTTTAAAGCGACTGCCTGCCACGGAGTCGCGCCGGATGTTACCAATCGGTTGAGCGGTCGGGCCCTTGTGCTCTCGCAGCCCGACCCCGCTGGGGGCGCCGGGTTTCTAACCAGTGTCAAATCCGCCCACTCAGCAAAAAACCGAATTTTAACAACTGCTCTTTTATCTTTGATTTGTTAATGATCTGCATTGACTGTGGTCGTTTCTTGTGCTTCAGATGTAGCTGTAGATTTAGTCCCACTCTCATTTTTCACATCGGGCTTTGACGCGGGCGCCTGGTATTTAGATCTTGAAGAGGACAGCAAGGATAATTGTTTTTCCCTGATGCTCTTTAGTATTTCTTTATATCGATTTTTTCGTGAACTACTGAGCATAAAACGCCATGCAATCCACCATATAAAAATACCCGCCACAATACCTATCCCCGGGAAAAGAGTAACTCCTAAAATGATAAAACCAAGTCCGACCACAAACATGGGGAGAGCAAGGCTCAAACCTTCCAACCTGTTTTGTATAATATATATTACCTTTTTAATATCCATATTTTATCACTTCCTTCCAGGTTAATGTGATCGCTCATATATGTTGTCAACTACTGCACATATTTAATAACTTTTCTAATTCTTCTATCCTTTCTTTAAGTATTACAGCCTCACATCATTGTTCAACCTCCTTGTTTTGTTCCCAAATCATATTTTGCTAACTAGTTGATAATGCTATTAAAATATACCGATAAACCATTTTTCGAGCCCGAGTCTACTTATTCCACAATTCTAATGCCTTATCTGAAGTAATGCAATCTTTTGTTTGCAAACCACAATTTGCACATTCAAAATAAACAAAAGGACAGTCCCCATCGCCCTTCGGGCTTACGATTCCAGCGAAAGGAGAGGGTGGAGAATCCGCCCTCTAAGGATGAGGCGAGAATAGCCCCGGGCACAACGCCTCTTGCTCTTCAATCAACTCCGCTCTTACGGGATCGGCCTTGCACTCCTTTGCCCATAGTTCCCCTTCCCGTTCACGTCACTTGCCGCCTGACGCCCTTTGTTTTGGCTCTGAAGAAAGGCTTTATAATCCTCCATGCTCAAAGCCCCAAAATTCGCCACTTTGATTAGATACACCCGTAAACCACTTTCGTTTTTGATTTGATTGCAGCAATAGCCGATTGCCATCGCTCGGAAACTGAGAGCCATCAGGGGTCTCACCCCCCCAGGATGTTTTCAGTGGAGGATTTTGAGTCCAGGACAGTGGCTTTTGGCCCATTTGAGATATTCGGGATCGCACCACTCTCGAGCTGACTTTGCCACCGGTGGCATACAGTTGATGACTGGTGTTGAGGGACAGGCGTAGCCCGGAGCCCTGGGAGGCTCTCCACGCCAAGCCCGATCGTCCCCGGTTGGACCGCCGTCAAACTTCCGGGTATTGTCGACTGTTTGACTCAATTGCTGCTGGTCCGTTTCACCAGCCGGTACGACAGCCGAGAGCGCCGGAACCGTCAGCGCGACAATGGCAAAAATGATGCTCAGATTTATTGCGGCCTTCGTTCCCATATCCGTTCCCTCCTCTATGGCAATGGAGTCATGGTGCGACGGCCCGGTTAGAACTTATAGCCTAAGCTTTCCAGAAACTGTTCGAAAACATGGTCCACGAGGATTGCTGCGAGCACCAGGGGGACCAGGATGGCGGCGATGACCAGCTTTTGTTTCCAGCCTCCCAAGGCTGCAAATTTATAAACAAGCCTGGTCGCCAGGGGGCCGAGGATGAACAGGACGCAGCCCAAAATCGTCAAAAAGACAGATGTAAAGGTAGCCTTCGGGTACGTGACAAGCTTAGGGGCGTGCTGATATGCGTCATGGATGGGGAAATAGAATCCTATAAAGCCAAAGATAAGCCCAATGACCAAAAACAGGACCCCCCCGATACGGGGATATTTGTCCAGGTTTAATTTCCTGCCGCCTTGTACTTCATCACTCATGGTGTTTCCCCCGCAATTGGATGGTTACCATGTTTATGACCTCCTTCAACATCCCGGATGTACTTTACCCCAAGTTTTCGTTCCCTGTCATGTTCTAATTTCAACGATAGTCGAGGATAGCTTTGCAGTCCTGGTGGCTGAACGGCAGGGCCCCCGAAAGAAGTGCCCCACAAAGGTGCCGCAATAGGGTTGCCAATACGAAGGGAAAGTTTTATATGAGGCTGGCGTTTTTTTATCTAGAAAAGGAGCAAACATGAAGATCATCTGCCCATCATGTCATTACGTAGGGGAAAGCAAGGTAATTGCCAAAGGCTCTCGAAAAATCGAAATCACGCTCTGGTGCTGTCTTATTTTACCCGGCATGCTTTATACCATGTGGCGGCAATCGAATGACGGTCAATACCAGGGGTGTCCACAGTGCCACGAAGCCAACGTTCGGCTGATGAAACGAAAAGAATGGCAAGCCTATGAACGAAACGGAAAGTTACCGCCCGAATAATTCTCGAAGAATCCACTCCCCAAACGCATCGAAGGACCCCCAAGCGGTCCTAAAATTCCACATGGTTTAGAGTGCCCCAACGGGACATGAGTTCCTGCAGCCAATGGTTTCCACGAGCGCACACCAGTTGGGATCAGTTATGATCCTGCTGTGTCAAGTCTACGGGCATGCCGGACAGGACTTCTTACAGTCTGAGGGTCTCCTGCATAATTACCTTGGCATACTTGTCCGGTTGGGAAAAGGAGGCCAGGGAAACGGGCAATCTCCCGGCAAAGCTGCCTACAGCCGTGAGGGGATTTCGTATCTCGTGGGCAACCGCATGGAGAGTGCGAGCCACCACTTTCGCCTTCTGGTCGATGGAGGGTGGCCGTTAAAATGCGGCGCCGCACTTTAAATACTACTGAGATACACTATAAATAACGTAATTACCTATAAAAAGCCGCTCCGCGCACATTAGTGCGCTACGTGGCATAACCCGCGCCGGCCCACATTGGATTCACGACGCTCCGCGAGGCGGGGCCGGCGGCGGGCGGCCTTATTGAGAAGTCAGGCCCTGTTTTTCCAGCTCACAAGGCGCATTCCTGCGTTAATCCGCCACGTTGGCGTGATGAGCTTCAACTGAAATTGACGGAAGGCACTTCCCGATATTGAGCATTGCCACTGATCCCGCGTGGATCACGGCACGATTTGAGTCCCGAGAACCCCGAGGAACTTCGCCAGCCACTCGGGATGTGCAGGCCATGCAGGCGCTGTTACAAGCTTGCCGTCTACATGTGCCCGGTTGACTGCAATATCGACATACTTGCCACCCGCTCGATCGACCTCGGGACCCACCGCAGGGTACGCACTGCAAGCCTTGCCCTGGAGCACTCCGGCTGCCGCCAGCAGCTGCGCCGCATGGCAGATAGCCGCAATAGGTTTGTCTGCTTTTGCAAAATGCCGTACAATGCTCAAAACTTTTTCGTTCAGCCGAAGGTACTCAGGGGCCCTGCCGCCGGGGATGACAAGGGCGTCGTATTGCTCCGGCTTCACATCATCAAAATTTGCATTAAGTGTAAAGTTGTGGCCCGGTTTCTCGCTATAAGTTTGATCCCCTTCGAAATCATGTACCGCCGTGCGAACCTGATCGCCGGATTTCTTGCCGGCGCATACCGCGTGCACGGTGTGTCCAACCATCTGCAGCGCCTGGAAAGGCACCATAACCTCATAGTCTTCCACATAGTCGCCTACAAGCATCAAAATTTTCTTTGCCGCCATAATGATCTCCTTTCCGGGTGTCGATTTCATTTCGAGAATTCGGGTCCGCGAATCACAATTCTGTTTCATTATACTCGGTATTATAATTATATGGATCACGATTTGCGGATATTATCACGGTGTATGAACGGCAGTGTCGTCATCAATTCAGATATTTCCGGATCATCACTGAGCCAGTGATGTAAAGAAGCCAGCAAAAGAGCTGCGTAAGGGCTGCTGCTCCCGTCAGCCAGATAGTAGTCCACCCACTGACCCTCTTTTCGTGAAGTGACAAGCCCTGCCTCTTCGAGGTTTTTTAGGTGACTGGAGGCTGTTAGCTCTGAGACGCCTAGGGCAGCCTGAATTTCACATGCACACAGACTCCGTTGTTGGAGCATTTTGATGATTTTCACTCGGTTGCTGTCCGAGAGCGATTTCATGACGCGAATGAATTGGTCCATGCGATTCCATCCGGTATGTGTAGGGGCGCCAACCAAACAATCTCAGATATATTGATGCCTGTCACGAAAAAAGAGAATTGGATACGGAGTTCATGGACTCTTGTGCAGTTGGTCAAATCGATGCAAGATTATCCCCGTGTCCTCCCCTCTCCGCACTGGTCTTTCCACGTACTGCTCTCACGGCCGGCCTTTGAATCTCCATCCCATTTATGAAAACTTCGTTTGTCCCCCTTCCTTGCCCTCCCTCATTTTTTTTGCCGCTTCTTTTTGCCGGTTCTGGCTGCCGCTTCTGGTTGCCGCTTCTGGTTGCCGGTTCTGGTTGCCATTTTGCAGGGCAAAATCGCGCAGTGGTATCCTACTTGTGTCGGATTAAAACAGGGGGACACTGGGACAAGACCCTCACCGCGTCACCGCAGAACTCTCGAGTTAAGGCGAATCGAAGCATCGGGGAGTCAGGGGAAATGAAGTGCGAGCACTGCGGCATGGAGCTGGATTTAGTGGAGGTTTTGGAGAGAGGGGGAGTCTGGGAGTGCCGTGAGTGCGCCTATACCCTCACGCTCAAAAAAGGCTTCGCGCCAAAGATCCTATACGATGGTCCGCCACCTCTTGACTATTACTACCACGACTAAGATCCTGGCCGGCAGTCCGGGTTCCCAAACCCCGGCGCCATTTTACAGAAGTGTCGATATTGAAAACCCGGGACTCGAAGCTGCAAGCTCGGAACTCGAAAGCCCACAGGGACCTCGCGGCCTATCTGGCCGAATACGCTTTCGACCCGTATGGATGGATGCTCTACGCCTTTCCCTGGGGCGAGGGGGGAACTGGCCGGGTTCGGCGGCCCGGATACTTGGCAGCGAGCAGATCGAGGCAACCGGCGCAAAGCTCCGGAGAGGGCCAGGCCACCTCGCGGAGCGTCGAGATCATGGTTGCGGCGCCGCCACCCCGCCGCTTTTTGCCGTTTCTATTGCCGTTTCTACTGCCGTTTCTATTGCCGCTTATGGTTGCCGTTTTGCAGGGCCAAAACCTCTTCTGATATTCTATTGCCCTGATTAAAACGAATTCGGGAATTAAGGAATTTAGGGACGCCGGCCTACGCAGGGGCGGCATCAGTGGACCTTAATTGAGGAATTCCTAAAATCCCTTAACTGGAGGTTTTAAGCCCTTCCGGCTAAACGCCTCTGGTCATAGACAGGCCAAGGAGAACGTAGAGAAAGGACCAGCTTCCGGCTAAAGCCGGTGAAAGGAATGACCAGATTATTATGTGCTTCGCTTCAGCCCCATCGGTTCCGGCTCCCCCTCCGCCTCCGGCTCCTCCACCGAGCCTGCCGGATTCAGGAGTACAGAATGCAGGGCAAAATCAGCGCAATCTGGCGGCCATGGCCTACGGGGCGAGTCAGACGATTCTAACGGGTCCGCAGGGATTGCAGACGCCGGCGAATACTACGGCGAACTCGGGCAAAACGTTGTTGGGTGGGTAGGGCAGGACTGAGGACTGAGAGACAGGATTGAGGACTGAGTAAAAGCGAACTCAGCACTGAGGACTCATACCTCAGTCCTCAAGCGACCGAAGGGAGCGATGGTGGCTGACGTACTGCCGATAGCGCGCACGAACGAAAGCGTGAAGATCCCGCTTGTAAGTCAGCTCCACAAGATCCCGAAGATCCAGGATCTGCGGCGCTACGTGGACCGGCGCCTTGTGGGGCTGCGGGTGGACCGCTGGAGCTACTGGCAGCATTGGCGGCAACTTAGCGACTTTATCCTGCCGAGGCGCGGCCGGTATCTCATGACTCCCAACCAGGCGACCAGGGGAGATCCGGTCGGATCGAGGATGATTAATGAGACTCCGATTTTTGCACTCAGGACTCTTGCGGCCGGCCTCATGGCTGGACTTACTTCTCCTGCTCGCCCTTGGTTTCGGCTTTCTATTCGAGATATGGATGTTAGCGACAATACTCCCGTCCGTTTGTGGCTTGACGAAGTAACCAAGCGCATTCTGACGGTCCTGTCTCAGAGCAACGCCTACAATGCTTTGCACGTCATCTACGAGGAACTGGGCTGCTTTGGCACGGGATGCATGCTGATCGAGGACGATTATGACGATGTCATCAGGTGCCAGACCCTTACGGCGGGCGAATACTATCTGGCGTCAAGCGGCCGTAATCAAATTGATACTCTTTACCGAGAATACGTACTCGCAACAGGTCAAGTTGTGGAACGCTTTGGACTTGAGGCTTGCAGTCCCCAGGTCAAAAGTCTTTGGGCATCCGGACAGCTCGATAAAGAGGTGAACGTTGCCCAGGCAATCGAGCCAAACGACGATCGGGCGCCGCAGGTCCCAGGACTAAAGGGGCGAAAATACCGATCGGTGATCTGGGAATGGGGGCAGAGCCAGAACCTGGTGCTCGATCTTCGAGGCTACCACGAGCAGCCCTTTTGCGCGCCCAGGTGGCATGTTATCGGAAACGATTCGTACGGAAGGTCTCCAGGCATGGAGGCGCTTGGCTCTTCGAAGATGCTCCAGCAGCTCGAGAAGCGCACAGCCCAGGCGATAGACAAGGTGCTGAATCCTCCGATGGTGGCCGATGTCTCAATGAAAAACGAGCCGGCATCATTGCTCCCTGGCGGTGTGACCTACGTTGCAAACCTTGCTCAAAGCGGATTTAAGCCCGCATACGAAGTGCCGCCGGACATTCGCGGCGCCGAAGAAAAGATCGGGAAAGCCGAGGAAAGAATCAACCGGGCCTTTTTTGCCGATTTGTTCCTGATGATCTCGCAGCTCGATACCGTGAGGACAGCGACGGAAATCATCGAGCGAAAGCAGGAAAAGATGCTGATGCTCGGACCGTTTTTAGAGCGCAGCCAGTTCGAACTGATAAACCCGATGATCGAGCGGGTGTTCAATATGATGCACCGGGCCGGGCTCGTTCCGCCGGCGCCTCCGGAGATCCGGAACAGGGCGTTCGATATCGAAACCATCTCCACTCTTTCAGACGCTCAGAAATCTACGGCGACAACCGGGATCGAGCGGCTGGTGGCATTTGTGGGGAACCTCGCGGCGGCCAAACCCGAAGTACTCGATAACGTGGACATGGACGAGACCGTACGCGAATACGCAGACCTCATCGGGGTTACACAGAAACTCATTGTCGAGCAGCAGAAGCGGGACGCGCTCAGAAAACAGAGGATGCAGCAGGCCCAGATGCAGCAGGCGGCGCAGATGAGCATGGCGGGAGTTCAGGGGGCGAAGACTTTGAGCGAGACGGACGTGGGCGGAGGGCAGAACGCGCTGCAGAAGATGATCGGCGGCGCGGGAATGGGAGCAGGGCAATGAAAGACCTTCACCGCAGAGGCGCAGAGATCACAGAGAAAAGCAGCTTGGGGAACAAACAAGGACCCAATCTTTGCTTTTCAGCATAGTCATGTCTTTCTCTGTGCTCTCTGCGTCTCTGCGGTGAAAGTTTTCGCTCTGCGGTGAAATTGTAAAAGGGAGAAACGAGCATGTTGAGACTTGCGCAAGTTATCGATGCACTCGGTCAAGCTGTGCCGGGCAGCTTTCAGCAGTCGGATACGATCTATACTAACGTGATGGTCGCAAGCACGGCTCAGTATGTGACTGTGCCTACCGGCGCCAATATCGTTGTGATTGGAGTATCCGCAGGGGCGGATCTTTATTTGCTTATGGGAGTTTCAAGCGGCCTTGCAGTGCCTGCGGCAACGGCCACGGAAGCTGCCGGCGCTCTGACAAACCCTGAGCTTCTTCCAGGCGCGGCAGGTGGACCATTCGTGCGGCAGATAAAAGGGGTTTCGAGTTTTGGGATTATAAGCACGGGCACTCCCGTGGTTACGCTGAGTTTTTACAGTTGATGAGTCAGGCAAAAAAGAGGAGTTGATTGATATGTTCTCGAAGAATTTTGGCCGGATTTTCACCTGGCATCTCTGGATACATCTTTGCTGCGGCATAATGGTAATCTGCTATCCGTTGGTTGCAGAAGGTCACGAAGCCTTCCCAAGCTTTATCGAAAGCGGCCAGCTCTTTACCTCTGATGTAAGGCCGGTAAATCTGCAAAGCGAATTGCAGCTTGGGTACGGCTTGCAGGAGAAAACCGGCGATGTCTCTTGGCCAATATGCCCGCTCAAGGAGAATAATGCTCAGTTCGGCGAGAATGGCCTGACGGAACCTGACTTTAGATTGATGGAACTGATTGGCCTGCCTGTTTTCTTTGTCTCTTCTTCTTGCGAGATAATGCTGGATCACGACTTGAAGAATGAATCCAAAGGGAGTTCCGACTATGATGCCCTTGATAAACGAAATCAGGTCGATGTGGAAGCTGAAAAAAGAAATCATGAGCTTTCCTTTTGGTTAGGAGTGCTTTTGGGGATAGCCCTGGGCGGATTATTCGCTGGAATAATAACCATACCTCGCCCGGCGCGGGATTGATTCCTGAACACTTTTACCACTGAACAAATTAACGCGAAAGGAATAAAGAAGCTGGCTGAGGACCAAACCCCATACAACGCCGGCGACGCCCAGCATGTGGCGAAAGCCAAAAGCAGGCAGAAGACCAGGGGTCTTCAAAAGAAAGCGGCGTTAAGAAAGCTTATGTCTGATGCCGAGGGCAGAATGTGGATGTGGGACCTTCTCACGCTTTGCGGCATATTCCACAGTTCGTTTTCGGTTGAGGCGCTCAGGTGTGCGTTCAATGAAGGGCGAAGAGACATCGGGCTGAGGTTGCTGGCCGATATCAACCAGCTTTCGCCAGAGCTCTATATCCGGATGATGGGAGAGAACCAGGAGAAAGAGAAGGACTGAGGACCGAGGACTGAGGACTGAGTAGAGACAAGTTTATCCTTCCGGCTGATCCCCGTTGAAGGAGCCAATATCGAGAAAGCCCGTTTCCGTGCACGGCGGAGGCGGGCTTTTTCTTTGGGCGCTTGCTCAGTCCTCAGTCCTAAGCAACTCAGTCCTGTAGCGACTGTAAGGAGCGGTTCAATGCAGCGGCACCTCAAATATGTTCAGGACATCATCAAGGGCAAAGGCTCTCATCTTCGAAGCCCGAAGTGGCACAAGGTGGAAAAAGAGCACCTGGCCAAAGAGCCCGCCTGCCAGTGGTGCGGGGCAACGGTCAAGGTCCAGGTGCATCACGTAAAGCCATTCCATCTTCATCCGGAATTGGAGCTCGATCCTTCGAACTTCATCACTCTTTGCGAAGAGGGCGGATATCTCAATTGCCACTTGTTTCACGGCCATAACGGGGACTGGAAGAGTTTCAACGACAAGGTCCGCGAAGAGTGCGAGGCACACAGGGAGGACCCGGAGCGGCAGATCCTCGAGGCCGTAAGAAAACAGGACCCGAAACTGTATGAATTCTTAGTCAAAGCCAAGATCGAAAGGAAACGTCATGCCTGAGGAAAATGCAAGCGCCGCCATGGCAGACGGCGCTACCACGACGGGACAAACCACGGAGCAGAAGACCGCCGAGGGCACCGCCATGGAAGGCGGCGCTACCGGGACGAATCTGCTCGCCGAGGCGAAAGCGGAGGACGGAGGACAGAAGACAGAGGACGGAAAGCAGAAGACGGAGGACGGAGAACGGAAGACGGAAGAGAAAAAGGGCGAAGAGAAGGCCGAGGATAAAAAGCCCGAGCCCAAAGCGCCCGAAGAGTACGCGGAATTTACTGTCCCCGAGGGGACCACCCTGGACGAGCAGACCGCAACCGAGTTCAAGGGGCTGGCCAAAGAGCTGGACCTGACTCAGGAGCAAGCACAGAAGCTGCTCGATTTCGGAGGGGGAAAACTCCGGGCGCAGATCGAGGCCCCCTACAAGCTGTGGGCTGAGACCCAGGCGAAATGGCAGGCCGAGGTAAAGGCGGACCCCGAGATTGGCGGGACAAAGTTCGAGCAGAGCATCAAGGATGCCGCTCAGGTCTTTGTGCCGGGAGAATCAAACCCGTTCGTGAAAAGCGACGCGGAGGCCAAGAGCCTCAGAGAAGCGCTGAACATGACCGGGGCCGGGAACAATCCGGCAATCGTGAAGTTCTTTGTCAAGATCGGGACCTTGCTGAAAGAGCCGGGGCCACTGTCAGGTGGGCCGGTAAAGGACAGCGCGGACACCCTTCTTGCGAAGATGTATCCCACAATGACTGAGGCGAACAAGTAAGAAACTGTTCACCGCAGAGACGCAGAGGGCACAGAGAAGAACAATTTGGGGAACAAGCAAGGACCAAATCTTTGGTTCTTAGCCAAGTCATGCGTTTCTCTGCGATCTCTGCGCCTCTGCGGTGGAATTCAAAGGAGTTTATAGATGGCGACCATAGGGCCTGTTGCATTGACACTGGCGGACTGGGCCAAACGGATAGATGACGACGGAAAGATTGCCGAGATCATCAATCTTTTGTCCCAGACCAATGAGATCCTGGACGACATGCTCTGGGTGGAGGGAAATCTTCCGACCGGGCATAAAACGACGATCAGGACCGGCTTGCCTGCCGCTTACTGGCGCTTGCTCAACATGGGCGTGCCCAGGGGCAAATCGACCACGGCGCAGATCACCGAATCCTGCGGCATGCTCGAGACCTACTCGGACATCGACGTCGACCTGGTCGCGCTGTCCGGAAACGACCGCGCCTTCAGGCTGTCTGAAGAGCTGGCATTTCTTGAGGGCATGAACCAGCAGATGGCCGGGAGGGTCTATTACGCTGCAGAACGCGGCAAGCCTTGTGACCGTAGGGCTGCCGTATCAATCGCAGCTACAGACCCTTTGCATGGAGCCTGAAGGAATGGCCATGCAGGTGCAGGATTACCGCAAGAAGATAGCGGCGGTTGTGCTGAGGGTAAGGGACACGAGGGGACTTAAGGTTGGCCCGAATTTTAATACCCTGACCGAGATAAAGGAAAGATCGGCCCTGGTGAGCATGGGCGCGGCGGTGCCGCTTTTTACCGGAGACGAGCGCGTGATAATCAGCGCGGATTACCTGGTGGACGACGACGTGTGCGTGCAGCAGGATAATCCGCTTCCGTGCACGGTGCTGGGAGTGATACCAGAGGTGAGTATTGGGGACAGCCCGGGGTAAACCGTCTCACGCAGAGACGCGGAGGCACAGAGGGACTAAGTGGTCATTTACATAAATACAATGACGTATTTCTTGCATAATTGAATCAAATATGGCATAGTCTCTCCCAAAAGGAGGGATGACATGCCAAGGAGAAG
>JBEKTT010000078.1:0-21349 GCA_049515795.1 Syntrophobacteraceae bacterium
AAAATAAATAAGATTTTCCCTGTTGGTCACGACCAGGACGTCGAGTTCCGCCTTGGCCATGGCCTTCTGAGCATGTTCAATACGACCTGCAAATCGAGGTGTCATGTTCCTGCATCCAATGCGGTTGTCGGAGCAGGAAGCGGGAAGCGTGAAGCGTGAATGCGGGTTTTCGCTTCCTGCTTCTTGCTTCGTGCTTCTTGCTCCTTGCTCCCTGCTTCTTGCTCCCTGCAATACTCCATTGAATAATCACAAAATGCGCCGGGGTTCCCGAAATCAGGCGGCGACCGTGGCCTTCGGCAAAACGCCACGCTGCCTCAGCCATTTTGGAATAAGCTCTTGCTCGACGCGCCGGTTCACTTCAGGCGCTTTGGCAAGCAGTAAATCCCGAAGCGGCTGGCTCAAGTTGATTCCACCCGGCGCACCGTCGAAAATGAGGACCTTTTCGGTGCCTGTAAGCTTTCGGGCAAATTCCATGGCCGATTCGGTCGATTCCGACAAAACGGCATGTTTCATATAATTGAGGTTTTGCGGGTCCCGGTCGAAAAGGTCGGCCTGCTCCCGCCCAACGACTACAGTAGGGATATGCTCGCTGAAAAAGGCACTCGGATAGCCGATCCAGGCATAGCTGTGCACGCACATTTTGATTGCGGGGTTGAGTCTTGGAATTTCCGGCAGGAGGGGAAAGCCCTTTCTGCCGTAGAATGCTTCCGTGTACCAGGTGTATGCGGGAAGGGGCGATTCGAGATCGAACAAATCGGTGTTGGCGCCCACAAGGTTGGCGTATATAACCCCGGCCGAGAATACATAGGGGACGGGGCAGGGAAAATCCAGGGCGGCAATACACTCGTCTATTTCGCCGAACAGGGTCATCATTTTACCGTAGTATCGGCACCCCACCTCCGTTACGCGTTCATTGAGGCTGTACAAATCGTTATCGGCATCGACTCCCAGGATGCCGTGAGGGACCACCGTCAGAAAACAGGAGAAGGCGAATTTGTCCTGAACGAAGGGTGAATCGAAAATCGCGCGGGCGGTGAAGTTTGCGGCCCTCGGCCCTAGGTTTTGATGGTAGGTAGACCGGGTCTCGATCCGGGCGTATGACATGCCGAAAGGTTTTACAGCCCGGTCCACCATGCGGTGAAAGTGGACCTCCCGCACGTCGCTGTTGTGGGCATGAACTATCCAGTTTGCATCGTAAATTCTTTTTATTCCGTAGAGGGTGCCGATTTCGGTCTCGATCTCAACTCCCTCGTCAACCGGAGCAACGCCCCTGGCCTTGCCATTAAAGTACTCGTCGAGCTTGTAACGGCGGATGTACTCCTCTGTTTCCCGAAATCGCAGGCCAACCCCGGCGCGAAGGCGTATATTTTTACACCCGGTACGCTCCTCGATGACATCGCGGATAGTCTTGAGCATCTCCGCATAGGGGTCGCCTCCTAGAAGCGTGAAGCCGTGATGAGACGAGCAGATGTTTACCGAGTGCTCGGGCTTTATCCGGCTCATGTCGACGCTTTCGAGCGCCTGTTCGGTGTGCCTTCGAACCGCGACTATGCCCTCATCTCCGGGGAAAATCACGGGAGGCAGGTCCGGAAAGAGCTCGCGCAGGGTCACGGAGGTCATTCCCGGAAGTTCGCTCACCCTGGTCTTAACCAGGGACGGATCAATACCATACATGGATTGGCGGGGTGGAATCGGTGCAATCGAGGGTCGCATAGCTCACTACTCCTTTCCTTGAAGCGGTGCGCTCACCACGCGGTTGAGAAGTTCGATGTCCTCGTCAAAATAAAATCCGCGGGACGCATATTTCTGTTTCACGTGTTCGGGAATTTCCCAGGCAGTCACTGTGCGGCCATACCACTGCCAGCCTCCAGGGACAGGCACAGGCACGATTCCTGCCGCTTCGAGCAGCCGCAGAATGGGTTGAATGCATTCCACTTTGCACCCGGTCCGAATACCTGTCATATAGGAGATATCGTCCGGCGTTTTAGCCCCGAGCAGAATGGCGCCCGCGACTTCATCAGCGCGTGTGGCCGTGCAGAAGCAAACGATCTGTTCGGGATGGAACCGCGCTTTGAGGCAGATTTGCGTGATCTTTTCATAATTGAGCCCTTCCAGGTCCACCATGGCCATTACCGGCTCCGGGCGCAGGCTCATTGTGATCGCATATTCGGGGCACCGCTGCTCACAGTCCGCGCAACCCCTGCAGCGATCAAGATCCGCTACCGCCAGTTTCTCTTCCATCTGCATTGCAAGGACCGGACAGACCCGCACGCATGTCTTACACCCCTTACACTTTTCAGAGTCGATTACAGGCATTAGAGTTACCAGCTTCATTTTGCGCCACCTCCTTTTGTTGAGCCATTTCATAAGCAACATCCAAAATCATATCTTCCTGGCCGCCTACCATCTCCCTGCGTCCAAGCTCCACGAGTATATCTCTCGGATTGAGGCGGTACTTTTCAGCGGCTCGATAGGTATGCAATAGAAAGCTCGAATAGACGCCCGCATAGCCCTGAATCAGCGAGGCGTTCCGAATCACCTGGGGTCTGTGCATCATTGGTTCCACTATGTCTTCGGCAACATCCATAATCCCGTAAAAATCGATCCCGGTCTCGAAGCCTGCCTTGTGCAAAACACCGGCAATTACCTCGGTCTGCGCATTACCGGCGCCTCCCCCCAAACCCCGACAGGTACCGTCTAAGTAACTGGCGCCGGCTTCAGCGGCTGTCAGGCTGTTCGCAATGGCAAGACCGAGGCTTGCATGGGCGTGAAAACCGATCGGAACCGAAACGGCATCGGCAAGCGCCTCGATCCTGGGTTTGACGTCGGAGGGGAGCATGGCTCCAGCGGAATCGGCAATGTAAATTACATCGCATCCATAGGATTCAAACAGCTTTGCCTGCTGGACGATCACTTCCGGCGGACGCATGTGGGCAAGCATCAGGAAACCGAACGTGGTCATGCCCATTTTTTTCCCAAGGCCGATATGCTGCTCGGCAATGTCGGCTTCAGTGACGTGCGTAGCCACTCTGACCGCCCTGGCGCCGCAATCGGCGGCCATTTTAAGGTCCTCCTGGGTCCCGATTCCCGGAAGCAGCAGCACAGTGAGGACTGCGCTTCGAATTACATTGGAAGCAGCACGCAGTATTTCCTCATCGGTGAGCTTAGCCTTACCGTAATTGATTGAGGATCCGCCAAGCCCGTCGCCGTGCGAGGCCTCAATGAACGGGACCCCTGCCTTGTCCAGTCCTTCGGCAACCGCAGCGATCTGTTCCCGGCTGAATTGGTGGCTGACCGCATGGCTGCCGTCCCTCAAGGTAGAGTCCACCACCCTAATACCCCTGCTCATATCCGATATCTCCTTGAGACCAATAGTTCAGTACCCTTCACACTTCAGGGTGCGCCACCCGCATCGCCTTGCAGTCCCGCATACTAAAGCAGGGACCCAAATGGCGGCTTAAACGGCCTCATCACTTCCCACCCAGCATGCGCACCGCGAGCGCCTCACCCACAGCGGCCGCAGCGGAAGTCATTATGTCCAGATTGCCTGAATATTTGGGCAGGAAGTCCCCTGCGCCTTCCACCTCAATAATGGTGACCACCCTGTGATCATCTACCGTAGGGGGCATCCTGAGGCGATAGCCGGGCACATACCGCTGAACGGTCCTGACCATGTCCTCGACGGAAGCCCGGATTGCTCTCTGGTCCGGATTCTCCACCTCCGTGTAAACCGTATCGGTCATCAGCAAGGGAGGTTCGGCAGGATTCAGTACGATTATTGCCTTGCCCTTTTTGGCGCCACCCACTACACAAAGCGCTCTGGCGGTGGTCTGGGTGAATTCGTCTATGTTTTGCCTGGTCCCCGGACCTGCGCTTTTGCTTGCAATGGCCGCCACAATTTCCGCATAAACGACCCCGGCAGCTCGATTTACGGCATGGACAATTGGGACGGTCGCCTGCCCGCCGCAGGTCACCATATTGAGATTGGGGACATCTGAAAGCACACTGAGATTGACTGATGGCACCACGTAGGGTCCTATGGCTGCCGGTGTGAGATCCACCGCTATTTTCCCGGCCGCTTCAAGAAGCGGCGCGTGAACCATGTGAGGCTTCGCGCCCGTAGAATCGAATACAATGCGAATTTGAGGATCATCGATAATCGGCCCGATTCCGTCCGTCGTCGTACGGATTCCAAGGGATTTTGCCCTCCGGATCCCCGGTGAGTCGACGATGCCGGCCATCATTTCCATCTTCAGATGCCGGCTTCTCATGATTTTATACATGAGGTCGCTCCCAATATTTCCGGGCCCCAGAATTGCGGCTTTTATCTTATCCATTTCTTTGTACATCCTGTTTTTACTCGCTCTTAGACGAACCGGACACCTACCGTTCCAAGCCCCTGGAATGAGATTAGAAAGCAGTCAGCCGCCCGGGCATCGACGGCGGCAGTCACAGCGCCCGACAGAATAATCTCGCCTTCCTCCAGGGCGATCCCGAATTTCCCCAGCTTGTTCGCAAGCCAGGCAACCGAGGCGGCGGGATGCCCCAAAACCGCCGCACCCGCGCCGGTATTGACTACTTCGCCGTTTTTCTCGAAGACCATTCCCAACAGCCGAAGATCTACTTCGCCGGGGCAAACCAGCCGCGACCCCACCACAAACCGGGCGCTCGACGCATTATCCGCAATGGTATCGGCCAGCTTTATCTTCCAGTCGCGCACCCTGCTGTCAACAATCTCGATGGAAGCCATTACCCCTTCGGTTGCCCTCAATACCTCGGCAATGGTCACACCCGGACCCTGAAGCCGCTTATTAAGTACAAACGCTACCTCACCTTCAACCTTCGGCTGCAGGAGCCGGCTGCATAAAATCGGCTCTCCCTCACTGACCAGCATGTGGTCGAACAGGTGTCCGTAATCGGGTTCATCCACACCGATCAGCTTCTGCATTGCGATTGAGGTCAAACCAATCTTTTTGCCGATCACCTTACGCGAATCCCGCTCGCGTCTAATCGCCACACCTTCGAGCTGAATCGCATAAGCCTGCTCAACCGTTAATCCGGGGTAGGTTTCAGTGAGAGGGTCAATCGGAGTTGCGTTCTTTTCGGCCTGATAGAGCTGCTCTGCAATGGCCTTGCTATTGTCCATGCACACTGCCTCCCTTTCCCGTATGGTTTAGCCAGCGCTCCCTGATAACCGAAGCTATGGATTCGCCCAAAGCCGCGTCGTCCAAGCCGGCTTTGAGGCCCTCGATCAATGCGCTGCTGCCGAGGAGCACCTCGGCGTGAGGACCTGGAAGCGAAACTATCCTGCATATTCCTACCCGGCCAACGGCTATGCGCACGCCCTCTTTATGATGACGCTTCATGTCGGGAGTGAACTTGAGAATCCAGGGGGTTGCGGCATGAGGATCGAGCTTAAGGACCGCCTCCACACTGTGGTCCTTGCTCTCGGCCCCGACTCCTCCGGTAGTGATGATGAGACCGAAACCCCGCATCATAGCCGCCTCGAGCGCGGATACCGCAGCAGGTACACTGTCTTGGATAATTCCTCCAAACTCCGCCTTAAATCCGGCTTCTGTGAGCGTTTGCACAAGATACGGGGAGTTTGTATCCTCGATTTTTCCAGAGATCACTTCTGAGCCGGATGAGAAGACGCAGGCGCGCCTGGCAACGGCATCGGCCACGGCTTGACCCATTTCGGCAGACCGGGAAATAACCTCCCGGGCAGCTTGCGGATCCAGTGCAATCAGCCCAAGGACCCCTTCGGAGTGAACGGATGCGCCGGGGCGAAGGCTAATCCCCGGCACCCCGGCCAAGCTCCCAAGGATTTCACTGGCTTTTCCGGCAACCGATTCGGCAGGTATATTCTTTTTAAGCACATCGAAAGCAATGATGCCGGGCTGCACGTCGACGACCATTATCTCTCGTGGATCGAAGCCCAGGGCCCCAGCCGCTGCAGCAGCCGTATCGTCCAGGTTGGCGCTTTGAAGTTCGGCCCCTTCGACCCAGAAAGTGGTTTTTTCAAGAAGGTTCCATTCCATGAAGTTTATTTCCTAATAATTCAAAACAGTTGGCAAGTATAGCAAGTGAAGGTTACAGCCGGCATTTCACCTCAACGGGGTATTCTTGGGGCCCGTCGTTGCACGTCTAACCGGAAATCGAGAATCGGCGCGTCTATGATTGCCCTCCCGATATCAATTATGTCTGCACCGGCGGCTACCACTTCTTCAAGCCTCTGCGCGGTGACACCACCTCCGAAAGCTATTTTCACCCGCCGTCTGAAACCTTGGTGCTGGGCTGCTTCCACCACCTCGCGAAGGTCCTCGACACTCCCAGTATCCACCATCAGCACGCCCGCGCCGGCACTGAAGGCCAGCACAGCTTCTTCGGCAATTGGGCCGCTCTCCCCGCGAATCTGCACGGAGACAACGCGTCCGTTCATCGAGTACGCTCTGCCGACAGCTTCTGTTATTCCCGCAAACATCCGGACGAAGTTCTTATCCAGATATACGAAAGGCTCATCCAACAGCCTCACACAGGCCCCTCCGACAACGATAGCCTCCCGAAGCTGCTTTCGTATCTCAGGGGCCACTTTCTTCCAGGCGCCACAAACGATCCGCGCCCTTCCACCGGCCAGAGCGGCAAAGCGGCAAGAGGCTGTCGCCACTCCGGAGGGCTTACCGACACAGCCAAGAAGTTCTTCCTCTGCCCGTGCAATCTGTTCAGCCGTCCCCCGCAGGCTCAAAACGCAGACCCCGGGTTGGAGCTGCGAGCCGTCGGGAAGATGGGTCAGGATTGACAGGCCCAGTTCTGATACGCGGTTGAGGGCAAAAGGTGTGCCGGCAAGAATGCCTGATTCGGCTACTGTGAGGTTGGCAGCAAAGAGTTGGCCGTCGAGCGGTTCAAAAAGGTAGGGCCTGACGTCCATATATCGTTCCACATTGTAGTACGGTTTTCGATATCTTCGAATGGCAAGGTACCATCCGGCGCCGGCAACGTCAAGGAAAATCAAGTATGACAATTCCCCGCAATCTCAGTTCATGCAGCGAATCAATGCTGCTTAACGGCCTCGGTCTTTGAACGGTACCCCAGGCCGAATGAGATTTCCTCTGCCGTCTCTATGACACGCAGTATGGCTTTTTCCAGCCACTCGCCCTTCAGACGCGATACCGGACCGGAAAGGCTTATAGCCGATATTACTTCGCCGGTCTGGTCTCTGATCGGAGCGGCAACGCACCGAAGACTGTCCATTATCTCCTCATTATCGATTCCGAAGCCTTGCGTCCTGATCCTGGTTAACTCATCTTCAAGGGCATCCTCATCGGTCAGCGTGTTCCTGGTAAATCGGGGAAGGCCTTTGGTGTCAATGAGTTCACGCCTTTTCCAAGGCGGAAGGTGCGCCATGAGCACCTTGCCGACCCCGGTGCAATGGGCGGGCAGCCGCATCCCGACCTGTGAAACGATCCGCAGAGACCGGCCGGATTCCCGCTTGTCAATGTATAGGACTTCAAGTTTGTCGAGGACGACCAGGTGGACTGTCTCGCCCAACTCCTCAAGAAGTTTGGTGATATACGGGGCAGCCACCGCTCGTACTTCCCAGCCCTGGGCGACAATTTGTCCGACTTCAAAAAGGCGGATACCGAGCTTGTATTTGCCGGTGAAAGCGCTCTGCTCTATAAAACCAAAATCTTTGAGTGTCGAGATAAGTCCATGGACCGTACTTTTAGCCAGCGACAGCCGCGTCGCGATTTCATTGAGAGCAAGTTCGCCGCGTGCTTTCGCAAGGGTGTCGACAATAAAAAGCGCTCGAGCAACCGACTGAATTTTGGAATCCGATTCCACGGAAATCCTCCCTTGGAATAAACTGTTATGGCATCGGGGTCGGAGCGGGCACAATTGGATATTGAGAAGCCGGTTCGCGATCTGGCCTCCATTGAACCACCCAATGAAACGGGCCGATCAATCCCTGCCAAGGCATCTGATCGGCCCGCTCTACGGATACTTTCAGGGGGAAAGTCCCACAAAAAGCCCCACAACGTATATTAAGGACTTAGCTTAACCCGCTAACCCCTCGATTTAACTGGCGGGGTGGAAGGGACTTGAACCCTCGGCCTCCGGCGTGACAGGCCGGCGTTATAACCAACTTAACTACCACCCCTATAAATTTATCAAATAGGCGGAACAGGGCTCGAACCTGTGACCCCCGGCTTGTAAGGCCGATGCTCTCCCAACTGAGCTACCCGCCCAAAATCGCCCCTGCCCCCCTCACAAAAGGGGAAGGGACAGGCTCTCTGCCCCTTGCGTCCAAAGAACATTTATTATCCGTGAAATTGACCGTAAATGTCAAATGGATTTAGGAATTACTCCCTGAATGCCTTAATTCGCAATCCCTTAATTCTTGGCTGTTCCCAAGTCTTGAGACCCCTGTTGATCTCGTTGAATCTTGGTTTTCTCTGCGCCTCCGCGGTGCAAATTCAGGCTTCCCTGGCAGAACGTACAGACAGCTTGGGTCAATGCGTGCGAATCTCGTCTGCGGCCGGTTCATTTGGCAGGATGACCGGAACGGCGGCTTCAGGCTCATTGAACAGCTCCCGCGCTTCCACAGGCGCCAGCGCCAGCTTCAGCACGTCGTCCATGTGCCTCAACAGCTCGATATTTATCTCCTGGAGAATCTTTTCCGGAATCTCCTTGAGGTCCTTGGCGTTTTCCTCCGGAATCAGGACGGTCTTGATGAGCGCCCGGTGCGCGGCAAGGATTTTTTCCTTCAGCCCGCCGATGGGCAGGACACGGCCCCTTAGAGTGATCTCGCCCGTCATGGCGACGTCGCTTCTCACAGGGATTCTGCTGAGAGCGGACACAATCGAGGTAGCCATCGTAATGCCGGCGGACGGGCCGTCTTTTGGGATGGCCCCTTCGGGGACATGAACGTGGATATCGAAGTTCTGGTGGAAATCGGGGTCGAGTCCGAGCTGTTTTGCGCGCGACCTGACATAGCTCAGGGCCGCCTGCGCCGACTCCTGCATGACATCGCCAAGTTTTCCGGTGATCGTCACCTTGCCCTTGCCGGGCATGATCGCGGTTTCGATCCCGAGAATGTCGCCTCCGAATTCCGTCCAGGCGAGCCCCATCGCAAGGCCTATCTCGTCTTTTTCCTCGGCGCGTCCGTAGTGGAATTTCGGGATCCCGAGAAATTCCTGGATATGGTTTTCGGTGAGCTCCACCCTGGTTTGAGAACCGTTGCGCACCACTTCCTTGGCCACCTTGCGGCACACTGCGCCAATTTCGCGCTCAAGGTTGCGCACTCCGGCTTCCTTGGTATAATGGCGGATTATGTAGAACAAAATTTCATCGCTGAAGGCGATATTGTCCTCGCTTATGCCGTTTGCCTTCGACTGCTTTTTGATCAGGAAGTTTCTGGCTATGTTGAGCTTGTCGAATTCAGTGTAGCCTGCAAGCTGGATAATTTCCATCCTGTCGCGAAGCGGGGGGGGGATGGAGTGCAGAGTATTGGCCGTAGTTATGAAAAAGACCTCCGAGAGATCATAGTCCAGATCGAGATAATGGTCGTTGAAGGCAAAATTTTGTTCGGGATCGAGCACTTCAAGCAGCGCCGCCGAAGGATCGCCTCGGAAATCCATGCTCATCTTGTCGACTTCATCAAGGCAGAATACGGGATTATTGCTCTTGACCTTCTTCAGGCACTGGACGATCTTACCCGGCATCGCCCCGATGTAGGTACGCCTGTGGCCGCGGATTTCAGCCTCATCGCGCACCCCGCCAAGCGAGAGCCGGATGAAGTTGCGATTCATAGACCTTGCAATCGAGCGCGCGAGGGAAGTTTTGCCGACACCCGGAGGCCCGACAAAGCAAAGAATGGGGCCTTTTATCTTCTTTACGAGCGCCTGCACGGCGAGGTACTCGATGATGCGCTCCTTGGGTTTCTCCAGACCGTAATGGTCTTCGTCCAGTATCCGGGCGGCTTCGTCTATATCGATCTTGTCCTTGGTTCTTTCATACCAGGGAAGCGAAAGTATCCAGTCGATGTAGTTGCGCACCACCGTCGCCTCGGCGCTCATCGGGGACATCATCTTGAGTTTCTTCAACTCGGCGCGGACCTTGGCAGCCGCTTCCTGGGAAAGTCTCTTTCTCTTTATGCGTTTTTCAAGGTCTTCGAGTTCGGACTTGAAATCGTCCTTTTCACCGATCTCCTTTTGTATGGCCCGCATCTGCTCGTTGAGGTAGTACTCGCGCTGGGTCTTTTCCATCTGCTTTTTGACCCGCCCCTTGATGCGCTCCTCTGTCTCGATGATCTCGATTTCCGATCTGATGTGCCCGAAGAGCCTCTCCATCCGCTGCAAAACGTTCAGTGTCTCGAGCAGCTTCTGCTTGGTATCCAGCTTGAAAGGCATGTAGGAAGCAACAGTATCGGCAAGCCGGGAAGCATTGTCGATCCCGGCAACCGTGTCCAGGATCTCCTGGGTGATCTTCTTGTTGTGCTTTGAATAAATCTCAAAGGAGGACCTCACCCCTCGGATGAGAGCTTCGATTTCGACGGATTTTTCCTCCGTTTCCTCGATTGCTTCAAGTTGCGCCACGAAATGCTCGGGATGAGGAACAAAACTCATTATCCTGGCGCGGTAATCGCCTTCCACCAGTACCTTGACAGTGCCGTCAGGCAGGCGAAGTATTTGCAGAATGTTTGCCACCGTACCCATGCGGTAGATGTCGCCTTCGCCGGGCGTGTCGGTTTTGGCCTTTGTCTGCGCAGCGAGAAAAATTTTCTTCTCGGCCCCCATGGCCTTCTCAAGGGCGTTGACCGACTTGTCACGCCCCACGAAAAGGGGGACCACCATCGAGGGAAATACTACGATGTCCCTGAGCGGCAGAAGAGGCATAGTGAAAATATTGTTTTGCTGACCGTCTTTTGTGCGCGTTAGTTTGAACATTTTGCCTTTCACTTCCTGCTGTGTTCGAATTGTCCAAATGAGCCGGCATCCGCTGAGGTCTCATGCAGCGTTTGCGCATCGGACATAAGCTGTCCAGGCGCGAGAGGGCAAATCGGAAAATTATTTTATCAGGGCGGCCAATCGCGGCCCTTTTGCTTCGGGTAAACCAATCCCCTTTAAAGGGATCAGGCTGATTCCTGGTCCTGGCCCCGGTAGACGAACAAAGGCTGCGCGTTCTTGGTCAGCACGTCCTCGTTTATGATGCACTCCTGAATCTCGGGGTGTGACGGCAGATCGTACATGATGTCCAGCATTATGTTTTCCATGATGGACCTAAGACCACGGGCCCCGGACTTGCGCCTTATGGCCTCCTTGGAGATCGACCTCAAGACCCCGTCATTGAAACGCAACCGCACGTTTTCCAGCTCGAACAGCTTCTTGTACTGCTTGATCAGGGCGTTCTTGGGCTCGGTGAGAATACTTACCAGTTCGTCTTCGGTCAGCTCGCTCAGAGTCGCTATAACCGGCAGGCGGCCGACAAATTCCGGAATCATCCCGAACCTGAGCAGGTCTTCGGGTTGCACATGCCGCAGCACCTCACCGATGCTCTTTTCTTCCCTGCCCCGGATTTCGGCGCCAAATCCCATGCCCTTCACCCCGATTCGGGCGCGAATGATGTTTTCCAGGTAGTTGAAAGCCCCGCCGCAGACAAAAAGGATGTTCGTGGTGTCGATCTTTATGAACTCCTGCTGCGGATGTTTGCGGCCGCCCTTGGGGGGCACGTTTGCCACGGTGCCTTCCAGGATTTTCAAAAGCGCCTGCTGCACGCCCTCCCCCGAGACGTCCCGCGTGATTGAGGGGCTGTCGGATTTTTTCGCAATCTTGTCTATTTCATCGATGTAGACTATTCCCCTGGACGCCTTCTCGATATCGTAGTCAGCCGCCTGGATCAGGCTTACCAGTATATTTTCCACGTCTTCGCCAACGTAGCCCGCCTCGGTGAGCGTAGTTGCATCGGCTATCGTAAAGGGTACGTTCAGAATGCGCGCAAGGGTCTGCGCAAGAAGAGTCTTTCCCGAACCGGTCGGACCGATCATCAGGATGTTGCTCTTCTGGAGCTCGACGTCGTTTTTGTCGACTTTTAGCTCAATGCGCTTGTAATGGTTGTGAACGGCCACCGAGAGGACTTTTTTGGCCCTATCCTGGCCGATTACGTACTGGTCCAGAACACTCTTGATTCCAGAGGGCTTGGGAATCTGCGTGGCCCGTGCCGCACCTTCTCTTTCGTATTCCTCGGCAATGATGTCATTGCAGAGCTCCACGCATTCATCGCAGATATAAACCGTAGGACCGGCAATCAGTTTTTTAACTTCATCCTGGCTTTTTCCGCAAAAAGAACATCTGAGCTCGCCACCTCGGTCGTCACGTTTTCTACCAGCCATCAAGATTCCTCCTCGACCCGCATTTTGTTCATGATACTATTTCTTAAAAACAATATCGGGTTAATCCTCGCACATTGTAAGACAAATTTTGGTCCCGGAAACAGCGAGCTCAGCAATTATAACAACCGGAACGAAATTAAGCTACTTCAAATTGCGCTCTGTAAGGATTAGAGCTACCCGGCTCAGTCACTCGCCGCTCCGGACGACGCAGAGCAAAAAATCTGCTTTCGGGGCAAAGAGGTAACCCGACCGAGGGAAAAGGTCAATAGAGGCGGTAAGGAAGCGGGTAAGACAAGAAGCCGGATGCTCCCTGCTCCCCGCTCCCTGCCCCTTGCTTCTCGCTTCTTGCTCCTTGCTCCTCGCTCTGTCCCTATTTCTTGAACGGCAGGATAAAATAGAGCAGGTTCCCGTTTGCTTGAGGCTCGCAGCCCACCATTCCGCCGTGAATCTCGACTACGTTTTTCACAAAATAAAGACCATGGCCTCTGCCGCTTTCAGCACTGCTGCCCACTGCGCGGAAACCTTCTTCAAAGACTCGACTGCATTCTTCGCGGCTCAAAGGCTTGCCCGTCGTGAAGAAATTGAGCCGCACGCCCGGTTTATCTTCTCCGAAAGCGCCCGGTATGATCTGCCGGTTTAAAGAGAAAAGCCTTATCGCTTTCCCTGACTCGTCTTTTGCTTCCCCGGCGTATTTTAGCGCATTCGAGAAAAAGTTATCAAACACCTGGGATATCAGCCCCTTATCGACAAAGAGCGTTACCTGTTCGTCAGGAACGTTTTCGATCCGGTCGTCAACCGTTATCCCTCTTGTTTCGAACTGGCCGGCGTACCGCTCGATAAGAGGCTTAATTATCTCAGTGCGGAAATTACACGACTGCTTCCTGAGCACGTAGGTGCCTTTCTGAAAGTGGTCCTTGCGGAAAAGGGTCTCCAGAAACAGGCTGGTGTGCTCGTAATGTTTGCGAAGGGCGGAATACTCGGCCTGGAGTCCGCGGTTGGTTTCCTGGAGGGTTTCGCCTGCATTTTGCAAAGTCTGCGCCACGGCTTCGCAGACTGATGGGTCCTCGACCATTTTTCTGGTCAAATCTTCGATGTGTTTGTAGTTTTCGATCATTTTTCTGAGCCGGATCAGGAACAGCTTGTAGTACAGATTCGGTGTGATGACGTTGTGTTCGATATCGGACACAAGCTGATTTATGAACTTAAGGTGATCGATATTCTGCTGGACCAGGAGCTTCTGGTGGAGGTTGTATCCGATCCGGTTTGTAAATTTTTCCAGGAAAAACTGTTTGCGCTCATCAACTCTGTCTTTCGGAAGCACCTCAAAGAGGCCGAGAATAGAGCCCAGGCCGAAAAAAGGCAGCGTATCCACAAGCGCCCGGTTGCCCCGAATGGGGAAAAACCAAGACTCTTCCGCCTCCACAGGGTTTTCGACCACTACCGCCCGATGATTCCTGCGTTTATCGGGCGGGATGAGGCCAAGCGTGCTGGTGCAGACCAGCTCCAGTTGCGACTGCTTTGGTTCGATGATATAAATTCTGCTGTCGAGGTCGAAGAACTCCTTGGGTACGCTTGCGCAAATCTGGTAAAGACTGTCGATCGTGGTGAATTCCTGGGCCAGATCGAAAAAGGTTGCAAACGCCTCTTCCTGCGAACGCTCGAAGTTGTAGCGCCTGTAGCTTTCCTTTTTTTCTCTCACCCTGAGGGCGATGCACTCCTCCAGTTCCTGGGGGGAAACACCGCCTCCCTTTAGGCAAATATCGCAGGAGGTTTCTTGAATCTCGCTCATAATCGCTCCACGACCGTGTCTATAAGAAAGTATAATTGGTTTTCGTCCCGATTTTATGTCTTAAAAGAGTCCTTTCCCGCCGAGGCGGTACGAAGAAGCTGGAAAATAAGCGGATAGAGAACTTTACCAATAGCGCCTTCCTCTAACAAGCAGTTTAAGTATTCGTCACCTAAACGTCACGTGCCTGGGACAGCGATCGGGAATATCCCGCGTTTTTCTTTGCCGCGCGGGGATCAGGTCTACACTTTCGGCAAGCCGGCCGGCGCGGACGGGAAATATTTGCGCAAATGGCCCAGTCAAAGAGGCCTCCCGCTCCCGCCCCGTCTCGCGGGTGGGTGGGCGGGCTGTCGAGAATGAGCGGTCGGCCTCCGCGCTACGCTATCAGGACTGAGTGCTGAGGACTGAGGACTGAGAGTGAAACCCTGACACCATTTTCACTTTACTTTCTGATGCGCCTAACATTTGGCTTGCCTTCAAACGCACCACGTTTAATGTCAGTGCGTTCTGCATGGTTGCGTGCTCGGTCCGCCGCTTTTGCTCAGTCCTCAGTCCTGCTTCTCAGCATGGCTGCGCGCACGGTCGCCGCTTTTGCTCAGCCCTCAGTCCTCAGTCCTCAGTCCTGCTTCTCAGCATGGCTGCGCGCACCGTCCGCCGCTTTTGCTCAGCCCTCAGTCCTCAGTCCTCAGTCCTGCTTCTCAGCATGGCTGCGCGCTCGGTCGCCGCTTTTGCTCAGCCCTCAGTCCTCAGTCCTCAGTCCTGCTTCTCAGCATGGCTGCGCGCACCGTCCCCGCCGCTTTTGCTCAGCCCTCAGTCCTCAGCCCTCAGTCCTCAGCCCTCAGCCCTCAGTCCTCAGTCCTCAGTCCTCAGCCCTCAGTCCTCAGCCCTCAGCCCTCAGTCCTCAGTCCTCAGTCCTCAGTCCTGCTTCTCAGCATGGCTGCGCGGAAAGAGCCGATTCTTTTTTTTGAACAGGGTATTATATAAGTCTATCATACGAGGTATTTTGAGATGATCGTCAAGCGCGCTTCGTTCGAGGATGCAAAGGAAATCCTGGACCTTCAGAAGCTCGCCTATGTGAGCGAGGCCGAGATTTACAATGACTACTCCATTCCGCCGTTGACACAGACTCTGGACCAGATACAAGCCGACTTTGAGAGCCGGCTCTTCTTGAAGACCTCTATTGATGGAAGGATCGTAGGTTCAGTCAGAGGGTTCTTGGAACAGGAGACATGTCACATAGGAAGGCTCATCGTCCATCCGGACTTTCAGAATCGTGGCATTGGCGCCCGTCTGATGAAAGAAATCGAGAGATGTTTCCATGAGGCCGAGCGGTACGAGTTGTTCACCGGGCATCTCAGTGAGCGTAATCTTCGGCTTTATCACAGGCTTGGATATATACCCTTTGCGTTCGAGGCTGCCACGGACAGTCTGACGCTCCTATTCATGGAGAAGCACCCTCGTATATTGAGGAGGAGAAGGTCTCATCCGTAGTTTTCGGAGGGACATTAGCTCGGTTTACGCCGTGGCTTCATTATGATATTCCTAATAGGGCGACAAGGCGGGTTTGCCCAAAAGCGGCGGCCGGCCGCCCTTTTCAACCGTCTGAGTATTGTTGCGTCCCAAATGCTGCGGTGGAGCGTCAATGGAACCTTTCGATCTTTCCGATTTCAAAAAAGTCAACGCACTCGTAATAGGCGATGTAATGCTCGACCGGTACCTGTGGGGACGGGTCAGCAGGATATCTCCTGAGGCTCCCGTTCCGGTGGTGAAAGTCGAAAGCCGGACCTACCGTCTCGGCGGGGCCGCCAATGTAGCGGCCAACCTGGCCGCCCTGGGCTGCCGGGTGCGCCTTCTGGGAACTAAAGGAAATGATGAGTGCGGGGAACGCCTTTCGCGGCTCCTGAGTGAAAACAGGATTGAAGATCATCTCCTTACTCTTGCCCCGCCACGGCCCACTATTGTCAAGACGCGGGTTATGTCGCAGGGCCAGCAACTCTTGAGGCTGGACGAGGAAGAAACCGGGACGATCAGTCCGGCAGAGGTAAAAATCCTGCTGGACCGAGTCCTGGAACTGATTGCGGAGGCGGGTGTCGTTATCCTCTCAGACTATGGCAAGGGGACCCTGGACGACGGCTCCTGCTCAACGATCATCAGGAGCGCTCGGGAGAGGCTCCTGCCAACCCTGGTAGACCCCAAGGGCAGAGACTGGACCAGATACAACGGGGCAACCTGCATCACCCCCAACACGGCGGAGCTTGAACTGATTGCCGGCAAACAGTTTATTTCCGAAGAAACTTTTATGGATGCCGGCCGGGAGCTGATCAAGAATCTGCAAATAGACCGGCTTCTGGTTACTCGCGGCCCTAAAGGCATGGCGCTCTTTACCCGCAATGAGCCACCCCTTCTCATTGGCACCCAGGCCCGCGACGTCTTCGATGTTTCCGGGGCGGGAGATACCGTAATCGCCACTGTGGCCGCCGGAATAGCCACCGGGATGGGTTGGGCCCAATGCGCAGAATTAGCCAATATCGCCGCAGGGATCGTCGTGGGTAAGGTGGGGACAAATCCCATCCGGGCCGACGAGCTTGTCATCGCCCTGAGGCAGGGGCACAACGGGACGCTTAGGAAAATCTGCGATCCGGCTTCAGCCGCATTAACGCTCGATGCATGGAGGGCCGATGGAAACAGCATTGTTTTTACCAACGGATGTTTCGATATTCTTCATGCCGGTCATATACGGCTGCTCCATGCCGCCGCCGGCGAAGGACAGCGGCTCGTCGTCGGCCTGAACTCGGACAGTTCGGTAAGGCGCATCAAAGGCATGCATCGCCCCATATTGCCTCAGAACGACAGGGCCGCCCTGCTCGCTGCGCTTGGTTGCGTTGATATGGTGGTCATCTTCGAAGAAGATACTCCTTTGTCCCTGATAAAAGCTTTGAGGCCGGACGTCCTGGTGAAAGGAGCCGACTACACCCGTGAGGCCGTAGTGGGCCATGAGCTTGTGGAAGGATGGGGAGGCCGGATCGTCCTGGCGCCCCTGATTGAAAACCTTAGCACCACAGGAATTGTCGAGCGGGTCAAAGGGACGGAAAAACCTTAGAAAGAGGCCTTCCGAACATGCGTGGCCGGATTTATGATCCGGCCCACTGAGCAAGACTATTGACCGGCGCGTTATAATTATTACCGGAAAGAGATTCTCTTCTTTCCTCCATTGGAGAGTCAGGTTTTACCTCCTCCTTTCCTGACTCTCCTTTTCTTTTTTTTGTATCTGTTTAATATTGCATGGTAATTCCGGGTCTGCCGGATCGTGTATTTTGCCGGCTCCATAAATACCGTGATTCCTACCTATGAATAGGGTCCTGACCCTATTTAATTCCTACATACCTTTAGTATACTATGGTTCCATTAGCGCCAGCCACGCGCATCGGCTAAATCCCATCTCTCTTACAGTTATCTGCCGCGGTTTTTCTCCAGCCGGGAGTTTTGCGATGGAAATCACCAGCGGTCATTTCAGCGCCGCAAGATTGTTCAATTGCCCGGAAGCCTTTCTCAAAGGCGCCAGGGCGGTGGACGAGGAAGAATGCGGGTACTGCCCGGATTCAACCTATGAGCAAAGATTTCGTATTATTTGCGCCTACTTGAAGGTGCTTGAAGAGATGAGGGGACCGTTAGGGGTGGATTCCGAACTTCCCTGCCCAAAGGAGCAAATCAGGGAAGCTATTTTTCGTGAACTTGCGGACGGTCCCGACGGCGATTTGCAGCACTGGCTTGAAATCGCCTACGTGTTGCTTGAATCCTTCATTCCTTGCGAGGAATACCGGGTGATCGAGGATTTCAAGGCTGCAAGCCGTTTAACCCAGCAGATCGCCGAGATGGGAAACCCGGCAAGCATACTCAGGTCGGCCGGGATAATAAGAAGGGTTAATGGAGAAAGCGCTGTCAGGCTCCAGGAGAAAATTCACGAAAAAATGACCAAAAGACACTTGGAGGTTTTGAAGCTTCGGGAAAACAATTCTGCCTGAAAAAGCTTCAAGTCTCGAGTTTTAACTTTTAAAAGAGCCTTCCGAGGTCCATGATCTCGATCATCGTCTTATTATGGAAGCCGTTCCAGCCTACGTGGAAAACCATATCCGTACTCTGCCCCGGACCAGGTCCCGGGTTGCTTTCCCTGTAGTGCGACTTTACGGGGAAGCGTTGTGCGCCCCGCCACCAGATTGCTTCCAGCCCGTTTTCAAGCTCTATTTTCAGATGGTTTTGTTCTTTTCCGAAAATTCTTACGGAGTTAAACCGGACGCCGCGCAGGGCAAAAACCGGGGCAGGGTTACCCATCCCGTGGGGCTCGAGTTGCTCGAGCGCCTGGACCAGTTCGGGTCCGGCAAGGGCCAAAGGTAACTGTAGATCGACTTTCCCATACGGGACGAAAATTTCCGCCCGATATTGCAGGGCAATCTCCTCGAAGCGGTCTGCGAACTCATCGATCCGGTCTGCCGCCATTGTCAGACCGGCCGCCGCTTTGTGCCCTCCCCATTTTACGAACAGCTCGGCACACATCGAAAGCGCGTGGTGAACGTCGAAACCAGGAATGCTCCTGGCTGAACCCCTCGCAATCCCGTTGCCCTCGTCTATCGATAATATCACTACAGGAGCATAATAGAGGTCCTGCTGCACCCTGGAAGCGGCAATGCCCACGACCCCCGGCTGCCACTGAGCGTTTCCCAGAACGAGCGTCCTGCCCGTGGGAGGACGTTGTGCAAGACGGGTGCGGATTTGGCTCACTATTTTTTCCTCTTGCGCCTGCCTTTGCGCATTCAGGTTGTCAAGCTCCCGCGCCAGTCGGACCAACCGGGACGGCTGGTCCGAAGTCAGCAGATCGTATGCGATTCGCCCCTCGGAGATGCGCCCTGCGGCATTTATACGCGGTCCCAAATAGAAGCCGATGTGGCCCGCTGTCAAGGTCTTCCCGGCCAGGCCGGCGGCGGCGGCCAGGTATGAAAGCGGAGCGCTGCCATTTGCGTTGAGATTGCGCAGGCCGCTTCGGGCGAGAATCCGGTTTGCCGAGACCAGTGGGACGAGGTCGGCGACAGTGCCGGTAGCTGCGAGGGCAAGGTATTTTCCACCGAGCGCAGGGAGGGGGAGGCTGGTATTTGCGCTCCGCAAGGCGCGCCTGAGGCCGGCCAGAAAAAGGAAGGTCAGCCCCGAAGCGCAGAACTCCTTGAAGGACGAGCCGCATTCGGGGTGCTTGGGATTTATGAGCACCGAAGCCGGGGCCGGCCCCTGATCCGATCCGGGCAAGCCTGCGGGCGCTTCATGATGATCGATCACTATGCAGTCGGCGCCCATGGAACGCGCCAGCCCGATGGATTTGCGGTCTAACGTGCCGCAATCGAGTGCGACAAAAACTCTTGCATCCTGGTTTTCCGATATAGCGCGTTCGGGTATGCCGTATCCTTCGGATCTAGACGGGATTACAACCCTGAAATTCTCATAACCGGTCTCCTGGAAAAAAAGAGCGATTTGCGCGGCAGATGTAATTCCGTCGCAATCGTAATCGGCAACCACTACTATTTTGTTTCGATTTGCCATGTGCTTTGCCAGTAAACTGGCGCCCTCGGTCATGCCGCGGATGCAGAGGTGCTCGGAGAGGTCCTTGAGTTCTCCGGAAATAGCGTGAGGATCCAGATTGCGGTTTTGCAGAATGATCTCTAAAACATCGGCGACCGTCGCCGGTGAGCGCTCGTTCAGTAACTTCCAGCGCGTGCGGATGAGGCTATCCCGTCCCATATCGGCCTCCTCACAAGGTTTTCGCAATCTGCACGGGGGGTTCGCTTTTTGCCCGCCGCCTGATTACTTTATGATTGTCCATCCGTCGGTGGAATGGCCGGGTCGATTGTTTCGGTCCGTTATAGCATTGTTAAAGATCGGGGTCGAGCGCTGCGAATCGCGGCCTCGAACCAAAACGCAGGTTGATGTGTTAATTTGATTTCATTATCACTGGATTGCTGCTATAAGGGCGCCGGAGTCCAGATTGCCAAGATAATATTTGAATGATGGAATACAGGGCTAAATACCGGAAAAAAGGACATGATCCGGTAGGAAACAGGCCTAAATGACTTTTGCTCATTCGTGGGGAGGGGATTAGAGTCGCGGACTTAAAGGAGAAAAATGAAAAAACTTCCTCTTTTCGGCCTGCCGGGGTTTCCCTCTTTAATGCTTTGCCATATTAGAATAGATGTTTAGGAGTTGCCGGATGGATACGCTCATCTACATAATGAATTTTATCAAGGACAGAAATGTCGCCTCGATTACACCCACTTCCTCCGTCGGTGTAAAGAAGGTCTGCAATAAGATAGATTTCAGCCAAAACAGCCTTATTGTGGAATATGGCCCCGGAACAGGAGTTTTTTCAAAATACCTGCTGCGGCAAATGGGAGAAGACTCCCGGCTGATCCTTATCGAGAGAAACCGGAATTTCAATTCCCTTCTCAAGAGAAACCTCAAAGACCCCAGGGTGGTTCTGGTGCATGACAGTTGTGAAAACGTGCTCGAAACTCTGAGAGCGTGCAAAGAATCGGAAGCCGATTACATAATCTCGGGGATACCTTTTTCCTTCCTCGACTCGGATTTAAAACACAGGATTCTCTACAACACTCATCGAGCGCTGAAAAAAGGCGGAAAATTCCTCGTTTACCAGACCTGTTTTCAGACTAACAATCACCTAAAGGTCCACCTGCAGCAGTACTTTCCAGTTGTGAACTCAAAATACGAACTGGCCAACATACCACCTCTGAGAACCTACGAGGCAATCAAAGACTGATTCGCCGGGTATGGCTCAAATCAGGCCCTTTACCAGCAAACCGTGCAGTGCCCCGGGTTTATAGCCGGTCTGGATCCGGAAACCTCTCATTGCCTGGAACCCAGTACGTTGTCAACAAAGTTATTACATGTTGTAAGGAATCGTCACCCCGGCGAAGGCCGGGGTCCAGTGCGTTTAACCATCTGAAAAAACGCCGGATTCAGGCTTTCGCCGGAATGACGACCTGTAGGTCCTTACATATAGGAACTTAGTTGACAATACACTAGTGTCCTGAGTCACAAGTTCATTGCATAAATTTCGTAGGGTGGGCACGTTTTATGTGCCCACCAATCAGTGGTGGGCAACGCTCTGCTTTTGCCCA
>JBEKTT010000079.1:0-20658 GCA_049515795.1 Syntrophobacteraceae bacterium
ACATGGGCACATTTTTAAGATTATCTAAACGAACTATACCCTGTGACTTCAATAACTTAGGCTGTTTTTTCAGTCTATTTCCCGTGGAACTTCGGTTTAAGGCCTTTCTTCTCAACCGTTGGCGCTTTAAGTCCTTCCGGCCGCAGTCATGGAAATATCGTGCAACTCATTTGAGAGGTAGGGAATTGCCTTCTTGAAGTCGGTATTCAAAAAACGAAATCGATTTTCAATGCCTCGTCCAATGATTCGCCTGAATCTAGTTTCCACTTCTGGATCAGGATCGATTACGCAGAATCTTTTTATTCGCACTGGACCTTCCGATCCAAGTGAATATAGATATCGAAAAAATAAGTCTGTTTCAGGCATCGAATAGCCTATTACAAAAATGTTCTCAGCACTCGCAAGTTCTCGGGAAGCCGTTCGCCATACGTTCAGCAAATCATCGTGAGGCGCTGTTTTGTTCCATGTTGGCGGGATGATAACAGGTGGACCCTTGATAGGGATGCCACAATGGTTTATATCTCTTATTTGGGAGCCTAAATCGTAGCGCACATGCTTCAATTCCTTTAAACGAAAAGGGTCCCACCTTGTTGCATCCAAAATATTATAGGGAATAATTTTGCCACAGCCCGAGCAAGTTCCCCAGTTAATCGAACCATGTAATTTTAGATATGGCGTACCAGGTGAGGTTTTCTGAGTAAGGCAATAATTTGGGGTAAAAGCATAGGAGGTCAGGCTGTAATCAAGTGCCAAATCGTAGTTAAACGTGATGAAAGCATACTCTAGAGACGGCAAGCCGGCTATAAGCGAATTGTCAAGTTGCCTGATGATTTCAAGTAGGTCTTTATAGGGCGAAGGGGTGATAATATTTCCATTCCTGACCTCGAACATTACACTGTCCTCAAGTGTCTTTACTATGAGGTCAATAATTGAAGACCGTAGCCCTGTGATCGACTCTTGCTCCAGATTGCCGAGCCTGCCCAAAATTTGCGCCATCTCAAAGGCACCGAAGATGACTTCAATATTGTTTAGATCCAGGAATGATTTAGCGTGGACAGCCTGAAGTTCAGCCAATGCAGCAAAGACATTATTAAACGATGTTTCGTAACTCCCGATTTGTCTCCGATGATAGTTAAGGATGTCCTCTGCCCGGTCCAGGAAGTCTTTCATCAAGGGAGCGCCCGCCATTCTTGAAGCTCCAGCGCCGAAAATGAAAACCGTCTTCATTAGCTTCCCCCATGCAAGCGGACCACAATCAGCCCGGTGATGAGTCGGGCCTTACTTTTAAACAGGTTAGTTGTCTTGTAGAATGAGGTCCAAGGTATATCCGTGTACTGCCTTATGACACTTTCGATAAAGAGATAACCAATAACGCGGAGTCTTGCGTGCCTCGCCTTGACCGTCCATTTCAAAGTTAGCGATCTGATTCATCAATTCATAAGCCACACGTTCCTTAGAATCAGAAGCCACTTCTACGGGCCCCAAAACACGAACTTTTTCCTCTGCCATGATGTATTCCTTCCGTGATGGATGGGTTGCAATTATTAAGTCTACACCATTCCAGCGTTTTCCTAATTGGAGAGTTTACAACAAACTAGACCGTTTTTCACTCGCTTTCCCTTTTTCCCTCATTTTCTGCTTGACTTCACTGTTTCTATGACTATAATGAAGTCACACTTCAATCAGAGGGGGAACCGATGAAAGCCATTACTTTTCGAGTACCGGACGAAATTGCAGACTGGATCAGGGAAAAGGCAGCGCTCGAAACGGGGAGGCTGAAACGCAACGTGTCCGTTAATGCATTAGTGATTGACTTGCTCCGGCGCGAGATGGAAAAGGAGCAACAAGCAGGTACCACGGGGCTTATTGACTACTACCGAGAACTGTATGAAAAGCAAAAGGGGTTGTAGCCATGGCAATCAGAAAACGCGGCGACGGATGGCAGATCGACTACTTCGACCCAACAGGAAAGCGGGTCCGGAAATCCTTTACCAAGAAGAAGGACGCAGAGGCCGAGCTTGGCAAGCGAAAATCTCTCATTGCGGAGAAGCGATACCTGGACGTGAAGAAAGACTACATGACCACGCTGAATGAGGTTTTGACCCGATACGAAGAGAACTATAAACACCAAGCCAGCTTCACTAATTCCAAAGAGCATTTCATCGAGAATTTCAAAGAGTATTTCGGCGCCGAAACCCGGCTGGCGACCATCAAGTATGTCGAGCTCGAAACCTACCGCAATCATTTACGGAGGAAAACCACCAAGAGCGGCGCAGCCAGGACCGTTGCAACGATCAACCGGGAAATGGCCTGCCTACATCACATCTTCCAGAAGGCGGCGGAATGGGAGATGATCGAGCGAAACCCCTTTGACCGTGGGAAATCTCTTCTCACCAAAGAGAATAACAAGCGGCTCCGCTTCCTGACAGAAGACGAGATCACCAGCCTTCTGCAGGAATGCCATAAGCATCTACGGCCGATTGTGATATGCGCCCTCAATACCGGGATGCGAAAGGGCGAAATACTCAGTCTTGAATGGTCACAGATTCGTAACGGATTTATCTACCTGCAGAAGACGAAAAACAATGAAGCCCGGCAGATCCCGATCAATGACACCCTGGGAACCCTGTTTGCCGATATGAAGCGGGCACAAGGACCGGGGGCAAAGCACATCTTCACTTTCGCAAAGGGCGAGCACAAGCTAAGCGCTGACGGCCCGGTAAGGGAGCGCAAGGGGCCGGCGCCACTGCCTGAAATGGTCCAGAACGTGAGAACTGCTTTTGTCGGAGCCTTAGACCGGGCGGGGATAAAGAACTTTCGGTTTCACGATCTGAGACACACCTTTGCTAGTCACATGGTAATGCGCGGGGCCAGCTTGAAAGACCTGCAGGAACTCCTGGGGCACAAGTCTATGTCGATGCTTCTCCGCTACACTCACCTTACCCAAGAGCACAAGAAGAAAGCGGTCAATCTCCTCCAGGGGCTTACCACATGCGCCGAGAAAAGCCCGACTGTCACAAAAGTGTCACAACGTGAAAAAAGCCGCACATTGGAAGCTGTTAAGTAGTTGATTTTCCTAGTGCCCCCGGCGTGACTCGAACACGCGGCACCGAGATTAGGAATCTCGTGCTCTATCCACCTGAGCTACGGGGGCGAGGGAATTAAAACTACTGCATTTCAACAAATCTGGCAAGGCGGGCTTTTTGCCGCCCATATCAAACCGGCTTCAAGGGCCGATCGGCGCCTCTTTCCAGGATGACCTCGTCGATCAGTCCGTATTCCTTCGCCTGCTCTCCGGACATATAGAAGTCCCTGTCGGTGTCTCGCTGTATCTGCTCGACCGGTCTTTCGGTGTGAGTCACCAGTATCTGGTTCAGGTCTTCGCGGAGCCTCAGGATTTCCTTTGCCTGGATATCAACATCGGTCGCCTGCCCCTGGAAGCCGCCCATCGGCTGGTGCAACATTATGCGGGCATGGGGAAGAGAGAATCTTTTGCCCTTTTGCCCCGCAGCCAGCAGGATCGCCGCCATACTGGCCGCCTGTCCCATGCACAGGGTTTCAACCTTCGGTTTTATGTACTGCATCGTGTCGTAAATCGCCAGGCCCGCCGTAACCAGGCCTCCCGGAGAATTGATATAAAAATGGATGTCCTTGTCAGGGTCTTCGGATTCGAGGAAAAGCATCTGAGCGATAATCACGTTGGCAATATCGTCGCTGATTGCGGTCCCAAGGAAAACGATCCGGTCCCTCAGCAATCTTGAGTAGATGTCCCATGCCCGCTCACCGCGGCTGCTCTGCTCGATTACAATTGGAATGAGTCCCACTAAGATATCCTCCTGTATGGCTGTATGGCCCCGCGTTGGGGGCGAGATTATCAGGCCTGCTCTGGTTCTTCGGCCCGGGGATCGGCTTCGGGCTCCTTTGCCTCTTCTGGTGTGCCGACGAAGACAGCTTCACTTTCTATGAACTTAAGCACTTTGTCTTGAAGTTTTCCTTCCTTTGCCCGCTCGACAATGGCGCTGTCCCGGTATTCGCTCTCGACCTTTGCCAGGTCTATACGGTAGGCAGCGGCTATATCCCTAAAAACCTGCTGCTCGTCCTCGGAATCGAGCGAGATAGCTTCAGCTTCGGCTATCCTGCCGATCACGAGCCCGGTCCGGATGTCCTGTTCCGCCTGGAGCCTTGAGCCTGTCTTGTATTCGCTCGTATTCAGGGTATCAGCGTCAAACTTGAGCCGCTGGCTCTTGAACTGCTGTTTGAGGTTCTGGAGAATCCTGTCGGCTTCGCGTTCTATCACTCTGGGCGAAATTTCAAACTGGACCTTGCCGAGTATTTTTCGAAGGATCTGATCGCGCACGCTTTGAGAGGCGCTTTGCTCTTCGCGTTCGAGGAGTTTTTGCCGGAATTCCTGCCTCAGCGCCTCGATGGTCTCGAACTGGCCTGAGCCGAGGGATTGGGCAAACTCGTCATTGAGTTCGGGTACTTCCTTTTCTTTGAGTTCCTTTACGGTCAGGTCAAAGCGGACACTTTTGCCCGCCAGTTCAGAGCTGGGAGCGTCCTCGGGATAGTACAGTTCAAATGAGAAACTTTCTCCCGGCTTGCGCCCCAACAGGTGTTTGTCGAAATCAGGGTGGAGGCTGCCCTTACCGACCTCGGCCATGAAGTCATTGGTCTTGCCCTTCTCGAATACCAGGCCCTCTACGACAGGTACGAAGTCGACGATGGCCACGTCTCCTTCACGAATGGGGCGGTCGCTCTCAAGCGCGCGAAGTTGAGAATGGGTCTGGACAAGTTTATCCAATTCGCCCTGTATCTGCTCGTCGGTGACTTCTACTGCCGGCCTATGGATTTTCAAGCCTTTGTAGTCAGGCAGCTCGAAAGGTGGGCAGATATCGACCACAGCCGTGTAAGTAAAAGCGCCGCCCTCTTCGAAATGCGACTCGCTTATGTCGGCCAGGGTGAGCGGTTTGAGGTCGGATTCCTTGAGCGCATCCTCAAAAGTGTCCTGGATGAACTGGGATGACACCTCGTGCTCGACCGTTTTCCCGTAATAGGATTTAATTATGCTCAGAGGCGCTTTCCCCGGCCGGAAACCTTTGATCTTGGACTTTTTTGCCAGATCGCGATACTTTTTTTCCAACTCTTCGGTAACTCTGGGCCCCGGGATTTCCACCCGGATTTTCTTTTGACTCGGGCTGATCTCAGTTAACGAAACGTTCATCTCCACTCTTCTTACCTTTCTGATGAAATGAGTATCTCAGGGTCGGCAAAGGCACACTTTTCTGGTGCGAGAGGGGGGATTTGAACCCCCAAGGGTTGCCCCGCTGGATCCTAAGTCCAGTGCGTATGCCATTTTCGCCACTCTCGCGCAGAGACTGGTACTAACACCCATTAAACTTTTAATTTTATCTCATTGGATTCCATTTGTGAAGAGATAAGCCAGTGGCATTCCCACTGGCAGCCGAGAGCGGATTTTGGGCGGCGCTATGGCCGCCCCCCCGGTTCGTCCACAAGGCCTCCCGCTCCCGCCCATAGCGTGTGATAGACCTATCCTGCGGTCGGCCTCCGCGCTACGCGCTCGCACATCGAGCAGGGTATTGTATAAGTCTATCATACGAGGCCTCCCGCTCCCGCCCATAGCGTGTGATAGACCTATCCTGCGGTCGGCCTCCGCGCTACGCGCTCGCACATCGAGCAGGGTATTGTATAAGTCTATCATACGAGGCCTCCCGCTCCCGCCCCGTCTCTGGTCATAGACAGGTCATGGAAAGCGTCGAGAATGAGCGGTCGGCCTTCGCGCTACGCGCTCATACGTTACCTAAGTATCGTAAGTCTATCATACGAGGAGGCAGCGGGTCCCGTCAGGTTCCTCCGTGATTCTGAATCCAAACAGGGTGGTCATCCAGGCGAAGCTCCTGCCGAACAACAGTTCCATATTTTGGGCCGGGATTTTGAACTTATCACTCACAAACTGCCTGAAATGCTCCTCGTATGAAAGGAGCCTCAGTACTTCCTGAACGTTTCCTCCATTACTCCGGCTCAGCTCTTCGAACGCGCCCGAAAGCACTGCGAACCCGCATCGGGTTTCGTGCCCGGCGATTATCTCCAACAGCAGATCGACACCCTCGAAAACGTGCTCTCGGAGCAAAAAAGGCAGTTCGGCCGTGTCACGGGCGGGGATCGGGTCCCAACACGCTTGAGCCCGGCATTGAAGAGGCCGATCAACATAGATGGAGCACCGGTCAGTTTCGGAAATCAGGAACACACATTCCCGCAGGCCTTCTTTTTCCCTGATCTTGATTCTCTCTTCGGGAAGCACAAAGGGTTTTCCATCGAAAGGCGAGCGCGCAGGCTCGCCTTTCCTCAGGGTTACGAGCTGGTCCCACGGGATCTTGCCTGACTGAAGGAGCACAAGATCTTCCAGGTGAAGGGTCGGGCTCCCCATCCGGCAGCATTCGCCGCATTGGACGCAGGCGGGTAGAATCGTCCGGCAGGCTTCCTCGGCAGCCAGCAGCAAGCGCTTCCAGGCATCGAGCCGATGCGAGCCCTCCATCTTGTCCCAACACGACACCACTTCCTGAAAGGCTGGGGTCTGCTCGATTTGCCAACGGATACGCCGGGAAGGGATGAGCAAGTTGGCTTCTTCTTTCAACAGCGCTTCCACAAAGACAAACCAATTCGCCCGAAGCTGATCGATATCCCACGCGGAGGGATGATTTATAGAAAGTTCGGAAAGACGCTCTGAGTCATTTTGCATAAAAATTTTCACCTGTCGAATCAAGAAAGATAACAGCCTAAGACTGCCGCTGATTTTATCTGCCGGTTCGCAATCTTAGCCGATTCAAACAGATTAATAAACCTTCTAGGGGAAAATTTGGGGATTGAAGGATTAAGGAATTAGATCAAACTGCCGGTTTTTCCCAGCACGCGACCAGAAAGGCCCCGGTATCCAGCCCTCGGGCGTCTCCGTCCCTTTCTATGTCCACCGCTCGCGAGGGATCATCATGCTTGTCAAAGTGAACAGCCGTCCTGATCGAAGCCGGCAACGGCGCCAGGCCCTTCATCTCAGATGGGGACCTGAAGCGGGCGTGCGCGAAAATCGTATGGTCCCTTACTGCTGCGGCCCTTCTTCGGGCAGCCCATGGGCTAAGACTGTTCAAGGAGGCAACCACAATCAGACCCCCAGGCCGGGTTACCCGGAACATCTCGGCGACGGCGCTCGGGGCATCTTCATCAAGAAACTCGATGGCAGTAACCGACACGGTTTTGTCGAAAGATCCCACGGCGAACGGAAGTCGGCGCATATCGCCCCGTACCATGTGGAAAGAGAGCCCGGACGCCTTCTTGCCGGCACGCCGCAGCATGGGCAAAGAGAGCTCGAGTCCTGTGACCCGCGAACCGGCCGCCAGCAGATCTGCGGTAAAGACACCGGTTCCGCACCCCACATCCAGAATCTTTTCCCCTTGCCCTGGGCGAGCCACACCTAGCAGAAGCCGGCTCTCATACTCCCTGACCAGCCTGCCCATGGGTGTCTCGAACCACATATCGTATTTTTCAGGCCACTCAGCGAAAAAATCGAAAATCTCCGCCATTCGTATCCATCCTGTAAGCAGGCTCCGGCCTTTTCGAGATCTCTGTCATTTCGATGCAGGATCTGAAAACTGAAGTATCTGCATACCGGTTTTGGGGTCTTTTTTTCGAAAGCCTCCAATACCGCAGATTTCCAGCAGAATCACTTCACCGATTAGCCATACATCTACCCCTGCCCTGGTGCAGCCAACGGTGGCGGTGCCTTCCCGGCCCGTCGCGGCGTGCATGTGCAGATCAGGATGCCCGTTTTCGCCGGGAAAGAGCGTTCCCACCGCAATGACCTCGTGAATTCCGCCCAATATGTGAATTATGGGTATAATGTCATCTCCCCTGTTTTCCTCCGGGCCGACGACGAGGCGGCTCGTAGCGCCAGCCCCTCCGACAAACATTACCATTGCGTTCCGGACCGCATGCTTGCGGGCAAAATCAACCACTGCGTCCGGGAGTCGTTCTCCGCTCTCAAGCTTCAGGGCAAAAATACGTCCGATGGTTCCTTCGCTATACTGCATAATGGGCCACTTGCCTTTTTGCGATTAAGGCCTCCCGCTCCCGCCTATCGCGTATGATAGACCTATGCTGCGGCCGGCCTCCGCGCTACGCGCTCGCACATCGAGCAGGGTATTGTATAAGTCTATCATACGAGGCCTCCCGCTCCCGCCCATAGCGTGTGATAGACCTATCCTGCGGCCGGCCTCCGCGCTACGCGCTCGCACATCGAGCAGGGTATTGTATAAGTCTATCATACGAGGCCTCCCGCTCCCGCCCATAGCGTGTGATAGACCTATCCTGCGGCCGGCCTCCGCGCTACGCGCTCGCACATCGAGCAGGGTATTGTATAAGTCTATCATACGAGGTTAAAGGTGCGCCGCTAAAAGTAAAATCTCCCCGGCCCCGGCCAGCATTTGTAAAAAGGAAGACAAACAGGAGACCGGAGATGGAAAGAAGCTTGCCTTTCTACCCGATCACGACACGATACAACGAAAGAAGCATAACCGTCCAAGGCTGAGGCAAAAAAAATCCCGGGCAAACCCCGGGATTTTGCATTCTTCCTCACATTGCAAGGCAGGATTAAATACCACATCGAGGCGTTCAAGTGTTCCAGTTTGGTGAGAAGGCCACACTGGTGGTGCCGCGCATCATGCCGAGCGCATCATGCGACGTTCCCGGCGCTGGATGCGTTTTATCGCTTTTTTCTTCTTGATTCGCCTGCGCTCCCCTTTGGAGAGATAGTAGTTGTGCCGGCGCAAGACGGGTTGAACGTTTTTCTGGAAATCTTTGCGGAGCTTACGAATCTTTTTCTCAATGTTTTCCCTCGGTTCAGCCTCCGTGCTTACCAATAAATTTCACCTGCCTTTCAAAATGGCCTCATCCGGGAGGCAATAAAATAATCCGGCCGGCGCATAGCTACACCTGACCAGAAGTAATCAAATTTATATCAGGGTGTAGATTAAATCAAGCAAAATAGCTCTGAGGATGGGTATTTTACTGCGAAGCAAGATCGTAGTGCGAGAAGTGCATCGTGAAGGTTGCCCGTCCCTGGGTTGATGACCTGAGGGAAGTGGAGTAGCCAAACATCTTCGAGAGCGGCACGACCGCCTCAATCACCTGGATCGCCTTTCGCCCTGTTATACTTTCGATCCTTCCTTTCCTCATATTTATGTCGCCCAGCACTTCTCCGAGAAATTCCTCAGGCGTGAGTATTTCGACCGACATATAAGGTTCGAGCAATATAGGGGCACCCTGCTCGAAACCGTTTCTGAAAGCGATCGAGGCGGCCACCCGGAACGCAAGTTCGCTAGATGCCGCTTCCAGGAAAGTCCCGGCGAAAAAGGCCGTTTCAACGTCCACGACAGGATAGCCGGAAATAGTCCCGCTGGTCAGTGCGTCCTGTATCCCTTGCTGGATCGCAGGGAAAAACATCTCCGGAATGGATTCGTCGCGCACTTTTTCCACAACTCTATTGCCAACTCCTCTTTCCCTGGGGGTCAGATGTAGCTGAACCTCCGCAAAATGCCTGGTTCCCGCGATCTCCCGGTCAAATACCCCTATTGCCTCCGATGCATGGCTGATGGTTTCGCGATAGACAACCTGCGGCTTTCCGGCGCTAACAAGGACGTGGTAGTCCCGTTCGAGCCTGTTTAACACGATTTCCAGGTGCAGCTCGCCCATTCCGCTGACGATCACCTGACCCGTATCTGCGCTTTCGACGAACCGGAAGGTGGGATCCTCTTCGGAAAGCTTTGACAGGCTGTCGAAGAGTTTTTCCTGGTCTGCTCTGGTCTGCGCTTCGACGGATATTGAAATAACCGGCTCGTAGACTTCCACGGGCTCGAGCAGCACAGGCCGATCCGGGTCGCAGATAGAATCGCCGGTGCCAGCCGTTTTCAGCCCGAGTACTGCAACCAGATTGCCGGCACCCGATCTATCGATCCGTTCCCGCTTGTTTGCGTGCATCTGAAATATGCGGGATACTTTCTCACGGGCGCCTTTTGAGACGTTCAATACGTCGGCGCCAACCCGGAGCACCCCGGAGTAAATCCGCAGATAAGTCAGCTTGCGGCCCTGATCCATGAATATCTTGAACGCAAGCGCCGCCAGAGGTTCCCGTTCATCGGACTTGCGCTGCTCGACAGCACCGGTCAGGGGGCTGACGCCCTCAATCGCGGGCACATCGAGCGGGGAGGGGAGGAAATCAACGATTGCGTCCAAAAGCGGCTGCACGCCCTTGTTTTTCAAGGAGCTGCCGCAAAGCACCGGAACGGCTTTAAGTGCAAGCGTCAGACGCCTTATCACCGCAATGAGCTGCGCTGCCGTAATCTCATCGCCTCCAACATAGCGCTTCATCAGCTCGTCATCGAATTCGCCCAGCTTGGCGACCAGATATTCCCTGGCCTCGTTTGCCGCAGGCATAAGATCAGGGCCGATATTCCCAATTGTGAATTCTGCCCCCAGGGTCTCATCGAGCCAGAATATCTGTTTCATTGAAACCAGGTCGATTACGCCCCTGAAGTCCGATTCGACCCCAAGGGGTATCTGGATGGGCAGCGGGATTATTTTGAACTTGTCCGCGATCTGGCTCACCGTGCTATTGAAATCCGCCCCTATTCGGTCCATTTTGTTCACAAAAGCTATCTTGGGTACATGATGGCGGTCGGCCTGATGCCAGACGGTCTCCGACTGCGGCTCGACCCCATCGACTCCCGAAAATACCGCTATCGCCCCATCCAGGACTCTAAGCGAGCGTCCGACTTCTATTGTGAAATCAACGTGACCGGGGGTGTCTATCAGGTGGATTTCATGGCCTCGCCACTCGCAGGTCGTAACGGCTGAAGTTATGGTGATGCCGCGCTCTTGCTCCTGTTCCATCCAGTCCATCACGGCGGTGCCATCGTGCACTTCGCCCATCCTGTGGGAACGGCCGGTATAGAACAGGATACGTTCGGTCAGCGTGGTCTTGCCGGCGTCTATGTGCGCTATTATTCCGATATTTCTATATAGGTTCAAACGCTTTAGGTCGGACATAAACTCCACTTTGCCAGGCGGATTTGAAGATCATCCTGCATCTAATTTTAAACAAGCTCGTAAGTTTAGGAAATCGGGCCATATATGTCAAGCGCGCTGCCAGCGCGAAAGGGCGGGTGAATGGGTGAACAGGTGAGCGGGTGAGTGGGTAAAATAGACGAATCCTGAGCAGTAACTGGGTTGCTTAGCTCGTTTCCATCCGGAAAGGGCCCTTTTCCGCCCTGGGGCTTGGGAACCGGGACCGCCGGCCGGATTCGCCGCTCCGCGAGGCGGTACCCCTTCCGGCTAGAGCCGGTAAGAGGATCTTCCGCCTAAAGGCGGTAAAAGGAATGACCAGATTAAGACCAGATTATGTACGCCTCCGCGCAATCCCTCGATTTCCATGCCATGACGAAAACGTTCCGGCTAGAGCCGGTAAGAGGATCTTCCGCCTAAAGGCGGTAAAAGGAATGACCAGATTAAGACCAGATTATGCCTCCTTTCCGAACAGAAACCTCGCGGGGCGTAGAATTTGTCCCGGAGTTTTCGGATGGACACTAGCTCCGCGGTGGCAAATCGCCCTTGCGGACGATTAATTGGCGTCTGGCGCCCGGCCCACGAATCCGGTGTAATCACAGGCACTTGTGACAGAAGAAAGAAAAATCACGCAATATCAAGATTTACTGCATAAGAAAGAGATTGCGTGAAAAACATCCCCTAAAACGATTCAGTTCAGACTAAGCCTGGATAGGCTTATCTCATTTGGTCTGAATCAGGCACTATGTTGCGGATATCTCTCTGTGCACCCATTAATCAGGCTATTTGCCAGATAATCCGGTCTAATCGTGAATAATCCCGGATAACCCGGTTTGATATTTTCTGACCGAACTGTTAAAAACTCTGCAATCCTATCACTCTTGCGGGTATCGTGAGGGCCATAGGGGCTTCTTTGAAAAATGTGAGGAGAAACCAGTATGGCGCCTGATTCAAGCCTCCACAGGCACCATGCGGCGGGATCCGAAGCAAACCTTCGCATTGTTGTGAGGGTGGCTGCTTCACTTCTACTTTCCCTGTTCATTTTCCACTTCCCAGCTCAGGCAGGGGCAGAGAGCACGGAAATCCCCGGGGCGCTGGCAGCGCTGTCGTTGCCAGGCGATTTACCGAAAAGGGACATTTCCGCAATGCCGCTCACCTTGCCCACTCGTACGGATGCTCTGAAAGGGACCTCCGCGGTGCTATGGAGAAACGGAATCCAGATACCCCTACATGAACCACTTATTGAGAAATACATACGCTTCTACCAGGGAGATGGCCGAGTTACTTTTTCGGATGCAATGGAAAAGGCAAGGACATGCCTCCCCCAGATGACCGAGATTCTGGAGAGCCAAGGAGTACCGGCTGAAATGGTTTCCATTGTGTTTGTCGAGAGCCGTTTCGAGAAGAACTCGTCATCGTATCGAGGAGCGGGTGGTTATTGGCAAATGATGGCGGCGACAGCGAGGGACATGGGATTACGAGTCGACCCCTGGGTGGATGAAAGACGAGACCCTATCAAGTCGACCAAGGCTGCCGCCAAATACTTGAAAACACTTTACGAAAAGTACGACTCATGGTTGTTGGCCCTTGCCGCATACAATGCGGGAACCAGGCCGATTAATTGCGTGGCGAGAAAGTGCTGCGTTAAGGACGGGGAGCTTTATGGGCGAAGGATGCCCGCGTATTCCGCAGTTTATGTTTCAAAAGTGCTGGCCGCGATGCATATAATACGCGAGCCGGAAAAGTACGGGTTTGAGTATCCCAACTATTGCAGGCCTACGGACTTCGATCCGGTTTTGATCAATACGCCTCTGAAACTCGAAGAGGTGGCACAATGGATCGATGTACCCGTCAGTCGTTTACAGGAGCTCAATCCGTCACTGCGACTGGATACGATGTACCCCGGTTCCGGATTTGCACTGCGTTTGCCTCCGGGTTCCAGAGAGAAATTCGACCTCGCCTACGAGGTTTATACCCGAAGGTAAGCCATTAAAAAGGGTACTATGGCGCCTCACGAAAAAATCTTCACGACATGGAAAAATTGCCCGTATGAGTATTAGGATGGTGGCTGTCGAGCTTTATAGGATCATGAAAAAGGTAGAAGAGCTCGATAAGGAGTTGGAGAGTTTGGAAGCCGGGTCACAGGAAAGAATGGAAATCGAGAGGGACCTCAGAGAAGCCAAGGTCCAAAAGGACCGGCTGGAAAAAATGATCGAGGGAGCCAAAGTTGATTAATCGGCAGACACCCTCAGGTCGGTTTCCATGACCGGCAACCAGGATTTTCAATGCTACAGCCAGAAAAAAGGCCCTCTTCGCTAGAGGGCCTTTTTTTTGGGTTGTGCGCCACCCGGCAGGCGGGAAATCTCATTAAATGCCGGTTACTTCGGGAAAACTCACCTTGAAAATATCCAGGTCTCTTCCGATTCTGATGGACTGAAATTCTTTGAGCGCCTCCTCTTCGAGTTTGCCGAGTTCGCTGTTTTCGTACCTGGGGCTTATATGGACGAGGATCGCCCTGGCAGCGCCGGATTTCCTGGCAATCCCTGCTGCTTCGGCAACCGTCATATGGCCTTTTACATCGGCGTGTTCGGAGTGTTCGGTGAGAAACATGCCTTCCAAAAAGGCCAGGTCTGCTTTTTTGCATAGGGAATAGACGCTGGGGGCGGGTCTGGTGTCCACCACGAAGGCTATATGCCTGCCCCTTCTGGCAGGCCCCAGCACCTCGGAGGGTTGCACAATCTTAGCTGAGGCAGTTTTTACGCTTTCTCCCTTTTGGAGCTTCCCCCAGAGCGGTCCCATCGGTACTCCAAGGGTCTGTGCCCGCGCGGGGTTGAATTTTCCCGGCCTGTCCAGCTCCTCGAACCTGTATCCAAGGCAAAACCGGGTATGTTTGACCGGTTGCCACAGAATCTTAGCCTGCCCGTCCCGGTATGCCGTACCAGAGTTATCTGAGGACCATTCGGTGATGTTTATTGGGAAGTTCACCTTGAACTCAAGCGTCTTCCGGCACTGGGTAACGAACTCCCGCGTCCCGGGGGGACCGAGGATTGTAAGGGGGTCCGGGCTCTCCATCTGAGCCCGGAGCATGATCATACCGGGAATCCCCAGGCAGTGGTCGGCATGCAGGTGGGTTACGGCGATCAGCTTCAGCCCTCGCACCCCGAGCCGCGCCCTTTTCCAGTTGATCTGCGTACCCTCCCCGGCATCGAATAGATATATTTGGCCATTGAGCCTTACCGCCAGGGAAGAAAGCATCCTATAGGGCATCGGCATCATCCCGCCGGTGCCGATCAATATGCATTCCAATTCGCGATCCTTATTGCAGGCTACGAGGGTAGAGCGGCCGATCTTGTTTCGTTCCGCCTTAATCGTTCCGTTACCCTGATTTGAGTTTCAAATGGTCCCCCCGCATGCAGCCGGCAGGGTCGGCCCGATAAACATTTCCAGTCCACCTCGAGGAACCGGGATGCCGAAGATCCGAATTTATTCCGAAACATTGCGCGTGTCCACGGAAAGAGCCTCCAAAGAAACGACTTAATAATAAATAACACGCCATGCAAGCAACACCTGAATGTCGGGTTAATCGAGACAAGGCGGGTTCTGAACGGTATCGAACCAAGAAAATCGGCAAGCGGAGGCCTTTTGATGGAATTTTTTTCTACTGTAAAGTATCATTGGATCTAGCTGGATTAGAAACCCCACTTGGAAGGGAGCACAGAAATGGCCGATGAAAACGCGGTTTGCAGTGGTTACGAAAAAATGCCGGTCAGTCGGCTCGAGCCTGGAGAGATGGGAGTTATACTGGCTCGGGCCGGCGCAGGCAAGACAGCCTGCCTCACTCATCTTGCTCTGGGATACATGCTCGACAAGGAGCCTGTTCTCCATGTATGCGTCGATGTGGTCCCGGACAAAGTGAAGCTCTGGTACCACAAACTGCTCAAAGATATCCTTTCGAACCAGCCCGAATGTAAGGTTACCGACTTACAGCACGCTATCGAACCACTGAGGTTTATAATGTCATTTCTCAACCGGACCTTCAGTCCGGAGAAGTTGGAGAAAAGCATCGACAATCTCAAAGAGCAGGCAAAGTTCGTGCCTTCGCTCATCGTTTTGGACGGCCTTGACTTTGGCCGTGCGCGTGCACTTTTCGAAAAGATAGGAGGTCTCGCCCGGAGGCACTCGGCATCGGTCTGGGTCTCCGCCAGGTCTCATCGGCATATACCGGACGTAAATGAAAGAGGCATCCCGTATCCCATCGACGCCATGGATGATCTTTTCAGCTCCGTTTTCATCCTCGAGCCGGAAAACGACGGTATCAGGCTGAAGGCGCTGAAGGAAAAAGGCAATTACAATCCGGCTGCAGATTCCGAGTTTTTACTTGATCCCAATACTTTTCTTTTGCGGAAAAAATCCCACCTCGCGGAGCGTGGAGATCAATGAGGTTTGCCATTCGTTGATGGAAGAAGATCTGGTCACCAGTCTGACGCGGCAGGTAAAAGAGGAGGTAATCGAGAACTACCTGCTTGAGCGTCGTCTGATAGAGCTTCAAATCGAGCACCTCAACACACAGGCTGCTGAAACCCGGAAGCGGGCCCGGGCGGTCGGCCTGCGGCTGGCAAGGCTTTCAAATCTCATGATTCAGCCGGACATGCAAAGCCGGCTCCAGGAACTCCTTGGAATGAGGTCCTGCTACTTCTGGGTTGCCTGTCTGAATTTGGAATCCAAACGGAGAGTGCGGCTGATTTGGGTGAGGGCGCTGACCAAAAAAGCAAAATTCCGTAAGGTGATCCTCCAATCCTACTCCCGCCTTTTTTACCGGATGACACAATATAAGGAGCAGTACGAAGAACTCACAAACGAGCGCTCAGCAGTCAACAGGAACATCGATTCCTTCCAGAAGAATTTCGACCTCTTATCGATACTCAATTTTCTCAGGAATCTGGACATGCGTGGGATCGAAAGAAAGAAGATTCTGGGAGACAACTTTACGGCGACGGAAATGGCCGAATTGGACAAAAATCTCTATATCAGCCCTGTATCGATGGAAAAACTCGACGTCCCCGCCCCTCTGGATCTTCCGGAGTCCGGTTCGATCCGTGAGATACTCAGTAACCTCGCCGAGGAAATATTTCAGCGTTACGGAGAGGAGGTGAAAAAAATCCTGAGGTGATTCTCCACGCCCGCCATCACGCTCCAACTCAGAAACCCGATTTGCGATTTGACGCATCGCCCGTTTGGGTATATCTGTCCAGCTTGCGGTTTGGGTGCTCAACAGTTAAACTCAAATGTAAGGCGCTTTTTTTGCGTAGATAAAGCCGAAGTGACCACGGCAGCAGCAGTTTTGTGTAGTCATCGCCCTCGGGACGACATATCGGCGGAGAGCCAAAATTAACGGCGCAATGGCTCGGTTTTGGAGGAGAATTGGTAAGGATAGCCACTCGGAAGAGGTTTTGGGTTGCCGCTGTCTTCGGCATGATCGTTTTATTCTATACCGTCAAGCAGGCCAACCTTCACAAGTTTACGCAACACCTGGGAGATATAAGCCCTTTTTGGGCCGTTGCCGTGGTAGCGTCGGCTTTCTTAAGCTATGCCTGCGTAGCAGGAGTTCTCGACAAACTGCTAAGGGGCATTGGCCTCTCGATCTCCTTTGGGTCCTGTTTCAAGATTTCGCTATTGTCCAGCACCATCAACTACCTGATGTCAGTGGCCGGACTGAGCGGGGTGGCTGCAAAGGTCTACCTGCTCTCACGCGAGAACATCCCGCCAAGCAACACGCTCTCGGTGTCGATCATACACGGCTTTCTCACCAACACTATCGCGGTCCTGTTCATATACCTGGGATTTTTCTATCTCTATAGCCAGCACCAGATAACCGACCTCAACGAGGAAGTGTTCGGGGCGATGGTCCTGCTCGTTGCTTTCCTGCTGACCTGGTTGACCATCCAGACAATCGTTCATGAGGCTTTCCGAAAGAAGGTATGGCAAATCGGCCTCAACCTGGTGATTGCCTTTTGCGCCAAGATTGGAAGGCCGCACTGGATCAGGCGTGAAAGAGCAGAGGTTTTTTTTGAAAACTTCAATGCAAGCCTGAACATGATCATGAGAAACAGGGGAGTGTTGCTGTTCCCGGCGTCCCTTGCTCTTCTCGATTGGATATGTATGTTCCTTTGCCTGAAGTTTTCGTTTATCGCGATAAACTACCCGGTGAACAATAAAGTTTTAATGGTGGGATTTTCAGTTGGTCTTTTCATGAGCCTGTTTTCGCTGACCCCTGCATCGATCGGACTCATGGAAGGCTCCATGGCGTGGTCGTTCTACCTGATGCATCTTGATTACGAGCTTTGTCTGCTGGCAATCCTGATCTATAGGATAGCCTACTACTTCGGCCCTATCGCGGTCAGCATTTTCTTTTTCAAACGATTTTTCCCGCCCTCGGACCTGGCCGGGGCCGGCAAGGCATCCCGCTGACTGCCCAACGCGCATGACAGACGAACCGAGCGGGATGCCTTCCGCGCTACGCGAAGTACATCGCCAAGGGGTGCCCGGGAGAGCATTTCACCAAATGATCGCTTACTGTTGTTAACAAGTCTGTCATACGAGGCATCCGGCTGACGGCCCAACGCGCATGACAGACGAACCGAGCGGGATGCCTTCCGCGCTACGCGAAGTACCTTCCTCCTAAAGGCGGTAATTTGAATGACCAGATTATCGCCAAGGGGTGCCCGGGAGAGCATTTCACCAAATGATCGCTTACTGTTGTTAACAAGTCTGTCATACGAGGCATCCGGCTGACGGCCCCGTCTCGCGGAGCGTAGAGAATTAGCGAGATGCCTTCCGCAGCCCTCCCGCCCACCCGCGCGAAGTACCTTCCTCCTAAAGGCGGTAATTTGCATGACCAGATTATCGCTAATACCAAGTTACCTACAAAATAACTTTATTTTGATGATTCGCGGGTGAGGCGAGCATCATGGAAAATTGCGTTCAAGAAAGTATCAAGTGATATCTGGCGGAGCCTTGAATTCTTTACGCCCCCCACACCCCCTCCGCCTCGCGGAGCGTCGAGATCTATGTTGCGCTTCGGCGGCGGCCTGCGGCTACGCCTCGCGGAGCGTCGAGATTGAGCGCTCGGCCACACGCGCTTGCGCGTGTGCCGCCTGGCGGAGCCTGGAGATCGAGGGGAAACTTTCCCCCACCTGGCAGAGCCTGGAGTTATTAGGGGCTCTATGAATGCAACTTGGTATAAGGCATGCCCGAGAGCGCATTTCACCAAATGATCGCTTACGGTTGTTAACAAGCCTGTCATACGAGGAATTCAAAAAAGCATAGCAGGGCCGGCTTTGCTGGCCTGCCCCGTTTTTGATATCAGTCCACTTCAGTGTATTTCCGGACCTGAGGGGGCTGTTTTTCTTTCCTTCACCATATCGCGGGCTTCCATGCAGACAAAAAAGGGTTGGAGGCGCTCGACGAGCATGGGCAGCTTTGAGGCGAAAAACAAAGCCCCCCCAACGCAGCAGGCCGCCCCCAACAGCAGCGTGTTTTGAACTCCTATTTTCCCCGCGATGCTTCCGGCGGCAAGACTTCCAAACGGCATGACGCCCAGGAAGGACATTGCATAAAGACTCATGATCCGGCCGCGTTTGTCCTCGTCGACGATCGTCTGTATGATCGTGTTGCTGGAAGCTATCTGGGTCATCATCGAAAATCCGGCCATAAAAAGGAAGAAAACGCAGAACGTGAAGCTGCGAGAAAACGCAAACGCTGCAATCGCAAACCCGAATGCACCCGCTGCGGCGGGAATTACTTTTATGAGCCCATGCGCGTTTTTGCGGGATGCCAGGTACATGGTTGCCGAGAGCGCTCCTATGCCTGCCGCAGACATCAGGAACCCGAACGTGTGGGCACCCCCGTGCAAAACATCCTTAGCAAATGCGGGCATGAGCACCAGGTAAGGCGCGCCCGCTATGCTGAAGACCGAGAGCAGGGCGAGGATGGCGATAATCGGCTTAAAATTGCGGGCATAGTCAATTGCTTCGCGGAATTCGCCCCAGAGCGGACCGGTTTGCCTGCGGCGTTCTTTCTTAGCCACCCTGATGGCCTGAAGGGCGGCAAGCACAGCCACGTAGCTGATCCCGTTAATAAGAAAGCAAACCCCCTCCCCAACGGTAGAGATCATGATTCCTGCAACCATGGGGCCGATGAAGCGAGCGCTGTTAAACATCGCCGAATTCAGCGCTATCACATTACCGATGTCCTCCCTGCTTTCGACCATCTCGATCACGAATGACTGCCGTATGGGTATATCGAAGGCATTTACCGTTCCAATGAAAATGCTCAGGACGACGACGTGCCACGGCTCAATGGCCCCGGCCAGCACCAGCGCCGCAAGGACCAGCGCCTGCACCATGGAAAGCCCCTGGGTCCAGAGAAGCAGTTGCTTGCGGTTGAATCTGTCCGCCACAACACCGGCGAACGGGCCGAGAAAAAGCGTGGGGATCTGATTGGAAAAGGCCACCACGCCGAGCAGAAGCGTCGAGCCGGTAAGCCGGTAGACAAGCCAGCTAAGCGCAACCTGCTGTGTCCATGTCCCGATAAGAGATACACCCTGGCCGAAGAAAAAAAGGCGATAATTCCTGTACCGGAATGCTCTAAAAATCGCCCCGACGCTTACCCCTAAACCAAACTTCATTACATATTTCCCCGAAAACCGAATTCAATTATTTACCATCTTTTCCAGTCCCGATTCCTTGCTGACCCCAAATTGTACAGCGAGAACTTTTTTTCATCAACTTTCAGGGCCGTATGTCCACAGTGCGCCGGAGTCTTTCCAGTGCGTTTTTCAGCCGTTTTCCCTTACTTGCAGCTAATCCTTGTGATTTATCTTTTCAATGGCTGGAAACACGTTAGGGCATGGTTATAGAGACAAAGGGCGCAAGGTTTGCGCCGATGGAAAGCAGCTCGATGAAAAGGCCTCCCGCTTACGCCCATGGCGCACGATAGACACATCGCGGGGCCGGCCTCCGCGCTACGCGCTCACATGTCGCTACGGGAGGCCGGGCAAGCCCACTTCACAAAGTGAAGTAGTGCGAGGCCCCGCGAAGCGAGACCTTTACACCATTGTAACCTCACTTTATGATGCGCTTAACATTTGGCTTGCCTTCAAACGTACCACGTTAATGTCTGTGCGTTCTGCATGGCTGCTCGCACGAGCGCCGCTCTTATCATGTCAGGCGCATTTTTTTTCGAGGAAGGCATCCCGCTGACTGCCCCATGTCTGGTCATAGACAGGTCAGGGAAAGCGTCGAGAATGAGCGGGATGCCTTCCGCGCTACGCGCAGTAAGTCACTAAGGCATGCCTGTGAGAGCATTTCACCAAATGATCGCTTAGTGTTGTTAACAAGTCTGTCATACGGGTATTATATAAGTCTATCATACGAGGCCTCCCGCTCCCGCCCATAGCGTGTGATAGACCTATCCTGCGGTCGGCCTCCGCGCTACGCGCTCGCACATCGAGCAGGGTATTCTATAAGTCTA
>JBEKTT010000080.1:0-20137 GCA_049515795.1 Syntrophobacteraceae bacterium
CCAACGCCGTAGTACCGACAGCCGTCTGGGGAGGGATCGGCGAGTACGTCCGGGGCATAACGGTCTATGCCGACAATCGCCCCGAGGGACACGGACCAACTGGGACATGCATTCGAGAAGGCCACCCTTCTGTGCATAACGACTTCCTGCATTCCCCGCAGACCCTTCCGTGGCGTGATCGAGCGGCGCCTTTCGGCATCGCCTCTTGTGCTGCATTCCCTATTGAAAGGACGGGAGGGCCGTGGGGCGCGCTTTCAATTTATTCCGATGAGTTTGACCGCTTTAGCGGCGAAGACGTGAAGCTGCTTGAAAAGGTTGCCGGCGACATAGAATTTGCTCTCGACAACCTGGACAGAGAATTTCAACGCAAACGTGCGGAGGAAGAAAAAGAGAAACTGGAGGCGCAGCTTTTCCAGGCCCAGAAGATGGAGTCAGTAGGGCGGTTGGCCGGCGGCGTGGCGCACGATTTCAACAACATGCTGGGCGTGATCATCGGCCGGGCGGAAATGGCCCTGGGACAGGACGTTTCCCCTGACAAACTCCAGCACAACCTGGAGGAGATCCTCAAAGCGGGCCTGCGTTCAGCGGACCTTACCCGGCAACTGCTGGCCTTTGCCCGCAAACAGACCGCCGTCCCAAAGATACTGCATTTGAACGACACGATCCTGGGCATGCTAAAGATGTTGCGGCGGCTCATCGGCGAAGATATCGACCTCCTCTGGGCGCCGGGACTGGATCTGTGGAATGTCAAGATTGATCCCTCCCAGGTGGACCAGATTCTGGCCAATCTTGCGGTCAATGCCCGCGATGCCATTTCAGGAGTAGGCGCCGTCACCATGAGGACCGAGAACGTTGTGATCGATGATTCCAACAGGGCCGAGACCCCCGAATTCATTCCCGGAGAATACGTCCTGCTGACCGTGAGCGATACCGGAACGGGTATGAGCCAGGAAGTGTGCGAGAAGATCTTCGAACCTTTTTTTACCACCAAAGAAGTGGGCAAGGGAACCGGGCTGGGATTGTCCACCGTCTACGGCATCGTTAAACAAAACGACGGTTTTATTTATGTCGCCAGCGAACCGGGGAAAGGAACCACGTTTAAAATCTACCTGCCTCGGTTCAAGGCTGCAACCGCACCGGCCCACTCTGGAGAGGTTGCCGGCAAGCGCCCGACAGGCAAGGAAACCATCCTGCTGGTCGAGGATGATGAAGCGATCCTGAACCTCAGCAAGATGATTCTCGAAAATCTGGGCTACACGGTTCTTGCGGCGCATACTCCGGTATACGCCTTACATCTTGTCGAGGAGCATCCGGGAGATCTTCACCTGCTTATAACGGACGTAGTGATGCCGGAGATGAACGGCCGGGAACTTGCAGAACAGCTCAGAGTCATCCGTCCGAACCTCAAGTGCCTTTATATGTCAGGCTATACCGCCGATGTGATTGCCCATCGCGGCATTCTGGACGAAGGAGTAAATTTCATCAGGAAACCTTTCGGGAGCGACGATTTTGCGGCAAGAGTCAGACAAGTGTTGGACCACTTGGCATAGATGGCTGAAAGATCGTGTCGGCAGCCCTTTTGGCCCTTGAATTGCTGAGGACTCAAAAGTTCAGTACAATCCGGATGTTACTTTTCTATCACATCATTTTCTTCGCCCGAGTTTCTTCAACACGATGAGGCGGCAAGTTTCGTTGTCCTCGTTGCAGGAAATGGATTGAAGAATTCTCAAGGTTGTGCCGATACAGCAGAAAAGGGGCGAGGTAAGTCAACTCCGCCAAACGCTGTCTACGATGGGGCGCGGATGGCACGTCAGTTCGCCGGAAACAGCCGGCGGCTTACTCATCGGCATGGACCAGCGCCTGATCGAATGCGATGCAGCATAGAACACTCGGACGTGCAAAGGTGTACAGGACATGAATTCCGAGCCAACTGAAGAAGCCGGGGCGGCGCAGGATCGTGCGCGCCGGCGTTTTCGTGCGCGGTTTCCGCTTTCGTATGTGCCCTCCTATCTAGTTGACGCAGTGATCCTCGCTCTGTTTGCCGCCGCCGGCAGTGTAGCTGCCTGGGTTCCCGTTGCATACTTTGCAGCCGGATGTACGAGTGCCATGGTTTTCTACGCCTTGATCGTCTCTGGCTACAGCGAGCGCTACGCCGATAAGTTCATGGCGTGGCCCCAAGTCTGCGTCGCATCGGCAACCGTGTTCGTGTTTATTGCCTGCGCTCCGTCTGTTGGGATTGTCTTTCTTGGTACACTCATCATTATCGGCGTCTTCGGCAGTTTGAGGTTCTCATGGCGCCAGACCGGCATCATGTGGGCCATGCTGGTGCTTGCGAGCAGTGCCGTCCCCTACACACTGGCAGATTTTTCTTTGGTCCCGTATTCGAGTCCGGCTGAGAAAATTCTTGTCTGGACCTGGTTCGGGCTGATGATGGCCCGGTTGATGGCGCTCGTACGGTTAGGCAATATGTGGCGCACAGAGTCGTATCTGCACCAGAAAAAGCTCGAACTTGCGCTCGAGCGCCTCGCGGCGAGCACTACGGAACTGGAAGTCGCCAAGGAGCAGGCCGAAACGGCGAATCGCGCGAAGTCGTTATTCCTGGCGAACATGAGCCACGAGATCCGCACCCCCATGAACGGCGTGCTCGGAATGACAGAAGTGCTGTTAGGAACAGATCTCAATGAGAGGCAGCGCAATGTTGCTGAAACTGTGTTGCACTCAGGCGAAGTGCTTCTGACCGTGTTGAATGATATCCTGGATTACTCAAAAATCGAAGCAGGCAAACTGGAACTCGAGAACATCAACTTTGATCTGCAAGAGTCCGTTGAAGAAACCACGCAATTTTTCGCAGAAAGGGCCCATAAGAAAGGTCTCGAACTGGCGTGCCAATTGGATAACGATGTTCCCACCGCCTTGCAGGGTGACCCCGGCCGCTTGCGCCAGATACTGGTAAACCTCGTTGGCAATGCCATTAAGTTCACTGAGCGTGGAGAGGTTTTAGTTCGCGTAACCGCCTTAGGAAACGAGGAAGATTATGCACGCCTGTGTTTTGAAGTCTGTGACACAGGGATTGGGATTGCGCCGGAAGTCCAGGAGCACATTTTTGATGCCTTTTCCCAGGCAGACGGCACCACCACGCGAAGATACGGCGGTACAGGTCTGGGTCTTGCCATCTGCAAGCAGTTGTGCGAGATGATGGGGGGAGAAATCAGCGTGGAGAGCACGCTCAATAAGGGCAGTATCTTCCGATTCACAGGGCGTTTTAAGACCCCTTCCGATTCTTTTGAGCATGCAGTTGCCCGGCCTCATGATCTTAAGGGTATACGTGTTCTCGTAGTCGATGACAATGAGAATAACTGTAACATCCTGCATCATCAGCTCCTCTCCTGGGGCATGCGCAACGGGCGTGCTGAAAACGGTCAAAATGCCCTGGAAATGCTCAAAAAGGCCGTTGCGATGGGAGATCCCTATGAGTTGGCGCTACTGGATATGATGATGCCAGGGATGAGCGGTCTGGAACTGGCCCGCGCGATCAAGGCGGATTCCGCTATCGCTTCTGTTCAACTCATTCTGCTCACTTCTGTAAGTCAGGACTACGACTCAGAAACGATGAACAGGCATGGCATTTCTGCTCATCTGACCAAGCCCGTGCGGCAGTCCCGGCTTTTCAACTCCATTGCCTCTGTAATGGGACCTTTATCTGAGAAATGCTCCCCATCGGCCTTTGAGCGTGAAAAGGCGGACAAAGCCAAAGCGTTCTTTGGAGTACAGGTGCTCCTTGCCGAGGACAATCCTGTAAACCAGGAAGTCGCGCAGTACATGCTGGAAAGCTTTGGCTGCCGTGTCGTACTGGCATCAGATGGACGAGAAGCCCTCGAAGCCTTCTCAAAGACTCCCTTTGAACTTGTACTCATGGACTGCCAGATGCCCGAATTGGATGGTTACCAAGTCACACAAATTATCAGGATAAAAGAAAGGCAAGGATGGAAGGATCGAACTGAGCAAGGTCAGGAGATTCGCCGCACTCCCATCATTGCACTGACTGCCCATGCAATGCAGGGAGACCGTGAGCAATGTATGGCCGCCGGGATGGACGATTACCTCAGCAAACCCTTCAATCGGGATCGGTTGTTCGCAGTACTGAAACGATGGCTGCCATCTAAATCAACGACCGATATACCGGTAGACACCGCTTGGGAAGATCAGACAGAACAGGACCAATCCAAGGCCTGCCAGTTGCCGGATGGAGGTAATGGAGGATCAAACCTGCATGGTGAAGTATTCTTATATCGATTTTCGCACCTGGACCATCTGAATTACGAAACTCTGGAAAATTTGAGGTCGATGGTTAAAGAAGGCCAGCCCAATCTCCTGGAGAAGGTCATCCGGATCTATATGGAGAGCTCACCGAAGCTAATGGAAACAATCCGCCACTCCATAAGCCTTGGTGATGCAGCAGCTATGCAGGGAGCGGCCCATAGCCTGAAATCCATCAGTGGAAACCTCGGCGCCATGATGCTCTCAGAGATGTGCAAGGAATTGGAGGCAATGGGCCGAGCAGGCACTACTGATAACGCCATCCTTCTGCTGCCTGTGCTTGAAGACGAGTATGAGAGGGTTCGTAAAGCTCTAGCGGTTTTATAGAGTCTATGACTGCGTGGCCAAGCCACAACATTGCCGATGTGATCACCCACATGCCTCAGCTACTCTGTGTCCAGCTTTGAACGGGACATCAGGCAGAAGTCTCCTTTCCCCATAGATTTTTTCAAAGCGGTTTGGTCTCCTTATCCACCAGGCCGCTTTTTGCCTCAACAGGGTTTATCGACGGAATGATTGGGCATCAAGGAGATCCGGAGCAACCTGGCGCATGAGGTCGTTCAGCCGGTACGGATGGTCTTGGTCGTGGATGATTTCGGGACCATTAGATCGCCGGCCCGCGAATTTCTTGAGGCGGCAAGTTTCATTGTCCTCGTTACAGGAAATGGATTAAAGAATTCTGAAGCTTATGCCGATCCAGCAGAAGAGGGGCGGAGTAAGTCAACTCCGCCAAACGCTGTCTACTATGGGGCGCGGCTGGTACATCAGTTTGCCGGAAACGGCCTGCAGTGTACTCATCGGTATTGACCGGCGCCTGATCGAATGCGATGCAGCATAGAAGACCCGGACGTGCAAAGGAGCACAGGACGTGAATCCAGGGCGAACTGAAGAAGCCGGGGCGGCGCAGCTTCGTGCGCACCGGCGTTTCCGTGCGTTGTTTCCGCTTTTGTATGCGATCGCCTATCTTGCTCACGCACTGATCATCGCCATGTTTGCCGCCTGCGGCACCGTAGCTGCCTGGGTTCCCGTTGTATACTTTGCGGTCGGATGTACGAGTGCCATGGTTTTCTACGTCTTGATCGTCTCCGGCTACAGCGAGCGCTATTCCGATAAGTTCATGGCGTGGCCCCAATTCTGCGTCGCATCGGCAACCGTGTTCGTGTTTATTGCCTGCGCTCCGTCAATTGGGATTCTTTTTCTTGGGACACTCTTCGTTATCGGCGGCTTTGGCAGTTTGAGGTTCTCATGGCGCACGGCCGGCATCATGTGGGCCATAGTGGTGATTGCGAGTGGCGCCGTCATCTACACGCTTGAAGATGTTACTTTGGGCCCGTATTCGAGTCCAGCCCTGAAAATTCTTGTCTGGATCTGGTTCGCGGTGGTGCTGGCCGTGTTGATGGCGCTCGGGCGGTTAGGCAAGATATGGCGCGATAAAGCGTTTCAGCACCAGAAAAAGCTCGAACTTGCTCTCTCGCGTCTCGCGGAGAGCACCACCGCAAAGGAAGTAGCGGAGGCGGCCAACCGGGCCAAATCTCAGTTTCTTGCGAATATGAGCCATGAGATCCGCACACCAATGAATGGGGTGCTTGGCATGACAGAATTGCTGCTGGGGACAGATCTAAATGAAAAGCAGCACAATCTTGCCGAAACTGTGCTCCGCTCAGGTGAAGCCCTCATGGGAGTGCTGAATGACATCCTGGACTACTCAAAAATTGAAGCAGGCAAGGTAGAGCTCGAAAACATTGACTTTGACCTGCGCGAGTTCGTTGAAGAGGTCACACAACTCTTCGCGGAAAGCGCTCATCAGAAGGGCCTCGAACTGGCGTGCCAATTGTATAACGATGTTCCCATCGCCTTGCAGGGCGACCCTGGCCGCTTGCGCCAGATACTGGTAAACCTCATTGGCAATGCCATCAAGTTCACTGAGTGTGGAGAGGTTTTCGTTCGCGTAACCGCCTTAGGAAACGAGGAAGATTATGCACGCCTGTGTTTTGAAGTCTGTGACACAGGGATTGGGATTACGCCGGAAGTCCGGGAGTACGTTTTTGAAGACTTTTCCCAGGCAGACGGCACCACCACGCGAAGATACGGCGGGACAGGTCTGGGTCTTGCCATCTGCAAGCAGTTGTGCGAGATGATGGGTGGAGAAATCAGCGTGGAGAGCACGCTCAATAAGGGCAGTATCTTCCGATTCACAGTGCGTTTGAAGACCCGTTCCGATCCTTTGCAGCATGCAGTTGCCCGGCCTGATTATCTTAAGGGCACACGTGTTCTCATCGTCGATGACAATGCGAATAACCGCAACATCCTGTATCATCAGCTCTTCTCGTGGGGTATGCGCAACGGGTGTGCTGAAAACGGTCAAAATGCTCTGGAAATGCTCAAAAAGGCAGTTGCGATGGGAGATCCCTATGAGTTGGCGCTACTGGATATGATGATGCCGGGGATGAGCGGTCTGGAACTGGCCCGAGCGATCAAGGCGGATTCCGCTCTCACTTCTGTTCAACTCATTCTGCTCACTTCTCTAAGTCAGGACTACGACCCAGAAACGATGCACAGGCACTGCATTGCTGCCCATCTGACCAAGCCCGTGCGGCAGTCCCGGCTTTATGATTGCATAGCCTCTACATTAGGATCTCAATCTGGGAAGAACCCGCAACTGATGTGCGTGTCCAGTGACGGTGACAAAGCCAACTCCTTCCCCGGGGCACGGGTACTCCTTGCCGAGGACCAGCCTGTAAACCAGGAAGTAGCGCGATGTATGGTGGAAAGCTTTGGCTGCCGTGTCGAAGTAGCGTCCAATGGGCAAGAAGCTCTCGATGCTCTGTCAAAGACTCCGTATGACCTTGTGCTGATGGACTGCCAGATGCCGGAACTGGATGGCTATGCAGCCACAAGGATCTTCAGGGAAAGTGAGACGCAAAAAGCAAAGAATCAATCCGGCCAGGCACAAGCAATTCGCCGCACCCCCATCATTGCAATGACTGCCCATGCAATGCAGGGAGACCGTGAGCAATGTCTTGCCGCCGGGATGGACGATTACCTCAGCAAACCCTTCAATCGGGATCGGTTGTTCGCAGTATTGAAACGGTGGCTGCCATCTAAATCAACGAACAATATACCGGTGGACACCACTTGGGAAGATCAGACAGAACAGAACCAATCCAAAGCCTGCCGGTTGCCGGATGGAGGGAATGAAGGGTCAAACCTTCATGGTGAAGGATTCTTAGATCGATTTTCGCACCTGGACCATCTGAATTACAAAACCCTGGAAAGTCTGAGGTCGATGGTTAGAGAAGGCCATCCCAGTCTCCTGGAGAAGGTCATCCGGATCTATATGGAGAGCTCACCGAAGCTAATGGAAACAATCCGCCACTCCATAAGCCTTGGTGATGCAGCAGCTATGCAGGGAGCGGCCCATAGCCTGAAATCCACCAGCGGAAACCTCGGCGCCATGATGCTCGCAGAGATGTGCAAGGAATTGGAGGCAATGGGCCGAGCAGGCACTACTGATAACGCCACCCTTCTGCTGCATGTGCTCGAAGACGAGTACGAGAGGGTTCGTGAAGCTCTAGTGGTTTTATAAAATACTCTGCGAGGATACTCTCTGCTCTTTTCCTCAATTCCATGTCATGTTCCATTCGTTTTGAAAAACTTTGGCTTATTTGAGCGATCGCCGAATATGTTAACTTTCCGAATATTTCTCGAATCTCTCCGTTTGAGGCGCCCGTATGTCTCTTCAATAGATATATGCACGCATTCCGGACCTCACTCCTTTTTTTCCCAGCAATCCCTTCAAGGCTAATCTCGTCCCGCTAACTTACTATTTTTCGTCCGCTGCTATTTCGTGAGCATCATGGCTTTCAGCTCTTTCTGAACAGGCTTGTCTCCGAGCCATATTCCGTAGAGGGCCTTTTTAAAATCCAGGCCTTCGATCACGGATAAAATTACACCATTCCCGGATACCTCTACGCCCTTACCCGGGACATAGGCGAAGTTATAGACATCGTGGTTGCTAAGCCCCTTGAATGTGTCGACAAAGGCATCGATCCTTGCTTTGAGAGGGGCTATGTCGCCATTTGTCGATTTCTCAAAAGCTTTTATTATACTACTTTTCATGTTGTCCGGGGTGACCATGAATGAAGTGATCTGAAGCTTGACGTCCATGAGCTCGTCTGCAGCAACAATCCTTGCTGCATCAGAGCTTTTCCGCTTAAGATAGAGGGCTGCAACGTACACTTGAAAACCGTATTCTGTTCGCTCGCCTCCGCCGTTAAAGGTAAGGTCCTGCCCATTGGCCTGCACCTTATCAGGGAATTTCACCCCTTTGACCTCAACGGCAAATGCGGGCGCAGCCAGAAAAAACACTACAGACAGCACGACAAAAGCTTTCCTCAAAATCATAAAACCCTTCCTTTTCATTTTTTTGAGATTAGCGCTCATTGTATAGGCGCCTTGACAACAATAAAAAAGGTTCATTACTCAGTTGTAAGAAATCTGAGTTTGCCTATATTCTCTTTCCTTGTCAAGGGTTACCCCTCAACCTGGATACGCCTGCAAACCTGGAAAAATACGCGGCGAGACATCTCTCAACCCAAGCAAGTTTCACCGGGAGGCCCAATTTGACCAGCTCCTGATGGATGGAATACGCTGATCTGCCATTGTCAAGAGCGAGCGGCATCAAGCCAGGATTCGGGTGTGGGGAGTCTAGTGCAGCGTCAACTAAGTTCCTATAGGTAAGGGTCTTCAGCCCGTCATTCCGGCGAAGGCCGGAATCCAGCGTTTTTTCAGTTGGTTAAAAGCACTGGACCCCGGCCTTCGCCGGGGTGACGATTCCTTACAACATGTGATAGCTTTGTTGACAACGTACTAGTGTGTGCTGTTTCCCCATTCATCTTCAGTAGCCAAGTCTTGATGTGACAAGCTCTCCCCAAAGGCTTTGGTTTAACCGGAAAGGGACTTTCTTTAAGTAGGATTCAGGAAACCACCCGCATGGGCTACTGCTCACAGATTATCCGGGGATGAAAATACATCAGACGGTACTTCTCCGATAGAGAAGGAGGAGAGAAGTCCTGAATGAGTAGCAGATAAACTCTTGCTACCGTTCAATCGACATAGGCAGTATTTGGGCGCAAGGAACGAGACGTGAGGATCGTCAGGAGTAACCGGCATAAACCTCAAATGGTCCCCATCCGCAGCAAGTGCAGCGCATCCTAAAGCAGAAAAAATGCAAAAATTAGTTCTTTTACCTTGTGCAATGCAGTCTCCTTTTCGGTACCATCAAATGGTATTCATCGTATTCTTTACATACCGTCAACACCTTCTACGCTCTTAGCTTGCGACAATCTAATATGCCAATTATAGGTGTCGATCTCAATAATACCACAGTAGAAGATGAGTGCAGTATCCGCTCGGCAACATGATCTCTCATATCAAGCATACTGCCGACGGATCTCGGTTCACAAATGGGGAAACCAGCTTTTCCGTCGGTTTGTCCTTCAGTGATCGGATCTAATGTGGATATCCACAAGGGGTGAACGTAAGATTAATAAAAAATGAAGGATTTTGTAAAATTTTTGCGGTTCTCAGTTATCTGTTTGGTAGATTCGTCACTCTCTATGGAGTGATCTCAGCGTCCTCTGATTTCTTTAGTTCTTCCAAGAGAACCAGGCGAAAAATCTCATATTCCTCTTCAAGTACAGGCAACAAGGGGATGGCGCTCTCCGTTGTTGCTGTCAGGGCTAAGTTCTGTAATTCTTTATACAGTTCCACGAGCCTCTTTGCTCCGAGGAACCCACAGGTGGATATCAGGCTGTGGGCAACCTGTTGCATCGAAGATGCATCGCCAGAGGTTATGGCCTTACGAAGAGTCCCCATTACGACAGGCGAGATTTCCAAACAGCGCCGTATAGTCTTCAAGAACGGGCTGGGGTGCTTGCCGCTTGCGATGGCCTTCAGGCTTTCCAATGCCTCGCGATCAATGGATTCCAGGAGATAGAGCCGCTCTAGAAATCCCACGTCCGGCGCGTCCAGTCCCCCAACTTTTCTATCATCGGATGGACAGGCTTGAGTCTTGGCCGGGTTTTCCGGGTCTTCCTCAGCAGGGTCATCCACGACATCGGTGGTTACGGACAAATCGGTCGTTGATGTAGATGGCAGCCAGCGCTCCAGTAAAGTCACCAACCCATCCAGGTTGAAAGGTTTGGAGAGATAATCATCCATCCCGGCGGCAAGGCAAGCCTCGCGGTCCCCATCCATAGAATGAGCGGTAAGGGCCACTATCGGGAGGTGAGGTTTATCGGCCCCGTGAGCGCATGCCGCTTCCTTGTCTCTTATCGACCGGGTGGCCTCATAGCCGTCCATTTCCGGCATCTGGCAATCCATCATGATGAGGTCGTAAGGCTTAAGCTCCAGCGCATTGAGCGCTTGAACTCCGTTGGCCGCAACATCCACCTGCAGCCCCAGGCTCATTAGCATCGTTTCTGCCACTACCAGGTTTGTGGCATTATCCTCGGCAAGCAGAACACTGCCATGAAACCGGGGCTTTTCCTCCCGGGGCGCATGAGGGAGGGGCGGCACCGTCGAGTAGTCGGAGTCCGCCGTTCTGGACGCGGCTACCAACGCATCATATAGCTGCCACTCGCGGACCGGTTTAGTTAGATAAGAGGTCACGCCGGTTTGCCGAGCCCTTTGAATGTCCTCGTACGTGTCCACCGAAGTGAGCATAACGATCTTCACGGCCGAAATGAGTGGATCGGACCTGACCGCGTGGGCGAGTTCCAGCCCATCCATCCCCGGCATCATCAGGTCAAGAATGGCAAAATGGAAAGGCTTTCCCTCAGAATTGGAGATCCGAAGTATCTCGAGTGCTCTCGGGCCATCGCCGGCTATCGTTGCATGCATTCCCCAGTTTTCCGTCTGCGCCTGCAGAATGAGACGGTTGATCTCATTATCGTCAACAATCAGGACGCTCAGGCCTCGCAGGTCCGGGTCGGGCGCGGAGTCGCGCTGGGCCTGGGGTGCTCCCATCTGCAGCAGTACGCTGAACCTGAACGTGGTTCCCTTGCCCGGGACGCTCTCAACCTCGATTGAGCCGCCCATCATTGCGCATAGCTGTCTGCAAATCGTGAGTCCGAGCCCAGTTCCCCCATACTTGCGACTCATCGAACTGTCGGCCTGGGAGAAAGCATCGAAGATGTTAATCTGCGCTTCCGTGGGAATCCCTACTCCGGTGTCTTTTACCTCGAACTGAATGACCGTGTTCTCATCCCTGACATCTGAAAGGCTGACTTTGACTACCACTTCGCCTTTTTCCGTGAACTTGACCGCGTTGTCGACAAGATTGGCCAGAATCTGCCGGAGGCGAATCGGGTCACCAATTAGCCTGGCCGGGACCTCCTTTTTGATGTCGCTTACAAGCTCCAGGCCCTTCGCGTGGGCTTTTTCGTAAAAGAGCCCCATCGCGTCATCAACGGTTTCCCGCAGACTGAAATCGACGTTTTCCAGCTCGAGTCTGCCCGCTTCGATCTTGGATACGTCGAGAATGTCGTTGAGCACCCTCAACAGGCCCTCGCCCGAACGCAACACCATGTCAGCCAGGCCGCGCTGTTTCACATTCAGGTCGGTATCCAGCAGCAGTTCGGTAAGCCCGATCACCCCATTCATAGGAGTTCGAATCTCATGGCTCATATTTGCGAGGAACTTTGATTTAGCCTGATTGGCGGAATCAGCCTCCTGCTTGGCTGCCGTCAAATCCTTGACAAAAGCCTCATTCTTGAAGCGCATATGCTGGACCTTGACGATGTTCAATCGATAGCGTTCGGCACTGAGGATCAAAACAATCAGCTGCAGAAGGCTCGCAACGGCAAAGCACAGATAGATCCCTCCGCCCTTGACCGCGAAAAACGTTGCTATTGGGAGTAGGACGGCGGCGACGAAAAGAGGATAAGCGCCCTGAACCGGCGATAGGAGCGGGAGGCCGCCGGAGCACATACCCAACAAGAATATACAAAGGAATGCCTCCCTGGGAGCGTCTCCAGTGGGAAACAGGCATACCCCTCCACCTCCCCAAACAGCTCCGGAGAAAAAAGTGCTCAACCGGATCCAGCGCTCCCATAGATCAGTTCTTATGAGAGTTTCCGAACGGTCAAATTTAGAAAATTGCCAATACAGAACACTTCTAAAAATGACCGACGCCACGACCAACGAAAGCCAGACGAGCATTACTAGCGGCTTTTCAGCAGGCCAAAGCGCTACTGTGAGCAAACACGCGGCCAAAAATGTCAAGGTCTGGCTGATGAGGATGTTGCGCTGGAAGAGTCGCATCTGTTCCAATGCGACAAGTTGGGCCGTGGCTGTGACTTTGGGAGTCGATTGTTGAGTCAAGGAATAGTTCCTTTCGCTGAAACAACAAACATCAACGCCCCCTGTCCATCTCTAGCGCGATCCAGTTTCTGTACGGCTAAGAAGGCTTCCTGCACTGAGAGAGAAAGAGGAGCAGGATTTTATCACATTTCATCGTCCATCGCAGAAGTAACTTCCTGCTCTGTTATCCTGTCGAGTCATGCAATTATTTTGCCATTATCACGACTCTCGCCGAATGAGGCGGGTACGATCAATCCCGCCGGAGATGCGCTGCTTCCGCTGGCCGTTGTGATGCCGGCAGAGCGAGAATGGTTGAGGTTAATATCTTCGGTTGCGTCAGGCTCAGGCACATAAGGCAGGAGCAGCTTGTAGCGGCGATTGAAGATCAATCCCGATGCAAGCGGCGCCAACACAGCTGGAGCATTTGCGGGCGAGAAGAAAAGCTGACGCTGCATGAACTTTACCATCGTATGGCATTGTAAACTATTGCATTGTCAACCAAGTTCCGATAGGCAAGGCGCCCCGCGAACGCCCAACGCGACTAGTAGACCATGCGTAACGGGCGCCTTCCGCGCTTCGCGAGGCACATCGCTGAGGGGTGCCCGCAATCGATATGACAATTTCTTGCTCAGTGTTGTTCATAAGTCCGTTTTACAAGGACCTACAGCCCGTCATTCGGGCGGAGGCCTGAATCCAGCGTCTTTTCAATTGGTTAACAGCACTGGACCCCGGCCTTCGCCGGGGTGACGATTCCTTGCAACATGTAATAACTTTATTGACAATGTACTATCTTGTTTTGCCTATACAAAAGCCTTATCATCCGGGTCTACGGCGGTGCTGATTCTCTTAAATCGATGTCCTATATCGCTTCCAAACAGCCTTTCAAAATCACAGACAAAATTTTGGCACACCTTAAGAGAAACATAGGCCCTTTCGACCCCTTACGAGTTTCGGGTTTGGGCCGCAGCGGGGCTGCTGCTTTGCTCTTGGGCTTGGGTCCCGGAGAGCGCTTCTTCTGCAAGCCTCGGTTTCTTCTGCGATATTCCTGCGGGTCTCTTGGGAATTGGCGTCCCGGCCTGGAGTTGACCCTGTGCCGTGCACAGCATTGCACAAATGCTTCCCAAATGGAAGGCCAGAGGTCCAGGTCAGTTGAGGCTACCAGGAGCTTGAGAAACAAGCGTGTCTCGGTCAGGGCACGTGTAAAGCTGAGTTGAGCGACGCAAGCGTTTTTAATGACCGGCTTCGACCATTGCCAGGCGGATCATGCACAGGGCAATCATGTGTACGAGGATCTCCTGATGAAACCGGATTAGGGTGCGGCAATGCCAGGAGCTGCCCCTGAGGGTTTGCTTAAAGTCGCGAAAGGAGCAACGTTTCACATATCGATTCATAAATCTATTTAAGGAGGGATCGAGCGTTGCGGCGGAAGATCTTTTGCCCCGAGCATAGCTGTGTCCCGCCCCCTTGCCGCTGCGCGGCCCTGGGGGGGGAAATCATTGTGCTACGTTCTTCTTCTTTTCAGTCTCGCGGGCCACGATCGTGGCAAGTCCCATGCCGTCCCCGACACACAACGTGACCAATCCGACCTCTACATCCCGGCGCGCCATTTCATAGATGAGGCTGATAACTATTCGCAACCCGGTACATCCCACGGGGTGACCCAAGCCGATGCCGCTCCCGTTTACATTGGTTTTGGGGCGGTCAAGATCCAGACCCCGTTCGCATGCGATGTTCCGGGCAGCGAACGCCTCATTTAATTCAATCAGCCCGATGTCTTGGAGCACCATCCCCGCCTTGCCCAAGGCTTTCCTGGTGGGAAGCCCCGGGCCTTAGCCCATCAGATGCGGTTCCACACGTGCTTCGCCAAGAAGGTTTTCACCCGGCACCCTGCATTCATCGAAAACCGGTTCAACCATGTCCGACCTGCGGATACCTATTTTCTTTTCTTTCCGGCCAATCGAAAACCCAGGGGTCCCTTTTTCCACAATAAAGACCCCGGCATTTCTATGTGTGGGTTTCTCAGGATCGATCACGGCATAAACAGTGATTATGTCCGCTACTCCGCCATTGGTAAGGTATCCGGCCCTGACCATCTTTCGCGGTAAGGCGCTGGACGGTATTTAGCTTCTCCGAGTTCCATGTGGAGTCCGTCCATGACTTGCAAAAGAGTATCGAGATTATTTTTTCGTTGTATAGTCGTATACACCCTTTCCCGTTTTCCTTCCGTACCGTCCAGCCCTGACCAGTTTAACAAGAAGAGGGGCCGGTCTGTACTTGTCGCCCAGTTCCTTGTGCAGCCCCTCGACGACTCGCAGAAGCGTCTCCATCCCCACAAGGTCAGAGAGGGCCAACGGCCCGATGGGATGATTGCAGCCCAAAACCATCCCCTTGTCGATGTCTTCAGCGGTGGCGATTCCTTCTCCAAGCACATAAAAAGCTTCATTGAGCATTGTGCACAGAACCCTGTTGACGGCGAAAGCAGGCGCCTCGTTGACGACGATGACCTCCTTGCCAATGCTCTTTCCCCATTCCTTTGCGATCTCCAAAGTCTCGTCCGATGTCTCATAACCCCGGATGATCTCCAGAAGCTTCATCACCGGAACCGGGTTGAAGAAATGCGTTCCGATAAATTTGCCGGGACGCCCGGTCACTGCTGCGAGCTCCGTAATGCTTAGCCCCGACGTGTTCGTAAAGAAGAGACATTCAGGCTTTACGATCTTTTCCAATTCGTCATAAACTTTTTTCTTAACATCCATGACTTCAATGACCACCTCAACAATGAGGTCTGCGTCGGCTGCGGCCGCCTTCAAATCCAACGTGGGTTTGATTCTGCCGAGGATGGCATCCATGTCGGCCTGTGTCCTCTTTGCCTTCTCCACATCGCGGGCCAAGTTCTTCCTGATGGTGTTCATGCCGCCATCAATGAAGCGCTGCTCGATGTCCCTTATAGCCACCTGGTAACCTGCCTGAGCACAGACCTGCGCGATACCATTGCCCATCAAACCCGCTCCCAATACGCATATCTTCTTGATTTCCATAAATAAAAACCTCCACTTTTTTATCGGCGCTGGAAATCGCCTTGATTTAATATTTGGTTTTCCTTTTTCAAACTCTCTGGATTAATACGGAAGTTCCCATGCCGCCACCGGCGCATAGCGAGGCCATCCCGATTTCAACATCTCTTCTGGCCATCTCGTAAACAAGCGTAACGACAAGACGGCAACCAGTAGCGCCTACGGGATGTCCCAGACCGCACCCGCTCCCGTTGACATTTGCAAGATTCCGATCGAATCCAATACCCCGCTCGCAGGCAATGTATTGCGCCGCAAAAGCTTCGTTTAATTCGATCAACCCTATGTCGGACAGGGAATATTTGCTCTTTTGAAAAAGTTTTTTTGTCGCCGGAATGGGGCCTTCGCCCATGTAGTTCGGTTCAACTCCGGCAACAGCGTAATCGACGAACTTTCCCAGCGCTTTTAGACCGAGCGCCTTAGCTTTTTCTGCGGACATGACGATAATGGCAGCCGCACCGTCATTGATACCCGATGCACTCGCAGCAGTGACAATCCCGTCTTTGCTGAATACCGGTCTCAACTTACCGATTTCTTCCAGGGTCAGACCAAAACGGATATGCTCGTCCTGGCTGATCATCTTGGGTTCTCCTCTTTTCTGCGGGACGGGAACCGGAACAATCTCATCGTTGAATTTGCCCTCTTTGACGGCCTTTTCTGCGTTGTTATGGCTTCTCAGAGCAACGAGGTCGCTTTCACCCCGAGTGATCCCCCATTTTTTTGCAATAAGCTCTGCGGTTTCACCCATGATAATGTCGCCGCCGGAATACAGCATGTTCCAGATCGAGTCTTCCATGGTCTTGTGCATCAGTCTGGCGCCCCACCTTGTGTCCCTGGAGACATAGGGAGCTGTACTGTAGCTCTCCACACCTCCGCAGAGAACAACGTCGGCCTCTCCCCATTTGACCATCAGGGAGGCGTTGATGAGTGCCTGCAGTGACGAGTTGCACTGTCTCTGCACTGTATAGGCCGGAACCTCGATAGGGATTCCCGCCTTTAATGCACCGCACCTCGCAACGTTCGGTTCATCAAAATCCTGAATACAGCATCCCCAGATGACATCTTCGATAGATGCGCTCTCAATGCCGGTTCTCCGAATGGCCTCTCTCATCACAACTGCGGAGAGCTCTCCTGCTTTTACATCCTTAAAACTTCCGCCGAAATCACAAATCGGCGTTCTGACTGCGCTGACGATAACTGCGTTATTAGAATCCATTTCAGTATACACTCCTTAGATTTTGATTTTTCCGCCTTGAATGAGCACGGCACGGCTTCCTCGATCCAGGAAAAAAAGGTACAGAAATCAGATAGGCTGCTCAGGCGCAAGATCCTGAACCAGTATCCCCTTTTTGTACAACTCGTCAATTTCTTCACCCGTTAAACAAAGGATTGAGGTTAATATTTCTTCGTTGTGTTCACCCAGGAGCGGCGCCGGACCCTGAATGGCCGGCCGCGGGTCCGTCATTTTTCCCGCAAAGGCGCTGGCCACACTCACCTTGCCCGCCTTGGGCTGCTCAATATCAACGACCGTCTCCCGGAGCCGATAATGGACATTCTTCTGAATCTCTTTATGGGTCACGCTCGGGCCGCAAGGCACAAGGGCTTCATCACTTATCAACCGGACAATGTCGTCCCTCTTTTTATCTTTTCCCCATTCGTTGAGAAGAGGGATCATGTGAGTAACACGGTTTTGCCCCCTGTCCAGGTTCGTTGCCCATCCCTCAGCCTCCTGCAATTCGGGTCTTCCGATGGCCCGTGCGATCCTTCCCCACATCTCATTGGTGCCGCAACCCATGGCATAGGCGCCGTCGCTCGCCTTAAAAACGCCGTAAGGGGCGACGACGGTATGGTGCCCGCCGCTTCTCTGACGCGTGACATTGGCCATCGTAGCAAACGCAAGGACATTTTCAGTGACGGATATGTTCTTGTCTGAAAAGGAAACATCCACATACTGTCCATGGCCGCTCAGCATCCTGTGCAAATACGCGCATAAAAGCCCCCAGGCAAGCTCCGCTCCGCCGCTGTGTTCGGATAGAGCGATCCCCAGCGGTTCAGGCGGGCCATCGGGCCAGCCGTTTGCCGAGGTGTGTCCTCCCATGGCTTCCGCGACGATGTCGTTGCCTGTGTATTTGGATAAGGGACCCGTTCGCCCGTAGCAGGAAACGGATCCATAGACAATAGACGGATTGACCTCTTTGAGGCTTTTATAATCAAGGCCTAAAGACTCTATTTCACCGGGATCCAGATTCTCTAGGAAGATGTCGCATTTTGCGGCCAACTCCTTGACGATCTCCTTGGCCTTTTTCTGGCCGAGGTCGAGAGCAATGCTCCTTTTGCCTCGGTTGTAACTGATAAAATAGGCGGACTCTCCGTTCGTGAAGGGGCCCAGCTTCCTCGTGTAATCACCCTCGCGGTATTCGACCTTGATCACGTCGGCGCCCAGATCGGACAAGATGGCGCCGCAGTACGGTCCCGCCTGACCTTCGCATACTTCCAGAACCTGGATGCCGACCAGTGGTCCCTGTGCATAGAGTTTCATTACAGTTCGCCTCCTCTCTCTTTTGCTTTAACCCTGGCGACATCAGCGTTGTAGGCATACTCCAGGTCGAGGTTGTCCACGATGACCAGTCCGTCGTAGAGTTTATCGATAGTCTTGTCCGAATAACCGAGGTATTTTTTCAGAATGTACCGGTTATGCTCCCCCATAAGAGGCGCCGCGCCTTGCACCATTCCCGGAGAACGTGAAAGTTTGCTGACAACGCCGTTGATCTCGAAGGTTCCTGCCCGAGGTTGTTCGATGGGAACCAGCATCTTTCGGGCATGGTAATGGGGATGTTTGGCGTATTCGGTGTTCGTCAAGATAGGCCCGGCGGGAACGGCGTGTGCATCCCGGAGGATCCTGACGCATTGCTCGACCGTTCTTTCGCTGCACCACTTTTCCACGATGCCTTCGATTTTCGAACGGTTCTGAAGCCGGTGATGGTTGGTGTCAAACTTTGGGTCCCGGGCCAGCTCGGGCCTTCCCATTGCTTCACACAGACGGGTAAAACGCTTGTCATTGTCGACGCCGATCACGAAATAATCGTCTTTGGCTTTGAAAACACCGTAGGGCGAAATGGACAGGCGCCGAAGCCCATTGCGGCACGGTGCCGGAACGTCATCGGCCGCCATGCTGACCATGCAGATGAGGTTTTCATTGCTGGCGATCATGGTGTCCGTCAGCGCGATATCGATCCATTGCCCCCTCCCGGTCTTCGCCCGCTGGATCAGGGCGGCGAGAATGGCAACGGCCTCGTGGGTTCCCGTGTTCAAATCGGACCATGAGACATCCAGCCCGTGGGGGGCAAGATCCGGAAATCCGTTCATCCACTGGTGTCCCGATTCCGCCTGGGCGATTACATCATAGGCCAAGCGGGGACTGTAAGGACCGGGCGCCGGCGCGTACTTGTCAAAATTGCCGAAACCCGATACGGAAGCGTAGATGATCCCCGGATTGATCTCCCGGATGGCATCATAACCCAGACCCCTCTTGTTCATGATTCCCGGCCGCCAGTTCTCAATCAGAATGTCGGATATCTTTGCCAATTCTTTGCAAATCTCTACAGCCTTTGGATTGGTTAAATCCATGCAAAGCCCATATTTCCCACGGTTCTGGGTAATGTAATATCCGGCTTCCCCTTCCTTGAGAGGTCCGTACCCGCGGCTGCTGTCGCCATAGGACGCCTCAACCTTGATCACCTCCGCTCCCATGTCGCTCAGCATTGTTCCCAGATAGGGGGATGCGAGAACCTGAGAAAAATCCAGAACCCGAAATCCGGCGAGTGGGCCCTGGGGTGGGAAGATTCTTTTCTTTTTTAGAATTTCCCTGTTCGTCTTCTGTGTTGTTTCCGACATTTCTTAACTCCTCCTTTCTTAGTCGGTTAAGTCCTCAATAGTATGACACCTTCACTCTGGAATTTCTGTCGGGCGTAATTACGGAATGTTCAACTCCTTGACCTCTGCGATTATACTCGCAGTTTGCCAGTACAACCATTTTTGCGATTGACTATCAATGATCCGGTCGTCCTTGTCCGATGTTCCTGACACACGGTAGAACCAAAATCGCAGTATCAGGACATGATGCCTCTTGGAGTGACGACGTAAAAAATTATGTTCTTGAGTTCAAATCGTTTTTATATCTAAAGTGACAATGGCTGGTGAGTAATAAGTCCACTTATCTAAATATAATTAGCGGAATCATGAAAGTGGCTGTAATGCATAGCTTTTTTATAAATACCTGAATCCGTGAGCTCAAATTGAGCCAGGTTACTTATCAAACTTTTGGGATTCATTTTTTTGCCTAAACGCAGCGCGAAGGCAAAAAATTACAGAACTGGCGGCTTAAT
>JBEKTT010000081.1:0-19906 GCA_049515795.1 Syntrophobacteraceae bacterium
TGATGGTCTCCTCTTATCACTACCAAATACGTAGAGTTTAATGAATTGGAGCAATGATTGGCTGAGTCAGGAGCGTTTCAGTTTCTCAAGTTATTTCTGAGATTCCCTTATTCCGACAAGCTCCTAGTTGCCAAAATGGCGAGTTGACGACATAGGTCTTTTTCTGTGGATGCTTGGTATGATTGCATCTTCGGAGCATAATTCCCGTCAAAGTGTCCAAATAAGCGTTTAATGAGATACCCTCTGTCATAAAATTCAGGCCTGAGGCCGGTCCGGTTATAGTGTGCTTGTAACTATTTTGTAACCATCAACCTTTACTGTCCGGTTAAGAATTAAGAAATAGGCCTGAATTCCGCCTTTTGTGGTAGTGTTTTTGTCTATAACGCACTGAAACAAAAGGAGAATCGGGCCATGGCTCATAGTAGTACAATCTTTTCTTGACAACCGGAGACGCCGATGAGTCCGCTATTTAATTCATATTCTGTGTCAGTGAAGCCACCTTTAAAAAATGGGGTCTCCCATAGTTCAAAGAGGCATCACTACGCCGCGGGATGTTGCGATGACGTGGCCACTCACAATGTGTCAAGCAAAAACTGCACGCTCCGGCAAACAAAAAACTTGGAGATCGAGTACTCACCACTACCGAAGGGAAGTGTGCGAGAGCAAAGGGATTTTCCCGCGGAAAGGACCAATCATGGATCTACTGAAGCGATTCACGGTACGCTCTCCTGCCCCTGACGCTCCGCCCCGTATCTATCTGGATCCTGACGAAGCCAGGTGCGAGCAAGCCAAGAAGGCCTACCGTCTTCACACCTTCCAGATTCCCTGCAGGCGTGCATTCGGGTTGATCATGATCGCCCTGCTTGTCCTCCTGCATAACCTGTATCTCGTCCCGACGCCTTCCGCCTGGGCGGATTTCTGGCGCGTTCTGGTCTTGGACACCCTCTACATCGGGGTGTCCTGGCTCATCCTCCTGGTCTGGTTCAACAAGGTTCAAAGGGTCCACCTCGGATCTTTCTTTCTGTTCTTCGATATTATCATTCTCCTTATGGCCATTTATTATTCCGGCGGAGAGAAAAGCTGGCTCTTTTTCCTGATGATGCTGCGGACGGCTGACCAATTGGTGACCATCCGGCGAATGACGATGCTTTTTGCCCATGCTTCCACCCTCGGCTATGTGCTCCTGCTGGTGTACCTGGGGTATTTCGAGCAGCGCGCATTGTCGCTGCCCGCAGAGCTGACGGTAGTTTGCTTCATCTATGCTTCGAACCTGTATCTTTATTTCACAGTAAAGATCGCAGCCTATCACCGGAATCTTATGAACCAGGCGATCCGCTTTTCGAGGGACCTCATTCGGCGACTAGAGGCTCAGTCCAGCACTCTGCAAGCCCGTGAAGCGGATCTCTCGCAGTCCAACAAAGACCTCGAGCAGACGATCACTGAGCTAAACGTAGCCAAGGAAGCAGCAGAGGTGGCAAGCCTGGCCAAATCCCAATTTCTTGCCAACATGAGCCATGAAATACGGACTCCCATGAACGGCGTGCTCGGCATGGCAGAAGTGCTGTTAGGATTAGATCTAAATGAGCGGCAGCGCAATGTCGCCGAAACTGTGTTGCACTCAGGCGAAGCGCTTCTGACAGTGTTGAATGACATCCTGGACTACTCAAAAATTGAAGCAGGCAAACTGGAGCTCGAAAACATTGACTTTAACCTGCGAGAGTCCGTTGAAGAGGTCATGCAACTCTTCGCGGAAAGCGCTCATCAGAAGGGCCTCGAACTGTTGTGCCAATTGGATGGGGATGTTCCCATCGCCTTGCAGGGTGACCCCGGGCGATTGCGCCAGATACTGGTAAACCTCCTTGGCAATGCCGTCAAATTCACTGAGCGCGGAGAAGTTTTCGTCCGCGTGAGCGCTTTAGAAAGAGAACAAGATTATGGACGCCTGTGCTTTGAAGTCCATGACACTGGGATTGGGATCGCGCCGGAAATCCGGGAGCATATCTTTGAAGCCTTTTCGCAGGCAGACGGCACCACCACGCGAAGATACGGCGGCACAGGTCTGGGTCTTGCTATAACCAAACAGTTGTGCGAGATACAGGGTGGAGGAATCACGGTTGAGAGCACACCTGGGAAGGGCAGTACTTTCCGCTTCACAGTGCGGCTCAAGATCCGTCCCCTTCCCTTGCAGCCAAAAGTCGCGAGATATGTTGATCTCAAAAGTATACGTGTTCTCATCGTCGATGACAATTCGACTAACCGTAACCTTTTGCACCGTCAAGTCCTCTCCTACGGAATGCGCAACGGGTGCGCTGAAAACGGTCAAAATGCTCTTGAGCTCCTCCGCAAGGCAGCTGCAATGGAAGACCCCTATAAGTTGGCAATACTGGATATGATGATGCCAGGGATGAGCGGCCTCGAATTGGCCCGGGCCATCAAGGCGGACCCGGCCATTGCTTCCGTCCAACTTATTGTGCTCACCTCCGTCGGTCAGGATTACGATTCCGAAGTGATGCACCGCCAAGGTATTTGGGCTTATTTGACCAAACCCATACGGCAGTCCCAGCTTTATGATTGCATCGCCTCTGCATTAGGAGCTCAATCTGGGAAAAACCCGCAACTGATGTCCGAGTCCAGTAGCGGTGACAAAGCCAACGCCTTCCTTGGAGCACGGGTACTCCTTGCCGAGGACCAGCCTGTAAACCAGGAAGTAGCGCGATGTATGATGGAAAGTTTTGGCTGCCGTGTCGAAATGGCGTCCAATGGGCAAGAAGCTCTCGATACTCTCTCAAAGACTCCGTATGACCTTGTGCTCATGGACTGCCAGATGCCGGAACTGGATGGCTACGAAGCCACACGGATCTTCAGGGAAAGAGAGACGCAAAAAGCAAAGAATCAATCCGGCCAGGCACAACCAAATCGCCGCACCCCCATCATTGCAATGACTGCCCATGCAATGCAGGGAGACCGTGAGCAATGTCTTGCCACCGGGATGGACGATTACCTCAGCAAACCCTTCAATCGGGACCGGTTGTTCGCAGTATTGAAACGGTGGCTGCCATCTAAGTCAATGACCCATATACCGGTGCACACCACTTGGGAAGATCAGACAGAACAGGACCAATCCAAAGCCTGCCGGTTGCCGGATGGAGGCAATGGAGAATCAAACCTGCATGGTGAAGGATTCTTAGAGCGATTTTCGCACCTGGACCATCTGAATTACGAAACCCTGGAAAGTTTGAGGTCCGTCGCAAAAGAAGGTCAGCCCAGTCTCCTCCGGAAGGTCATCCGGATCTATTTGGAGAGCTCACCGAAGCTAGTGGAAACAATCCGCCTCTCCATATCCCTTGGTGATGCAGCAGCTATGCAAGGGGCAGCCCATAGCCTGAAATCCATCAGCGGAAACCTCGGCGCCATGATGCTCGCAGAGTTCTGCAGGGAATTGGAGACAATGGGCCGGGCAGGCACTACGGAGAACGCCATCCCTCTTCTGTCTGTACTTGAAGACGAGTACGAGAGCGTTCGTGAAGCTCTGTCAGAAGAACTAAGCAAGCAAGACAACTGACAAGGTCCTTAATCTTTGAGTTTAAAACCAGTTAACCTGGATAAAGTGAGCCGCAGATGGCAAATGAGTCGGCAACAAATGCGGGGATTCACACGAAAGAGTGTGTCGTATTAATTGCAGATGACGATGCGACCGCGCGCCTTATCGAGAGCGATTTCCTGATCCAGGCCGGTTTCAAGGTTGCAGAAGCCGGAGATGGCCCTCAGGCGCTTGCCGTCTTTGAGCAGAAAAAGCCTGATGTCGTGCTTCTGGACGTTATGATGCCTGAGATGAGTGGCTTCGAAGTCTGCGCTTCAATTCGCAGTCTCCCGGGCGGTGAAAACACAGCGATAATGATGGTTACGGGTTTGGGTGACCTGGAGTCCATTCACCATGCCTATGAGGCCGGCGCCACGGACTTCATCACCAAGCCAATCAATTGGGTCATCCTGGTCCAACGTGTGCGTTACTTGTGGTGTGCTATTTCTGCAAGGGAGGAACTGCGAAGGAGTGAAGAGAAAAACAGGGCGCTAATTAATGCCATACCCGATTTGATGCTTCAGATTGGCAAAGACGGAACAATCCTGGATTTCAAGGCTCCAAAGGATTCCGATTTATCGGCATTCCCTGAAGGCCTGCTCGGAAAGAACATGAGTGAAGTGTTCTGTACGGATGCTCCTAAAGAAGCAATGATTGCGATAGAGCGATTACTCAAAACTGGCGAGACCCAGGTTCTGGAGCACCAGGTTAAGTGCGGGCTCGAGACGCACTCATACGAGTTGCGAATTGTTGTCAGCGGTGAGGACGAACTGCTGGCTATTGTGCGTGACGTTACCGAGAGGAAAAAAAGATGAACTGAGGATCTTTGAGCTGGCTTACCATGACCCTCTTACAGGTCTACTAAATCGTCACTCCTTCAAGGAACACCTGAATCAAGCGCTTGAGCAAGCCAAGCGTCACGGGCGTCTTGTTGCAACGCTTTTTCTTGATCCCAATTTCGACACTCTCACCTAAAATCAGTCTTTTGAATCGCGCAAGTACCTGATTATTCATAACAGGGGTACTCATTTTTGGATTTCCTTGTAGGACGAAAGCATAAAAATGTATCTTGACATACTTCACTTTAACATCGTAATAATGCGCACATTATGTATGTACGAGTGAGCAAAAAGAAAATTCACGGAACCTCCTACGAGTACCTCCAGCTTTGCGAAGCATACCGCAATGCCAAGGGACAGCCATGCATGATTTTGATAACCTAGAATTCGCCCGCTTTGGATAGAAACGAGCGTCCAAAATTCCCCCACCCTCACAGAGCTTCTGGTAACACAAGCGACGCAAAAAATCCCAGGTGTTACTGGAGGTCTGGAGGGATGATTGTGAGCGGCCATGCATTAAGGACCCATCCGTTAAAAAGTTGTTCATTGCATTCATGTATTAACCTACTAAAATAAGTGGTGCTCTGAACTTTGAAGTTTTCCGTTTACCTTTACGCAAAAGGATTACCAATGTCAAAAAAACTCATCGAAATCGCATCAGAAATTGTCCAGACTCAGGTATCCTTGACGTCTATGTCGGCCACCGATATCGCTGCTTCTCTCCGACAGGTTTTCAGCACGCTCCAAGAATTGGAAAAAGCTGAAACGGCTGCAATTTACATCGAATGTACTCAGCCGGCCGCAGAGGAAGTCGCCGCAACGAAGCTCAGCCCGGCAAATTCCATCCAAAACGACAAAGTAATCTGTCTCGAATGCGGGGCAGAGATGAGACAGCTCACGTCGAAGCACCTCGTTTCCCACGGCATGAGCCAGAAAGAGTACAGAAAGAAATATGGTTTCACAATGGCGACTCCGCTGGCGGCAAAGTCATTGACCAAGGCCCGAAGCAAAGCCGCCAAAAAGAGAGGACTGCCCGAGAAGCTGAAGCAGGCGATTGAGGCAAGAAGGCTGGCGAAGGCGAAAACGTCAAAACCGGCGATAACAGAGAAAGTGACGGCCGGCAAACCGAAACGGACGAGAATTCGGAAGAAGAAGGCATAATTCCAGCCTGCCTCTGACAAAGCCGAGACTCAGGACGGCCAAACCCACTGGCTGCAGCACACTGGAATAAGAGGAGACCTGTTATGAAAGGTTCATGGGCACTGGTTACAGGTGCTTCTGCCGGTATGGGCAGGGCTATTGCTCAAGCATTAGCTGCTCGTGGAGTCAATCTTCTGGTCAACGCGCGCAGGGAAAACCGACTGTTTGAGCTCAAGGAAGAACTCTACGGCAAACATGGCGTTCGGGTGGAGCCGCTGGTATTTGACATTCGCGATCTCAAGCAGTGCGAGTCGGCGCTTAAAGGGAAGGCGGACCTGGTTTCAGAGGTTTCAATCCTTGTAAACAACGCCGGGCTTGGCAGAGGCACCAGACCGATATATGAGGGGTCAATCGACGACTGGGAACAGACGATAGACACTAATATAAAAGGTCTGCTTTATATGACTCGGCTCATCCTCCCACAGATGGTCAAGCGCAATGCGGGACACGTTGTAAATATCGGTTCAGTTGGAGGGCGCTGGACACTCCCTGGCAGTGTGGTTTACTGTGCCACAAAATTTGCGGTTCGGGCAATTACCGACGGTTTGCGCATGGATTTAATAGGAAAGAAAATCCGGGTGACAAATATTGAGCCAGGTATGGTTAAAACCGAGTTCAGCCTTGTGCGTGCAGGGGGAGATGAGGCCAAAGCGGAAGCTGTTTATGAGGGACTCAAACCGCTCCAGCCCGAAGATATAGCGGAAGCTGTAATCTGGTGCCTTGAGCGGCCTCCTCATGTCAACGTTCAGGAACTCGTTGTCTTTCCCACGGACCAGGTTGGGGTGGGGCAGATGAATATACATCGAGCCAAATAGCTTAAGTAGTCAGTAATTGGGCATCCTGATGTCTGGCTCGACAAGAGGAGGTATTTATGGTCCTGAAGAGAGAAGAAATCATAAGCGCTATGGTCGAATGGGAAAAGCATTGGAACGAACATGATATCTACGGAGTCATGGACCTTTTTCATGAGGAGGTTGTTTTCGAACACTGGCATGGCGGCAGGGTTCAAGGCAAACTGAACCTTTTTCAGTCGTGGGCGCCATGGTTCAACAATCACGGCGGATTCCGCTTTACTACCGAAGATCTGTTTGCGGACGAAAAGGTGCAAAAGGTTCTCTATCGTTGGCGACTGGAATGGCCGTCATTGGAAAAAGGATTCGAGGGAAAGCCAGAGAAACGGCGCGGCGTCGACGTTATCCAATTCCAGGACGGGAAGATAATTCAAAAGCTGACCTATTCCAAAACTACGGTTGAAATCAACGGCGCCAAAATTCGTTTTTCCCCGGGAGAATGTAAGAAATGAGCAGCCGTCAATATCGGAGACCTTTATCGGTGGCCCTTGTCAGCTTCGTTTTTTGGAGAAATCAACGTCTGGCGAGAAAGCTAAATTCGAAATCTTCTCCCGCTGTAAATCTCATCTCGATGATGCCGATATTGTTATTGCTCTTCTGGATGGCTCTCAGGTGGACGATGGTACTGCATGGGAGATCGGCTATTTTTTCGCCAGAAAATCACCCGAACAGAAAATTATCGGCATCCTGACTGATTTCCGCCGAGCAGGAGAGAGTGAAGGCGCCGTAGTAAATCCGATGATTGAAGGAGCGTGTGATGGAATTGTGAGGAGCAGGGAGGAGTTGGTCGAAGAGGTTTTTCATCTCTTCTGATGCTACGTCCCTAAAGCGGAGAAAGTAATGATCCCGTGATCCGTTTGGCCCCAAGACAATCCTTGACAATCTGCCTTGGTTGTGCTCAAAGTACAATTGAGCCCCAAGAGGTCGGAGGGAGAAGCCCAGTGAAAATGCTCGGCGGAAATGCTCAACGGAAAGAAGAAAGCACAAAACTTTCTTTGGGGAAGTTGAGAAAAGAAGCCGGGATGAACCAAACGTGGTAAAGTTGGGCAACTGCGATGGCCACTTGGGGTTCAACTTTCTCCGGAGTTACCTTTTTCCTCGCACCCTTTGTGCGTTCCTCTCATCCCTTCAGCGCTGATTTCAGGTATTCAAGGACTTTTGGTTTTGCTGGCTTTGGCAGCACTTCCATCCATCGCTTTTTTGTCGCAATTCCCCTTCTTACCTTCTTTGCTGATCGGCCGGAATTTGCCTGGTTTGAATTCGAATTGCCCTAGATACCTTGCAAGTTTTGTTTTTCGCTCCCCATCGAGCGGTGGGCAATCATCGGGGTGCTTGCCTCCCTCTGCAACATGGGAAGCAAAGACCATACATGTTGGCTGACCGCACTCACCACAGTTAGTTTTGGGGAGCAGCCTTAGGATTTCAAGCACCTTTGGTTTTGGAGCACTTTCGAAACGGGGCTGAATTTCTCCTCGGCGCTCCCAGGTATCGTTGATTTTCTCCCGCAGCCATTCAATGATTTTCTCTCCCTCCGATTGGTCACTGGGGGCATTTACGCAGATTTTCCTCGGATGAATCACGACCAGCTTCCCATGTAGCTTGAAGGAAACAGAACGAGGGTTTTTGGTATACTGAAAGCCCACGAGCACGGCATTCAGATAGGGAATCACCTCACTGATGTCCTGATTGAGATGGGCTATCAGGTCTAACGGCTGGGCTTCGGACCCGCACGAGAGGCGGACGAATTCCTTAGTGTAACTATTGAGTAACATGGGACACCTCCTTACGCAAAAAGACAGCGACATAGTTCCTTATTTTTGCGAGAGGGCATGGCTTGACAGCTCCCCATTCATTCCCGCCCGCAGAAGACCGGAGCACTTGAATGTCACCACTCTCCCTGATGGCAGTGTAATCGGCTCTCCTGTCTGGGGATTCCTCCCTATACGCGCCTGCTTTTCTTTCACCGAAAATGTCCCGAACCCGCTAATGAGAACGTCTTCACCGTTTTGCAGGGACTGTTTAATCAGCTCGAAGAGGGTATCGATGATCTGGGCCGACTCGGTTTTGGTGAAAATGTTTTTGACGAAGAGTGCTTCTACGAGACGGGCTTTGGTCAGAGTCATGAATTGCTCCAAAACTGGAACATGGGTAAATTGGGGATGAGGGAAGATACCTCACCGGCTGTTAGGAGGCAAGGATGGAGCAGCCAGGGATAGAGTGGATACCTCAATGCAGTGCTCCCGGGAGCATTGCTCAATGAATGCCCAGATTGTCGGGGGAAAGGATATGTGGAAGTGAGCAAATAATGTTCGATCGATCAGGTGGGGCATCATTGGTTGGAAAACCCACTGATCCGTGGCCTTTCACGCCGGCGATACGAGAAGGGGTGCGGCTAATAGGTAGGTTTTCCGTGTGAGAATCCGTGTGAGAAAATCTTTCCAAAATCTGCCAAAATGTGGAAAATCTGCTAAAATGTGGAAAATTCAAATTGAGTCATTTCCGCAACTTACGTACTGGTGAGGAGTTCGTGAAGCTCGGGGAACATGACTCTTAATCAGGAGGTTCGGGGTTCGAGACCCTGGCGGCCCATCAGTAAAAGCAAGGGGTTACAGGTTTTTGCCTAAGACCCTACCGAGATACACTGTAAATAAGGTAATTAACCCAAAGAAACCCATAAAAAGCCGCTAAGCGCACATTCGTGCGCTACGCGGCACAACCCGCGCCAGCCCACATTGGACTGCATCTTTCAGTCGCAGTGGGCCGGCAGAACTTCGCTTCGTGTAAATTGTCCCTATTCCGGAAGACATCCCCACCCCTCGCCAAGCGTTGCGCGTTGAGCTGCATTTCGAAACTTGATAAAACGACGCCTGTCCGCACCTTGTCAGTCGTCATGCCTCTCCGCTTGTTCACCCCGCCTTACCCGATGGACCTTCTAACAGGGTTCACAATATTTCACACATTAATAGCGCCGAGCATGCCCCGGAACTCAACTTTTTGCAAGAACGCTACGCCCGCGAGGTCAGCAGAATGGATATGACAAGGTAAGTGATTATCTTAGGCGTTAAGATAAAACGGTGAGCGTTTCACAAAGCGGGACACTCTGGCATGCAAGCGCAGGGACGCAGTGACACGATGCCAAAACCCTCTTTGCACCGGTCTTCACCACGCCAAGTGAGACGCTCCGACTTACAAGTTCCGAAATTCGTAAAAGGAGTCTTTTCCAATGAATGGCACAAAACTCGGGTTTTTCGCCCTGATTTTTTTATTTAGCGCAACAATACTGGTTCCGGTGCTCTTAACCGACGTTGCTTCGGCGGACTGCGGCGCTTATGTCCGTGACTACGACGGTTGTGCCCAATGCGCTTTTGTCGGTGACTTGCTCCGTTGCGGCAGCTGCGCCGCCGGTGATTACGACGGCAACGCCATCGGTGATTACGACCGCAGCGCCGTCAGTGACTGCGACAATTGCAATAGTGAGTACCGTTGCAACCTGTACGGCTGCGCTTGGATCCGCTGATTAGAACCGGCGCGACCGCGGTTTGTCTATTGGAGCATGCGCCATCAGGTGAGCCAGCATTTCTTCTTGCTGCTGACCAGGTTTTGCTTGTCTGGAGAGCAGGACGGCAAACCCCAAAAGCTCCAGAATTCAATGATGGAGAAAATGGGTGAGTTTCCGGATCCTTTCTCTGACCGCAATCTCCTTGATGACGACCTTTTGGCCGAACTGGTGGACCAGGCCAGAGATGTCGTAAGTGCGCTCTCGACGGAGGAAATGCGGCGAGATGCGAATTTGCGGAAATACATCGCCGACAAGACGAACTGTCTGAGAATTTCGGTCGATGGCGCCCTGGAGGATTTGCCTGGGCGGAAAATCAGGTTGGCAGCTTGAAACAGTGAGGCTTGAAATGGGCCGCTTTCCAGCTAGAAGCCTTTGTTTTTTCTTGCTTCCATTTGTGGAGTAAGCGGGTTCCGCGAACCCCAGGCTTCTTACAGCAATGATTTCGAGGGCAATAATGGCCTTCTAAGCACGAAAAATGCCTGTTTCTGGAAAACTGATCTTTAGATAGCGAGATGTTAGCTTGGGTCCGACCTAATGCTGTTAACATGGCTGCATACCGAATCTTCCCCCATGAGCGAGAAATACTGCGATGATGATCTCGCGGCAGCGGATCTTGCGTAATCGGCAAAAGTCTCCCATATGATTCGAAGGACGTTAGAGTTGTTGAACTCATCGAGATCGTCATGCCCCATAGGGTATTCCTCCCTGCCTCCAACGACAATCAATTGATGGTTTCCGACAAACTTTCCGATTCAAGCTGAAAATACCAGAACCACGATGGAAATATATTGGTCACTCCTTTGGCCGATGCCGCCCAGCTTATCCTGCCATGAAATTATACAGCCAAGCCCAAAGGTATCCAAAAATCCAGCTTGTGACAAAGAGCGTTAACAATATTCCAGCCAGAGCACGTAGCGAGAACTTCTTGGGAGTTAATTGGTCAATATCCGCACCAAGAAACTGAGCGTTACGCAAGAACCGAAAGGAGTTAGGTGCAAGGATACTTCCCACGTAGAAAACCAGAAAGAATAAAACTGTCACGAGTGCAATCGAGTTGGCAAAGGCAATTTCACGCAACATTTCTTCTCCTCGTGCCTAACTGCATATCTTCACAGCCGTTGTTTCTGCCAGCTTCATCACGTCTTCATGTGCTTCAACTTCCCTCTGCTCCCGAACCCCACATGCTCGAATGAGATGGCTCTCCACAAAGCCATACGATTTGAAGAAGTAATCGAATTTGGGAAAGACATCGGTAAACATGCTCTCGTCGGGGTCTCCCTGCACCTGAATGAAAACCAGTTTCTTTCCTGATGCAAGGCGGGATCTATTCGGGTTGGTCATGAAATCAGGGACAAGATATGAGAAAGTCCGGTCCAGGAAAGCCTTTAACTGGCTCGTTACGTCCCAGTAGTAGATAGGAGTTGCCAGCACGAGAACATCGGTTTCATGAACCGCCTCCAGAACTTCGGTCAAATCGTCTTCAAGTACGCATCTATCGAGTTTGGTCTTACACATCATACATCCCTGACAGCCACGATATTCGAGCTTGTTCAGGGCGACAGTCTGAACCTCTGCGCCAAGCCTTTCGGCGGAGTCACAGAATCGATTTGCTATGGCGGCACTATTTCCTTTTGCCCTTGGGCTTCCAAGCAAGCAGACAATCTTCATTTCACTCTCCCATCTCAAAAAGCACCGGATTTATTCTATGTGGTCGAAGAATAGCTGCGAAAGGGTCTTTGGTCAATGAGAGGGTGATCCAAGACCGAATCATCTCCCCAGATATTCAGGAGTGATCGATTCTGGCCGGTCTTCCGTGTGGATACTCCCCAAGCGGGTTCGAAAAACATTGCATTCATGTACTAACCTAATAAAATGAATGAAATTCTGAATATTGACGTTCTCATTTACCTTACCCAAAAGGATTCACCAGATGCCCAAAAAACTCATCGAGATCGCATCAGAAATCGTTCAGACCCAGGTATTGTTAACATCTATGTCAGCGGCCGATATCTCCTCTTCTCTGCGGCAGGTTTTCAGCACGCTCCAGGAAATGCAAAAAGCTGAGGCGGGAGGAATTGAGTTAGCTCCGGCTGTGGAAGTAGCCACAACTAAGCTCACGCCGCAAAATTCCATCCAAAACGACAAAGTAATCTGTCTCGAATGCGGCGCTGAGATGAGACAACTCACATCGAAGCACCTGGTCTCCCATGAGATGAGCCAGAAGGAATACAGAAAGAAATACGGATTCACAATGAGGACCCCTTTGGCGGCAAAATCTCTGACCAAATCCAGAAGCAAAGCAGCTAAAAAGAGAGGGCTGCCGGATAAGCTGCAGAAGTACATGGAGGCAAGAAGGCAAGCAAAGGCTAAGGTGGCAGCCAAAACGAGTGGTCCGGAAGCTGAAACAGGGAAAAGAGTCAAGAAAGTCAGACAGCGGTTTAGCCCGAAAAAGAAGGCGTGATTTTATGGTAATCCATTGATTGGAAATCTGGTTCTATAGTGATGGTCAGACTCTACACATTGTGCAGATCAGCAGCACCTTTTTATCTGAAGCCGGCTTTAAATAATGGATTCAAGTATCGGGAGCGAATAGATAATAGAGGCAACGGCCTTTCTGTTCCGGCCTACCTGACCCTGAAACATCGCCATTCTTCGTGGGCCGATTGGCAGGGCTGTCTGGCGCCGGCCGGTTTTACCCGTCTGCATTAACATTGTTTTCTGTCACTGGTCCCGAAGGAGGGATTTGAAATGGTCAAGTTGCCGGTGTTGTTTATACTATTGATGCTTGCCGTTCCGTATTCCGCTTTTGCGTGGAACTTCGAATCGGATTCGTTCAACACTTCCCGGGGCAGCCTTAAAATAACTTTTATCGGCCATGGGTCGGTCATGTTCGAATTCGACGGCAAGACCATCCATGTCGATCCCTTCAGCAAGATGGGAGATTACACCAAATTACCAAAGGCAGACCTCATTCTGATTACTCACGAGCACCAGGATCACTTCGATATGAATGCGCTCGATATTCTGCGCACTCCAGCCACGGCCCTGGTCGTGACCGAAACGGTCGCCGGCCGCGTAACAGGCGGTATCGTCATGCGTAATGGCGATGAGCGGACTGTCATGGGGCTGAAAATCGAGGCTGTTCCCGCATACAATCTGGTACACATGCGAAGTGAAGGGGTGCCGTTTCACCCTAAAGGGGTGGGCAACGGCTACATCGTAACGTTCGGCGACAAGAGAGTCTACCTTGCGGGGGACACGGAAAATATCCCGGAAATGAAAAATATCAAGGGGATCGATATTGCCTTTCTTCCCATGAACCTCCCCTACACCATGACCCCCGAGATGGTTGCCGATGCTGCCAAAAGTTTTAAGCCGAAAGTCCTCTACCCGTATCACTTCGGTGAGACGGACACAGCGAAAATTGTGGATCTTCTAAAGGATGAAAAGGAGATCGAAATCCGAATCCGGAAAATGAGTTGATGCGGGTCGCGCACTTCATTGAGCGTGCAGCGTTTGGCTGCCACTTAGCATCCGGTCTCCCATAGTATGAGCCCTAAAGAGTATAAAAAGAAATGTGGTTTGGCTATGCGGACTCCTCTGGCGGCAAAATCACTGACCAAAGCGAGAAGCAAAGCGGCAAAAAAGAGAGGGCTGCCAGATAAGCTGCAAAAATACATTGAGGCGAGAAGGCAAAGTAAGGCCAAGGTGGCAGCCAAATCAGCCGCTCCTAAAGCGGCAACTCAGAAAGTGGAAACGGGCAAACCGAATCGGACGAGGCTTCGGAAGAAAAAGGCATAATTCCGGCTGAAGTGCAAAAACCAGTTTTTACCCTATAGCGGTTGCATAGCTGATCCCTGCTGCTCAAGCATGCTGAGATTCAATCCTAAACATCCTTTTTATGTAACCTTTTCAGGTGATTATGATTTGCGGGGTCCGTTTCTCCCCAGGGTGGCGTTCCTGACCCTGGGCTAATTTATACAGCCTTCAGGGCACGGAAAAGCCAGATCGTAGGTACTCCTTTACCGGATGACCTGGAAATGGTACAGTTTTATGGGCTTTAAGGCTGTTCAAGAAGTTTTATCAGGCTGAATCCGACCTTAGAATGCGGTTCGGATGCATAGCGCACACCCTGAGGCATTATTCCGGCTAATAATCCAGCCCCAAAAGAATGAAGGATGCTGAGTAACCCGAAGAATGGGGCCGTTCAGTGAATCCGCTAAATAAAGGAAAGCCTCAAAATTTGGCAAGCATCCATGGCGATGTATCAATTTCATCTTTCATAAAGGACCTGTCATGTTCAATCTGACGCCGATGCGCCGTCAGGACGCATAACTGGAGGCGGTTTATGGATAAGATAGTAGTGTATCCGGGTTCGTTCGATCCGATTACCAACGGCCATCTGGATCTGCTGGATCGAGGCTTGAGGATTTTTGATCGCATCATAATAGCCATTGCTGACAATCCTGCTCAAAAACCTCTCTTCACTCTTGAAGAAAGACTTGAGATGATCAAGTTATCCGTGAAAGACCACCCCCAGCGGCATCGATTGGACATAGACGCATTTCAGGGACTACTGGTCGACTACGTGCGCAAGGTCAAATCAAATGCAATCCTTCGAGGGCTACGAGCGGTCAGTGATTTCGACTATGAATTCCAGATGGCTCTGATGAATCGAAAACTGAACGGCGAAATCGAAACGCTCTATTTTATGACGGGAATGCGCTGGATATATATCAGCTCCGGAATCATCAAGGAAGTTGTAGCATCAGGCGGGCGCGTAACAGGTCTGGTTCCGGAACCTGTCGAAAGGAGTCTTGCCGAGCGTCTCTGCGCCCGAGCGGGGAATCCTATTGGCGCCGGTGGGAAAAGCAGCCAAAATGACCGGTCGAAAAGTGGGCCGGGGCGAGTTGAGAACATACTACGGCGTCTTCGCTCCGGCAATTATTGGTGGAGGAAGATTTGAACAGAGAGGAATAAGGCTAATCTATAGGGCTCCTTGTTTGGGTTAGTTGAGACTTTGGTTCTGTGCCAGGCTGGGGAGATCGGCTATTTCTCCGCCGGAACATCACCCGAACAGAAAATTATCGGGATCAGGACTGATTTCCACCGAGCAGGTGAGAGTGAGGACCCCGTAGTGAATCCGATGATCGAGTGTCCGTGCGATAGGATTGTGCGGACAACGGATGAGTTGGCGGAGGTCGTCTGTAAGTTTTTGTAGAGAAGCCAATCGAAAGGGTATATCTCTTATTTATCGTTTACCGGGCACATTTCTAACAGGCCTCTTGCCCTGACACTTCTTGATGTGTCTCCCCCAGTTGTCTGCGAGGGGGGTTCTGCAGGTTTTATATCACCATGGGTTTCGATCTTTGTAATATAGAAATTCTCGTCGCAGCTATTTGACGAATACCATCTTGTTATCGGATTCGACAATATCTAAAATATAATGCAGTCTCCAGTATTGCCTGGGCGAATTCAGTCCCCAGCCTTCAGGTGAAAAATCGACTCGACGGCTGCGTCCTTCGACTGGAGGCGGCCATCAGATTGTTATTTTCGGCAACAATCAGATTATGAGAGCGGAGGAGATGTGGGGAGGCCGTTAGAAATACTTATCCTTGACGATGAACCTTTGGTGGGTTGGCGACTCAAGCCCATTTTGCAAAGAGAGGGCTATCACGTGGAGGTATTCGTGGAACCCAATGAGGCCTTGGCCCGTATGCAGGAGAAGAAATTTGACATTGTAGTAACGGACATCCGTATGAAGGAACTGGATGGTTTGCAGATTTTGGAGAATGTGAGAGCCAAGTCGCCCGAGACCAAAGTCATAATGATCACAGGTTATGCCACCCTCGATGCGACCCGGGAAGCAGTGACCAAAGGGGCCTTTGATTTTATTGCCAAGCCATTTCGAATCGGAACGATACGAGATGCAATCATGAAGGCCGCCCAAGCCCTGGAAAATGAACGGGCTGGTGGCAAATTCTGAAGAGACATCTGGACACAAACGTACCACATGGTCCACCTGCAACGAACAATTCCCCTTAATTGAGAAGGGAGAAAAGATGAAAACCCACCGTAGCCCCATGGAGAAAATATTGTATCAGCAAGAGATGGATACGATTATTACCAACCCCAAGCAGCCGGTCAGAACCTTTTTCAGAAAAATACATTATATCCTCTCCATGTGGAGCGATAAATTGAGAAGACGATTCCGAGTCTAAGCCGTCTACATTTAGATCAAGCTCTCGACGTTGGCGAACCGGCCTCTCAATCGCCCTCTCCATTCATTCCCGCCCGCAGAACACCGGAGCACTTATATGTCACCACTTTTCTGGGCGGCAGCATAATCGTGCTTTTTAAAGCTATTTTGGATTATGTTCAAAAGGCAAGACAATCGAAGTTAACCACGGCTGGACGCTTGAACCACCGATAATGCGTAGTTCAAACTTGCGTGGGGGATTCTTCCATGCCGGAGTACATGCAATATTCGCAGAAATTCGAAATCTTTGAAATCTCGCTGTCCGGGCCGGTAAATGATACTCCGACTTCGGTTGCTCGACTGTTTTGGATGCGGCTGATCCTTGCAACCACCGTTTGAAGTCCGCTTACGAAGGCCACATTCGGAAGATTGAATGTCATGGAGATGTTGGTTTCTTTTTTAATGCCGGTGCGTTGATTCAGGATCAGGCGGCACCCGCCCTGACTAATGTCCGCCATCTTTGCTGGGAACACAACAGTACCGCAAACAGTGCATTCCGTTTCGATGTTGACCCTGATCCTGCGATACTTTCTTAGCTGATTGACTTCCAATATCCTGGGATAGTCTATGCAAACGACATCCTTTCTCAGGTGTGTTCGGTATCTGCTGTGGAATGTATAGATAAAGCCATTGTTGAAATATCTACACAATAAACCCCGATCGCGAACAGCCGAAATGCTGTCTTTTATCTTTGTAGTCGGCTCGGCAATCAGGATGTATTTGCCGTGCACCGCGCCTATAATCCTTGTTCTGGCCATGCGCGTCGTGTCGGTCAGGGAACACACCATTATTGGATCGTCTATCCTGAAAGGAATTTTTATCGGCTTGGGGGCGTCTGCATCGACGAGCGGGCCCTGCTTTTTAGCTTCACGCTCGATCAGGTTGTCTGCCATTTTTTGAGCTGCCACGTCAAACTTCATGAGGTCCTTCATGCACAGGCACCCTTGTGCCGTGTTGCCTTTGCGCCGAGGTCTTCCCCAGTGTCTCGGATCGAGTCCCCCGGATCAACATATTAAGATGTAAGATAAATCGACATAATCTTAGAAAAAATTGAGGGAATTTTTTGAAACTAACTAAGCAATTAATGCGGGTTGAGGATTGAAAGATTAATCCCCGAAACAGCGTACGAGGCTTCGGAAGAAAAAGGCATAATTTCGGCCGAAATGCAAAAACCATTATAATTGACACATCACTTGAATGTTCACTGGGAAAGGGTAAAGTTTTGTGGGCTTTGGGGTTGTTCCAGAGGCTCTTTAGAGCCGAATCCAACCCCAAAATGCTGTTCGGATGCATGGGAGATAGATCGACAGTTGATCGGGCTTCCTCTTAGTCTTGCTTGATTTCATCATGTTGATCGGGGTTGGGGAAAGGCACGCTTTCCGAAGCAGGGGCCAGCATCGCTCTGTCAAGCCAGAATGTCAGTTTATTACAATGTGTGCATTGGGCGATTGTTAATTCTTTACCACCAATTACGCCCCCGGCTGGATAATGTCTCTTTACATCTAACCAGATTTGTTTAGAGTGAGCACCGCAAAGAGGGCAGTTGAATGCTGAAGCCTGGAAGCTGGGAGGAGTATAATGGACCATAAGTTCTCTCCTGGGTTTTTTCAGCTATATTACCAGACATCCTAAACTGAAATCCAACAAAAAAGGGGGCCTCAAAGTTCCCCCTGCGGTCTATTGATGGCGGCGAGGAAGTTGACCATTTCCGGCGGTGAGCGAATGAACCACTCCGGGTGGCTGACAATAAACGCTGGGCTTTCCTTTCATCACCAAACTCGAAATCTTCTCCCGCTGCTGCGCCCATCTCGATGATGCCGACCTTGTAATCGCTTTGCTCGATGGCTCTCAGGTGGATGGCGGGACTGCTTGGGAGATCGGATATTTTTTCGCCAGCAAGTCACCCGAACAGGAAATTATCGGGATCAGGACTGATTTCCGGCGAGCAGGGGAGAGTAAAGGCGCCGTAGTAAATGCGATGATTGAGTGTTCGTGTGATAGGATTGTGAGGTCAAAGGAGGAGCTGATGGAAGGAATTTCTGATCTCTTCTGATTTATCATGGGGAAATATCATCTGACGTTGACAGTCCTCTTTTCCATACATAACTATAATAAAACCCCAAGAGGTCGAAGTAGGAAGCCTGGTTAAAATGCCCGGTCGAAACACTCAACGGAAAATCTTCAATGGGAAGTTGAGAAAAGAGGCTGGGATGAATCAAACATGGTGCAGGCGGGCAACTGAAAAGGTCACTTGGGGTTCAACTTTCTCCGGAGTTACCTTTTTCCTCGCACCCTTTGTGCGTTCCTCTCATCCCTTCAGCGCTGATTTCAGGTATTCAGGGACTTTTGGTTTTGCTGGCTTTCGGTGGCTCACATCCGACACTTTCTCGTTGCCATTCCCGCTCTTACCTATTTTATTGATCGGCCGGAATTTGCCTACCATTAAAAGTTTGATTTTCCTTCGGGCGAGACGGGTTCGGAATGCGCGCTCCTCAGTCTCCCTCCTCATTTATTGCAGCCCGCAGAACGCCAAGACAAATGGTATGGGCATGGACCGGAGGGTAGACTAAGGTTTGAAATTTCCTTTAACGTGTTTGACCTCAATCGCCGATTCATTAGTGAAAGAGCCTCCTTGTAGCAGTGTAGGTTGAACTCTCTCCAGAAGGCGCCGGCCCCACACCCGGCGCCTTCGCCTTTGGGCCCTTCAAGTATTTCCTAAAGGCCACCGAGACCCGATTATCACTGATCCGTTTGTACGAGCATCGAAATTCCATCACGCCTGGTTGTGAGCCTCCCAGGGAGACTTGCTCAATGAGTGCCCGGATTGCCGAGTTCAGTGTGCGTCTTATCTTGACTGAGTCGGGTAATTGTTCTAGTTTGCCACATCTTGTCAAACGCTTTAAGGCAGAGTCTACAAGGCCCTGCCTGCCTTATTCCTTTCTTGCAAACGGAGCTTATAAATGAAGAATTTATTAACTTTTGGGCTTGTCGTTTGGTTTTTTTTAGTTCCTCTCGGTTGCGCACATACTCTCGATAGTCCTGGCAGCATGCCTGAACATCAGGAGACTACTACGGCGCAAACAAATAGAACGCCGACACAGGAGATTAGCACTACACAAGCAAATGGAACGCCGACAGTGGAACTTTCAGAGACGACTTTCGATTTCGGAGTAGTAAGGGAAGGAAGCGACTACGTTCATGATTTCAAGATCAGGAATACAGGAACGGGGGTTTTGGAAATAAGAAAAATCTTGCCTGGGTGAGGAAGCAAGTTGGCTGGTTATGACCGGTCCATTCCCCCGGGAGGGGAGGGAAAAATATCAATCCGATTTTACCCATTATCGTGTCATGGGGATACTAAAAAGGTAGCACTTGTATTTTGCAACGATCCTCGAAATCCGCACTTTAAATTGACAGTTCAAGGTCGAGATCGTTAACTCAGCACTGATTTTGTTTCTGCGCCGGCCATCGGAAATCAGGCAAGGGCTTATACTAAGTGGTCATTTACATAAATACAATGACGTATTTCTTGCATAATTGAATCAAATATGGCATAGTCTCTCCCAAAAGGAGGGATGACATGCCAAGGAGAAGCCCATACTCGATTGAGTTAACACA
>JBEKTT010000082.1:0-19752 GCA_049515795.1 Syntrophobacteraceae bacterium
TGCTCCCCACCCCACCTCGCGGTGACGCAGTTACCTTTGGCTATCGGGAATGGGCATTTCCCGGAGGAGGACTTTCACCTCCCAGATCGCGCCTGCTCCCAGGCGCACTCATTCCGGCGAAGGCCGGAATCCAGCGCTTTTTCAGGTGGTTGAAAGCACTGGACCCCGGCCTTCGCCGGGGTGACGATTCCTTGCAACATGTGATAACTTTGTTGACAACATACTAGAAACTCACCCGCCACTTCGTTCCCTCGGGGAAGTCTTCAAGTTGGACATGTTTTGCCTCGAGTTCCAGCCTGATTCGGTCGGCTTCGGCAAAGTTTTTTTCCAGGCGGGCTTTATGGCGCAATGCTATAAGGTCGTTCAGCTCATTTTCGCTAATGCCGGTCGTCTTCAGTTTGAGCCTTCTTTGCTGGTTTAAAAAGATCTGGGGTTCAAGCATCAGCAGCCCCAGAGTATTGCACTGTTTCGACAGAGAATCTGCCGCCTTTCTGGCGAGCTGCGCGGCGGAGCCTTTAAGATTCCTGCTTCCGAATTTGTCCAGAAAGCGCTGAAGATTTCTCTGGAGAACGAAAATATAGCCTATTGCCTGGGCAGTGTTGAAATCGTTGCTCATGGCTCCAGCAAATAATGCGGGGAGTGACTCCGCCTTTTCGTACAGCTCCGGGTCCTGCTTTTTCACGACCTCATCGGAATACTCGGCGCCTTCCGCTTCAGCCGCCTTTTGCCGCACGAACTCGATAGTGCCGTAAAGGCGATCGAGCCCACGTTCGGCTTCCCCTACGGCCTCATCCGAAAAATCCACAGGGCTTCTGTAATGCTTGCTGATGACGAACAGCCTCAGCGATTCAGGATGCACATGCCGCAGCACATCGCGGATGGTAAAGAAGTTTCCGAGCGACTTGGACATCTTCTCATTATTGACGTTCACGAAGCCGTTGTGTATCCAATAGCGCACGAAAGGCACCTCAAAAGCCCCTTCGCTCTGAGCGATCTCGTTTTCGTGATGAGGAAAGATCAGGTCCTTCCCACCTCCGTGCACGTCGATGGTCAGCCCTAAATACTTGGTCGCCATAGCGGAACACTCGATATGCCAGCCCGGCCTCCCCGGCCCCCAAGGACTTTCCCAGGCAGGTTCTCCCGGCTTGCTTCCTTTCCAAAGCACAAAATCGAGCGGATTTATCTTGTTTTCGTCAACCTCGACCCTGGCGCCCGCCATCATGTCTTCCGTATCGCGCCCGGACAGCCTCCCGTAGCCATGGAACCGGTCAACCCTGAAATAGACGTCTGTTCCAGCCTTATACGCAACGCCCTTTTCGACCAGCTTGCGGACGATCTCGATCATTTCAGGAATGTGCTCGGTTGCAAGAGGCTCGAAAGTGGGGCGCAGAAGACCCAGGCCGTCCATATCCTCATAGAAGGTCCGGATATACCGGTTGGCAATCGTACGGTAATCGGTCCCCTCCTCGGCCGCCCGCCGGATGATTTTATCGTCGATGTCTGTAAAGTTGCGAACATAAGTAACCTGGTAGCCGAGGCTCAACAGAAACCGGTAGATAACGTCGAAGACAATTGCGGAGCGGGCGTGCCCAATGTGGCATAAGTCATACACGGTGATCCCGCACACGTACATTCTTATCCTGCCCGGTTCCAGAGGAACGAATTCCTCCTTTTTCCCTGTCAGGGTGTTATAGATCTGCAAAGCCATTAACTGCCAATCCCCTCGTATGATAGACTTATATAATACCCTGCTCAAAAAAAAGAATCGACTCTTTCCGCGCAGCCATGCAGACAGCGCAGACACTAAATGTGGTGCGGCTGGAGGCAAGCCAAATGTGAGGCACTTCCAAAAAGTAAAGTGCCTCCGGTGTATAGATCACGCTTCGCGAGCTTCGCATTGCTTCACAAGGTGAAGCATGCTTGCCGGCCTCCCTTTGCGACGTGTGAGCGCGTAGCGCGGGGGCCGACCGCGCATTCTCGACAGCCCGCCTACCCACCCGCGAGGCGGGGCGGGAGCGGGAGGCCTTTTGAACTATCCTCCGAACAACGGAAGGAAATTATTTATCATTTACTGGATTTAATTTAAATCTTTAAGGGAGTCCGAGCCACCGCCCTCTTATTGCTCTGCAGGTTCTTCGATGAGCGCGACCGCATATGCCGCAATCCCCTCCTCGCGGCCAGCAAACCCCAAGGTCTCTGTCGTTTTGGCTTTGATATTGATACGGTTTGAGGCAAGCCCGATTTGGCCGGAAATTCTCTCAACCATTCGAGGTATGAAAGGAGAGAGCCTTGGCCTCTGGGCCACAATTGTGGAGTCGATATTTCTCAGCCGCAACCCTCGCCCCGTTAGAAGAGCCGCCGTCCTGTGCAGCAGTATCAGGCTGGATATGTCTTTGAATTCGGGACTGGTATCCGGAAAATGAGCGCCTATGTCCCCCAGGGCGGCCGCGCCGATCATGGCGTCGCAAATGGCGTGGAGCAAAACATCAGCATCCGAGTGGCCAAGAAGACCGCGTTCGAATGGAATTTCAATTCCACCGAGGATCAGCGGGCGCCCCGGAACGAGCCTGTGCACGTCATAGCCGAATCCAACCCGCATCAGATCCCCCCCTTTCCGGCTCTTACGGATAGAAACCATTCCGCCCACTGGAGGTCTTCCGGGGTTGTTACCTTTACGTTTGTGCGCTCACCTGGCACAATGGATACGGAGACTCCCATGCGTTCGACAAAAGAGGCGTCATCGGTCCCGGTCCAACCTCCCGCAACCGCTTTTTCGTAGGCGGCAACGACAATCTGTTTCCGGAAAACCTGGGGCGTCTGCACCAGCCAGATCTCATCTCGGGACAAAGTCTCCAGCACTATGCCGTCACGGGCGTGTTTGACGGTGTCCGTTGCGGGGATGGCCGCTATACAGGCGCCGGCCGTCAGGGCGCCTTCCCACACCGTTTTGATAAGGCCGGGACTTGCGAAAGGGCGCACAGCGTCATGAATCATCACCCAGTCACATTCGGCCGGAAGCTTCTTGAGTCCGTTATAGACGCTGTCCCTCCGCTCGGCGCCTCCCCTTATTATTGAAATCTCGGGCACGCTCGAAGTTCGTTGCCCGCTCCAAGCGGATACAACCTCCCCGGCATCCGGAATATGCTCTTCAGCAACGATCAGAAAAATGATGCAGATAAAGGACAGGTTTGCGAGCGCGCTCAAGGTATGAGCCAGTAACGGCTTTCCGGCCAACCGGATAAACTGCTTGGGTATGGCGCCCCCCATCCTGGTCCCGCTTCCCGCAGCGGGCACGATGACGCATGTTTTCGGCATGTTTAAAAATAACCAGCGAGAAAAAATTAAAGGGAGCCCGGAGCAGGGCATAAGCCGGGTTCTGTTCCCTGAACGCCCGAAGGCAAACAGGGCATGATCATTCCTCTGGCCCCACCGTTACCGGCGGGATCAAGCGACCAACCCGAGAGCATCGGACGGGCAGCCCTCAAACGCTCTCCTATTCGGTCTTGCTCCGGGTGGGGTTTGCCTGGCTCCCGATGTCGCCACCGGGACCGGTGAGCTCTTACCTCACCGTTTCACCCTTACCCCTCGCGCGAGCGCGGGAGGCGGTTTGCTTTCTGTTGCGCTTTCCTCCTCGTCACCGAGACTGGGAGTTACCCAGCACCCTGCCCTGTGGAGCCCGGACTTTCCTCCAGCCACAAATGAAATGTAACCGGCGATCATCTGCCCTACTCCGGACATACTCCTAGTTCTCCGGAGGGCAATCCCTTCGCTATAATATATTAGCAGATTTACCACTTTATGCAAACGCTCCTGCGGCCTTCCCAGCTTGCCCGGTGATTTCGTTGAGGGTTCGCTCGAGTTGGACCCGGTACTCTTCGATTTCAACCGATGAAGCCCCCCGCTCGACCTCTATCTTGGGGCCAAAAGAAATAGCCACTCTGGCAAAAGGCTTCGGGAGCAAGGTCTTGTCCCAGCTTCGGAATCGCCAGCACCTGTCGGCGGCTATGCTGACCGGAAATATGGGACAGCCTGAGTACATGGCCAGAAGCACCAGTCCTCTTTGAGCCACCTGCGCCGGTCCCTGAGACCCATCTGCCACGAACCCGCCTCCGGGACCGTTTCCAAAAGCAGAAATTATGCCTTTCAACGCGGCGACCCCGCCCTTTCCCGGGGAGCCTCTGAAAGGAAAATACCCAAGCCTTTGCACCATCCGCGCGGCAAGCTCTCCGTCGCGGCTACGGCTGATTATGGTGAGGTAGCCACGATCGCGGAAAAAATACAGGATGCAAGGATAGGAGAAATGCCAGAAGGCGGCGATCTTGGGCCCCCTGACATTCATTGACGCCAGGTAATTTTCTTCCCCAACGATCTCAAACCGGCAGGTCCAATGAAGAACTCTAAGAGCCGCTGCTGTAAGGTGAGGTAAAAATGGGATGTAATTCGCGATACTGCGGCGTTTTTGCAATTTATCGTGTATATTTGGTATATTTGAAGATTGGGTATCCATAATTTTTTGCATCTGTTTTGGCGCTTATCGGACTCTAAATGAGACTGCGTAATATAGCACTTATTGGATTTCGTGCAACGGGCAAGAGCACCGTCGGGGAAATTCTTGCCCGCAAACTCGCCAGGCAGTTCGTTGATATGGACCAGCGCCTGACCTCGGAAGCCGGGCGCGACATAGCAACATGGGTGAAACAGGACGGATGGGATTCATTCAGAAGATCAGAATCCGCCCTGCTTGGGATCCTCATCGAGCAAAACGGACTTGTGGTCGCCACCGGAGGCGGAATTGTCCTCGATCCACAAAACCGCAGAGTGCTCCGCAAGCACTTTTTAACGGTCTGGCTCAAGGCCACGCCTCAAACAATTTACGCTCGATTAAGCTCAGACCCTGGATCACTTGAAACACGCCCCTCGCTCTCCGAGCTGCCGATAAAGGAGGAGATCTTAAAAGTGCTTTCCGAGCGCAGACCCCTCTACGCTCAGGTTGCGATCATCGAAATCGATACAGAGGGAAAACAGTCGATCCAGATCGCCGATGAGATCGTAACCCTTCTCAGTGAGGGATGTTTATAAGTGGAGCGCCGGCTGGCCAAAACACAAAGCCGCGTCTCGTACGCCGTTAATGTGGCCTATCGGCAAAACCTCACAGCACGCCCCTCGCCGTATCCAGGGCGAGCCGCGCGACCCGTTCTGATATGCCGGGGGCGCCGAGCTGATTGCGGATGTTCCTCAACTCCAGCCGTTGCTCGTCAAGAAGAGCCGGATTCATCAAAAGCTTGATGGCGCACTCAGCCACGCGTGGTCCGGTAGGCTCCTCCCGCACGAATTCCGGGACTATTGCCTTACCCGCTATCAGATTGGGCAGTGCGGCGAATTTGGCCCTAATGAGCAGGTTACCGATTTGCCAGCTCAGCCTGGAGACTTTGTAGAGCACTATCATGGGAGTTTCGAGAATTGCGGCTTCCAGGGTCACAGTACCGGAAGCGGTCAAGATCAGGTCGCACGCCCTGATTGCGCTATAGGTGTCGTTGTGCACGACCTGCACCGGCAGTGACCATCGGGCAGCCATGCTTTCCATATCGCGTACCTTCAGAGAAGGTGCCAGGGGGATTAAGAACCTGGCCGCCGGGAACGAGCGCGAAATGATTCGGCCGGCATCCATCAAGATGTCAAACATGAGACTAATCTCGCTCCGCCGGCTCCCGGGGAGCAGTCCGACAAGAGGTCCGTTGAAAAGGTGATAGAGGCTGTCGCATTGAGTTTTGTCAGGCAAATCGGCCATTATGTCCACCAGCGGGTGGCCGACATAATCGACCTCCATGCCGTGAGAGGCATAGAAGGCTTTTTCGAACGGCAGTATGACAGCCATCCGGTCAACAAGCCTTCTGATTTTATTTATGCGGCCTCCCCGCCAGGCCCAAAGCTGGGGGCAGATATAGTAGAAGACTTTGGCGCCTATTTTTTTGGCAAACTTTCCAAGAAACAGATTGAAATCGGGAAAGTCGATCAAGACGACCAGTGCGGGACGACTTACAAGAAGGTGGGACCTGATCTTTCGCCAGGCGCCATATATGGCCCGGATATGACCGGCGATTTCCGTTGCGCCCACAACCGAAAGGTTTCGATTATCAACGATGAGAGGAACGCCTGCGGCTTGCATGTGAGGTCCCCCGAGGCAGGAGAGGCGCGTTTGGGGGGCGATAGACCATATTGCGCGGACAAGATGGGAACCGTGCAGGTCCCCCGAGGCTTCTCCGGCGCTTATGAAAATTTCCAATTCCCGCTCTCCGGAAAAACGCGTTTAGCGCGCATTTGTTCCTCGATCCGGCTCGATATTTCAAGTGCAACGGCAAGAGCCCTGCGCCCCTGCTCGCCATCCACTTCAGGCCGGGCAGCCGTTCTGACAGACCTCAGAAAGGCGACGATCTCTTCTTCAAGGGAATCCTTCTCGATTATTTCGAATTCTTCCATCGAAAGCTGGGGAAAGCCGTCTTCACCCGACTCGGCTTCCTTGTAGACCGCGTAGGCGCGTTTCGTGGCATAGTCGGCCGAAAAATAGCAATTCTCCTGGAAGATGCGCAGTTTCCTCATGCTTTTGATCGAGATCCTGCTTGCTGTGAGATTAGCGACGGCGCCATTGTCAAACTCCATTCGAACGCTTGCGATGTCCGGAAGATGACTGAGGGCTGAAACGCCGGAAGCATGAACGTTTTTGAGAGGGGCATTGATGATGTTGAGGACGATATCGATGTCGTGAATCATCAGATCAAGTACGACGTCTACTTCCAGACCTCTTTCATTAAAAAGAGTGAGCCGATGGGCTTCGATGAACATTGGATCGCGCAGGCGCGGGCGAATGGCCGTAAATGCGGAGTTGAACCGCTCCAGGTGGCCGACCTGTAGAATTGCACCGCTCTTTTTTGCCGTTGCGATAAGTTCGTCGGCTTCCTCCAGGTTTTTTGTCATCGGTTTTTCGAGAAGAACATGCACCCCCGACGAGAGGAACTCCTTTGCGATAGCAAAGTGCTGGGGCGTGGGCGCAACGATGCTGACCGCATCGACCTTGCCGATGAGATCCCTGTAATCGGTTAAGGCTTGGGTATTGACCTCTCTTGCCACCTGAGACCCGCGTTGGCTGTTTATATCGACTACAGAAACGAGATTGGCCTCAGGCAGCCTGGCATATTTTTGAGCGTGAAAGCGGCCGAGGTATCCAACTCCGATCACGGCTGTCCGCACGGCGTCAGGCCGAGGGCTGCGGACTAAAATGGCTTTTGGGGGTTCCGTTTGTTCTTCTGCATACTCCGCACGCCGCCATCCGTTCTGATCCGAAAGACTCGATTCCAAGACCGCCAGCGCGTCATTGTCCTGGTTTTCCTGGGGCCGAAATCCCTCATTTTGGATGAGTATCGAAATCCCGGCAGAATCAGCGACGTCTATCATTTTGTCCCGGTCGAATATCACCGTTTTCCCCGCTTCGAGGACAAGCACCCGTGCATTGACTCTTTTCATAACCTCAATGGTGTCCGAACCAACGGCGGGGACATCGAAGCGCAAATCCTGCATGGGCTTGCTGACCTTGACGATTACCGCGCCTTCCCCGCAAAGACGCCCTCCGCGCATAATGGTGGCGTCGGTGCCGTCTATCCCTTCAACGGCGAGCACAGCCTGGTCTTTCACCACGAGGCATTGCCCAATGTCGAGTCTGCCGATCGCCTTGGCCAGGGTCCATCCGAAAGCTATGTCAGCCTTTTCGCGGCGGTTTGGTTTTCGGCGCGTGAGTATGCCTTCGGGCGCGAGAAGTTCGGGCAGAAAAATGGTGGAAGGCTGTATAAGTATACCCTCGGATTCCAGTTCATCTGCGAGGGCCCTCAGAAGAGAGTCGTCCTTCCTGTTTCTCAGCCTGCTCAGAAATCGCACGGCCCTCCAGTCCGGCCGGATTTTCGAATACAGCCGGGTCTTGTTTATTCCTCCTGCCATGGCGGCTTGGGTTATTCCGGCGCTCCTGAAAGTCTTTACAAGGCGGTTCAATTGCCCGAGTCTAAGCAAATGGAATTCGTCGACGTATTTGGAAAGCGCCGGATCGGTTTCGCCCTCGAAGCCGACTGCAAGGACCCGGACCGAAGCCTGGCGTGCCGCATTGGCAAAGAGAAGCGGAAATTGCCCGCTACCCGCAATAAGTCCCACTTCTCTAATCCTGCCTTCCGAACTCTGCGGATTTTCCAAAGACATTACCTGGTTAAACCTCGTTGGGAACTAAATGAGACGAATTCGATAAGTTTTTCTACTTCCGGCAAAGGCTCAATCTCCTCGCGGACTTTTTGAACCGCCTCTTTCAAGGCCAGGCCTGAGCGAAAGAATATCCTGTAAAATTTCTTGATCGCATGGATAGATTTTTCGGAAAAACCGTTGCGCTTGAGGCCGATGAGATTGGCGCCGTAGAGTTTGGCGCCTGCGGGGCCGGTGGCGAGCATATAGGGAGCAATGTCCATGCGCACCGCTGAAAACCCTCCGATACAACTGTATTCCCCTACTCTTACGAACTGATGAACAGCCACAATCCCGCCGACTACAGCACACTCGCCCACTTCCACATGCCCCCCCAGGGTAGCAGTATTTGCCATTAAAACTCCGTTTCCGATCTGGCAGTCGTGGGCAACATGAACATAGGCCATTAGAAAGACCCCGTTACCGATCCGGGTTATTCCCCCACCTCTGGCAGTGCCGCGGTGAATCGTCACATTTTCGCGAATTATATTGTTATTTCCAATAATTACCCTTGTTTCCTCACCTGCGTATGTGATGTCCTGCGGAGAAAGACCTAACGAAACAAAGGGGAAAATGCGATTATTTTCGCCTATTGTAGTTTTGCCTTCTATTACTATATGGTGTCCCACCTCGGTTCCCAAACCAATGCTAACATCCGGGCCGATAATGCTGTATGCCCCTACGGTAACGTCTTCGGCAAGTTCAGCTTTCGAGGAAATTATTGCAGTCGGGTGAATCGGCATCTTTTCTCCACTGTTTTTGAAACAGGATCTTCGGCCGGGCGCAACCCTTTCTAGTCGCCTATAGTCTCCCCTGAGTTCAGATCGACGTTTGCCATCATTTCAGCCTCGGCCACCAGCACATCATCCACAAAAGCTTCGGCCAGCATTTTGAAAAACCCGCTGCGTTGTTTCTGAAGTTTGACTTTCATAACAAGCCGGTCTCCGGGTCGAACGGGTTTGCGGAAACGGACCTTGTCCAAACCCGCAAAATAAAAAGGCTTGTGCATATACTTGGGAAATACCGTGAAAACAAGAATGCCGCCGGTCTGGGCCATGGCTTCCAAGATGAGGACGCCGGGCATAATCGGATCGTTTGGAAAATGTCCCTGGAAAAAGGGCTCGTTAGCTGAAACGTTCTTGACCCCCACTATCGAATCGGAGGTACATTCGACGATTCTATCCACGAAGAGGAAAGGATAGCGGTGCGGAATCAATTCTCTAATCTGAATTATGTCCATCATCCTTTTTCAGTACCTCCTCGATTCTGTGCACCCTCTCGTCCAGTCGTTTCAAGGCTTCCCTGAGCCTGGGCAGGCGCTGTATATTACCGTAAGTTCTGAGCCACTCATCACGGGGGACGCCAGGGCTGCCAACAATAATTTGGTTGGGCTTGATGGAATTATGAATGCCGGCTTTTGCGCCGACTTTCACTCCGTCTCCAATCTGAACGTGGCCGACTACCCCGACCTGTCCGCCCAGGACCACCTGGTTTCCAAGCCGGGTGCTTCCCGAAATACCCACCTGTGCAACCAGAAGACAATCCTCGCCCACTACGACATTGTGCGCGATCATGACGAGATTATCGATTTTTGCGCCGCGCTTTATCCATGTCCTGCCAAAAGTTGCCCGATCAACCGTAGCATTAGCGCCGATTTCCACGTCATCGTCGATCTGGACTATGCCGGTCTGGGGGATTTTTACATGCCTGCCCTGTTCGTCCTGGGCGTAGCCGTATCCATCCGCGCCAATTACAGCGCCCGCATGGATGATAACTCGGTTGCCGATAATGCACCCCTCAAGGATGCAAACCCTGGGGTGTATCAGACACCTCTCGCCGATTCGGACCCCTTTGTCCAGGTAAGCGCCAGCACCTATCTTTGTCCCGGCGCCTATCTGCGAATAGTTTCCAACATGCGCAAACGGGCCTGCCGAAACTCCCTCCCCGAACAACACGCCCTCGCCGATAAAAGCGGTCGGATGTATTCCGGCTGCCTCTGCCGAATCGGGCAGAAACAACTGGGCCGCTTTAGCCAGAGCCAGGTAGGGATTTTTGGTGATGAGAAGATTGCATTCCAGTTCCCGAAATTCCGAAGACACAATCAGAGCCGATGCCCTGCATCCTGAGAGCAGATGACGATAGCGGGAATCAACCAGAAAGCTCAATTGCCCGGAGGTTGCGCTTTCCAGCGCCCCTATGCCGGTGACAAGCAAATCCGGGTCCCCCTTGACCTCCGCATCCAGCAGACAGCTAAGCTCGCCAAGCGAAAAGGATTCCCTGTACCTTAGATTATTCTTCGCACCGGTTTCCATATGGCAAAATAGACCGCCTGGAGGAAAAATGACCGATAAATCGCGGGCATGGCCAGCCCTGCACTATCTCCGCAAGGAATCATCTCAACCCGGCATTAAAAGGGCGGGACCCGGTCCCGCCCTATACAGGAAATCGGCCTCGATAATGCTCAATCATTTAGAGGACGATTTGTCCAGTTCGGCGGCGATCCGCTTGGTCAGATCTTCTTTTTCATTGCCTTCGAAATACAGGACGCTCTTTTCAATAATAAAGTCATACTTCTCATCTCTGCCGATCTTGCCCGCCACCTCACGCACTTTCTTGAGGATAGGCGCCCTGGCGGCACTTGCCTGCTCATTGAGCTTAGCGCTCGAATCGGAGCGCATCTTCTGCAACTCCGTGTACATGTCGGTTAATTCTTTCTCCTTGCGGCTCCTGGCTTTCTCGTCCATTACGTCTTTCTTCTTCTCGTATTCATCCTTGGCGGTCATAAAAGCGCGCCCCTTCGCCTCCAGCGCGCTGCTCAAATTGTCCTCCTCTTTTTTCATCTCCTCGAGAAACTTTTTACCCGTATCTGATTGCATTATCGCCGTCTGGAGATCAAAATAACCAATCTTCAGCGAACCACCGGCTGCAACCGCGTTCACAGAAAAGGCCAGCGTAAAGCCCGCCGCCACCAGGACACATTGAAAAAATCTCTTCATTTTTTTTCGACTCCTTAAAAAAAAGCTCCGGCAGTAAACTGAAACTGATAAGGGTGGTCACCCGCACGTTGGTCAAGCACGTACCCAATCTCGATTCGAAGTGGTCCGAACGGCGAATTCCATCGGATACCAGGGCCAACGTCTGACCTGAAATTCGAAGGATCTATACTCTGACCCTCGGGGAATGCGTTTCCGGCATCGAAGAACAGCACTCCCCGTATGCCATACTTTTCCACTAAAGGGAAAAGGACTTCGAAGTTGGCGACCGCGTACTTGTCGCCACCATACACCAGGCCGTTAGGATCCAATGGTCCAACCTGACCGAACTGCCAGCCGCGAAGTGAATTTATTCCTCCGAGGAAATAACGCTCAAAGATAGGAAAGCCATTCATGCCTCCAGGGCAATTCTCCCACCCTACCTCAACACGCACATGCCCGACGAATTTCCAAAAAAGCGGATAATAAAGGCCCGCATGGTACTCTTGCTTAAGAAGGTCGTAGTCGCCGCCCAAGACTTTAGAGTCGTACTCGACAGTGGCGCCCAAATAGGTGCCTTTGGTGGGCACAAAAGGATGGTCGGTTGTATTTCGTTCAAACGCAACGCCAAACCCGCTCTTCACCTCGTAGTGAATATTCCTCAGGAAAAAGGGATCGACCCCGGCCACCGCATCCAAGTTATCAATTTTTGCGGCTTCCCACCCGTAGAACACGGTCAAATTGCTGTACAGACCTACAGGATATCCGACACGCAACTTGAAGCCGGCGGAGTCCTTTGTAAAATCCTGATATCCCCGGATCCAGTCGTATATGTCAATTCCGCCTGACAGCGGAGTTCCGAAAATCCACGGCTTATCATAACTCAGTATGTAACGTGAGGCCATTTGGCCCAGGTAGGCCTTGAGGGATACAGAATCGCCCGTTCCAGAAAGGTTTTTCTGCTGTATCTGGCCTGTCACAAAAGCGCCGTCCTCAGAAGAGTAGCCGCCGCCAAAGCTTATCGTACCGGTCTGCTTTTCTTTTACTTTTACATTCAGATCCATCACATCCTTTTGCGGCGTATCGACCGGAATAACGTCGACCGCTTCAAAGAAGTCTAGCTTCTTGAGCCTGGTCACGCTCTCCTCTATTCTCTTCGCGCTGAAAATATCGCCTTCAAACACCTTTATCTGGCGCCGAATGACGTAGTCCCTCGTTTTCGTATTACCCGTAATAAAAATCTGACCAATCCGCACCTTCTCCTTCATAGTGACATTAAAAGTGATTGTGGCCACATGTGCTGCAGCATCGCGTTGGATTCGAGGGTCGACATCAACCCGTGCATAGCCCTCGTTCATGTAGGCCATCTTTATAAGGTCCATGTCGTGGCGGACTTTTTCACGGCTGAAATAGTCTTTGGGTTTAAGAGCGAGTTTTTTCGTGATCTTGTTTTCGTAACCTTCTAGAAGATCTCCAGTCATCTTGACTTCGGTCACTTTATATCTCTCGGCTTCATCAACCGTTATGCTTATGTGAAATCCGTCATCTTTAAGAACGATATTAGGCGAGCTAACCTTCGCATCCATATACCCTTCGTCATGGTAATATGCAGTTATCCGCTCAATATCCGTTTCAAGAATGTCTTTTTGGAGAACCCCCCTGTCAGTTATATACGAAAGGATGCTCTTGACTTTTGTTTGCATCACTCCTCGCAGTTTGCGTGCTTTAATATTATTATTTCCTACAAAATCTATCGCTTTTATGTAAACTTTATTTTTTTCCTGAATGTTGAAACTAACCACTGCCTTGTGTGGGTCTTTAGGAAAATCGATTGTAGAGGTAACTTCAGCGTTGTAATAGCCTTTTTGCTGATAGAGCTTGAGTATCTTCTGAACATCGTCGCTGACCACGTTACGCTGCAGAATTGCATACGGTTTTGTGACAATTGCAGCCAGGAGGTCCTTTTCCTTTATTTTCTTTTGGCCACTCAGTTTGACTTCCTGGACAATCGGGTTTTCCTGTACGACAAACGTAAGGATCTTTCCGGCAGGGGAATCGCCGACTTCAGCGTCCACTTTTTCGAAAAAGCCCATCTTGTAAATAGCCCGAATATCTTCACTCACCTGTTCAGACTTGAGTAATTCACCTTTCTTGCTCTTGACTTCACGTTTTATCGCCTCAGCCTCGATACGGTCATTTCCTCTGATTTTCACATCCGCGATCAATCCCTTCGAAAGTACATAGACGCTCATCTGCTGCACAATTTTACCAACGGCCAAAGCCAGGTTTTCGGCCCCTTTTTCTTCGGCTAAAAGGACGACTGGCTTCTTGCTGCCGGACACATCCACCAGCGTGGCGTCGATACTGATCGTATTGCCGATCTGGTTGAAGCTGCCAAATACCGCATAAGCAACTCCCAGTCTGCTCCCGATGGACCGCGCCTGTTCTTCGGAACTGACAGGACCGCCCGCTGTTCTTTGAACCTCCTGGGGATCGCTCAGTTTCATGCCTTCCCGAGCACCGAGCCGGGTGAAAACCTCATCGATGGATTTCTGTGTTTTGACGACATCTTGCTGGCCGTGCATAACGAAAGGCAAGACGGCGACTTTGGGCTGTTGGCCCTCAGACGACGCTGGATGAAGGGCCAGAACAAAGAAAACCAAAAACCATGCAACTCCCCCCGCTTTTTTCCTGCACACCATGACCTACAGCCCCTCCGCTAATGCAGGTTCCCGTCTAACCAAAACCCGAAGCCGCGCACCCCTGAATCCGTTTTAAGTTTAAGGCAACCGCCCGTCTCGTGCTCCCTCTAATACCACCTTCTCCACACAAGCCCAACACAATTTTTTTCTGATATTCGCAACCCCGCTTCACGCCACATAAATTTAGAATCATATTGAAGCTGTCGAACATACCTCAGATCGATCCCGTTCCTCTTCCAGATGAGCGTCCTTCAGGCGCAAGACCCGGTGCATCATGGAAGCAAGCTCCTGGTTGTGCGTAACGATTACCATGGTCAAACCGAGCGTTTCGTTGAGCGAAACCAAAAGTTCATGAAGAGTGCGCCCTGTACGGCTGTCGAGATTTCCGCTCGGCTCATCGGCCAAAAATAATTTCGGGCGAAGCGAAAGCGCCCTGGCCACTGCAACTCTTTGCTGCTCTCCGCCGGACAACTCTCCCACTCGGTGCTTGAGCCTGGCAGACAAACCGAGCCTGTCGAGCAGTTCTTCGGCCCTGGACTTGGCCTCCGCCCTCGGAAGACCGGCGATCAAACCTGGCATCATCACATTCTCAAGCGCGTTGAACTCGGGCAGCAGGTAATGAAACTGAAACACAAACCCGATGTTGCGGTTGCGGAAATTGGCCAACTCCCGCTCGCCCCACAGAAATACATCCTCTCCACCGTAGAGGACCTTTCCTCCGGTCGGTTTTTCCAAGGTGCCAAGTATATTGAGCAGGGTGGATTTGCCGGCGCCAGAACTCCCCACTATGGCGATCCTCTCCCCCCTTCGGATCACAAGATCGAGATCTTTGAAAAGCTCGATGGAATTGATTCCGCTTCCGAATATCATCGAAAGTCCCAAGGTGTGGACTTCTATGCTCCGCCCAACATCATTCATATCTTAAGGCTTCCGCCGGATCGAGCCCGGCAGCCTTGCGCGACGGGTAAAGAGTCGCTACCAGGCTTATGCACATTGCCGCAAAAGCAATAGCCACCAAATCAAAAGCTTCCATTTTAACCGGGAGGTTGGAAATATGATAAACGTCCCTGGGCAGCTCGATGAATTTGTACCTCTTGAGCAGACTACACAAAGTGTAGCCGCCCAGAATGCCCAGGCCCGTCCCGCAAATGCCTATGAGGAACCCCTCCAGGACGAAAATTTTCCTTATACTGGCCGTGGTGGCCCCCATGGCCTTGAGAATCGCGATGTCGCGGCCTTTTTCCATGACCAGCATGGTCAGGGAACTAACTATGTTGAAGGCCGCCACCAGAATTATCAGCGTAAGAATTACAAACATTACCACCTTTTCCAGCTTGAGGGCCGAAAAGAAGTTGCTGTTCATCTTGATCCAGTCGCTAACATAAAAAGGAGGCCCGAGGCGTTTTTTCAACGCTTCAGCAATTTCGCCCGCCTTGTAGATGTCATGGACCCTGACTTCAATGCCTGTAACAGAGTCGCCGATACCCAGGAACTGCTGGGCGACGGGCAGGTCCACATAGGCAAGCGTATTATCGTACTCGTACATCCCGGACTGTATTATTCCAACCACCTCGAAAAGCCCGCTTTTCGGCGTCTGCCCCATCGGAGTTAACCGGCCTGCCGGCGAGATGACCGTCAAATATTCCCCAACCCTGATTCCGAGATTATTCGCCAGCTCAACGCCCAGGATTATACCGGGATAAGATCGCACCGAGGTTTCGTGTGAAGACTGGGCCAGGTCGGCAAGGTTTCCCCGGATGAGGTTTTCCTGGAGTTTTATAACCCTGGATGCGGAAAGCGGGTCGATTCCCCGCAGAACAGCCCCGGCGCTCCTGCCCGAAGTCATCATGACCGGCGCGTATATGAACGGTGTTGACCCCACAACACCCTTTTCTTTGTCGATTTCGTCCATCAGTTCCCTGTAATTGGCAATCGCACCGCCATAGCTGGTGATATTTACATGAGAGGTGATGCCCAGGATGCGGCCGCGAAGGTCTTCATGAAACCCGTTCATTACCGCCAAAACAACGATCAGGGCCGTTACCCCCACCCCCACCCCGGCAATCGAAATGAAAGTGATCAGGGACACGAACGTCTGCCTTCGCTTGGCCAGCAGGTACCGTATGCTTATGAAAAATTCAAAGCCCATGATCTCTTTTATTGGCTCTTCTTTTCCGGTCTCATGTGAGGAAAAAGAATAACATCCCTGATAGAAGGTGAATCTGTAAAGAGCATAACCAACCTGTCTATGCCGATCCCCTCCCCGGCTGCCGGAGGCATCCCGTATTCGAGCGCCCTGATATAGTCATCATCCATCTGGTGGGCTTCCTCGTCGCCCGCCCGAAACGCAGCCAACTGACGATCGAACCTCTCGCGCTGGTCCCTGGGATCGTTGAGCTCCGAGAACGCATTGGCCATCTCGCGAGCCGCAATAAACAGTTCGAATCGGTCGACGAATTCCGGATCCGCCTCCGTTTTTCTCGAAAGAGGCGATACCTCGAGCGGATAGCGGTAGATAAAGGTCGGCTGGATCAGCCTTGGCTCGACCACCAGATCGAAGATCTTGGTGAGCAGCTTCCCATGGCCTTCAAAACGTTCAATACCGATGCCCAAAGACTTTGCATAAACCACAGCTTCATCGAAGTTGTCCACCACCCCCTGAGGCACGTCTCCGATACCGGTGAGCGATTCGAGGAAGCTGTAACGCGCCCAGGGCACCGAGAGGTCGATAAAGCTGCCCTGGTATTCGAGGCCCATTGCGCCCTCGTTTACCTCCAGGGCGATCTCGCCGAAAAGCTCTTCGGTCAGTCCCATCAGGTCTTCATAAGTTGTGTAGGCCTGGTAGAACTCGAGCATGGTGAATTCCGGATTGTGCTGAGTTGAAACCCCTTCATTGCGGAAATTGCGGTTCAGCTCGAAAACCCGCTCGAACCCGCCGACCAGGAGCCTTTTGAGGTAGAGCTCGGGCGCTACCCGAAGGTACAGATCCATGTTCAGCGCATTGTGACGTGTTTTGAATGGCTTTGCTGTAGCCCCTCCCGCAATGGCCTGCATCATGGGAGTTTCGACTTCAAGAAACCCCCGCCCCGTAAAAAACCGCCTGATCGCTGAGATTATCTGCGCCCTTTTGCGGAAAGTCTCCCTAACCTCCTCGTTTACGATCAGATCCACGTATCGCTGCCGGTAACGAAGCTCGATGTCTTTGAGGCCATGATATTTTTCGGGGAGCGGACGCAGGTTCTTTGTAAGCAGCACGAGCCCTTTTACAAGAAGCGTTAATTCATCCGTTTTCGTCCTGAAAAGCGGCCCGCAAACACGGATTATGTCCCCGATGTCCAGCTTTTTGGCCAGCGAGTAGCTCTCTTCTCCGATCTGGTTCTGCTGAAAGTATATCTGAATTTTTGCGTCCGCGTCGGCGATATGCATGAAAGTCGATTTGCCAAATGAGCGGATCGAAAGAACCCGGCCTGCAATCGTATAGGCCGTTTGATCCGATTCGGGCTCTTCAGCCGTCTTCCCGCCGGCGGCCAACAGGTCCTTTATCCTTTCGGGAACGCGATAGGCGTTGGGATAGAGCGCTATATTCTGCCGTTCTAATTCAGCGGCCTTCTCCAGCCGCTCCCGAACTATGATGTTCAAATCTTCCATTACCCGAAGGCCTTCCAAAAATAACCGGTTTCCGTCCGGTAAAGTTTTTTCCGATTTTGCGCCCCGCCCCTCGTCTCCACCACCCCGCGAAGCGTGGAGTGCTTCTCTATTCAATTTCCACTGTCATTTGTCCAATGTTTGGCTCTCCCCGGGCAGGGAGCAAAAGACGTTAAATGATTTAGCCCGCTGCGTCAAGGGGGTTATCTTTTTGCCTGTCTTTGCGGGCTGTTGACCGTCGCGAAGCGATAGAACCAAAAGGAATTATGGTTTCTGCTCGTCGCGAAGCGATAGAACCAAAAGGGGTTATTTCTTCTCTTTTTCCGCCCTGCTCTTGACCATCTTGGAAACGGAAAACGCCACTATCAGAAGGCCCAATATCATGGGAATCCAATCTGGTTGAGGTTGAGCAAGCAACCTGAATATCCCGTATCCAAGGATGAGAATGCCTCCTATTAGGCTGAGCCATTGCATTGATCGACTCATGATTTTACCTCCCTAGTCGCCATCTGGAAACTCCGGATAAGAGACTGGCGGTTTCCGATTTGGAAAGGAGGCATTTTTCGTCCCGGCAAGGAAATCGAGGGGTTTCGCGGAGGCGTACGCCGGTACCGCCTCGCGGAGCGTCGAGATCCGTGATCGAGCCCGCCAAACCTCTGCGGCCACCGCCGTAGGCAGTGGCCAACTCGGCAGGCGGTCCCACCGCCCCAGGGCGGAAAAGGACCCTTTCCGGATGGAAACTCCCTAAGGCCGCCAAAATCCGGATAGCCGGGCACATTCCTTTATTAGACTCGAAATGGCCGGGCAGAGTTTACGATACGCAGCGATTTTTGGCTGAATACGCAAAATAAAAAAGAGCCTCATCAGCAGATACACTCACACCTGTTCGCAACTGTAACCAGGCGGCAGAGTTTCGTGCAAACACAGGCCAAATACAGCGCATTATCGGCCTTGATGAATCCGGGGTCAAGGGTCCAGAGCCGGAAGCTTTTGACGCAAGGCCCGTGACTCGTGAGGTGATATCTCCGCGTCTCCGTGCCGGTCCTGCTCGCCGCTCGCCGTTCACCGAGTTGGATTTTGCGTGTGGGATGCCGGGTGGGGCGTTTTTATCGATTATCCGGCGAGCACCTCCAGTTACGAAGTCTATCCTTCCCAATCTCTGGCTTCTGATATCCGACATCTGTTACCCAACCGGGAAAACTGAACCGTGAAAGTTTATTGACAACCGTCTCAACAAATCAATAATAAGAGGATAGCGCGCCTGTAGCTCAGTTGGATAGAGCAACGGACTTCTAATCCGTAGGTCGGGGGTCCGAATCCCTCCAGGCGCGCCAATAAAATCAATTGGTTAGCCTAAAAGCGGCTTACCCCTTTTCTTTCCTGTGCATCTCCTGTGCACGCAAGCAGATTGAAGCGGCTTTTCCTCGTGTCTTTCGTGTCCTCTTACCAAAGCTCCAAATTCCACCCAGGAAGCGCCAGGATGCCCCACAATCGACTTCTCGCCCCCGGCTTGTGTCATTCGTCATCGTTTTGTGCTTGTCTTCACCCCTGCCGATGCCAAGGGGGGTGGATCGGCACCTAGAGCCATTTTACGTGGAAAGCGCCAACCCGTCTACACCGGAGAAGGCCAAATTGAAAATTACCGACCCTCGACCCGAGGAAATTTTCAGAAAACGCCGCATAGGGCGTAAAATCAGCGATCAAATAGCCCACTTCACATATCCCGCAATGTTAAGGCCACATCAACCAGAGTGTAGCTTGAATCCACCTTCTAAAAATTTCTTGCGAAACCAAAATGTGATTGTAATATGGTTTCCGCACCAGGTTCGTCTGCTTTGCCCCCTTCCCCAGTTCATGTGGCGGAGAACGGGAAGGAACGGTACAAACCGACGATTACGGGGAAACAGCGTACCTGAGCCGTGATGAATTCAAACGCCAAAGCCGTCACAAAACTTTTACTTGTGAGTACATCAGGAGACTATCCGGCTTTGCGGCATTTTTCTCCGTAGAACGTTGGAAACGCCAACTCGTCTCTAGGAGCTTGTCGGAATAAGGGAATCTCAGAAATAACTTGAGAAACTGAAACGCTCCTGACTCAGCCAATCATTGCTCCAATTCATTAAACTCTACGTATTTGGTAGTGATAAGAGGAGACCATC
>JBEKTT010000083.1:0-18748 GCA_049515795.1 Syntrophobacteraceae bacterium
CCTTCGAGTGGAAATTCACTCGAGAGAAGCTGAACAAATTAATCGACAAGCTAAATTCCCAAATTGAACTGCGGGCGGCTGCGTAGTTCAGTTTGGATACGTCACCGAATTTATGAAATGGACTACTTAGTCTATCTTAGAAGGATTTTTCGGCGCCCCGGCTGCTGATTGTCAGTGGAAAAAGACCCTTTCCGGACGTAAACTGGGCTAGATCTTTAAAAAAAGCCGCTTTCGCCACATAATCCATGCGATTAGAAACATAAACAGGAGAGTCAGGAGCCCGTAGAACAAAGAAGCGCTTTCCGGTTTTGAATTAAGGACACACAGATATCCGAACACGTATGATTGGCAGTCTATTACTTGTCCTTTGGAAATGGACAGCTTCAAGATTCTGAGTGTTGTATCGCAGATTTCCGATAGCACATATACGGTGATAGGATTCAGTCCGAATATAATGAAAGGTTTAGCCCATCGAGAAAAATCCTCGACATCGATCAACCAGTAAAAGAATGCCAGGCAAACAAGAGCCATCCCCGCCATGAATATGCTGAAAGTGCTGGTCCAAATGCTCTTGTTTATCGGCAGCCAGCGATCGAGTATGTAACCGGCGGCGAGCAGAACCACGCCGGCGCATACCATCCCGGCGACTCTCCTGCGGTCGGGCAAAGAAGACCTGAGCCATTGTCCCGCCAGCACCCCGAAAAGAGTGGTGGCGATTGCGGGAATTGTGCTCACGATCCCTTCCGGGTCCCATTTCCCCGCATAATATGACCACATGTGCCCGCTCAGAAAATAAGAATCGACCCAGGCGGCAAAATTTTTCCCCGGCTCGAGCACCCCGGCGCCGATCCCCGGCACTGGTATGAACCGCATCATCAGCCAGTAGGAGACAAGCAGGCCGATAAGCCACAAGATGCGGCCTCTCAAATCCGCCTTCAGGACAATCAGAGAAGCAAAAAAATAGCAGAGGGCAATTCTTTGCAGAACTCCGGGTATGCGGATCTCTGACAGGTGGAATGCTGGAAACATATTAATAAAAAGCCCAAGCGCGAACAGAATGATAGTTCGCCTCAGGAGCCGGACCATAAATGCCGAATTTCGTATGCCTTTTTCTTCTTGCTTTGCAAATGAAAAGACGATCGAAACTCCAACTATGAAAAGAAAGGATGGAAAGACAGCGTCGGCAAAAGTCCATCCGTTCCAGTCCACATGGCTCAAATGTGAATAGACGGCCCCAGAATCCCCAGGGCTGTTCACAAGTATCATCAAGGCGATTGCAAAGCCTCGAAAGGCGTCCAGCGAGGCCAGGCGTCCCTTAGGGGCGCCGGGCTTGGAATCGAGGATGGTGTGGGGCCGACTGTGCAGGCATTTGTCAGTCGGCGACGCAAAGCATCCCTGCTGTTCGGGTTCCTCATTTTCAAAAGGCTGCTGCTGGGCTGTCGCCGGGTTGCTCAATTAAAAAACCATCCTCACCAGGCAAATCAAAACCGCATAAAGCGGTGTTTTTTTAATATAAATCACGTGGACGTATTTCGGAAGGGGATGATCTCATAAGATTACTGGAGGGGCAAGGCAAAACCAACAATTTCGACTATGCCCCTGACTCCCCGACGCAGAAACACAGATATCCGAAAAACACGCTCACTCAAATGCATCTCAGGCGTCTCTTCTGTACTTTGCCAGCAGACCATCCAATCCGAATTTCCTGACCCGGTACGAAATCTGCCTGAGTGTAATGCCCAGTTCTTTTGCAGTGCGCGTCTGATTCCATCTGTTGCGCTCCAGGGCTGCCAGAACTTCCTTTCGTTCGATCTCCTCGATTCGCGAAAGCGGCTGTTCTGCGCTCTGAGCGTTACCTTGTCCGCTCAAAAATGAAGGCAGCAGGCTCGCATCAATCTCATCGCCATCGGCCATGATAACCAGACGCTCGATCAGGTTTTCCATCTCCCGTACGTTTCCGGGCCAATCGTATTTGGTGAGAACGGCCATTGCGGCTTTAGATATGTCAACATTGCGGCCATACTCCTGAGATATCTTCCCGACGAAATGGCGCAGAAGGTCCGGGATGTCATCCTTTCGCTCCCTTAGGGGAGGGACATGAATGGGGAAGACGTTCAGCCTGTAGTAGAGGTCCTCCCTAAAAGTGCCTTCAGCCACCCCGGCGGCAAGATCTCTGTTCGTGGCGGCCAGAACCCGGACGTCGACTTTCTTGGTAATCGCGCTGCCCAGCCTCTCGAACTCCTTTTCCTGCAGAAAGCGGAGCAGTTTTGCCTGGAGCGGCAGCGTGAGTTCGCCGATTTCATCCAGAAAGATGGTGCCGCCGTCAGCCTCTTCAACTCTGCCCGCCTTCGATCTGACCGCTCCCGTGAAGGCCCCTTTTTCATAACCGAACAGTTCCGACTCGAGCAGGTTCTCGGGCAAAGATGCGCAGTTGATTTTCACGAACGGAGATCCGGACCTCGTGCTCAATTCATGCAGGATCTTTGCAACCAGGGTCTTGCCAGTTCCGGACTCTCCCAGCAGAAGAACTGACGCCTTGCTCGGCGCAACCTTTTCCATCTGATGCTGCACCACCACCATGGAGGGGCTCTTGCCGACCATGAAGAAGCGGCTCTGAGTCTCTGAGTCGCTTTTGCTCGGAGAAGAACAGTCCATCAGTAGCTTCGCTTCTCGCAGCCTGACCTGGAGGTTCAGGCTTACAAATTGTGCTATCAGGGTCGCAATGATGGACAGCAGCCGGATGTCTTCATCGAAAGGCACTTCATCCCCGAACAGCCTGTCCACGTGGAGCACGCCTATCGGCTTTCCGTGCAGCAGGATGGGAACGCCAAGAAAGCTTACGGATTCCTTCTGAATGTGCCTTGAGCGCGTCTTGTTCAAAAACAGGGGCTCTCTGCTTATGTCCGGTACTATATATGGCTGGGCGGTCCGAAAGATCAGGCCGGTTATCCCCTCGTCCTCGCGATAGACACCCCGCTTTCTAGCCGCTTCTGTGAGACCGTGAGAAGCACGGATTATGAGATAGCCGGTTTCTTCATCTTTGAGAGTAACGGTTGCGCGCTTCATGGCCAGGGATGATGAAAGGATCGCAAGAATAGTGTCGATGGCCTGGTCGAGTTTCAGGGCCTGTCCGATAACCCGGCACGTTTCGAATATGACATTTAGTTCGGTCTCCCTTATTCTTCTTTCCATAATGAGGTATTACACAATCAATAATCATGCCAAACTTGGCGCCGGGAAACATTTTTGAGGCGCCCATCCGCGTTTATCCCTCGCCGATTGGCCTGAAAATTGACTGTGAAGCTGGAATTAGAGTTATCTCATTTTCGGCGCAGCAGCTTCGAATTTCGCAGGAAAGCTTCAAAAATTAGAACGGTTTTGTGAATTTAACCGATAATATGCAACATTTATGTTTCAAAATAGTGTGTGTTTTTGAAAACCTGTGCCCCACATTCTCGTGCGCATGTCGCCTGGTTCGGCTTGAGGGCAATTAAAGCGTGATTATCTTGGTTCTGTTGCAGATGATGACTTTTTCTAAGAGGAGAAATTGTATGGCTCAAATTACAAGTCGAGAGATTCGGCTAAAAAAGCGCCCGGTCGGAATGCCTTCAGAAGATGACTTCGAGCTCGTGGAGGCGGAGGTAACCGAACCGTCTGAGGGGGAAGTTCTGATAAGAAACATTTACATGTCCGTTGATCCTTACATGCGTGGGCGTATGAACGAAGGGAAAAGCTATTTCCCTGCCTTTGAGCTGTACAAGCCTTTGGAGGGAGGATGCGTTGGACAGGTTGTAAGTTCAAGAAATGATAAGTTTCAGCGGGGTGATTACGCACTGGGCATGAAAGGTTGGAGGGAATACTACATTTCCGATTGCTCGGGTCTAACAAAGATCGACCCTGCTGTTGCGCCTGTTCACACCTACCTCGGTCCACTCGGCATGCCGGGTTTAGCCGCATATGTGGGCTTTCTTGATATCGGCAAACCCAGGGAAGGGGATATCGTCTTTGTTTCGGCCGCCTCGGGTGCTGTCGGCTCAATAGTCTCCCAGATCGCAAAAATTAAGGGTTGCCGTGTCGTCGGCAGCGCAGGGTCCGATGAAAAGATTTCATGGCTCCTTGAAACGGCGGGAATAGACGCTGCCGTCAATTACAAAAAGGTTGGCGATCTAACTGCCGAACTTGCCGGACTCTGTCCCGAAGGTATCGACATTTACTTTGAAAATGTGGGCGGGAAACATTTGGAAGCCGCACTGGATAACATGAAGTTATTCGGGAGAATTGTGCTCTGCGGCATGATTTCAATGTATAACGCCACCCAAAGGGAACCGGGACCATGGAATCTGTTTTTGGCGGTTACCAGGAGCTTGACCCTGAAGGGGTTTCTCGTGCTCGATCACATGGACAAGCTTGCGCGGTTCTCCTCCGATATGGGCCGGTGGATTCGTCAGGGCAGGATAAAGTGGAAAGAGACGATCATCGAAGGCATTGAAAGTGCTCCCAAGGCATTTATCGGCCTCTTCGAAGGCGAAAACTTCGGCAAGATGCTCGTAAAAGTCGGTCCGGACCCGGCTGTGTGATTCTGCCTTACCGCAAAGCCCGGCACCGGTAACGTAAGGGACTGTCTGTATCGCTCTATATCGGTCAGTGTCACTAAATTGGACAGGCAGGGTGGAAAAGCTGTATAACATCAATGCAAAAAGCCTTATGTCAGGCAACATCGAGGGTGAAGGCCGCTTTTATACCTCTCGGAAATGGTTTCACGCATCGAGTTTGATATGATCCGGATCATCTGATTCCCATTTCGACAAGACCTTGCGACACAGCACTAGTGCAAAGATTTGATCGCCAGCGCGATTTCGCGGCTCAGAGCCTCGACCGCCCGGCTTTCAGCTGACGCTATTCCCTCATATCCCGCGGATTCGATTGGTATGCTGAAACGCGAACTCTTGACCAGAAGCAAGTTGTCTCCGTGATCTCCCAGAACATTCCAGCGTGCAGCCAGAATGACTTTCCCCTCCGGCATACGTTCAAGCTGCGTAATATCGACGGTCACCTGGTATTGAACCTGCGTGCCGGTTAGCCAGGGATAAACCCCGACACGATCTGTCGAAAGCAGTATTGCAAGGTTCTCGGCGAGGACACGGGTCAGGTTCTTCTGCAGAGGTTCAGCCCATTTGTCGAACTCGGCAAATTGGAGGCTGTCCGGGGTTGACCGGGTGGCCATTTGCGGCCGGTCGAGATATTCGGGAATATTGATGGGACCCACCCCGATGGTCAGATCGTTGTCTGTTCTCGCCATCTCTACACCAGGCGCCGCGCTTTGAAGCGAGTTCAGGATATAGTAATTGGACGGCTTCGAGGCACAGCCGCAAAGCAACAGTAAAGAAAGCAGGAAGATTGCCGCAATCCCGGAATTTAGAACTTTATTAGCCATATGTTTTCCTTTCTCATTTGCCCGGAGCAATCGGTCGCCTCTTCCGCTGTATTAATTGCCTTTGCCCTTGATTAGAGCTTCGGGATGATTTTCCAGGTATTGAGCCAAAATGCGGACAGAACGAGCCGCATCGGAAAACTCGCTCAGGGTCTTTATCAGTTCAAGGCGCACGGCAGAGTTAGCTCCGGCAAACCTGTCCACAGCATTATTTGCCTCCTTCATGGTTAGGCCGGCTGCCTTGGAGGTATCTTCCAGACTGGCTATAAGCGATGGAATACGCGAGTCGAGGTTGCGGGCTAATTGTCCGCCATCTCTAAATAGCTTTTTTGCTTCACTCAGGGTGAGTTGCGTACTTGTCGCCAATGGCTTTACCTGGCTATCCAAATTTCGCAGAAATACATCAGCTTCATCAACTGTCTGATGAAGAGAGACCAAAGTCGCATTAAGGTCGGGGGAATTAACCAGCTTCTCGATACCGTCGAGAGTTTTTTCAAACTTGTCGGCAATTTCTCCGAGAGGGATATTCTCCAGGGTCTTGGCAAGCGCCGAAAGGGTCGACTCGGTCGTGGGAATTTCCGTATAAGAGGGTTCTGCACCGACAAGCTTTAGAGGTTTATCCGGGTAGAAATCGAGGTGGATGCCGAGCTGGCCCGTGACCAGGCTCTGCATCGTGAGTTGCGCTTTCAATCCCTGGTTGATCAGCAGTTGAACAAACCCTTTTCTTTCTCTTGTTTCAACAAGTTTTCTTATCTCGCTCTCTTTGCCGCCTAAGGCGATCCGATTCGGGTCGATCTCTATAAAGACTGGAATCAGCAAGGAAAAATCCTTTTTGCTGAGAACGATCGTGATGTCCTTTACCGTCCCAACATTGACGCCTTTGAAATCCACTGGCGCGCCGATATTGAGCCCCTTTACGGAACCCTGAAAAAAGAGGACGAATCTCTTTTGATGGCCGAACAACTTTCCGGACCCGAAAAGCAGTATTCCGACCACGGTCAGCACTATCGCCCCTACAACAAACCCACCAATTAGCTTTGTGTTCGCTTGTTTGCTCATTGTTCTCCGAGCCTGTTATGGAAGGTTCAGGATTATTGCCTGCCGCAATGCACTGACAGGCGACCGCCGCCCAGAATCATCGTGCTTTTCATTGTTCACCCCTGGTCAGGAAGCTACGAATTTTGGGGTCATTGCTTTCAGCCAGGAGTTTGTTGGGATCCCCGACCGCGATCATGGTCCTGGTTTCCGCGTCGAGAAAAACCGAGTTGTTACCGATAGCGAAGATGCTCGCAAGTTCATGCGTGACGACCACGACTGTGGCCCCCAGGCTGTCACGAAGCTCAAGGATTAGTTCATCCATTCGCCGTGCGCTGATCGGGTCCAATCCCGCCGAGGGTTCGTCGAAAAAGAGGATATCCGGATCGAGGGCCATGGCACGGGCAAGGCCGGCACGTTTGCGCATCCCGCCGCTGAGCTCGGAAGGGTAGAAGTCCTCAAATCCTGCCAGACCTACAAGGGCGAGTTTCAGGGAAACCAGCTCTTTTATCTGCGATGTACTCAGTCGAGTATATTCACCCAGAGGGAGCGCCACATTTTCAGCCAGTGTCATGGAGCTCCACAATGCCCCGCTCTGGTAGAGGATCCCAAAGCGCCTCATGATGGCCTCTCTGCCGGCAGGCTCGGAATCCCAGAAACTCACGTTACCGTAGAAGACCTGTCCTTTAGCAGGTTCTTTTAGACCTATGAGGTGCCTGAGAAGTGTGCTCTTTCCGCATCCGCTCCCACCCATGACTATGAAGATATCACCGCTGTTTACAGTGAAACTGAGATCGTGCTGAATCACAAAGCTTCCGTAGGCCATGGTGAGGTCGCGCACTTCTATGCAGGCAGTTGTCTGATCCGCATGATTTTCCATAAATGACCTACACGCCAATTCTGTCATAGATTACGGTCAGCAGGGCATCCGAGACTATGATGGAAACAATTCCGGTCACAACCGCCGAGGTTGCAGCCTCACCAACCGCGGAAGCGCTGCGGCCGCACTGCATTCCGCGAAGGCATCCCGAGAGTGCGACCAGGACGCCAAAGACCCCCGCCTTGATCAGGCCGGCGGCAAACTGCGTCAGGTTCAGAGCTGATACAGTTTCATGGAAGTACTGAGCCGGCGAAATATTGAGCATTCCGACACCGATTATCCCGCCGCCCAGGATTCCCATAAGGTCGGCATACAGGCACAGCAGGGGCAGCATGAGGACCAGCGCCAGCATCCGTGGTAAAACGAGAAACTCCATGGGTGAAATGCCCAGGGTTTTTAATGCATCAGTTTCCTCATTTACTTCCATTGTTCCAAGCTGTGCGGCAAAAGCGGCCCCGGTGCGTCCGGCCATGACGATTGCCGTCATCATAGCGCCCATCTCGCGCGCCATCCCAATACCGACGAGGTCTGCCACATAGATCTGGGCTCCGAACATTTTCAACTGTACGGCTCCGACGAAGGCCAGGATCAGGCCCACCAATACACTGATGAGGGACACTATCGGCAGGGCTTGGGCGCCGCACTCCTGGATCAGCAGCGTCAGGTCGGAGCGCCGGAAGCGGGCTTTACCACGTAGGAGCTTGATAAGCGCAAGGAATGCCTCACCGATGAAAGCCAGCATCTCGCCTGCCGATTTAACAGCCTCCAGAGTGGCCTCTCCCACTCTTGACAAAAACGGCGCCCGACCGCTCTCTTTGCGCGCATCTTTTTGTTCTGGGACTGCAGAAGCCAAATCGAGCAGCCTTGCCACCCCTTTGGGCAGCCCTTCCTTGGAAATAGCGATGGACTTTTGTCTGCAGAAATCAGTCATCCGAATCAGGAATGCCAGCAAACTGCTGTCCCAGTCCCCAAGCCTGCGTCCGTCGAAGGCAACCGTTTCAGGGTGTGGAGTCGATGCAATTTGCCTTTGGAGTTCCTCTGTAGAGGGGATACCATCGGCAATACTCCATCGGCCGCCAAGCCTGACGACAAGGGTGTTATTAGGTTCCCGACTGAAGCTGATATCCATGTTCCCTGCCTGTCCGGAGCTGTTAACCCTTAATCCTGGAAACTTCGGCCGAAAGGCTCCTGTTGCAATCGACCTTGGACTATCAGTTGGAACGTTGTCTACTGCGGGTCATTGCAGACTTCAATCCTACGATGAGAGCAGCCGTGCATGACTTCCTGACAGGGCGTTGCAACAACGCAGCAGCTCGTCTCCGCACCCGTAAAACATGGCTGGTAATATGTGTCGCCAACCATGTAACAGGTTTGATTCGACAACACAAAGGGTCAACTACAAAAATCAACCTCAAATCTGCCTAGTGCAGCGTAAACTAAGTTCCTATAGGTAAGGGCCTTCAGCCCGTCATTCCGGCTAAGGCCTGAATCCAGCGTCTTTTCAGTTGGTTAACAGCACTGGACCCCGGCCTTCGCCGGGGTGACGATTCCTTACAACATGTAATAACTTTGTTGACAACGTACTAGTTGGCAAAAATCCGAGTGGGCAGTGGCCGTCATTTCCTGGTTGCGAACAGCAGGTTGGCCGTGTCCACCTGGAAGCGATAGCCTATTCCGAAGGGCAGGGGTTTGATGTCCCTGCCGGTTTCGTATATCTTGGCAAGATCCGCCTGGTAGTCATCTTCGAAAGTCGATAGGGGCTCGCTGTAAGTGCCGTAAAATTGCAAAGTCCAGACTGAAGGGTCAAAGTACCTGAACGGAATTCCCGAATCTTCCTGAAGCACATACCGGCTTTGATCGAGAACGAACTGCCTCACGATCGAGGCCTGCCGATCGAACATCACATAAGCCGCCGATTTCATAAAGGTAGTAAGCGGCCCAAAGTTCTGCAAAAAAGTAATAAAATGGCTGTTCCGCCGAAAGGTGCGATTATAAAGATTCAGCCGAAAGTAGTAAAGTGTCTGGGGCTTATTCCCTGGTGAGCCTGCGCTTTCAAAGAGAATCCGTACTCCTGGAATGGCGCCTGCCGGACCGGGCTTGCCGCTCTCAAAGCCGGGGACTTTCTGAATCGTTCCGTCCGGCTCCATGAACCAATACTCGACATCGAGGATACGGGTCTTTTCCCTCGCCATGAAGAATAGAAGAAAAGGGAGAACACCGTTGAGTTCTTTGCTTTCCATGCCTGTGTGCATGTGTGAACTGATGAAATAGTCGATGTTCAGAAGATCGTGGAGCGACTTCCGGATGTCCGCAAAAAATGAATCGAAGTCCTTCTGGCTCATGGCCTGGAAATCAGGGATCTTGCCTATGGGTTCCAACGCCACCAGGATATAGGTCCCTGCGCCGGGGAAAAGAGTGTAGGGGCTGATAAAATCCGGCCCGCTGAATGGATAAAATACGGTGAACCCGGAAGACATTGGTTTGGCCAGCTCGCTGGCGGCCCACTCCCTCATTGGCGCCAACTGCATCCTGTCGTATTTCTCCCAGTTGTGGTCGAAGGACCTGGCGAATTCGGTCCAAACCGGTCTGCTTTCAAGAGGCGCCGGGATGCTCTGCGGAGTGCGAATGCCCGCAATAAGCGCGGCGGTTTGTGCGTAAGAGGCCCGGCGCTTTAGAAGCTCCTCACCCGGTGGTGTATTTGCACCGGTCTCAGACCCCGGCCAGGAAAGAGTATATGAAGAAAAAAGCAAGCCGGAAAAAATAAGAAGAATCAGGCTTTGCGAAAAGAAATTGCCTTTTGTGATTCTCATTTGAAAGCATCCCTCTAAGAGGTGGTATTTGCGGGTCTTGCCAGCAGACCGTACAACAGCAGCGCTGATCCCACAGTCAAAAGACCAACCACAGAAGGGAAAGGCCTTTGGATCAGGAGATAGCAAAGCATCCAGCCGTTCAACACCAGGTAGAATGCAGGCGTTACGGGATAGCCCCACATTTTGAAAGGCCTTTTGATGCCGGGCTTCTTCACACGCAGCACAAATACCCCCAATACGGTTACGAAGGCGAACAGGGTCAGGGTAAAGCCCACATAAATCAATATGGCATTGAAAGTCGAGGTGACTGCGAGAATCAGGGCGAAAGACGACTGGAGGAGAATGGCATAGACAGGTGAGCCTCTTCTGTTCTTTTTGGCAAAAAGTCTTAAAACGCGGATATCCTCGCCCATTGCCTGGATCACCCGGGGTCCCGCCATGATCATGGAACTGAGATTTGAAATAAGGGCCAAACAGATCAACAGGGTAACGATCCTGGCGCCGCTCGATCCAAATACGGCCTTGGCGGACAGGTATGCGACGTCGATTCTGCCGGTGAGCTGCTGAACCGGCACGGTATAAAGAAAGATGAAGTTGAGCAGAACGTAGCATATCGACACGAAGAGAGTTCCCACAAAGAGGGAGACAGGAAGGTTTCGCTCAGGCTTTTGAATTTCACCGGCAACGTAAGCCGATGCGTTCCAGCCGGAGTAGGCATAGGATACATACACGAGAGCAACGGCAAATGCAGGGCTGAAGATCGTTTCCACCTCTTTTCCCTCCCACAGGACAACCTGTTGCGGATGTGGGGTGAAAAAACCTGCGGCAATGAACGTGACGATGAGCAGAATTTTGCCTGCCGTTAAAACATTCTGAAATTGGCAGCCGAACCTTACATCCACCAGATGAATCATGGTGAGGACGGCGATTACGGAAACGGCCGCCGCCGTCCTGTTTATCTCCGGGAAAACGGCCTGCATGTAGTGGCCCAGCGCGATAGCCGTAAGTGCGACTGGAGCGCCGAAGCCCGCCACGAAGGAAGCGCATCCTGAAAGAAAGCCGGCGGCCGGGTGATAAATATTGCTTAGATAGGCGTACTCCCCTCCGGACCTCGGCATAATGGCTCCCAATTCTCCGTACGCAAGCGCTCCGCAGAAAGCGCTCACGCCGCCCACGATCCACAACATCAGTACGGAAGGAACAGAATGAACGCTGATCAGCTGAAGACCCAGCGTCGTCAAGACGCCGGTCCCGATCATGTTGGCAATAACCAGGATTGTGGCGGAAAAAAGGGTGACAGGCTTCCCCTGATACTTTGTATCATGCACAGTGTATAGAGCTTCTTTCGAAAGCCGCCCTGATTCCGAAATCATAATGAGTATACAGCCTGAGAAGACGGTCAAGTTTAGACCAATACCAAGTTGCGTTCAAAGAGCGCCTAATAACTCCAGGCTCTGCCAGGTGGGGGAATGATTCCCCTCGATCTCTAGGCTCCGCCAGGCGCGCTCGGCGCTGTCGGCGGCAAGCCACCACATACGCGGGGGCCGCCGCCGCAGCGCTACATAGATCTCGACGGTCCGCGAGGCGGAGGGGGTGTGGGGGGCGTAAAGAATTCAAGGCTCCGCCAGATATCACTGATACTTTTTTGAACGCAACTTGGTATAACCGGTTCAATGTTTCCCATGTAAGGCATTTACGTCTGCGCCATTCTGAATGAGCAAAGCCGCAACCTCGGTGTTGCCCTGAGAAGCGGCCCAATTCAACGGCGTCTTTTGGTTCACGTCCCTGGCATTTACGTCTGCGCCATTCTGAATGAGCAAAGCCGCAACCTCGGTGTTGCCCGCAAAAGCGGCCCAATGTAACGGCGTCTTTTGGTTCACGCCCCTGGCATTTACGTCTGCGCCTTTCTGAATGAGCAATGCCGCGACCTCGGCGTTGCCCGCAAAAGCGGCATGATGCAACGGCGTCCATTGGTCCTCGTTCCCGGCATTTACTTTTGCGCCTTTCTGAATGAGCAATGCCGCAATCTCGGTCATGCCCCTGGAAGCGGCATGATGCAACGGCGTCTCTTGGTAATTGTCCCTGGCATTTACTTTTGCGCCTTTGTGAATGAGCAATGCGGCCACATCGGTCTGGTCCTCAGCGGCCCAATGCAACGGCGTCTCCTGGTTCTCGTCCCTGGCATTTACGTTGGCGCCTTTCCGGATGAGCAATGCCGCAACCTCGGTCCTGCCCCAATAAGCGGCATGATGCAACGGCGTCTCCTGGTACTCATCCCTGGCATTCACTCTTGCGCCTTTCCGGATGAGCAATGCCGCAACCTCGGTCTTGCCGCTATAAACGGCATGATGCAACGGCGTCTTTTGGTGCTCATCCCTGGCATTTACTTTTGCGCCTTTCTGAATGAGCAATGCCACAACCTCGGTCTTGCCGCTATAAACGGCATGATGCAACGGCGTCTTTTGGTGCTCATCCCTGGCATTTACTTTTGCGCCTTTCCGGATGAGCAACGCCGCAACCTCGGTCTTGCCCCAATAAGCTGCATGATGCAACGGCGTCTCCTGGTACTCATCCCTGGCATTTACGTTCGCGCCCCGTTCCAGGAGCCGGCGGACTGCGGCAATGTCTCCTGCCTTGGCAGCGTCAAACAGGTCTTCCGCTGCGGCATGCACATAGGATGTCATCGTCACTATTGTCGCAACTGCTAATAACACGGCGAGAAAAGCCTTGTTCGTCATGGATTTTCCTCGTATTTTATCGCTTTCCGGCCCGCATTCGGCCGCCAGGATTCATATTTGCCCATCTCCTGAAGAAAGCTTCCGTTCAGACATATGCATCCCCGCGTCTTTCGCGGAATCTTTGGACTCTTATACCAGGTTGCGGTCAAGAAAGTATCAAGTGATACCTGGCCGAGCCTTGAATTCTTTGCGCCCCATAAGCGCTCAAATAAGAAACTAGACGTATACATGATTGCAATTTTCTAAAATATTTCAGAATTAGCGTGTTAAGCCCTGCAAGGGCTGAATAATTCAGCCCAGGGTCAGTCCCGCGCCTCGCGGGACACCACCCTGGGTGAGGGGTTCCATAATTTTTTTCTCTGTACTCTGAAGGAGTTATATAAAATCCGAATTGGAAAACACAACTGCGAATACCGGACAATTTCTATGTAGCTTTTAGGGCAATGTATTCGGGCGTCAAAACCCAGGGTGGCACCTCGCGGGTGGGTGGGCTGTAGGGATCGTGGGCTAAATGATGCAACCCCGTTGGGGCATTGAAATTACAGGCAATGTTCATGCGCTGCTTATTTGAGCGCTTATGAGGAAGCGCCCCCCAGGAAACAACCCGGGGCCATCTTAATGTTACTTACTATTTACGGTTTAGTTTTGAATTCCGCGCGCAAGTCTTTTGGAATGCTTGAGAGCGGGCTTGGGGCGTCAAAAGTGTAGGTGCGGCTCCAGGAGGTGTGACCACGCGATGCGCTCATCGCCAACTTCAATGTTTGGGCCGATGAATGCGGATCTTGCGATCCGTCACGACGACAAAGCACCCCAGCCGGCTCTCGACATTCTCTGCCTTGAAAAGCTCTATAACCTTGCGGAAGAGGGCATCACCACCGGGTCTGCGAAGCCGAACCAGGATGCTTCCATGATGGAATCCGGGTTGAAAACGCCGGTTGTCGGAGAAATCAAGATCCTGTGTAATCAAAAGACGCGGTTCGTCTTGAGCGGCAGACCATAGCTCTTCGTCTTTTACGCCGCTAAGCTTTTCAGACTAGACGGTTTCAACATCGTTTCCCATGCCGCCCAGTGAAGTAACCAACCGCACAGGCATGTTTTCATCAAGTTTAATCCTCATGCGACCTTCGGAATACCGTGAACCGGCAGATCTTCTTCAGCGGAAGCAGCAGCAAATGCTATTACCGCCATCACCTGCTCCTCAGTAAGTGCCGGAAAATCTCTGAGGATTTCTCCTATACCCGCACCCTCTGCCAGACTGGCTAGAATAGTTCGAATTGTAACTCGAGTTCCCGCAATTACCGGCTCACCACCACAGACTTGTGGGTCGCGAAGGATAAATCTACCGTAATCCGTATCGCTTCCTTTCAATACGCCGATTTCCGTTGCCTTTTCCAAAGGTTCACTCACCCCACTCGGCCAATGTTTCCCGCCGTGCCTGAGCAATATCTTCTTCGGAAAGATCCACACCACTCCATAGGCCTCGTAGCGGTTTCCGCTCAACAGGATTGCAAGACTTCAGTTCGTACTCGATCTGTGGCGCAAGACGCTCGATGAGGCGTATCTTGTCGAATGCTGAAAGCTGCTTTGCCAACTCCAGGAGCCTCTCCAATGCTGGCGATTCAGCCATGCCACTCCCTCCATGAAAAGGTGTGCGGAACAACCAAATACTTAAAAGATAGCAAAATCCTCAAGCGAATGAAAGTATTACTCAAAAGTATGCTATGCTCGCAGCCCTGCCGGCCATCAACTCCCCTCCCGAGAGGCCGTCCCGTCATGCCCCGAGACGACCCGCTCGAGCGGACGCCCGAGCAACCAAATGGCGGCCCCCCCGCCGATGCCCAGTGCCGTTAGCATCAGGAAATAGGCTTCGCGGGGCATCCGCTCCCAAAACGTGCCGAGGAACCCGGAGAGGTAGTTGCCGAAGAAGCTCGAGAGAAACCATATGCCCATCATCATCGACACGATCCGCGCGGGCGCCGCCTTGGTCACCAGCGAGAGGCCGATCGGCGAGAGATAGAGCTCGCCCATGGTCAGGATGAAGATCGTCCCGAGGAGCCAGGCGGCGCTGCGGCGCTCCTCCGGCCCAGTCCCCTGCGCGGCGAGGATCATGACCGCGTAGGCAGCGCCCGCCAGGAAGCAACCCAGGGCCATCTTCATGATGCTCGACGGCTCCGAGCGCCTGCGGGACTGCCGGGACCAGAATATGTTCAGGAGCGGGGCCAGGAGGAAGATCAGGAGGGGATTGAACGCCTGGAACCAGGTCGAGGGGATGTCCAGGCCCAGGAAGTTCCAGTTCGTGTTCCGGTCGGCCCAGAGCTGCAACGTGTTGCCCTGCTGCTCGTAGATTCCCCAGAAGATGATGTTGAGCGCGCACAGCAGCACCAGGGCCCGGACCTGCCTCCGCTCGTCGTGCGTGAGAGGCTCTCTCTTTCGCGGCCGTCCCGCCGTTCTGGTGAGGAGGTCGGGGGAGAGGGTGTGCTGCCCGAGGAGGTAGAGGCATAGGCCTGCGACCATGCCGGCGCCGGCGGCGGCGAAGCCGTAGTGCCAGCCGAGCCTTTGTCCGAGCGTGCCGCAGACGAGCGGCGAGAAGAACGCCCCGAGGTTTATCCCCATGTAGAAGATCGTGAAGGCGCGGTCCCGCCGCGGATCGCCTGGAGGGTAGAGGCTTCCGACCTGTGTCGAGATGTTCGGCTTGAAGGCGCCGTTGCCCAGGATCAGGAACAGCAGCGCGGGGAAGAAGAGCGATTCGACGGCCATTAAAAAATGGCCGATCGCCATCAGGATGGCGCCGAGGATCACCGCGCGGCGCTGGCCGATTACCCTGTCCGCGAGCATCCCGCCGAAGAAGGGGGTCAGGTAGACGAACGCGGTATAGAGCCCATAGATTTGCGAGGAGAGCGGTTGTGGCGCAAGCGGCCCGAAGATCGCCTCGAGCCCGCCCTTAACGAGGCCAAACCCGAGCACCCTCTGCCCGGTTTCGGGATGCAGGAACAGGTGATCGACCATATAGAGGACGAGAAGCGAGCGCATCCCGTAGTAGGAGAAGCGCTCCCACATCTCGGTGAAGAAGAGCACGAACAAGCCGGCCGGATGCCCCAGGATGGTCCGGCCCTTAGCGGCCTCGGCCGGCGCAACCTGCGCTTCTTGCATCATCCTTTTCTCCTCGTCACACAAACTTATGTACAGCACTCAACAAAAAAAATACCATACCGATTCTGGACGTCACCCAGCGAGGTGCCTCGCGGAGCGCGGAAGGCACCCGCACCGCCTTTAGGCGGAAGTCAATTGTGTTTGGCGTTTGCGGGCGCCTTGTCACACAAACTTATGTACAGCACTCGACAAAAAAAATACCATACCGATTCCGGACGTCCTCCAGCGAGGTGCCTCGCGGAGCGCGGAAGGCACCCGCTCATTCTCGACGCTTTCCATGACCTGTCTATGACCAGAGACGGGGCGTTCGCGGGGGCCTCGTCACACAAACTTATGTACAGCACTCAACAAAAAAAATGCCATACCAATTCCGGACGCTCCCCAGCGAGGTGCCTCGCGGAGCGCGGAAGGTGCCCGCTGCGCTGTGTCTATGAATTGCGTTTGGCGTTCGCGGGCGCCTTGTCAAACAAACTTGTATACAGCACCCGGCAAAAAAAATGTAACCGTTCACCGCACCTTGCAAATAATTTTATGCACCACGAAGGAGGAGCGCAGCGGGGTGAAGGCCTCGAAGAAGATAGGGGGCGAAATGCCTGGTCTCCACACCCTCCTGGTCTGTTGGTTCTTCTTCGTGCCCTATCCTTGACCGGACTATGCTCCGCTCTTCGTGGTGGGCGCTTACAAAAAATGTAACCGTTCACGGCACTTTGCATATAATTTTATGCACCACGAAGGAGGAGCGCAGCGGGGTGAAGGCCTCGAAGGAGATAAGGGGCGAAATGCCTGGTCTCCAGACCCTCCGGGTCTCTTGCCTCATCTTAGTGTGCTATCCTTGACCGGACTATGCTCCGCTCTTCGTGGTGAACGCTTAAAAAATGCCATTTCAATTCCGGACGCCACCCAGCGAGGTGCCTCGCGGAGCGCGGAAGGCTCCCGCTGTGCTGCGCCAGGGGGTCTATCAGGTAGCGGCAGGCTATGAAGATTGGTAAGCGTTCACCACAGTTCCTCATGTCCCTGCGGGACACCCCAAACCATGAAAAGACCCGTAGGATGGGTGGAGCGAAGCGCAACCCATCAGCTCTTTTCGTAGCAGAGCTTCCGGCTAGAGCCGGTAAGCGGATTGACCAGATTATGGTGCATAGTCCGGTCAAGGAGAGAGACGAATTCCACCTTTACGAAGATTGCAATGAGTGCACGGATCATCTGAGGGTAGACGCGGTTCTCCGATTGGCTTTGGGGAAAGAGTTTGATAGCGGAGTTGGAATATCGTATGATTTTTGGACCTTCGGCATTCCAAGAGCTTTTTCTGATGGAATCTGACCCGGAAACAGGCTCATGATTTTTTAACAGTCAAGTTGACGCATTATTCAGGATGGCGCCGGGATGAGGATGGACAATGAGCAAAACTCCAGCTTCAGACACAACGACACAGGAAACAGAGATTGATTTTTTTCGTATCGAAGACGCACCTGGGATCGCCCGGCTTTTTCGCCAGGTCTACGGATCAGGGTACCCCATCAGGACTTATTACCTCCCGGACCGGTTAATCGAGGAGAATGCCGCCGGTCACATCATCTCCAGCGTGGCCCGGACACGTGCCGGCGAAGTCGTTGGCCATGATGCGCTCGTTCTTCTGGATTCCGCCGCTCACCTCTATGAAAATGCAGCAGGAGCAGTGCTGCCGGCTTTTCGTGGCAAGGGCACCTTCGCTCGCGTGTTTGAGCATTCTATAGTCACTGCCTCGAAACGTTGCGGCGCGAAGGGAATTATCGGGGAACCCGTGTGCAGCCATGTCCATTTGCAGAAAATGTGCTTGCAGCTTAATTTTAAGGAATCAGGTCTTGAAGTCGATCTCATGCCGGCGTCTGCCTATGCCATGGGCCCGGACGCATCTGGCCGCACCTCTGTGATACTGGGATGTTTCATGCACGGACCTGGAGTGCAAACCGTTCATATGCCGCCGGTCTATCGGGATGAGTTGGAGTACCTTTATGCCGGTTTAAAGGTGGAACGCACCTTTGTGTATTCGAGAAATGATTTGCCGGCTGAGGGAAGCAGTCATGGCGGCATGAACGTCTTCGACGCGGCGCAGGTCGCGCGGATTTCGATAGATTGCATCGGGCCGGATTTCAACTCATTCATTGCCCGCTTGGAAAGCCAGGCGCGGGAAAAAGGTGTGGAGGTCTTTCAAGTCTGGCTGCCTCTCGCCAGTCAATTGGCGCCTGCGGCGACGGATATCTTGCGCGGACACGGCTATTTCCTCGGCGGCATGCTGCCAAGCTTTGTCAACGGGGATAGCTTGTTGATGCAGAAAGTGAGCAAAGAACCGAACTGGGAGAGTATCTCACTCTATTCTGAGCGCGCGGGGAGAATAGGAGAAATGATCAGAGGTGATTGGAAGTGTGTAACGCAGGGGTGAAAGAGCTATTAAAGGAGCATGTACCACGGCGGTCTATTTAACGGACAGTTGCGGTAATCCCAGCCTGACATAAGTTCAACCGGGAATCCGCGGTTTGGGGTCGGGCCGCGCGAAGTGCTTGATCTTCCGTGAGAAGAAGCGATGGGAAGGGCGTTTTCGTGGCTTAGAAACTCATTTATGACCATTTGACCGGCTAACATGCGGCTCGTTTTTCTTCCATTTTGCGCATGCAAAAGCCTTTTGCTTCCCTGCCTTTGGTTTTTATTCTTCCTGATTTGCTTTTTC
>JBEKTT010000084.1:0-18463 GCA_049515795.1 Syntrophobacteraceae bacterium
TCCATCTGTGTTTTTGCGTTTTGTAGTTCGTAGATACATGCCTACTCGATTAGCATGTACTACTCGTCACTGTCAAGAGAAATTATGATAATCGTGTGCCTACTGTTTTTGGACTTTTGGCAAGATTTGAGAGGCGTGAACCCGCATGAAATCTAGGTTCGACTACAAGAATTTACGCTAAGGATGCCTATTTTGCAAAAACCCAGGTGGTACATACATCCATCGCTTTTTTGCCGCCATACCCGCTCTTACCTTCTTTGCTGATTGACTGTAATTTGCCTACCTTCGATCGGTTTGATTTTTCTTCCGGCGAGACGGGTTCGGAATGCGTGGTCCAACTGTTTTATCCATCCAGTTTGAAAAGTAAGACCGGCTCATCACCGAGCCTTTGGGGAAAGTGATCCTAGTTTCGCCTTCAAAAGCGAAATCAGCTGCTCGACCTCTGCAATCAGGTCCTTCGTCTCCTTGATTTTCTGTTTGGCTACCGCTGGATTTTTAAGCCATTCATCGAGACTTTCTTTTCCAACAAGCCGATACAAAATCGGATACACAATTTCGGTTCCGCCCTTTTTGCTGGCTTCGAGGGCCAGATGGATTGATTCCAGGTCCAGCCGGTAACTTCTTTTGATCTTTTTAAGTAATTTCAATTGAACTTCCACTTCTTCTTTACTGAGCGATTTTAAACACTCCCGGAGAACACGGCTGACTGGTTCCAGTTCCGACATATCTTGTCTCCAGTGATTTTGCCCGGCCGAAACCGAGCCGGTTTGTGAGTTATATTTAAGCCGCTGGTATCGGCCATTTATCTCTTTGGGAAGGCGCTCATTGCTCCGATTACACCATTGGTGGCTTAACGTTTCTTTATAAGTCATTGCAAACATTACAAGTGTACCGTTTACATCAACCAACATTTGTTGTACAAGTTCAAAAGCATTATCTACTGTAGACGTATTCTCATGTGTCAACCCAACAAACAACAAACTTAAAAACATTAACATTGCAATTACTTTGTTCATTATTTATTAATCATGTAATCGTGTTAATTTCATCAGATTCCGATTTACGGAATACCAGGGTTTAAATGGTTGCAGTAGTTATGACATGGTAGCTTTAGTACATTTCAATATTGATAACTATTCCACCTGTTTGTTGACTAAAATGAACTTCAACTTCTGGTAGATATATTTTTGATTCTGGATCGTAAACATAAATATTCCTATCGTAAAGCCATATTACACGATTTAATGTTATAAATCTGGGTTGTCCTATAATACATTTAACTTCATCTCGTCTTTTGCCCATTAGAGCTGTTTTAAGTTGTGATTTGGTCCATGTGTGTACTGGATCGCCTACACACGATTGTTGAAGTTTATTTTCAGATGAGCATCCAATATTGGACTCTAATAAACAAGAAACTTAAAATCACCAATAGCGCAATTAGTTTTGTCATTTATTTTTTCCTTTGATTCAAAGTAAATGTGTTTTTCTTCCAGTTTGATTAAAAACATTCATTTGCTTTAGCATCCTCTTTAGGTACTCATTCTCCATTGCGATACATGATTCCGAGATTGACCTGGGCCTTAGCATTTCCCTGCTCCGCAGCAGTCTTGAACTCTTTGTAAGCTTTGGATTAATCGCCTTTTTCATAAGCTGACACACCCGTGACCGGTACAAGCAACGGCAGCAAATCCAACCAGTAAAGCCACAAAAAGTTGGAATTTGAGTCTTTTCATTTTCGCCTCCTGGAATTGAGGCCATCGAAGGGAAAAAGGGTAACGCAGGTAAACATTGTGCCTAAAGCATATTACAGCCACATTTCGGTTTCGCAAGAATATTTTGCATGGTGGATTCAGGTGAAGGGGCAAATTGACATGGGCTCTCAGGTATGGGTTAAGAGGAGATCGTCGATCCTGGGGTATTCTAGCAGGGCATCCTTGGGGAATATGCGGCTGAGGGCACTGTCTGATAGGGCCACCGCTAAGGGTCAGGCCGGATTGTGCCAACCCGGAGGAGGAACTTATATTCCATGCAGAGTGATAAGAGAAAAAGGTGAAAATCAACTTCGCAGGTCCGCTTTTCTCGGAGGCTGAGAGAGACTGGATACGATCAGCAATCAGGGAAATTGAATCCTTCGCAGCAGAGCATGGCACAAAGCTTGAGATCATCTTCCCCTACGATTTGATTACCCACGAAGAAATCGACCATCTGGGCCCAAAGCCGAAACTCGAGATCTTCTCCCGCTGTAAATTTCATCTCGATGATACCGACATTTTAATCGCTCTTCTCGACCGCTCACAGGTGGATGATGGCACGGCATTGGAGCTCGGGTGCTTCTACGCGAAGAAATCACCCGAACAGAAAATTATCGGGATCAGGACTGATTGCCGTCGAGCAGGGGAGAGTGAAAGCGCCGTAGTAAATTCGATGATCGAGTGTTCGTGCGATTGGGTTGTGAGGACGAAAGAGGAGTTGATGGAAACGATTTCTGATCTTTTCTGATTTATGGTTGCCGAATCGAGTTTCTTTTAATATCTTCGATGCATTCGTCCAGTGTAAGTTCCTGAAACATCTCCCACCGCTCTTTCTGTTCCGTGTCCATAGTGGCTCACTATCCACTTTGAACGGGCTCTTCTTGCTTTATTTAGTGAGCATTAGTACGAGAGTAGCTTTTTCGAGGGCGTGAAATGTGGTTTGCCATCCCCGGATCTATTCCCTTTGGCCTCATGCATACTTATATTTAGTTTGAGTCGAGTATTGAATTCTGGATAACCAGGGAGAGACAATAATGATTCGAAAACCAACACTTATTTTAACACTGTTCATCGGGATATTAGTATGCTCTCTTGAAGGCAAGTTCAAATGCGTCACTCCAGGCGCGTTTCCCTTCGGGGGCGGCGTCATACAGCCTTTGGTATCGAGCCCTGAGTTCGATCCCAACGAGTCGCAGACAAGGCAGCAGCTATCAATCGATGAGCGAATTTATGGAACGAGCAGCGCCCCGGCCGGCGGTATTGGCCTGATGCAGTCATGGAGCTTTTAGCGAGTTCTGTCTTTTTTGCCGCGCTTGCATGATGCAGGGTGAGCACATCCGATTGTTATATGACTGTGGTCGAAGGTTGGTAAGCCGGTTATTGGTCACCATCGGCATATCCTACCTCCATAATGTAATCGCCGTCTTCAGTCACCCTCCCCATTCATCGCGGCCCGCAGAACGTTGGAGCACTTGAATGTCACCACTTTCCCAGATGGCAGTGTAATCGGCTTCCCAGTTTGGTGATTCCTCCCTATACGCTGCTGCTTTTCTTTCACTGAAAGCTTCCCAAATCCAGTGATGAGCCTTCGCCGTTTTGCAGGGACTGTTTAATCAGCTCGAAAAGGGTGTCGATGATCTGGGCCGACTGAGTCTTTGTGAAAATGTTTTTGGCGAAGAGTGCTTCTGCGAGATGGGCTTTGGTGAAAGTCATTCATTGCTCCAACACTTGAAAGCGGGCAAATGGGGATGAGGGATGATACTGCACCGGCCGTCCGGAGGCAAGGACAGAGCAGTCAGGGATGGAGTGAATGCCTCCATGCAAGACTCCCGGAAGGCTTGCTCTATGTGTACCCAGATTGTTGAGTGAGTGAATGCGCTGTTAGTGGAACTTCGGCGCGTTCGTCCTCGCTGGAATAATACTGGACACTGGCCAACCTTCTAAGATCCACGGGCGTCATCACGACACGTATTTCAACGTCAGCGTTGAAGGCGAGATGCCCACTATCAGCCTCACCGCACGATGAGCACAGGAATCTTTGTCTTGTTATGAATGACTCCATAGGCAACGCTGCCAAGTACTGCGGCTGCTAAAGCACTTCTACCATGGGAACCCATAACAATGAGATCTACTTTTGACTTTTTAGCCTCTTTCACAATATCCTCAACAGGGTGCCCTGTCGTTATAACTGTCTCTGATTGGACGCCACTTTCATCACACAGCTTCTTTATCTCTCCAGCATACCCTTTGGCAGCCTCGCGCAGATAATCCTCGATAGGTTCTATTACATGCGTTGGAGTATCTATGGCAGGAACTGTCTGGGCTATAAACGAGCGATTATCAATAACGCTCAGGACAATTACCGAGGCATTTAACTGTTTTGCAAGGTCAATCGCATACCTGACTGCCTTTCGAGCCGTCTTTGAACCATCTGTCGGCACAAGAATCTTTGAAACCATAAATCCTCCTTTAATATTCTTCGCCTTTAATCTGAAGGTAATTTAAGTGGTTGCCGCTCAAAGGACATTTTTGAGGCGGAACATTCTCAGTCCTGCACTGAGGTAGGACCATCTTTTAACGGAGCAGCGTCTTACTAAAAATCCATGATGCTTGTTGCGACATGATCCGAATAGGTAACCATGCCTTCTTTCCATTTGACGAAGCGCACCAGCCGATCTTGAGAGATTACGATAGCAATTGCCTCATGCACGGCATTGCAAAAACGGAACACAGACCGGTGCCGTGCACCGAAGCTTCCGGAGTGTACCTGTTCTGTCTGAAGCCCCTCTATATCCAATGCGCGAGCCACTGTCTTAACCCCCTTCAGTCCCACGGATATCATAGCCCCAAACCCCAGCAACTCGAACCCACTGGTGAATACTACCGCACCATCCACCGCAGTCAAATCTGCAAAAAGATGCGCAAGATCAAAAACAGCCTCATCCAACAAAGCAAGGGATTCTTCGTTGCTGGCCACATACTCATCCCATCCAACGGACTTGCCTTTGTTTGCCTTCCGGCCATACACCTCGGCAAGTTTGTTCATAAGGTTCACCAACAACGTCTGAAATCTTTTTCGTGTGGCCTCATCAGTCACCCTGTATTCAATGCTCAAGTATGGGTTTTCCTCGAACGCTTGCTCAACCATTTCCGGAGGGATCACGAGGATTGTGCCACCGTGCCCGGAATTTCTGACAGAACTGATGATACGCCTGGCTACTTGTTGGGCAATTGTGCTCACAATACCGGGATTGAGATCCGCCCAGGGCTTTTTGGCTGCATCCTTTGCCGCTATGTGTAACTCCCACAGCCTGGAGCGAATTGAGGCAGAACCGGCGGAAAGCCAGGCTGAGCCAAAGACTTCATGTGTAGGGGAAACGATCTGACCACGATTTATTGTTGCAATCGTCAAAGGGCCTTTGCAGACGGATATTCGACCTGGATCAGTCACGTAAACGACCAGCGAGAGGGGTAGAGCAGGTGCGATCGTCCTTCCGCCGTACACATTTTGGACCCATCGAGACCCGGAGTGGACAATACCCCAGATCTGCAGACCCTCGTGAGCGCCATGTCTTACTCCAATCAGAGATCGATAAAAATCGGCCGCAGGAGACAGCCTCTGTAGTTCGTTCTCATCAAAAGGTTGCGGCTCGCTAAACAGAAGTCGATGCAGACCTGTAGGTGGACCATCCTTGCCGTCGAAACAGCCGGGCTCTCTCAAAATGAGACGGAACCGCACCGGTCTGCCTTCCTCCCTCAGAAGGCTTGCCTGGTAACAGCATGAGATGAGATGATCGAGAGTGTTCTGATCAGGGAGAGAATCCCCAGGGCCGCAATCGATTACGCTGCTCGATTCGAATAACCGTGTATCGCCCCAGTGGTCAGTAACATACAAGGCGAGATCCCGTGAATTTGCATGCAACATGTCTATTCCTCACAATTGTGGCTCATCGGCCGGAAGATACCTTACCCGGTTTACAGTTAGAGGGCAAGCTCCACATAACTGTAATGAATAGTTTAGGTTTCCGTGCCGGTCGAATAACCAACAGCTCATTTCAGATCGGAGATTCTTTCCGGAGCCAGCGGAGAAAAGGACATCCCCTGCCCATTAGCCGGTTAAAACCCTCTCTTCCTCAGTTCTGTGATATATATTCTGCACACACTACGGGAATGGATTTTTCGAAGAGGATAGCATGTTGACCGCACTTCAAGGACAGATCGAAAGGATCATCTACACCAATGAAGAAAATGGCTTCACCATTGCAAAGGTGAAGGTTCCAGGTCGGCAGAGTAATTGCGTTCAAGTACAATTATCATTTCACATGCTTCCAGGAGGAGCATAATCAGATGCCCCAAAAACTCATCGAGATCGCATCAGAGATCGTCCAGACACAAGTTTCCTTAACGCCTATGACGGCAACCGGCATTGCGTCCTCTCTCCGGCAGGTCTTCAGGACTCTCCAGGAAATGCAAAAGGCTGAGGCGGGAGGAATTGAGTTGGCTCCGACTGCGGAAGTAGCCGGGGAAGCGCCGACAGAAGAGAAACCCGTGCTCAGCCCTGCAAATTCCATCCAAAACGACAAAGTAATCTGTCTCGAATGCGGCGCTGAGATGAGACAACTCACGTCGAAGCATCTCGTTTCCCATGGAATGAAACAGAAAGAGTATAAGAAGAAATATGGTTTTGCGATGGGAACGCCACTGGCTGCAAAGTCATTGACCAAAGCCAGAAGCAAAGCAGCTAAAAAGAGGGGCTTGCCCGAGAATCTGAAGAAGGCGATAGAGGCAGGAAGGCAAAGTAAGGCCAAGGTGACAGCCAAATCGAGTGTCTCAGCAGCTGAAACAGGGAAGAAAGTCAAAAGACGAGCCAGCCGGAAGAAGACGGCATGATTTTATTGTAATCCGTTGAGTGTGATCGGAAATCCCGCCCTGCAATGATGAGATCGGAAAAGGTATTGTTTATGGACGGAAAGAAACAGAAACTTAATCTCCCCAAGACCGCATTCCAGCTTAAGGTCACGCTTCTGGAAATCGATCCTCCAATCTGGAGAAGGCTCGCTGTTCCATGCAGCATCACATTCCACAAGCTTCACCAAATCATGCAGGCGGCCATGGGATGGCAGGATTATCACCTCTATAATTTCACAGTAGGCGGTGTCCACTATGGCATACCAGATCCCGAATTCGAGTTCGACTGCAAGGATTCCCGAAGGATCAAACTTGAACGAGTCCTTAAGGAGAAGCTGAAGTTCATTTACGTCTACGACTTCGGCGATAACAGGGAGCATAGGATCCAAGTTGAGAAAATTTTACATGCAGAGCACAAGGAATTCTACCCTGTTTGTTTGGGAGGCGAGAGGGCATGTCCACCTGAAGATGTTGGAGGCACTTGGGGATACATCGATTTTCTGGAAGCCATTTCGGACTCAGACCATGAGGAAAATGAAGATTTGCTAAGTTGGGCTGATGAGGACTTTGACGCTGAACATTTTGATCTCCAAGCGGTGAACGAGGGATTAAGAAAACTGAGATAGCTGCTTCCAAAAAATCTGGGATCTCTCCGTGATAGTACTACTTCACCAAATGCCTCGGACCACGATCAGTCGCCGGTCACTGCAGGTTCGACAACAGCTTCTGGCGCCAAGATCCGATACACGACCCCGCCTAGGGTCCCACCGATTAGAGGAGCTACCCAGAAGAGCCATAGCTGGATGAGTGCCCATCCGCCTACAAACAGGGCTGGGCCGGTGCTGCGGGCTGGGTTGACCGAAACATTGGTCACGGGAATCCCTATCAGATGAATAAGAGTGAGACCCAATCCGATCGCTATTGGTGCGAAGCCTTGTGGCGCCTTCCCGTGCGTCGACCCCATAATAATTAGCAGGAACATAAACGTAAGCACAACTTCTGCGACAAAGCCGGCAAGCAAAGAGTAACCTCCTGGTGAATGTTCGCCATAGCCATTGGCTGCAAACCCACTGCTGAGATTGAAGGCCGGGTTTCCACTTGCAATCAGGTAAAGCACCGATGCAGCAAGAACACCACCCGCCACCTGAGCCATGATATATGGCAGCAGGTCGGAAGCCGGAAAGCGTCTGCCGGCCCATAGACCGACGGAAACGGCGGGGTTGAGATGGCAGCCGGAGATGTGTCCGATGGCATAGGCCATTGTTAGCACCGTGAGGCCAAAGGCAAAAGCAACTCCGAGCAATCCGATGCCGACCTTGGGAAATGCCGCAGCAAGTACTGCACTCCCACATCCTCCAAATACGAGCCAGAAGGTGCCTATGAATTCAGCCGCAAGCTTGTTCCCAAGATTCATACTGGACTCCTTTACTTGGACTGACGGTTGTGGAGGTAACGCTATTAGGAAATAATAATGCAGAGTCTATAGCCGAACAAGCTTTTTTAATCGGGCCTTATAGCGGGCTCGATTTTCTTGGACACAGATTTACTGTAATGTCAGCGGGGTAGGGCCAGGCTGACATCTCGCTATCGTCATGACAATTAAAGAGGTGTAAGTCCGGTCATGGAATGAGAATCGAGGAGCCGGTAGTACGCCGGGATTCCATGTCGCGATGGGCCATGCCCGCGTCGGCCAGGGAGTAGGTCTTCCCTATCTGCACCTTTACAACCCCGCTTCCCACCACGTCGAACAAATCTTTAGCATGTGCAAGAAGGTCTTCCCGCCTGGCAGTATAGGTCATAAGGGTCGGCCGGGTGAGGAAAAGGGACCCTTTGGCGGAGAGTATGCCGATGTCAAATGGAGGAACTGTCCCACCCGATTGTCCGAAACTCACCATTGTGCCGATAGGCCTCAGGCAGTCCAGGGACTTCATGAACGTTTCCTTGCCCACGGAGTCATAGACCACGTCAACACCTCTTCCACCCGTTATCTCCTTTACGCGGGATGTGAAGTCCTCCTCCCTGTAAAGGATCGTATGGTCGCATCCGTTACTTCTTGCAACTTCGGCTTCTTCCTTCGACCCAACTGTTCCGATTACCGTTGCACCGAGGTGCTTTCCCCACTGGCATACAAGTGTCCCCACGCCTCCCGCTGCCGCATGGATGAGGATCGTATCGCCCGGTTTGACCCTGTAACACCCGTGAAGGAGGTATCGGGCGGTCATTCCCGTTAACATCATGCCGGCCGCCTGACGCGTGGAAATGCTTTGAGGAAGCACAACCAGACGATGAGCCGGAATGACCCGCACCTCCGCATAAGCTCCCGGAGGAAGCCCCGCATACGCTACACGGTCTCCGACCGAAACCTCGCTCACCCCATTGCCGACAGCTTCGACTATTCCCGCTCCCTCCATTCCGATTACCCCCGGCAAGTGGGGCAAAGGATAGAGGCCGGTCCGGTGATAGATATCTATGAAGTTCACCCCTATGGCTTCGTGGCGGACAAGCGCTTCGCCATGACCGGGCATCCCCGGATCGTATTCCTCGAAACGCAAGACTTCGGGTCCCCCAATCGTATGTATCATAACAGCTTTCGGCATTATTCCCCCTTTTTAAAGCTACAAGTATGCGTCGTTACTTCTTTTTTTACGGCGGAGGATGCGGGTCAACATCCCCCTCAACCACCTTCAAAGGAGAACTTTAATCACTAATTCCCGATGGAGCACCCCTCCAATTCCCTTCTAATGACAGTACTTCTCATAATTCTCGACGAACTCCTCTTCCACCCCGGCCCCCTTCGAAGTGTTGTAATATTTCTTGCAGTACGCTGCAAGTCCATACACATCCTGAGCCTCCGAGAGCGCCGCAGCAATCCGGAGATAGGACACCCTGGCCATGCAGATCCCCGAGACCGGATTCCATTCAATCTCTTGGTCGGTATCTTTCCGGGTGACCTTTGCTCACACACCGTGTATCTTGTTATCTTCTCCGTAAGCCCCGGACGTTTGGCGAGATAGCGGGTCCAGGTGTCCCGATAGGTGGCATGCTCAATCTGAAATGCGGAAACGGCAGGGTCTTTGCCAAGCTGTCTTAGCGTGAAATAGTCTTTTTTTCGAGCCAGGCGCGCCAAATCCAACGGGAGCGATATAATTCAGATGAGTTAAATGGTCGATGATAAAGATGGTAAGGGAGCCTCAAATGAACATATTCAAGGATTTTACGCTCAAGTGGTGGCAAGCGGGTATCTTCAAAATTGCCCTGCTCTCCCTCGGTATAACCATTGGATCGATGTGGCCTGAGTTGTTTAAGGGATGGACCCCTTTTCTCTTTCTGCTCTTCCTTATTTCAGTAGGCTATGTCACCTACGTGTGGTTGAAGCAGTAAAGGGCAAGCATTGCCTTCATGTTTGTTCCCACTCACTTTTTCGGACCGAGACAAAACACAAGATTGAAATACAAATTGCATTTATGTTGTAGTTACTTACAATGGCCCTTTGTCGCCGCCATTTTTTAACTTTTCGGTTATTTCTCAGATAAGGATTTCCAATGACAAAAAAACTCATCGAGATCGCATCAGACATCGTCCAGACACAAGTTTCCTTAACATCAATGTCGGCAACCGATATTGCCTCTTCTCTTCGGCAGGTTTTCAGGACTCTCCAGGAAATGCAAAAAGCTGAGGCTGGAGGAATTGAGTTAGCTCCGACTGCGGGAGGTGCTGGAGAAGCACCAACAGAAGACAAACCCGTGCTCAGCCCGGCAAATTCTATCCAAAACGACAAAGTAATCTGTCTTGAATGTGGGGCTGAGGTGAGACAGCTCTCGTCGAAGCATCTGGTCTCTCATGGTATGGGGCAGAAAGAATATAAAAAGAAGTACGGGTTTTCGATGAGGACGCCATTGGCGGCAAAATCATTGACCAAAGCCAGAAGCAAAGCAGCGAAGAAGAGGGGCTTGCCAGAGAAGCTGCAGAAATATATTGAGGCAAGAAGGCAGAAGAAAATCCAATCGTCCGCTAAAGCGGCAACTGAGACAGTGACGGCCGGCAAACCGAAACGGACGAAACTTCGGAAGAAAAAGGCATAATTTCGAATGATACCAAGGAGCGACGAATAACCGCAAACTGAGCGGCGGAAAGTTTCCCCTCTATCTCCAGGCTCCGCCGGGCGCACGCGCGGGGCCCGCCTCCCGGAGCGCCACATAGATCTCGAGGCTCCGCCAGGCGGAGGGGGTGTGGGGGGCGTAAAGAATTCAAGGCTCCGCCAGGTATCACTTGATACTATCTTGAACTCGGTATGAAATGCGAAAACCAGTCTAATTGACATATCACTTGCATGTTCAATTCGAAATCTAACTTCCACATTTCCTCACTCGATAATCCGGGGATTCATTGAGCAAGTCGCCCGGGAGACTTGGATGGAGGCATTCACTCTATCCCCGACTGCTCTGGCCTTGCCTCCGGAGACCCGGTGCGGTATCATCTCTCATCCCCCAAACTACCCATTAATTCATCGGAATCAGCAGGATAGAGCGGTCTAATTTAGAAGGCGTATCCCAAGTCCCCTCTGCATCCCAATGGATCCGGACCTGGAGTTCATGAACCGTTATCTTGTCTGATGATCTGAATTCTGATGGACTTCTTCATGATTCAGTCTTCATGAAATATGAAAAAAGCGTTGCCAATTCAGTGGCGGTTTTCTATAGTTACACGCGCAGGAGGAATGAGTGGCAAAGCTGCAACGGGAAAAGCTCAGCAATCAGATCTACGCCGTCTTGAAGGAGATGATAGCTGATCACCGATTCCAGCCTGGAGCCGCCTCAATATCCAAAGCATTGTCAGAGAGCTCGATGTGAGCCTCACCCCTGCCTGGGAAGCAGTGAGGCGATTGGAACAGGAGGGCCTCGTTGATAATATTCACAACAGAGGCGTATTCATGTCATCTCTCGCCGCTGAGAAGGTCGTGGGCCTTTATGCGCTAAGAGAGGTGCTGGAGGGCATGGCGGCCCGGCTGGCGGCTGCCCGCATTAACGACAGCTCCCTCCAAAAAATGTTCGAATGCCTCCAAAGGCAGAGAGAAGTGATCGAGAACCGCGATATCCTTGCTTATTCAAAGCTGGACTTTGAATTCCATGCCACCGTATATGATTCCTGTGGCAACGAATGGCTCAAGGAATTCCTCGTGACCATCAAACATAAGATGCGCCCCTTGACCCTGCATATGCAGCCCGATTTCCTGAAGCTCATTGACCACCACGCTGAACTTCTCCGAGCCCTCCGAGGACGCGACCCGGAAAAGGCTGAACGTGAATTCAGCAGTCATAACCAATATATTTTGGCCCAAATTCAGGAAGACGTGAACGCAGGCCGCTGGAAGCAGCTCGGGAGGCGGTGACATAAGGTCCCCCGCCCAGCTACCCGCTATTCATACACATCTACCCATGCAGAAGGATACAGCCATGAAGTTGCCGGCCGACAAAACAGCCATTGTTCTCATTGAGGCCCAAAACGACTTTCTCAGCCCTGGGGGCACGATGTATCAGTACATTGCCGACCAGTTAGCCAAAAGGGGCGTTATCAATAACTTGAAGTCCCTCCTGGATGGCGCGCGCGGCAAGGTGAAGATCATCTATGTCCCATTTCAGGCTTTTAAGCCCGGCTTTCCTGAATTAAAACCGGGAGGACCTGGAACAGAGGGCCTGCGCGGCATAGAAATGGAGATGAAAGCCGATTGGGGTACCGGCGCCTGGGTGGAAGGGACCCCGGGCCCTGAGATCATCGAGCCCCTGAAACCGAAAGCAGGAGATATCCTGGTGCGCGGCAAGCTGACCCTGGATGCCTTTCACTCAACTGCACTGAACTACCTCCTGCGTGCAAACGAGATCGAGCATGTCGCGTTCACCGGATTCCATACCAACTGGTGCGTGGAATCTTCGGCTCGTTCCGCCTACGACTTGGGCTATCGGGTGATCTTGATTAAAGATTGCACTGCGACTGATACCGACCGTGAGCAACTCTATGCCGAAGAGGTGATCTTTCCCCGCATCGGCAAAGTAATGACGAGTAAGGAGTTCCTCGCGGCCATCTCTTAGGCGACTTCTTTACTCACCAGATAAATTGACTTAGCGGAAAACAGGAGGGCTGCATCTATGGCTGGAATCAGATCCGGAAAGACGGGTTTAGTGGTTGCAGCGGCGTCGATCTGCGTGTTATTTACGCTCGGGGTTGCAGCCATGGCCGCGCCGCCGCCAAAAGAAGTTAAAGTTGGACTGATATACGGTCTTACCGGAGCAGCCTCCCCGGTAGGCCCGGTTCAGTTGGACGGCTCCAAGTTGGCCATCGATGAGATTAACGCGGCCGGTGGCCTCGATTGGGGGGGCAAAAAGGTCCCGGTCAAGTACATCGTTAAAGATGATGAGACCAAACCGGACGTGGCTATCCGTCGTTTTCGCGAACTGGTCGACGAGGACAAGGCCGATGTCGTGGTCGGGCAGACCTTTGCTCCTATCAGTGGGGCGCTCAATAAAGAAGTTGAACGGAACCCCATAGGCTATTTCCCGGTTAATGTGGTGGCCTTGAAGATGTTTGAGAAAGCAGAGATGGCGCCCACCACCTTTGCCGTGCACGGCTGTGCCTATTCCATCGGTTACGCCGGGGCTTCTTATATTGCCACCAAATTGGGGTTGAAAAAAATCGTCTTCTTCGGTCCAGCCTATGCCTTTGGCCAGGATCAATGGCGTGGCGCCAAGGATGCTTTCGACAAAATGGGTATCGCAGTAACGTACCTGGAGTCGCCGGTGGGAACGAGTGACTTCACGCCTTATATGACGAAAATCATGGAGATGAATCCTGAGATCGTCATGCTGGCGCACTGGGGCACCGACGCGATCAACGTGCTCAAGCAAGCCTCCGAGACCGGTCTGAAGAAGAAGACTAAGATCTGGTTCGATTGGATGACGAATGTGTTTGGTAGCGGCGTGCCTCCCGAGGCTATGGAAGGCGTCTACTCCCTCATGAGTTGGTATTATGATTTAAGCGGCTTTCCGGATGAAGCCATCGTGAAGCAGGCCCGCGCCTTTTCCGACAAGTTTACCAAGGCATACGGGTATCCTCCCGATCCCTATTCGGCTATGGCTTACACCGGTACGAAGGAAGCCCTGCGGGGCCTGTCCATTGCACAGAGCAATGAAGGCAAGGCCGTAGCCAAGGCCATCATGGCAAAGCCCACCTTCGAATCGATGAAGGGCAAAGGGACTTGGCGTGAGGACCACCAACCGGTCTTCAAATACAATGCCTTTGTAGTGGTGGGCAAAGGTGCGTCAGAACGCAAAGACCCCAAGTGGGACTTGGTGAAGGTCATCGGCGCCTATACCGGTGAAGATTACCTGCCGTCCTTAAAGTCATTGGGATACTAACCCCGGCAACCGGTCTCTTAGACCGTTGATGTCTGAATCTCACCTTGAGGTCAGGAAAAGGATCCATTGGTCCTTTCCTGACCTCTCTCTACATAACACGCTCTCTCCAGCATACTATAAAGGAACCCCTGATGCCGGAAGAGGTCCTTCTCCAAAGTCACGGAATTACTAAGCGTTTTGGCGACCTTACGGCGGTTGACGGCGTGGACTATAGACTCCAAAAAAGGGAGGTTGCGGGTATTATCGGACCCAATGGCGCCGGCAAGTCAACTTTTTTCAATCTCCTCACAGGCCTTTTCCCTCCCTCTGAAGGAAACATTACTTACCTCGGCGCCGATATCACCAACAAGAGCACCCATAAGAGGGTTGCTCTCGGATTGATACGAACGTTTCAATTGGTCTCTGTTCTTGATTCTTTGTCGGTTCTCGACAATCTCGTCATGTCGGTCGTCCACTCTCAGGAGGAATCCAAAGGACTGCTGTGGCGGCTCCTGGGCGATCCCCATCCTCCCCACATTGTAGATAAATGCAGTTATGCCCTTGAGAGAGTGGGTATTGCCAAGAAGATGAATCTGCCCACCTCCCAACTTTCCTATGGCGATAAACGTAAACTCGAAATCGCCATGGCACTGGCTCTAAGACCTCAGGTGCTTCTACTGGATGAACCGTTTGCCGGCCTGAGTGAGGTGGAGATTACCGATGTACTCGATCTGATCCACCGGATAAAAGATGAGTTCACGCTCATGATCATTGAGCACAAAATTACCCGCATCATGGGTCTCATTACGCGTTTGAGCGTCATGCACGAGGGCCGGTTTATTGCACATGGCCTTCCCGAATCAGTTCTGTGCGACGAGGCGGTACGGCGAGTTTATTGGGGCGACCGGACTTGTCGCCCCCCAAATATGCCTCAAGGGTCATAGAATGTTATTGTCGGTTGACCGGATCAATGTTTTTTACGGGAGCGCCCGGGTTCTCTCGGAGATATCTTTGCACGCCAGGCATGGGGAAGTCGTTTCTATCGTTGGCCGTAACGGAGCCGGCAAGAGCACCATGTTGAAGACCATTGCCGGTTTTCTGCGTCCTTTAAGCGGCGGTATTAAATTTGATGGGGAGGAAATATCCGGAAGGCCTCCCGATCAGGTAGCTCGTCTGGGCGTCAGGTACGTGTTTCAGGACAAACGGGTCTTCACCAAACTCACGGTCAGAGAGAATATCGAACTGGCTGCTTACGCCGCCAAAGTGAGGCTCATCGATGCCATAGATCTGGTAGCCCAGGTCTACCCCAACATATCCATGTTCCTGGCAAGCAAGGCAGGAGGCCTTTCGGGAGGCCAAAGGCAACTCCTGCTCATCGGCCGGGCGATAGTGGGCTCACCTCGCCTGCTCCTTGTCGACGAGCCTACGGAAGGTCTGGCCGCGGGGGCCATCGAAGAGGTTTTGAAAGCCCTTGAACTTTTGAGGGACGAAGTGTCTATGGTGATCGTTGAACAGAATCTTTCCGTGGTTTCCAGATTCGCTGACCGGGTCTATTGCATGAAGGAAGGACACATAGCCGCTGAGCTTTCCGATCCGGCCGATGTCCAAAATCAAGCTTATCTAGAGACTTATTTGTAACGCATAACGGCCGCTCCCTTACTGGCGGAAAATCCATGCTCAACGCCACCCTTAGAATTTTGCGGAAATTTGACTTGCTCGTCATCGCAGTTCTCTTTCTGCTGCTGGCGCCTATTATCTCGATGGACCGCAGCATTGACTTTATGATCTTCTGCATCTTCGTGCTGGCCTATGACCTGCTGTATGGCTATATGGGCAGGCTGTCGTTCGGCCATATGCTCTATCTGGGAGTGGGGGCGTATGCCTTTGCCCTATCAGGGGAGTATCTGTCGGGGAATGCCTTTCTGGCGCTACTGATCGCAGTGAGTTCAGGGGCGGCGATCGGACTTATTTTGGGACCTGTCGTAGTGCGTACCACGGGCGCATGTTTTGCGCTCATTAACCTTGCCCTCAACCAGCTGGGATTTTTCCTTATCCTGGTGGCATTCTCGCACTGGACCGGGGGCGAAGACGGTATGTCCGCCTCCTTCAAAAAAATATGGATATTCAACTTTTCCAACCGCACGATAGTCTTCTGCTTCACCTTCGTGTGTCTACTCCTGGTCATATTTTTAGTTCGGAGGCTGACGAACTCCCTGTTCGGCATCCTCCTGCGGGGTATCAAGGAAAACGAAACCCGGGTGAAGTTCCTGGGCTATGACACCTTTGCCATCAAGATGGCGGCCTTTATCCTCTCGACCACTCTGTCCGCTTTTGCCGGGGCACTGTTTATTATCAACTACAGCTATGTGACCACGAGCTTCATCGATCCCCTCAGGAGTGTGGAGGTGATCTTTGCCAGCCTCATTGGTGGGGCGGGCAGCGTTTATGGGGCGCTGGTGGGCGGTGTCAGCTACAAGCTGATCAGCAATTACCTGCCCAATTACATCCAACGTTGGGAGATGTTTTTGGGGGTGATCCTGCTGCTGCTGGTGTTCAAGTTTAGAAGCGGGGTGTGGGGTTATGTGGTGGACTTCATCAATCGCTACGAGAGGCCGGCCGGGGAGTCGAAATCTCACTCGGAGGTGAGCCGATGATCAGCACGCTGGCCTACGGGTTGACCGTGGGGGGGATCCTCTACATTATCTCGATTGGACTGTCCCTGACCTTCGGAACCATGCGGATCGTCAACTTTGCGCATGCCCTGGTTTATACCCTGGGCGCCTATATCCTGGTGACCGCCATGCAGGTATTGGGGGTGGGATTTTTCGTCTCGGCCATTATCGCCGTAACCGCCGTAATCCCATTGTCTTACCTGATCGAGCGTTTCGTCATCCGGACACTCTACGGACAATCCATTGATTACGCCATCATTGCCACCTATGCCGTCCTCCTCATCGGGGTGGATGCCATCAAGTGGATCTGGGGCGCCATCCCCATTCCTTTATCCGATCCCGTCGGCGCCTCATTTCCCCTGTTGGGCGTGGAGCTTCCAATCTATCGGTTCATCATTATTCTGATTTCGCTGCTTATTTTTGCCGGATTGGAACTCTTCTTCGGCCGCACCGTGGTCGGCAAGATCATCGTTGCCGGCCTGGAAGACAAGGAGGCGTTAGCCAGCCTGGGAATCAATGTAGATAAATATTTTGCCGTCGCCTTCACCCTGGGCAGCTCCCTGGCGGCGCTCGGGGGTGTATTATATGCGCCTATAACCGCGGTAAATCCTTACATGGGATTCCAGGTCCTGTTGATCTGCTTTGCGGTGGTCGTAGTTGGAGGATTGGGAAGCATCAGAGGTACTTTTCTGGCTGCCTTTGCCCTGGGGATGGTCATGTCCATCACCGGCAGGTTCTGGGGACCTGCAGCCGATACCATGGTATTCGTAGTGTTGGGCCTGGTTTTGATCATCAAGCCGATTGAGGCGTAGCAGGAAAACTAGTCGAATTCCTTTAACCTCATGTGGATTGCCGCCCGGCACACTTGATGTCAAAAGCCCTGATTGCTTGAAAAGGGTCTTCTTAATTTCTTTTCTCCCTTGCCTTTGGCCCGCCATACCAACATAATTAAAGCATTCACTTTTATCGAGCTTTTCCTGCCGCACCGGGCGGGTTTTTTTCCTGTCGAAACGTATGGATGCAACTGTTTATCCCGTCAAAATATTTACTCCAAAAAGTAAGACGAGGTGGCAGGAACGGCCGGCAGTCGAATGGGAAACCAGTCGGAGTCTTGCTTTGCGCCAGGTTTTCCAGATGATGTCAGTCGGCACATGTCTTGCTTAGATGGCCTTTGACAGAGAGTTGAAATCCCTTTTAAGAGCGCTCAGAAACGAAGAGCTGAGAGAACGACTCCGTAAAGAAACGCATAGAATGTCAAAGAGCGATTTCAAAAAAACTGACCGGGGAAAAATTAGGTGACTTCGAATCCCTATTTCAACAGCCGGCCAATTCCAATGGAGCCTGGATGAATATGCAGAGCCATCCCATAAGGGTTCTTCTCATCGATGATGATGAGGGCGACTACATAGTCGTCCGGGACCTACTCTCAGATATTTCCTCCATGGAATATATCCTCAAGTGGGTTTCAGATTACGGGGCTGCACTGGATGCAATCCTTTCCAATGAGTTCGATGTCTGCCTGCTGGACTACCGGCTTAATGAGCGCAATGGGCTTGAACTCATGCAAGAGGCCGTAAGCCGTGGCGCCATGACTCCGATTGTTTTTTTCACCGGCCATGGAACCTATGATCTGAATCTTGAGGTCATGAGTAAGGGAGCAGCCGACTGGCTTACTAAAGGCGAGCTAAGCGCCACCCTTCTTGAGCGCTCCATCCGCCAGACGATGGAACGGCAGCGGAAGAGA